>NZ_APMP01000009.1 GCF_000372645.1 Caulobacter vibrioides OR37 | reverse complement strand
AAGCTCGGGAGACACGGCGGCCTGAGCGGTGCTCGACATCGCCAACACCGACATGCTCGCGGCGAGCAACAGCGCCCGCGCGGGTCGCGCGGCGGGGGCGGCGGATTTGTGATGGCCCACCCGTCCAGTCGCGACGACCACGGGCGCGGCTGACGTAAAAGAGGCCAGACCGCTCGTGTCGAACTTTGGCGTGAAAGGCATGGGCTCCCCCTAAAGGTTGCGACCTCCTGTTGGCGAGGTCTGTGCTCCACCGCTTCTCCGGCGGGGATGAGAGCGTTTTACGCGCGAACGAAAACGTTTTCTATAACAATCGAAATTGGTCAGGCCTCTTTTTGTGCAGCGGAGGCCGACGTGATCTTTTTGCTAGGGAGCCAGATGGATGTCAGACGGGGCGCGCGCGGCGGACTGGCGTCGAACCAGGCGGTAGTCGAGCTTACGCTCCTGAACCCGCGCCCGGAAGCGACGGTCTCCGAACCCGCCGATCAGCATATCCACCGCGGCCTCCGCCATTTCGGCGATGGGTTGATGCACGGTCGTAAGCGGCGGCCAAGAGGTTTCGCCGCCCGGGGCGTTGTCGAAGCCGACCACGGAAAGGCGTTCAGGCACGGCGACGCGGTGCTTGGCCGCGGCGGCCAGCGCGCCGATGGCCATCTCGTCGTTGCCGGCGAAGATCGCGGTCGGCGCCGGCTCCAGGGCCAGCAAGGCCTCGGTCGCGTTGAAGCCCGACATGCCGAAGAAGTCGCCTTGGGCGATCCAGGCGCTAGGGACGCTCACGCCCCGCTCGGCCATGGCGGCCAGATAGCCCGCCTTGCGCCGCACCGCGGCGCGGTGGCCCGCCGGCCCATCGATGTAGGCGATGCGGCGGTGTCCCAAGTCCCAGAGCGCCAAGGTCTGCTCGCGAGCGGCCTCTTGGTCATCCATCCAGACATAGGGCGAGCGCGCCTCGTCGCTGTTGGGCGCCAGGCGGACATACGGGATCGCCGCATCCTCGATCGCGGCCAGCAGGTGGGAATCATCCGAGAGCGGCGGCGTCAGAATCAGTCCGTCGAAGGCGGCCGAGCGCACGAACGCGGCCAGCGCCTCGGGGCTGGGCATGCCGTCGGCGCTCTCGATCTGCTCGACGAGGAGGTGATAGCCGGCCCGACGGCAGGCCCGGGTCGCCCCAAGCTGGACCTCGCCAAGATAGTGGTAGCCGCCCAGGCGCAAGAAGAGCACGCCGATCAGATAGTTGCGCCGCCCCGACAGGGCGCGCGCGGAGACGTTGGGCCGATAGCCCAGCCGCTCGACGATCTCGAGAACGCGACTGCGAACCTCGGGGCCGGCGCCTTCGCCACGGTTAAGGACGCGCGAAACAGTGGCGATCGACACGCCGGCTTCCCGCGCGATGTCCTTGATCGAAACGCCCTTGTCGCCGCTCTTGTCCATCGCCCCTGGTCTATCAGGAATTGTTCGCCCGACGAGCCCCCAGCGCCGGCCCTCGACAAAAAGGCGGCGCGCCGTCGAAGGCGCGCCGCCGGTCGCCAGAGCGGCGAAGATCCCGGGATCCATGGGAGGCGGTCCCGGGGAGAAACGCGATCAGGTCGCCGCGCGCCGCGCGCGCTCTAGAAGCCCATGCGGGCGCGCACGCCGACATAGCGCCTGGAATTGCGCGGCAGCAGCTGAGCCACCCCACCGGCGTTCGACGAACCGGTGTAGCCTAGAGACGTCGCATAGTGCTGATCGAACAGGTTGTTGACGAACAGCGCCACCCGATAAGCATCCTCGTCGCGGCCCGCCACGCCGATGCTGGCGTTGACGACGCCATAGGCCTTCTGGCGAGAGATCGGCGCGCCCAAGAGATCAAGCATGACCGCGCTCTGATGGGTGTATTCCGCCGTCACAAAGCCGTCGAAGGGCATGCTCGGGAGCGCGACGTCATAGGCGCCGGCCAGCGAGTACTTGAACTTCGGCGAATTGGCCAAAGTCTTGCCCGACAGGTCCTGGAAGCTCGATGAGCCGACCGGACGGCAGCCTTGGGCGAGCGTCTGACCCGTGTAGCAGGGCGCGTTGGCGAATTCGCGGATTGTCGCGTCCGTATAGGCCGCCGAGGCGTCGATGCGCAGGGCGCGGACCGGCTTGGCGGACACCTCGACCTCGACGCCCTTGCTGCGGAGCGCGCCCACATTGCTGAGCTGGGGCACGATGGTCCCGTCCGGCTGGGTGACGCCGCCCTGGGCCTGGAAGTCGGTGAAGTCCGTCAGGAAGCCGGTGACGTTCAGTTGGACGCGTCTGTCGAGGATGCGGCTCTTCAGGCCCAGCTCATAGGCCTTGCTGGTCTCCGGTCGGACGGGATTGGCGGCCCGCCCGGGGTTAAAGCCCGTGCTGATGTCGAAGCCTTGCCCCTTGTAGCCGGTCGAGAAGGAGGCATAGCCCATCACGTCGCGCGCCAGATCCTGACGAAGCGCGACCTTATAGGTGACGTGATCGTCCTTGGACTTGCCCGCGCAGACGGACAGGCACGTGGCGTTGTTCGCGGGCGGGCTGGCCGTCGGCGTGGTGTTGATGAAGGTGGCCTGAATTTCCTCGTGGTTGAACCGCAGGCCGCCGTCGAGATGGGTCCTCTCGCCGACGTGGTAGGTCATCTGGGTAAAGGCGGCCATGGTCTTGGTGCCGGCGGTCGCCGCCCAGCTGGTCGCGGCGTTGGGGCCCCGGGCGTAGGATCGGTTGGAGTCGCCGTTGGCGTAGAACAGGGCGAAGAGGTAGTCGAGCTTGCGAACGCCGCTCGACACCAAGCGCAGCTCCTGGCTGAAGTTGGTCGAATGGAACGGACCGCCGGCGGTCGAGCCCTTCGGCAGGATGCTGGTCGGGTCGGCGTTGTTCAGCAGCGTGGGCGTGCCCAGGGTGTCCAGGTCTTCCAGGAAGCGGAAGCGCCAGTCCTGATAGCCCGTGATCGAGACGAGGTTGGCGCCGCCCAGATCCAGGCTCACGCGGCTCGTCAGGGTGGTCTGTTTGCTGGTGTTCTTCGGCTCGGTGTCGAGGCGGATCTTGTAGTTGTCATCCCCGGGCGTCAGGCCCACGGCGGAAAGGGCCAGGGGCGCGCCGAAGGCGCTGGCGCCCGGTTTGATGCTCTGGAAGGTCCGCACCTGACCGTCGGTCTTGGTATTGGTGTGCGCGGCGGTCAGGCTGATGTTCAGGTTCTCGGTCGGGTCCAGTTCCAGCCGCCCGCGCACGCCGTAGGCGCGCTCGCCGTTCAGCTTGTGGCCGGTGTTGAGGTTTTTGATGTAGCCGTCACGGTCACCATAGAAGGCGTTGAGGCGGAAGCCGGCCTTGTCCGAGATCGGTCCGGAGACCATCCCCTCGACACGCTTTTCACCGTCGCTGGTCAGGGTTCCGCCCACGGAGCCCTTCAGGGTCTTGGTCGGCTTTTGCGTCACGATGTTGATGACGCCGGCCGCGGAGTTCTTGCCGAACAACGTGCCTTGCGGGCCGCGCAGCACTTCGAGGCGGGCGATGTCGTTGAGGCCCGAGAAGGCTTGAGCTTGTTGCAGCAGCGCGACGTCGTCGACCACGACCGCGACGCTCGGCTCGATGCCGATGCTGAACGAGAAGGTGCCGATCCCGCGCAGGTTGATGCTGTTGCCGGTGGCGTTGGTGTTTTCAGTGACCGTCAGGCTGGGCGAGACGCGGACCACGTCGGTGACTTGAGACACGTTGCGCGCTTCCAGCTGTTCGCTGGTCACCGCGCTGACGGCGGCCGGCACGTCTTGCAGGTTTTGTTCGCGCTTTTGAGCCGTGACGACGATCTCGTCGAGCGCGACATTTTGCTCGGCCGACTTGGGAGCGGCTTGCGCCCAAGCCTGTCCCGACGCCGCGATCATCGCGGCGCTCGCCATCCAAAGAAGACGCCTGTTCATTTCCCCTCCGATTGTTATTCGCGCCAGGCTTTCCGGTCGCGCTCAATCTGTCTGACCAATTCTTGGGGCGTATGAATTTGGGTCAACCTCTTTTTGCCTGACATCTTCGCGGCGCCGGCGCAAAATCGCCCGCGCCGACCCGTCGGCCCGCGCGCGGTTGGCGCGGGCGGCGGATGTCGAGGCGAAGGGGAGGATGTCGAGTGGCAATTCGCGCGAAAGGTGCGGCGGATCGGTCAGCCGGCGACGATGGCGCGATCAGCGGCGATCGCCTCTACCAGCGATTGGCGCGCCATATCTTCGATGACCTGGTGGATGGACGGTATGCGATCGGCAGCCGCCTGCCGGCCGAGCGCGAGCTCTGCGCCGAGTATGGCGCTAGTCGCCCCGCCGTGCGGGAGGCGCTGATCGCGCTCGAGGTCCAGGGTTATCTCGATATCCGAGTGGGCTCGGGGGCCTATGTCCGGCGGCTGCCCGGCCTGGAGGATCACCCCGGTTTCGCCATCACCGCCTTCGAACTCACCGAAACGCGCCTGGCTTTCGAAGGTGAAGCGGCGGCCCTGGCGGCCAAGCAGATCACCGACGAGGAGATCGCCAAGCTTGAGGGGCTGCTGGAGGCGATGGTCGCCGAGAATCTTCGCGCCAAGGTGACGGAGGACGCCGATCGCGAATTCCACATGACCATCGCCCGAGCGACGCGAAACGCCGGGGTCGTGCTGACGATCGAGGAGTTGTGGCGCCTGCGCTCCACCTCTCCGGCCTGTGCTCTGCTCCACGACAAGGCCCGCAGCGCCAAGATCCGCCCGGTGGTGGCCGAGCACCGCCGCATCGTTGACGCGCTGAAGGTCCGGGATCCCCACGCGGCGCGAGCGGCCATGCGCGCGCACTTGGCCGCCGTCATGGACCACCTGCTGTTCACGACCGAGGAGATGGCGCTGGAAGAGGCCCGTCGCGCCGCCGCCGGCGTGCGGGCTCGGTACTCATCCGCGCTGGACGAAAGCTGACTGACCAATTTTGAAGATTGATCTGGCAGATTCAGCGTTAGTCGCTAAGCTCGCGCCAAAGTCGCCATTGAGCGATGTGGGAGGCTTGCCGATGAAACGATTGTTCCTGGCCACGACCATGGCCGCCCTCATCGCCCCCGCCGCCGTCATGGCCGCGCCTATCGCCAGCCCGATCCGGATCGAAACGCCGCTGGCCCAGGACTGGCGGTTTCGCCAGGACGACACGCTGAGCGGCGTCGAGCGCCCGGACTTCGACGATCAAAACTGGCGGCGTGTCAGCGTCCCGCACACCTGGAACCGAGTGGGGCTGTATCAGCCCGGTGCGGTCGAGCGCCTGAACAAGGCCGAAAACATCAACAAAACCCAGGGCGTGGGCTGGTACCGGCTCACCTTCGCCGCGCCCAAGCTGAACGGCCGCCGCGCCTATCTCCAGTTCGACGCGGTCAGCCGCACGGCCAAGGTCTGGCTGAACGGGGTCTATCTGGGCGAGCACCAGGGCGGCTTCTCACGCTTCCGGCTCGACGCCACCGACGCGCTGCGCGGCGACGGCCAGAACCTGCTGGTCGTGCGCGCGGACAACAGCAAGCCCGCGCCGGGCTCGCCGACGGTCGACAACCTGCCGCTGACCGGAGACTTCTTTGTCCACGGCGGCCTCTACCGCCCGGTGAGCTTGGTGGTGACGAACGCCGTCCACTTCGACATGCTCGATTTCGGCGGTTCCGGCGTCTATGCCCGCACCACCGCCTTGAGCGCTGATAAGGCCGTCATCGAGGTCAAGGCGAGGCTGCGGAACGACCTGAGCCGCGCCGCGGCGGTGCGCGTGGTCTCGCGCCTCCGCGACGCCGATGGCAAGGTCGTGGCGCGGGCCATCGCCTCGGCCGGCCTTCCGACCAAGGGCGGACAGGAGTCGACGCTGTCCTTGTCGGTCTCGAACCCGCGCCTCTGGAACGGGGTGATCGACCCTTACCTCTATCGGCTCGAGACCGAGCTGGTCGGCCGCGACGGTAAGGTGCTGGATCGCGTCTCCTCGGCGTTCGGCGTGCGCCAAATGGGTTTTGATCCGGAGAAGGGCTTCTTGCTGAACGGCAAGCCCTATCGCTTGCGGGGCGTGGGCTACCACCAGGATCGCGAGGGCAAGGGCTGGGCGCTTTCGCCCGCCGACATCGAAGAGGATGTGGCGATCCTGCGCGAGATGGGCGCCAACTCCATTCGCCTGACCCACTACCAGCACGGCCAGACGATCCACGACCTGGCCGACAAGTATGGCTTGGTGTTGTGGGACGAAATCCCCCTGGTCTCGGCCTGGACGACGGGCGGCGCCCTGGAGCCGACGCCCGCCCTGGTCGAGAATGCCAAGCAGCAACTGCGCGAGCTGATCCGCCAGAACTACAACCATGCCTCGGTCGCCAACTGGGGCATCGCCAATGAAGTCGATTTCGGCAACTCCTTTCCCGCCTTCCTCACGGGCTACAAGGACGGCAAGGCGCCGGACCCGATGCCGCTGCTCAAGACGCTGAACGATCTCGCGCACCAGGAAGACGCCGGCCGCCCCACGGCGCTGGCGACCTGCTGCGAGGGCCGCGTCTTCGCCGCCGGCGTGGACGTGCCGACGACGGCCGAGGCCGCGGACCTTGGCGGCGCCAACCGCTACTTCGGCTGGTACTTTGGCGCGCCCGACGACCTTGGTCCGCACCTCGACGCTCTACACGCCAAGCGCCCGCGTCAGCCGCTCTCGGTGACCGAGTACGGCGCCGGCGGCGGCGTCACCCTGCACACCGACGACGTGCTGGGCGGGCCGATCGACTCGCGCGGCCGGGCGCAGCCCGAGGAGTACGAGAGCTACATCCACGAGACCGCTTGGGCGGCGCTGTCGCGGCGCTCCTACCTCTGGGGTTCCTGGCTGTGGAACGCCTTCGACTTCGGCACCACCATTCGTCACGAAGGCGACGCCGACGACATCAACACCAAGGGCTTGGTCACCTACGACCGTAAGGTCCGCAAGGACGCCTGGTACTTCTACAAGGCCAATTGGACGACCACTCCGACCGTGCACATCAATGGTCGGCGCTATGTCGACCGGGCCTATCCGGTGACGGACGTGCGGGTCTATTCAAACGGCGCGGCCACCGACCTGACGCTGAACGGAAAGTCCCTGGGTCAGCGGACCGAGTGTCCGCAACGCGTCTGTGTCTGGCGGGCCGTCCGCCTCCAGCCGGGCGAGAACGTGCTGGTCGCCAAGACGGAGGTCCAGAACCAGACGGTCGAAGATCGCATCGTCTGGCGCCGTCCCGCCGACCCCAAGGCGCCGATCCGCATCGACGCGGGAACCCTTATCGGCTCGGGCAAGACGACGGCGTTCGGATCGGACGCCTTCTTTACCGGTGGCCAAGCGCTCTCGGCCAATACGTCGGCGGACTATGGGCGTCCGGAGGTTCGCGCCGCCATCACCGGGACCGATGAGGTCGATGTCGCCGCGAGCTACCGCCAGGGGCGCTTCTCCTACGCCGTCCCCGTCGCGCCTGGTCGCTACAGCGTGCGCCTGACCTTCGTCGAGCCGAACCTCGCCGCTGGCGCGCGTCGCTTCGACGTCCTTGTCAATGGCGCGCTGGTCCTCAAGAACCTGGACGTCGCCGCCGAAGGGGGTGGCGCGCTGAAGGCGGTCACCAAGGCGTTCGAGGCGGAAGCGCGGGACGACGGCCTGACGCTGCGGTTCGTCCCCACCCAGGGCGAAGCGATCGTCTCGGCTATTGAGATCAAGCCGGTCGACTAGGGCTCCACAGGTGCTCGCTGCTTGATCGCCTACTCAGGCTTTTACGCCTCGTCCTTCGAAGACTTGATGCTCCTGCCGAAGATTGAACAGTGCACTGGTTGAAATTCCGACTACAAAGGGCTGGCAACCCTCGGGCACGATGGTGCTCGCGCCGCATCTCGGTCGCAGATAGTGCTGTAAAGGCGAAGCTTTAAGTTCCACGACTCACCCGCGGCCGTTTCGACCGTCCTACCGAAGATCCGGTGTGTGGAGTGATGGCAAAGTCTGCTGTGGCGCACGGCGGAAGTCTTGGCCCGGAAAGGGCCGCGGGATGGGGGCTTGCTTGGAAGAGGGCGTCGCGGTCGCACGAAATGCGACCGCGATGAGGTGGTGTTAGGAGCCTTTGCCGAACCGTTGTCGGAAATCGCTTAGGGTGATCGTGAAGTCGTCCTGGCCGTGGAAGTCCACGTCGGACAGCGCCGGCTTTTCCTTGGCCTTGTACCAGGCGGCGTATTGCGCCGTGTCGCGGCTGCTCTTGTTGTAGACGGTGGAATAGGTTCGCACCGCGATGGTCGGCGTCGCATCGCCTAGATGGAAGGTCATCATCCGTAACCAGCCGTCGCCGATGCCGACATAGGGGTTGTTCACGCCCGCGTCGATCGCTGTCTGATGGCGGTCCTGATAGTCGCTGAGCACCTGCACGACCTTGTGGCCGAAGCGGTTGTCATCGGTCCGCAGGGCCTGACCGTGCTCGTGGCCGCACAGCACAAGGAAGATCTGGTCGTGCTGGCTGATGAACTTGTCCCAGACCATCTGCGGGGTGTTGTCGTTAGGGTCGACGGCGTTGTTGTCGATGATCGGGTTGGGCAGCCGGCGGCCGTCATTGTCCATGTAGTCGTGGGTCGTGACGATGGTCGGCAGGCCGGGGTGCTTGCGGATGACTTCGGCCGCCCACGCCAGGCTGTCGTTGGTCGGGTCGAATCGCAGGCCGATATGCAGGAAGGTGTAGCCGCCGGCCTTGAAGATCTGGGCGCTGTCGGCGCCGCCGTCATGCGAGTCCACGTACCAGGGCTTGCCCTTGAAGAACGCCGAGTCCGCGCCGAACACCGCATCGAAGTTCGTAAGGCCGCCAGCGTGCAGCATGCCAATGTCCTCGGGTCCCTTCACCACCGCCTTGGGCGGGTGGTTCACGTCGGTCCACATCGCGTCGTGGTCATGGTTGCCGGGCACGACGGCGAAGGGCGTCTTGCCGTCCAGCATGGCGTAGCCTTCGCGCGCCGTCGGCATCTCGATCTCGCGCACCTTAGGCGTGGGGGCGAATTCGTGGTCCATGACCGGATTGGGCGCGCGCTTGAAGCTGCGGGCCACGTGGTCGGGATCCATCTCCAGGCTCTGATGCTGCCAGACGTCGCCCAGGCCCACGACGAACGCGACGTCGCCGCCCTGGCTTTTGAGCCGGCTAGAGACGTAACGCAGCTGGTCCAGGAACATGTCGCGGCCGTCGAACGGGAAGCCGGCGACCTTCTGGTGGGTGTAGTCGATATAGTTTTGCGTGTCGGGCAGGACGGCGATCGAGAAGTCGCGAGTCTCCGCCGCGTGGGCCGGCGCCGCCACCAGGGTCAGCGACAGCAGGAGAGCGGCCCGGCTGAAGGGGGTCTTCATGGTGTGATGTCCTTGGCTGGGGATCAGAATTGCGCGCGCAGGGTCGCGCCGTAGCTGGCGAACTCGCCGAAGAACGGCACGTAGACGCCGGGCAGCAGGCTGCCGTAGCTGAGGTAATTGGCGACGTAGTGCTTGTCGGTGACGTTGCGGCCCCAAACGCTGAAGTCCCAGCGTCCATCGGCGGCGCGAAGCCCCGCGCGCAGGTTCAGCAGGCCATAGCCGCCGGTCCGCGAATAGGGCGAGTCATCGAGATAACCGTAGTAGTGGGACCGGAAGCTATATTCCGCCACGCCGTAGCCGGTCAGACGATCGGTGACGTTATGCTCGTAACGGGCGCTGGCGTTGGCGATCCAGCGGGGCGCGCCGGCCACCGGGCGTCCGGTCAAATCGCAGACGCTGACCGTCGAACCGGCCGGGCAGGGGCCGTTCTTGTAGGCCGCGTAGGTCGCGTCGTTGAACGAACCCGTGGCTGTCAGGGTCAGGCCCGTGAACGGGACGGCGGTCAGCTCGCCCTCGACCCCCTGGGTGCGCACGCTGCCGACATTGGTCAGCAGCTGGGCGACGTTGCCGTTGACCGTGGCGATGTAGGTCGCCTGGTAGTCGGAGACGTGGGTGTAGAAGGCGTCGACCGAGAACCGCAGGCGGCGCTGGAAGAACTCGCCCCGCAGGCCGGCTTCATAGCTGGTCGCCGTCTCGGGCTTGACGATCAGGCTGTCGGTCGTCTGGCCGGTGGCCGGCAGGCTGGTGTTGACGCCGCCGGCCTTCTCGCCGCGCGAGACGCTGGCGAAGTACATCAGGCTCGGCGTGGCGTGGTAGTCGGTGCTGAGCACGAAGGAGGGCGAGGTCTTGTCGGTGCTGACCTGGAACGGCGCCACCTTCTGGCTGACCAGGGCCGTGACGGTCTGGCCGTTAAGGAGCGAACGCGGCGTGTCGCGCCACACGGTTTCCTGCTTCTTTTCGTAGGTCTCGCGCAGGCCGGCGGTAATGTTCCAACGGGGGGTCACATGCCAGGTCGCCTGGCCGAAGGCGGCGTAGCTGTGGGTCTCCGGCGTGGAATAGAGATCCCACTGGGTGTTGTTGTAGAGCAGCAGGCCCGCCAGGGCTGGCGAATACTGGGCATAGGTCGGCAGCAGGCCGTTGGGGATCCCGCTCAGCCAGGCCGCAGCGTCGGCGCCGTACTGGGTGATCGCCTGTACGTGCAGCTTCTGCTGGAAATAGTAGAGGCCTGCGACGGCGTCGACGTCGCCCATGCGCGGGAACTTGACCCGCAGCTCCTGGCTCAGCTGGTTGTGGTTGATCTTGTAGCCGCCGTTCAGCACGTCGGCCGCGGTGGCGTCGGTGTCGGAGTCCGAGGCGTAATGCCAGCGCCGGTAGGCCGTCAGCGAGGTGACGAGGAATTCGCCCAGCCGCCAGTTGGCCTCGGCCGAGAAGGCCGTCTGGCGCGTGCCGGTCTGGTCGTGCGCGCCGATATAGGTGGTCTCGCCTTCGGGATCGGCCTTCAGCACGGCGCCCACGGCGTTCAGCTTGGTCTGGAGGACCGTCGGCGTGACGCCCAGGGAATTCAGTGTCAGGACCGCGCCGGTGCTTTGCTGCTCGCGGTGATACTCGCCGATCAGGCGCAGGCTGAAGGCGTCGTTCGGCTTGTAGAGCAGTTGGCCGCGAACGCCCTTGCGGCCGATGCCGGCGACATCCTTGCCGGTCGTGACGTTGCGGACCACGCCGTCGCGGCTGGTGCTATAGGCGGTCAGGCGGCCGGCCAGCACGTCCCCCGCCAGCGGGCCGCTGATCGTGCCCTGATATTGCTGGAGATTGTCGCTGCCATAGGTGGCCTGGGCGCGGCCGCTGAATGCGAAGCTAGGCTCGGCGGTGGTGATATTGATCGCGCCGGCCGTGGTGTTCTTGCCGAACAGCGTGCCCTGCGGGCCGCGCAGCACCTCGATCTGGTCGACGTCGATCAGGTCGGTGGCGGCCATGCCGGGGCGGCCCAGGAATACGCCGTCCAGGAATACGCCCGCGCTGCCCTCCAGGCCATCATTGCCCGGATTGGTGCCCAGGCCCCGGATCGAGAAGCTGGACTGGTGGCCATTGGTGATCACGAAGTTGGTGCTGGGCACCAGGGTGCTGAGGTCCTCGATCCGGCGGTGGTCGTTGCGGGTCAGGTCGGCGCCGCTGATCGCGGTCAGGGCGATCGGCACGTCGCTGATGCGTTCGCGCGACTTGCGGGCGGTGACGGTGACCTCCGCGATGGCGTCGACGGCCGGCGGCGCCTCGGACGTGGCGGCGGATTTGGCGGGAGCCGGCGAAACCAGGGCGGCCTTGACCAGGACGGCCCGATGCGGCCGTTGGATCACCACCGTCCCGCCGGAGACGACCTCGACGAGGCCCGTGCCTGACAGCATGCCGTGGATCGCCATGTCGAAGCTGGCGGCGTTGCGCACGGTCGAGGATCGGGCGCCCTGAACCATCTGCGGCGTGAACAGGATGTTGCGGCCGGACATGTGGGCCAGCTTGGTCAGGGCCTCGCCCAGGTCCTGCGACGGGATGTTGAAGCCGGTCGCGTGCGTCTGGGCGGCGACCGTGTTCGCGGCGGCCAGCCAGAGCGCGCTGGCCAGCAGCGCGCGCTTGATGTTGCGTGAGTTCATGTTCGTCGTCCCCGAAATTGGAGCGCGGAGGGGAGGGCGCTCCGGCTTTCGCAGGGCTTGACGACAGGGAACGGCGTTATCCGGAGTGTCGTGAAAATTTCACGGTCCGCGAGGGCTCAGCGATGGGCAGCGGCGGCGGACCGGATCTCGAAACGGCCGGGACCGACTTCTCGCCAGGTCATCGGGTAGAGTGTCGATACGGCGTTGAGGAAGCCGACGGGATCGTTGACGTGGTAGACGCCGCTGATCGGCCTGGCGCCGATCGCGGGGTCCACGTCGAAGCTGGTCGGCGTCCGGGCGCCGAATTCCGCCAGGGCCGAAGCCAAGGTTGCGCCCCGCAGCACCAATTCGCCCCGCTGCCAGGCCAGGGCGGAGGTCAGGTCCACTGGGGAGACGGTCAGTTGGCCGTCCGGCGCGAGTTCGGCGGCTTCGCCGGGGCGCAGGCGGGCGCGGACCGTCCTGGCAGCCGGATCGTGCAGCTCGACAGCGCCTTGCACCAGCACGACGCGCAGCGTCTCGTCCCGGCAGCGGACGGTGAAGCGCGTGCCTTTGTCCCACACCTGGAGCGGACCGGCGGCGACCCGGAACGGACGCCAGGCCTGCGTCATCCAGCGGCCGTGACCGACGTCGAACTCCGCCTCGCCCCTGACCAGCCGGACCTCGCGGCTGAAGACGCCGTAGCGGACCTCCAGCCGGGTGGCCGAGTCCAGCCGCACGCGCGTCCCGTCGGGAAGCACGGTGTTCAGCTGCTCGCCGCGCGGCGTGGCGTAGGTCTGCTGGTTCGACAGCAGGGTGAACGTTGCGGCCGCCGCCGTGGCCAGGGCGGCGCCGGCGAAGGCCGCGCCCCGGAACCAGATCCTGGCCCGCCCCCGCGCCCGGGCGCCATGGCTGTCGCGCAGGCTCCGCGCGCGCAGCAGGGCGGGCGCCAGGACATCGGACCGTCCGGCCTGTTCGGACATGGTCCAGGACCTGGAGACGACGTCCATGGCCGCGGCATGTTCGGGCGCGGCCTTCAGCCAGGCCAGCAACTCCGCGCGCTGGGGCTCGGAGAGGCTGTCGGAGCGGGCGCGCACGAACCAGCGCGTCGCTTCCTCGAGGACGCGTTCTTCGCTGGGCGCCAAGGTCGGGACGGGGGCGACGGTCACGGCCGCAAGGTCTCCGCCAGCCGTCGGGAAATCAAGAGCAGCACACGTTCGACGTGACGCGACGCAACCTTGGGCTCAATGCCGAGCCTGGCGGCGGCCTCGCGGTGGGTGAGGCCCTCGACGCGGACCAGTAGGAAGACGCTGCGCGCGATCGGCGAGGCCTCCTCCAGGGTGGCGATGACCTTCGACAGCCGCTCTCGGGCGATGACAGAAGCCTCGGCCGACGGGCGATCGTCGCCCACCTCCCAGTCGTCATCCAGGCGGACCTGGGCGCTGCTGGCTTGGCGGCGGGCATTGCGCGCGCCGTCGATGATCAGGTTGGCGGCGATGCGGCGGAGCATGCCCTGCCACGACCGCACCGGCCTGGACGGCGGCGTGGCAAGAACTCGGGCGTAGACCTCTTGAACATAGTCGTCCACGTCGTCCCCGACACGCAGGCGCCGACGCAGATAGGCCCGCAGCAGGGGCTCCTCGTCCTGGACGAGGCGCTCGACATCGGGCTTGGGTTCGGGCGGCACGGCCGCGCTGATAGCGGTCGACTATAACAACTTTGCGAAGTTGGCGTTGGCCAGCCGCGCGCGCTCGCCAACGCTAAGGTAGAAGGTCTCGTTGGGGCGATAACCTCCGCGAAAGGCGCGGTCGTAGCCGACTGGGGGCGCGGGCGGCCACGGGCTGGCGCGCATGGTCCATGACCGGCGCGCCGGAGAGCGGCCGGCCTACATCCCCGACGATAAGGCCGCCCTGAAGGTGTCTCGCGGCAAACGCTGGTCGGATTTGGGCCAGGAAGAGCTGATCGTCATGTCTCGTAAGGCGGGTCTGCCCGAGGGGCTGGTCCTAAGCGCCGCTGTCGAGACGGTCGCGGCCTTCAGGGAGATCTGGAGTCGAGACCTGAGCAATCTTCCGATCGACGCGGCCGTGAGAGAGGTTGTCGAGACCCAGCTAAAGATCGTGCCTCTTGCTCGAGCCTGACGACTCGGCAGGCGGGTCCTAGGGGGCGGTCAGTCCGGCTGTTCCCGCGCGGCAGCGCGATCGTGGCCGCCGCCGGCAAAGCCGCTCCGGGCGCGAAGGGTAGAAATCGTGACAGTTCGGTTTGGGACAAAAGCCGACTCGATGAGGCTGGCCTTGTCGCCGGTCGCCTACCAGACCCTGATGATAGCGGCGATCAGTCAAATAGGATCACGGTGCGAGTGCTTAAGCCCTGCTTCATCATCGCAAAGCCCTCGTTGATCTCATCCAGCTTGAGGCGGTGTGAGATCAGATCGTCGAAATTGACACGGCCTTCGGCATATTCCGATACGAGGCTAGGCAAGCCCGAGCGCGCCTTGACGCCTCCCATCAGGAGGCCGCCCACCGTCTTGCCCATCGATAGTTGCTGAACGGGCGTCGTCAGTTCGGAACCCGATGGCGCGACGCCGATGATCGTGCAGCGGCCATAAAAAGCATTGGTCGCGGCGATAGCTTCGCGCATGACCGCCGGCGCTCCTATGCATTCGAAGCTATGCGTCGCGCCCATGACGGTGATCGCCATGATCTCCGCGGCCACGCTTTCCACCTTGTCGGGATTGATGAAATGAGTGAGGCCCAGCTTTCGAGCCACGGCCTCCTTCGCATCGTTGGTGTCGACGCCGATGATCACTTGCGCGCCGGCGAGCGCGGCGCCTTGCACCACGTTGAGGCCGACGCCGCCGAGGCCGAACACCGCTACCAGGGCCTCGCGATCGACATCATGGCGGCGGACCGAGCCGATGCCGGTCGCTCCGCCGCAAGAGGCGTAGCACGCCCCTTCGAAGCTTGCGTGCTCGCTCACCTTGGCGACCCGGTCCGCGGCGATGACCATATGATCGGCGAAGGTGCCCATGCCCACGAAGGTGTGGATGCGTTGTCCGTTCCGCGACAGGCGCGAGAAATCCGTGCCGGTCCGCTCGCCGATCTTCAGGCAGATATTGGTCTTACCCGATTGGCAGTTCGGGCAGACACCGCATTCGGGCAGCAGAAAAGGGACGACGTGATCGCCTTCCCGCAGATCGGAAACGTCGGGGCCGACAGCCACAACGACGCCTGCCGACTCATGACCGAGCACCGCCGGGACGGGCTGGGGTTGATGACCCTCGATGATGTGTAGATCGGTGTGGCATAGCCCCGTAGCCTTGATCTTGACCAGGACTTCTCCCGGACCTGGATCGTCGAGTTCGAGCGTCTCGATGGTAAGCGGCTGGTTGGGGCCATGAAACACGGCCGCCTTGATCTTCATCGGCATGACTCGAACCTTCCAGGTTTACCGGGGGGCGATTGGAGGGGACGACAGGTAGATAGCCTTGATCTCGGTATAGAGATCGAGGGCCTCCGGGCCTCCCTCCCGGCCAAGGCCAGACTGCTTGTATCCGCCGAAAGGCAAGCCCGCCTGCGGCCCCATCCCGTTCTGGGCCACCGAGCCCGCCCGAATCCGCCGCGCCAAGGTCAGGGCGAGATCCGCGTCGAGGGTGAAGATCGCGCCGTTGAGACCATAAGGGCTATCGTTGGCGATCGCCACGGCCTCGTCGACGCTGTCGTAGGGTTGAACAACAAGCACGGGACCGAAGATTTCCTCCCGCGCGATGCTCATCTGGTTGGTGATATTGGCGAAAACGGTCGGCTGAACGAGGCAGCCGTTCACGATCCCACCGGTCATCAGGCGCGCGCCTGACCGTTTCCCCGCTTCGATGTAGCCAGCCACCCGTTCGGCCTGGGCGGGACTGGCGACAGGACCGATCTGGGTGGCTGGATCCGAAGGGTCGCCGACCTTCAGCGCGCCATAGGCGGCCGCCAGGCCTTGCGCGAGTTCGTCGTGCCGACGACGGGAGACCAGGACGCGGGTCAGGCCCATGCAGGCCTGACCGTTGAACAGGGTCGACATCTGCACCAGGGCGGGAATGGCCGAAGCGAGCGGGAAATCGTCCAGAATGATGGCGGCCGACTTCCCGCCAAGCTCAAGCGTCACGCGCGCGACTCTCTCCATGCAGCGCGCGGCGATGTGCTTGCCGGCCGTGGTGGAGCCGGTGAAGCTCACCTTGTCGACGCGCGGGTCGCCAATGAGGTGCTCGCCGACCGCCCGATCGGCCGGCAGGACTGACAGCACGCCCTCGGGAAAGCCGGCCTGCTGGGCGCACTCGGCGAAGATCAGGCAATCGAGCGGGGCCTCGAGGGCCGGCTTGACGATCACTGGGCAGCCTACCGCTAGCGCCGGCGCCATCTTGTTCATCGCCAGAAGCGACGGGAAGTTCCACGGGACGATGGCGGCGACGACGCCGACGGGCTCCCGGCTGATGCGCGCGAGCCCCCCCTGCGCCGGACGGTCCTCTTCGAACCTGTAGGCGCCAGCGAACTCGATCGTGTTGCGCAGGCTAACGACCGCTGAGCTCGCCACTGCCGTCGAGAAGCTTATCGGAATGCCGATCTGCGCGGAGTGGGCCGTCGCGATATCGCCGACCCTCGCCTCGATTGCATCAGCCCACCGCGAGAGGACCGCGAGACGTTCGCTCAACTGCATTCGGGGCCATGGGCCGTTCTCGAAAGCCGTCGCCGCGGCGGCGACGGCCCGTTCCACGTCCTCAGCCTTGGCTTCGGCGATTTCGATCACCGTTCGTCCGTCGAACGGACTGATTATAGTGTGCTTGGCGCTTGTCGCGGGAGCGACCCATGCGCCGCCGATGAATAGCGCATCGGGACGGCTAAGGTGAACCGTCGCATGGAAGCTCATGGGGCCTCGCTGTCCTAATGATCCAGTCGGCGCTGCTCGCCGCTTCTCGATGGTGCGAATTAACAGTGTACTATTTATTTGTCGAGGGCGAACCTGGCGGTCAACCTGTTCGACGAGGCCTACGACGCCGGCGCCATCGCCTTGAGCCCGCCCTCGCGCGTGACTGGCGGTGATCAGATCGGAATGGCCCTCGGCAATCCCGGCGCACCCTGCACGGTCGTGGTCAGTCTTCGATACGACTTCTCGCCAATCCAGCCTTCGCCTCGCCAATTTAAGGCGCGTCAGAGGCTGGACTTGGCCTTAAAACTAGTACACTGAATTGATAACGAGGGAGGTGAGGATATGGTCGAGTATCGCGGCGTGGCGCCTTGGGTGGTGATCGAGGACGAAGGCGCGCATGTCCAGGCGCGCCGCTGTTCGCGATGCGAGGCGATGCTGACTCGGCCCTCCCTGGCCTGCCCGTCGTGCGGCGCGCGCGAGGGCTTGGCGCCCGTTCGCGTCGCCGACCGCGGCGTGCTGCACAGCTATTCGATCGTCCACCGCTCGTTTCCAGGCGTGACCACGCCGTTCATTTCGGCCGTCGTCGACATGGAGGACGGGACTGTCCTCAAGGGAAACCTACGCGGCGTGGCCTTCGACCCCGAAGCGATACGCTTCGGCATGCCGGTTCGACTGGTGTTCGACGAGGCCGGCGTCGACGCGAAGGGCGACCGTTACCTCAGCTATTTCTTCGAAGCGGCCTAGGCGGAGCCCTGCCATGAGAGACGTCTACATCGTCGGCATCGACATGCTGAAATTCGGCCGATTCCAGGGCGCGACGCCCGGCGAACTCGGCGCCCAGGCCGCGCTGCTGGCCATGGACGAGGCCGGGGTGACCATCCACGATATCCAGGCCCTTTATAGCGGCAACCAGTTCGATGTCGTGGGCATGGTCGCCCAGGACATCCAGAAGCAGATCGGTCAGACCGGCATTCCAGCCGCCAATGTCAAGAACGCCTGCGCCACGGGCGCTACCGCGTTTCGCGAGGCGATGTACCTGATCAAGGCGGGCGCGGCCGAGGTGACGCTCGCCGTCGGAGCCGAGGTCATGCCGCGCGGCTTGTTGGGCGGCGGCGAAACCGCGGGCCTCAATCCCGAGGGGATTCTGGGGTCGGCGTCCATGCCGGCGGTGTTCGCCGAAGCCGGTCAAGCCTATGCCCACGAGCACGGGGCGACCTTCGAGCAATTCGCCAAGGTCTCCGTGAAGAACCACCACCATTCAACCTTGAATCCCAAGGCGATGTACCAAAAGGAAACGCCTCTGGAGGAGGTGATGGGCGCGGAGATGATCGCCTATCCCAACACCAAGTTGATGTGCTCGGTGAATGTCGACGGCGCGGCCGCGGCGGTTTTGATGAGCGGCGACGAGGTCCGACGCCGCGGACTGATGGATCAGGCGGTGAAAATCCGCGCCTCGGCCCTGGCGTCCGATCCCTACACGCCGCGGAATCTAGCGATGTGGGACATCAACGCCGCCACCCGCCTGGCCGCAGAGGCGGCCTACGAGCAGGCGGGCGTGGGGCCCGACGAGGTCGATTTGGTCGAGTTGCATGACTGTTTCGCCACCGCCGAGCTGCTCCACTACGAGAACCTCAAGCTTTGCGGCGTGGGTGAAGCCGGTCGCATGATCGACACCGGCGAGACGGCCCTGGGCGGGCGCGTCCCGGTCAACGTGTCGGGCGGCCTGTTGTCGAAGGGCCATCCGATCGCCGCCACCGGGATCGCCAATCTCTACGAGATCAGCACCCACCTGCGCGGCAAAGCCGATCGGCGCCAGGTCGAAGGCGCGCGGCTGGGGCTGGCCCACGTCGTGGGCCTAGGCACGGTCGCGGCCGTGCACATTCTCGAAAAAGCCAACTGACGCGGCGAGCAGCCGCGCCGGCGCGCGTCGTCTTTTCGGAGGAAAAATGCCCGTCAACGCCGAAGCCGTCCTGAACTGGCGGTTCGATCCCGTGGTCGAACACTATGGCGCGCCGCGCGCGATCCTCTATGCGCTTGGCGTCGGCGCGGGCGCCGAGGAAAGCGACTTGCCGCTGGTTTATGAGCGGGGGCTCAAGGCGCTGCCGACCATGGCCGTCGTGCTCGCGGGCGAGCGGATGTGGATGAACGACCCGCGCGCGGGCATCACCTTCGCCCAGGTTCTGCACGGCGAGCAGAGGCTAGAAATCCATAGGCCGCTGCCGGCCGAGGCGACGGTCGTGGGACAGGCCTCCGTCGATGGCCTGTTCGACAAGGGCGCCAAGGGCGCGGTGCTGCTGCTCAAGCGTGAATTGCGGGATCAGGCCGACGGCGCGCTGCTAGCGACCGTGCGCTCGAGCGCCTTTCTGCGCGCCGACGGCGGCTTTGGCGGCTCCAGCGAGGGGCAACCCGCGCCGCACCCGACTCCGGACCGCGAACCGGATCTGAGCCTGACCTTCAAGACCCGCGACGATCAAGCCCTGATCTACAGGCTGTCGGGCGATTTCAATCCCCTGCACGCTGACCCGGTCATGGCGGCCGCGGCCGGGTTCCCCCGCCCGATCCTGCATGGGCTCTGCAGCTATGGCGTCGCCGGACGGATGATCGTCAAGGCGTTGTGCGATGGCGATCCGGACCGTCTCGCGCGCCTGGACGTCCGGTTTTCCACGCCGGTGTTTCCGGGAGAAACCCTTGTCACGGATATCTGGCGCGAGGAGCCCGGACGAGCGGCGTTCCGCGTCAGGGTGGCCGAACGCGAAGTGGTGGCGATTAGCAACGGGCGCGCCGATTTCCGCCCCGCGGCGTCCTGACGGTCGGGCTGCGGCCGGCGCGAGAAGGCGGGAGGTAACGCTTTGGATTTTTCTTGGAACGACGCCGAGAGGGCTTATCGCGCGGAGCTGGTGGCTCTGCTGGAGGCCAAGCTGCACGAGAACTGGTGGAATGATTTCGCCTATGACGGTCCCGCCGGGCCGGAACTGATGGCCAACGCGCGCGAGTTCAATCGCGAATTGGCGGCGCGCGACCTGGTGGTCCGCCACTGGCCGGAAGCGTATGGCGGCAAGAACGCCAGCGCCTGGCAGCAGATCATCGTTAGCGAGGAGATGTGGAGTAACGGCGAGCCCCGCTCGTCCCTTTACCTCGGAGCCAACTGGGCCGGGCCGGCGATCATGAAGTTCGGCACCGAGGCCCAGAAGCAGAGGTACCTGCGTCCGATCGCGGAAGGGCGGGTGCTTTGGTGTCAGGGCTTTTCCGAGCCGGAAGCTGGTACGGACTTGGCCAACATGTCCACCCGCGCCGAGCTCTTGCCCGGGGGCGGCTATCGGATCAACGGCTCGAAGGTCTGGACATCCTATGCGTCGCGCGCCGACGTCTGCTTCCTGCTGGCGCGGCTCGATGGGGGCGGCAAGAGCGGCGTGACTTGCTTTATCGTGCCGATGGACACGCCCGGCGTCGTGGTTCGGCCGATCCCCGCCATCCATAGCCCGCACGACTTCAACGAGGTTTTCTTCACCGACGCCGTCGCGCCGGAAGATTCCCGACTGGGCGAGGAGGGTCAGGGGTGGGATATCGTCACCACCATCCTCCACTACGAGCGCATAGGCGCGGCGCGTTACGAATATTCGCGTCGCACGCTCGACCACATCGTCGCGCTGCTGAGGGCGCGGGGCCTCTTCGAGGATCCGGTGGTGCGGGGCGAGTGCGCCTCGGCACTGGCCATGGTGGAGGCCGCGCGCCTGTTGACCTATGTGGTGATCGACGGCCGCGCCAAGGACAAGCCGCCCAGCGCCGACACCTATGTGGCGCGCTTCGCCATGATCCAGGCAGACCACGCCGTCGCCAACCTCGGCTCGACCTATCTGCCCGACCTGCTCGTCAAGGGCGGCGACGGTATGCTCCACGCCCACTTCACCGCCGCCATCACCTCGGGCATCGCCGCGGGGGCGGCCGAAGTCCAGCTCAACATGATTTCCGGCCGGTATCTCGGCCTGCCGCGCGGGGCCTGACCATGGACCTAGACCTGAATGACGACCAACGCGCGCTCCAGGAGGTCATCCAGCAGATCGTCTCCCAGCACATGGAGGTTCCGCGCACAGGCCCAACGTTAAAGCCGGTCGAATATTTCTACGCCGATGAGCTGGACGAGGCGCTCGCGGCCGGAGAATTCTTCAACGTCGCTCTGAGCGGAGACTATGGCGCGCTCGAAGCGGCGCTGCTCGTCTACGAAGTCGGTCGTTCTCCATTGGTCCTGGAAATCGCCGGGTCCGCGCTGATCGGTCCGTTGCTGACCGGCCAAGCGCTCCCGCGCCCGATCGCCGTCGCACGTCTGGCGGATCTCACGCGAGCCGTTCGTTTTCTTGATCGGGCCAAGACGCTGATCGTGGACTTGGGCGACGACGTCGCCGTGCTGTCGACCGACGATCTTAAGGTCGAGCCCGTGGCCAGCATGTTCGCCTACCCGCTGGGGCGGCTCGCGGCGATGCCCGATCTCGCCGGCGCTCGCCGTCTGGGCGCGGAGGCGGTGGAACCGTTGCGCCGGCTCTGGCGCGTTGGTCTTTCGCTGGAGATCGCCGCGGCGATGCAGAGCGCGATCGACTTCACGACCGTCTATGTCAAGGATCGCCGGGTCTTCGGCCGACCTGTCGGATCGTTCCAGGCGGTGCAACACCGCCTGGCCGCAGATGTTCAGAAATGCCGCGGGGCCTATTGGCTGGCTCTGAAGGCCGCCTGGAGCGGGCTGGAACTCGACGCGTCGCTGGCGGCGCTCTACGCCCAGCAGGCGATCGCATCGGTCAATTACGATAGCCACCAGTTCAATGGCGCCTTGGGGATGACGCTAGAGCACAGCTTGCACTTCTGGACGTTTAGATTGCGCTTGCTGCAGGGCGAGCTAGGCGGCCCGCGCGAGCAGGCTTCGTCCGTCGCGTCCTTGATGTGGGCCGAGGGCCGAGCATGACGCCGGAGAACCCATCGCTTTCGCTCACCTTGCCGGTCGAGGCGCGCGACTTCGCCGACGCGGCGACGCGCTATTGCGCGCGAAACCTCGGCGCCGAGCCGCACGACCGGCAAGCCGTGAACTTCTCTCGCGATTTGTGGCGATCCATGGCCGAGCTCGGGCTCTTGGAGATCGCCGCGACCCCCGGCGACAGCGCCATGCTGCTGACGTGCGTCGGCCTGGAGGTGCTCGGCTATCACGGCTTTCCGGGGCCGCTGGCTCAATCGGTGGCCGTGATGGGGCTATCGGATGCGCGCCAGCCGGCTTGGGCCGGCGGCGAGCGGGTTCCCACCCTGGGCGGCGACGTCCTGACCGCCTGGGCCGCCGTGGCCGACGATCTCTTCCTGATCGACGGGGATGGTCTTAGCCAAGCCCGTCTGGTCGGCCCTATCGAGACCCTGGGCGCGACCCGCGCGGGGTTGGTCGAGCGCGCGGAGCCTCTGGCGGGCGAGGTCGGGGATGTGTTGGCGCGCTATCACATGGCCATATCGGCCTACGGCGTCGGCGCTGGCCGTTTCTTCATCGACCTCGCCGCCGAGCACGCCCGGACACGAAGCCAGTTCGGTCGTCCGATCGGCGAGTTCCAGGCCGTAGCCTTCCCCCTGGCGGAGTCCTTGATCGGCCTGGAAGCCGCTCAGCTTATGACGCGGGCAGCGGCGATGGCGTTGGACGCGGGACGGGCCGACGCGGCGGACCTGGCCGGCGCGGCGCGCCTGTCGTCCACCCGCGCGGCGCTGAAGGCGGGGTTCGCCGCGCATCAGACGCTAGGGGCCTATGGCGTTCTCGATGATGGGCCCGTCGGATGGCTTTCCAGGCGCATCCAGGAATACGCGACTTTGGCGCCGTCTAGCCGCGGGTTGCGCGCGAGCCTATCGCTGGACGTGTCGCGCCTGCTGGATCCGGCGCTCTGGCGGGAGGGGCGACAGTGCAACTAGGCTATTCGGATCAAGAACGCGCCTTTCAAGGTGAGGTGCTGGCCTTTCTGGAAGACTGGCGCGGTCTGGACCAGTACCTGCATGGCGAGGACTTCGACCGTCTTCGCGCCTTCTATCAGGCTCTGGGCGCTCGCAATTGGCTGTCGCTCGGGTGGCCGATCGAAGATGGCGGTCAAGGCCTGCCGCCGATCTTCGAATTTCTGCTTTGGGACGAGATGGCCTACGCACGGGTCGCGCGGCCGCCCCTGTCCGCCGGCATCGTCGCCAAAACCATTATTCGCTTCGGAACCCGCGCGCAGAAGGCGCGGTGGCTTGAGCCCATCCGCACTGGGCAGTTGATGTTCTCTCTGGGCTATTCGGAGCCGGGGGCGGGATCGGACCTCGCCGGACTTCGCACCCGGGCCGAATTGCGGGACGGGAAATATATCGTCAACGGTTCGAAGATCTGGAGCTCCGCGGCCCAAGAGGCCGACTATCTTTGGCTCCTTTGCCGGACCGGCGAGGTCAATAGCCGCGCCGCGGGCCTGTCCCTGCTGATCGTGGACCTCAAGTCGCCGAACCTACGCATCCGACCCATGGCGAAGATGAGCGGCAACATCTTTTGCGAGATCTTCTTCGACGATGTCGAAGTCCCCGAGGATCAACGGATCGGCCCGGAGAACGGCGCCTGGAAAATGATGAACGCCAGCCTGGCCGACGAGCGTCACGTCCAGTTTCCGCCCAAACGTGTACTGGCCGACTATGAAAGCGTGCGCGACTGGGCGCTGACCCAAGGCCTCGATCGCGATCCCGTCGTTCGCGAGAAGCTGGCGGAGTTGGCCGTCGGAGTGCTGGAATGTCAGGCTCACGCCTTCCGCGTCCTGACCGCCAACCACGATCCCGTCCTCGCGAGTGTCGCGGCGGCGGCCAACAAGCGCGCGTGCACGGACGCGATCCAGGCCATCGCCCGCGCGGCCATGGATTTTGGCGCGCCAATGGCGCTGACCCAGGACGCGCCAACCCATCTGCTCTGGCGACAAACCACGGAAGAATCCCTCGGCGGCGGCACCACGGAAATCATGACCAGCATCGTGGCGAGGGCCGGACTGGGCCTGAAAGCCTAGCGGACTTTGGGTTCCGGTTCGGGACGGCCTTGGTCCGCGTGCGAACTCGGCGTCCGTCACCTCGGCGCGTCTTAAAAACCAAGCGCACTATTCTTACGGGAGGCGACAATGGCGAAGCGACGGTCCGTTAGCCCGCACCAAGGAGCGGGCTCATGAGCCTTCCGCCATCGATCGCCGGTCGACTCCGACTTCCGGCCTTCTGCGCGCCGATGTTCCTCGTGTCGACGCCGGAACTGGTGAAGGCCGCCTGTCTGTCAGGAATCATCGGCGGTCTTCCAAGGCAGAATGCTCGATCGATAGAGCAGTTCGAGGCCTGGCTCGCCGATATCCGCTTGGCCCTGGACGTCGCGCGTGACCAAGGCGCGGCGGCCGGGCCCCTCGCTGTCAATCTCGCCTCCAATCTTCCGACCGAAGAACTCGCCGCGAATCTGGCGCTTTGCGCGCGCTATGGCGTCGACATCATCGTCAATGCCACCGGCGATCCTACCGAGCTCACCAAACGCGCCCGGGACGCGGGCATGTTGGTCTATGCCGACGCCGTCAATTTGCGCTTCGCGGAAAAGGCCGCATCCGCGGGCGTCGACGGGATCACCGCCGTGGGCGCGGGCGGCGGGGGGCATTCCGGCGTCATCACGCCGCTGGCTCTGATTCCCAAGATTCGCGCGATGTTTTCGGGAACGATCGTTCTGGCCGGCGCGGTCTCCAGCGGCGCCGCGATCCGCGCGGCGGAAATCCTCGGCGCCGACCTAGCCTATCTGGGCACGCGCTTCATCGCCACGCGGGAGTCCGGCGCCGATACGGCCTACAAGCAGATGCTGATCGACGAGGACATCGTCGGTGTGGTCCATACTGCGGCAATCTCGGGGGTCGCCGCGAGCTGGCTGACGGCGTCGATGCGCCGGGTCGGCTTGGACCCGGATGCTCTGCCCGCGCCGGGGCCGCGCTTGACCCACGGGCACCTGCCCGCCGGCGTCAAGCCGTGGCGCAACCTGTGGAGCGCTGGCCAGGGAATAGGGCTGATCGCCGATGCGCCGGATGTGGCCGAACTCGTCGAGCGGCTGGCCGGTGAGTACGAGGCCGCCTGTGACGTGCCCGCTTTCCGGGGTTGGAAGGCCTCTTGATGACCTACCCCGCGCTGATCCGCCCGCGCGTCGCCCCAAACAAGCAGGAGCGCCCAGGTGACTCATGACGACGAAACGCGAATCCCGGTCGTGATCGGGGTTGGCCAGATCAACGACCGCGCCGACTCGGGCGCGGAGGGCCTCGATTCCCTGGGGCTCATGGCCGCCGCGGCGCGAGCGGCGGGCGACGACGCCGGCGAAGGGGCTTTGGCGCGGATTGACTGGCTAGGGATCGTCAGCCAAATCTCCTTTCCGCGGTATGCGGGGCGCTTGGCGACTCTGCTATCGGACGCGCTGGGCCTCAAGCCCGGACGCGCGCACGAGACGCCGATGCCGACCGGCGACAGCCCGGTGCTTCTGATCAATCAGGCCGCCAACGCGATCGGCCGGGGCGAGGCCAGCGTCGCCCTGATCGTCGGCGCGGAAGCTTTGCGAACCGCCAGCCGTCGAGTGGCCGAGGCCGCCGCGCGCGAGGGGGCGCCGCTCGCCAAGTCCGGGCCGCTCGGGGCGCGGAAGCCCGCCGAGCCAAAAATGCGCCATCGCTATGGCTTGGTCTCGCCGACGGACATCTATCCGCTCTACGAGAACGCGGCGCGGCCGGTCTATGGCCAGACCTTGGCGGAGGGGCAGGCCGAGACAGGCGTGATCTGGTCCGCGCTTTCCGAGGTGGCCGCGACCAACCCCGCCGCCTGGATCCACAAGGCCCGCATGCCCGAAGAGATCCTCGCGGCCGACGCCGACAACCGCCCGATCGCCTTTCCCTACAACAAGCTGATGGTGGCCAACGCCTCGGTCAATCAGGGCGCGGCGGTCATCGTTACGAGTCTCGCGGTCGCGCGCGCGCTTAACACGCCCGACGAGCGGCTCATCTACGTCGGACGCGGGGCGGCGGCGCACGAGGATGACGATCCGCTTGTGCGTCCGCGGTTCGATCAGTCGGTCAGTATGGCGGTTTCCCTCGAACGCGCCCTGGCGTTCAACGCCCTGACCGTCGAGGACCTGGACCACGTTGAGCTCTATTCCTGCTTTCCGTGCGTACCGAAGATGGCGCGGCGGATCCTGGGCTGGCCGGCCGAGCGTCCGGCCAGCGTCTTCGGCGGCTTGACCTTCGGTGGCGGCCCGATCGGCAACTACATGACCCACGCGGCCGCCAGCATGGTCGAGCGCCTACGGCGAGAGGGCGTCAACGGGTTGCTCTTCGCCAATGGCGGCTACGCCACCCATAATCACACGCTGCTCCTGACTCGAAGGCCCCAGCCGGCCGGAACCTTTCCGCAGGATTTTGATGTGCAGGCGGAGGCGGATCGCCGGCGTGGCGCGCTCACGCCCATCGATGAAGCCTATGCCGGCCCGGCGCGCATCGAGACCTACACGGTGCTCTATGACCGGGAGGGCGCGCCCCGTCTGGGCGTCGTCATCGGACGCGCGGACGATGGCCGTCGCGTGATTGGGCGAGTGCCGTCCACCGACGCGGAAACCATCGCGTTCCTGACCGATGGCGTCACGGAGCCCGTGGGGCGGCGGGGGCTTGTTGTCCGCGATGGCGAGACCAACCGCTGGATACAGGCCCTCGTATGACCACGCCCGACGCCTGGGCGCTGCGCACGCCCAACAAGCCCGCGCTGATCGCCGCCGAAACCGGTTTGAGCTGGTCCTTCGAGGCCCTGGCCGACACGGCGGCGCGATGGGGCAACGCCTTGCGTTCGCTGGGAGTGCTTCCTGGAGACAAGGTGGCGGTGCTTACGCCAAATCGGCTCGAAGCCTTCGGGGTCTATTGGGCGGCCTTACGTGTCGGCACCCAGTTCGTGCCCTTGAACTGGCATCTCAAGCCGGAGGAAGCCGGCTACATTCTCGACAACAGCGGCGCCAAGCTGCTGCTAGCGCACGGGCTTTTGGCCAACCTTGCCGTGGCGATGGGCGAGACGCGAGATCTCGCATGCGTGGCCTTCGGCGGCGATATTCCCGGCTTTACGCGCCTGGAGACCCTGGCGGTCGCCGCGCCTCGGGATGCGACGGGTCCGGAAGTCGAGGGCGGGCCGATGCTCTATTCGTCGGGGACGACGGGCAAGCCTAAGGGCATCGTCCAAGAGCAGGGGCCAAGCCAGCCCTATGGCGTCATGCCGGCTGGCGTTCGGGTCTTGGTCGATGCTTACGAGCTTGGGCCCGAAACAGTCTATCTGTGCCCGGCGCCGATTTATCACGCCGCCCCTCTGGTCTGGTCGATGAGCGTGATGCGCTCGGGCGGCGCCGTGGTGCTGATGGATCGCTTCGACGCCGAAACCGCGCTCGCGGCGATCGATCGCTTCGGCGTTACCTTGGCGCAGTTCGTGCCGACACACTTCGTGCGGATGCTGCGACTGCCGCCAGACATGCGCGCGCGCTATCGCCTTGAGACGCTGCGGAAGGTCGTGCACGCGGCCGCGCCCTGCCCGGCGCCGGTCAAGCAGGCCATGCTTGATTGGCTTGGGCCGAGGATCTTCGAGTTCTATTCGGGAAGCGAAGGCTTGGGCATGACCGCGATCGGCCCTGAAGAGTGGCTGGCCCATCCCGGATCGGTCGGGAAGGCGGTGTTCGGCAAGCTGCACATTCTCGACGAGGAAGGCCGCGCCTTGCCGGCTGGCGAGGTCGGAACGGTCTATTTCGAGGGGGGCGGCGCATTCCGCTACCACGGCGACGAAGCCAAGACCGCCGAGAGTCGGGCTCCAGGCGGTCTTTCCACCCTCGGCGACATGGGGTGGGTCGACGCCCAAGGCTATCTCTACCTCACCGACCGTCGATCACACATGATCATTTCCGGCGGGGTCAACATCTATCCGCAAGAGGTCGAGGATCTCCTAATCATGCATCCCGCCGTCGACGACGTGGCGGTGATTGGCGCGCCGGACGCGGAGATGGGAGAGACGGTCAAGGCGGTCGTGGTCGTTCGCGCGGGGGTCATGGCCGACGCATCGCTCGCTTCCAACCTGATCGCCTACTGCCGCGCCAAGCTCGCGGGCTTCAAATGCCCCACGAGCGTTGATTTCGTTCCGTCGTTGCCGCGTTTGGAGAACGGAAAACTGCTCAAGCGCGAGGTGCGCGCCGCTTATTGGCCTTGAAGCCGCGAGGTGATTGCCGAGCACCTCAAAACAGTATACCAATTAGAAAAAGCCAAAAAGGGGAGGGGCGGCCTTGACCGACCTTTACGAGACCATCCGCCTGCATGGGTTCGGCGATGTCGCCCGTGAACACCGGCGTTCGCGGCCCCATCTCCTTGCCGTCGTTGACGGCGCGGTACGCCTGGATTTCACCGCCTTCGATCGCCGCACCACCCAATTGGCTAACGCGCTGGCGGATCGCGGCGTGGCGCGGGGCGGCCGGGTGCTCTGGCTGGGCCAGAACAGCTTCCGCATTCTCGAGACCCTGATCGCCTGCGCTAAGCTCGGCGCGGTGTTCTGCCCGGCCAACTGGCGCTCGTCAGCCGACGAGGTGACGACCCTGCTTCGGGATTTCGATCCGGCGGTGGTGATCTGGCAGGACGCGGAGGTCGGCGAGACTTTGCGCAAGGCGCGTGAGGCCTCGGGGGGAGATCGGCTTTGGCTTCAGCATGACGCGGAGGGCCAGGGCAGTTATGAGGGCCTGTTAGCGGCCGGTTCCGAGACGGACCCCGACACCCGCATCAACGCCGAGCTGCCGCTGTTGGCGGTATTCACCGCCGCCTTCGAGGGTAAGCCGAACGCGGCCTTGTTGTCGCATTCGACCCTCATGTACCAGAACTTGATCGTCGGTCGCGGCCAGGCGATCGACGAGGATAGTGTCCACCTGAATTCCGGACCGCTGTTCCATCTCGGCACCCTGATGGGAGCGTTGGCCACCTTTCACCTGGGCGGAGCCAACGTCTTCGCCGCCCGCGTCGACGCCGTTGGTCTCCTCGAACTGATCCAGGCCGAGAAGGCCACGCACGCCTTCATCCCAGCTCCGACCATCGAGCAGATCCGCGAGGTCAACAAGGAGGGGCTCTACGACGTTTCAAGCCTTTGGTCGTCGCCCGCCGCGCCCGAATGGAAATACCCGATGTGCATGCCCGCCGACGCGCCGATGCTGCGCAAGCTGGGCGGCTACGGGCAGTCGGAGGTGATGGGGCTGATCTCCTTCGCCTATCTCGGCGGCACGGCGGCGGGCCGGGTCTCGCCCATGGCCCAGGTCACCTTGCTCGATGACGAAGGTCGGGAAGTCGGGCCGGGGGAGACGGGGGAGTTCGCCGTGCGGGGACCTCTGGTGATGAACCGCTATCTTGGCGCGGACCGTGAGAACCAGCGCCGCGGTCGATTTGGCTGGCACTTGACCAACGATCTGGGCAAGCGCGCCGAAGACGGTTCGCTGATCTTCGTCGGCCCGAAGACGGCGATCATCAAGTCGGCCGACGAGAACATCTATCCGGCCGACGTGGAAGGTTGCATCCGTCAGCACCCGGCCGTGGCGGATGTCTGTGTCATCGGCGTGCCCGACCCAACCTGGAAGCAGAATGTCAAGGCGGTGATTGTGCTCAAGCCTGGCCAAAGCGCTAGCGAAGCCGACATCATCGAGCACTGCCGCGCCAAGATCGCCTCCTACAAGAAGCCCAAACTGGTGACTTTCGTTGACGCCCTGCCGAAGTTCGCCGGCACGCCGTTCACGGACCGCAAGGCCGTGGACGCCGCGCACGGCGGCGGCGGCTATCCGAGCTTCGGGTGATCGTCGATGGTTGATCTCGTCGTTTCCGTCGAGCAGCAGCAGATTATCGACAGCGTCGCCGACTATCTCGGTTCGAAGCTGCCCGTCGCGCGACTGAGGCCCGACGCCAAGAGCCCGTCCGAGATGTCGCTCTGGTCCGAGATGGGCGCGCTGGGCTGGTTCATGATGGCCCTGCCCGAAAGCGCCGGCGGGGTCGGGCTCGGCGAGGTCGAGGAGGCCCTGGTCTTCCGCCAGTTGGGTCGCCATCTGCTCTCGCCCAACGTCATCGCCTCGGCCATCGGCGCGCGCGTGGCCGCCGCCCGGGGCCAGGCGGATCTGGCCTTGGCGATCGCCGCGGGTCGGACGCGTGTTGCCCTGGCCAATCCGATAGGCCCCGTCGCGATCGGCGAGCGTGTCGATGGTCGTTTCCAGGCTTTCGACGCCGAGGGGGCGGACTGGCTGCTGGTGCTCGACGACGCCGGCTCGGCGGCTCTGGCGCCGCGCGAGGCCATTCGTTGGCGGACCCTGTCATCGGCCATTGACGGCGTCACGCTTCACGAGGCGATTCTGGCGGGCGCACGCTGTCCCGTGGGCGCTCCGGCCACATTCGGCGGCCACGTTCTTCTGCGCCTGCTGGCGGCGTCGATGCTCGCCGGGCTCTGCGAGGGCGCGCGGGATCTGGCGTCGGAATACGCCAAGGTCCGTCAGCAGTTTGGTCAGCCCATTGGGGCTTTCCAGGCGATCAAGCACAAGTGCTCCGACATGGCGCTGCGCGCCGACGCGACAGGAGCCTTGGTTAATTTCGCCTCGATCACGGTGGCCGCGCGGCGTGATGACGCCGAGTTTCAAGCCACCGCGGCCAAACTCCTGGGTGGTCAGTACGCTCTGCTGAGCGGCAAGGAGGTGATTCAGGTCCACGGCGGGATCGGCTTCACCGTCGAGTGCGACGCCCATCATTTCCTAAAGCGCGCGCACCTCTACGACCAGATCGGTGGTGGCGTCCGTCGGCAACAACGTTTGCTGCTGGCCCAGCCGGCGCCGGAGATGGCCGCATGAATCTGGATTTCACGCCCGACGAACGCGATTTCCGCCTCCAGGTGCGTGAGTGGCTGAGAGCCAACGTGCCGACCGATCGTCGCCCCGACGACGGAGCCGAGATGCTAGCCTTTGATAAGGCGTGGCAGCGCAAGCAATTCGACGATGGCTGGGCCGGCATCAGCTGGCCCAAGGAGTACGGGGGGGCCGGCCTTTCTCTGATTCAGCAATTGATCTGGTTCGAGGAATACGCCCTGGCCGGCGGTCCCTATCTTGGCACGTTCTTCGTGGCGCTCAGCCATGCGGGACCTACCTTGATCGCGCGCGGTTCCGAGGCCCAGAAGGCGTATTATCTTCCTCGAATCCTGAAGGGCGAGACGCCGTGGTGCCAGGGCTTTTCAGAGCCTGGCGCCGGCTCGGACCTTGCTTCACTGCGCACCCGAGCGGTCGTGGATGGTGACGACCTAGTCGTCAATGGCTCGAAAATCTGGACCTCCCTAGCCAATTGGTCGAGCTATCAGGAGCTGCTTGTCCGCACCGATCCGGATAGCCGCTACGGCGGGATCACCTGGGTGATCGGCCAGATGGACCTGCCCGGCGTCTCGATCCGGCCGATCTCTTGCATGCACGGCTCGGCCGACTTCTGCGAGGTCTTCTATGACGACGTGCGGATTCCGCTAAAGAACGTCGTTGGCGGGATCAATGACGGCTGGAACGTGGCCATGGCGACGCTTGGCTTCGAGCGGGGGACCGCGGCCTTGGCCGAACAGATAGAAATGAGCAGGGTGGTCGAGGAGCTGATCGCGCTGGCCCACGAGCGGGTGGGGCCCGATGGGACAAGGCCCGCGATCCAGGACGACGAAATCGCCGCCCGGCTGGCGACGCTTCGCGCTGAAGTGGCTGCTCTGCGAGCCATGAGCTACGCGTCGATCAGCAGGGCTCAGCGCGATCTGGTCCCCGGCTCCGAGGGAACCCTGATCGCGCTGTACAACACCGAGACCTTGCAACGCATCTACCGCATGTCGACTGATTTGATGGGCCCAGACATGTTGGACCTGGACGCCAGCCCCAGCCGATGGACCACGCAGTATCTGCGTTCGATCATGCAGACGATCGCCGGCGGCACGTCCGAAATCCGTCGCAACATCATCGGCGAACGTCTGTTGGGGCTGCCGCGCGGCCGGTAGCGAGACTCTCCTCGAGGCCCCTCCCGCCTCGACAAACTCCAAAGCCGCCGTGGATGACCACGGCGGCTTCTTCTTGCTCCGTCCCTGAATCGTTCAGGCCGCCGCGGCCGCTCGCTTCCGGCCCGGGGTAAAGGTGATCGGCACGTGCTCGACCCCATAGACAATGCCCAGGCCCGGCGGTCGAACAACACCGCTTTCGTCGACCTTGAAGTCGGGTAGGCGTTTGAGAACGGTCTCGAACGCCACGCGCATTTCTAGCTTGGCGACGTTTATGCCTAGGCAAAGATGCGATCCGACGCCGAAAGTCAGATGGCGGATCGGTCCGCGATCGAACCGCACCTCGTGAGGATCGGGAAAGGCCTCCGGATCGTGATTGGCGGCGGGCCAAGCCAAGTAGACCTTATCGCCCTTGGCGATCTTCACGCCCGATATTTCTGTGTCGACCATCGCTGTACGGAACAGCCCCTGCTGGGGAGTGACCCAGCGCAGGAACTCGTCGACCGCGCTTGGGATAAGCTCGGGATCGTCGATCAGCTGTTGCCGCTTATCGGGGTTCTTGGAGAGGTAGATGAAGCTATTGCCCATCGCGGCCAAGGTGGTGTCGAAGCCGCCGTCGAGCAGGAGTTCGACCATGCCCATCAATTCCGCGTCGGTGAGCTTCTTGCCCTCGAACTCCAGGCTGAGCAGATAGGGAATGACCTTCTCGTCCGGCGCGCCGCTCGGGTCGGTCTTCTGACGTTCGATCTCGGCCGCGAGGATACGGCTGGCTTCGCCGCGACGCAGGATGCCGCTGGGATCATCCTTGCCGTGGCCGACCGCGGCGATGACCGGCTCCGACAACTCGTACCAGCGCTCCATAGGCAGGCCGGTGATGTGCATGATGAACTTGGCCGTCAGCGGGTGGCCCAGCTGGGTCTGCAGATCAGCCTTTCCGGTCTCGATGAACCCGTCGACCATGTCATCGACGAGGTCGCGCATCCAGGGCTCGAGCGTCTTAAGCCAGCGAACCGTGAAAAACCTCGCCAGGATGTTGCGATAGAAGAAGGCGCGCGGCGGATCGATCGAAATCGGCAGACGGAGCATCTGATCCGCTGGGAGGCCTGGAACCGTGATGCCGGGCTCGCTGCTGAACGTGACGTCGTCCTTGGCCACGGCGGCTATATCCTCGTAGCGCGTCAGGATGTGGAAACCGTCCCAGGCATCGGTGCGCGAGACCGGACAGCGAGCGCGCAGATCGTCGAAGATCGCCTCGCGATGCGCCCCGAATTCGGCGGCGTGGTGATTGAAGTTCGCATTGAACGCCTGAGCGTCGAAAGGGCGCGCTGAAGACACTTCCATCCCTCGTTTCTGCATTTTCAGCATATAGTGCACCGATTGTCCGGAATGGCAATCCGCCGGCATCGAGGTCGTGCTTTGGGATGGTGACTTTAAATCAAAAGGCAGGCTCGGAGGCAGCGGTTACGGCGCCTTGCAGTGACAACTTAAACAGGATACTATTTTATCAAAGACAATGAGAATGGGGAGGGCGCGATGACGGACATCGCGGAAAGCGAAGAGTGGCGTAAGGCCACGAGCTACCAGATCACGGACGAGGATATAGCCCGCGCCCAGAGCCAAGTGGGCTTCTATGACGCCGCTCGCGAGCGCGAGTACATTCAGACGGCGACCTCTGACAATATCCGCAACTTCGCTCACGGCTGTGGCAACGACAACCCGCTATTCTGCGACCCCGAATATGGCCGAGGGACACGGTGGGGCTCGGTGATCGCGCCAGGCATGATGGCCGGCGTCATCAATTCGCCCATGCGCGGCGAGCCCACTCCAGACCACATCAAGGCCGCTCGCAAGAGCCTGTTCCGCGGCATTCACGTTTTCGTCTCGGGATCTAAGTGGGATTGGTACCGGCCGATCCATCCCGGCGACACACTTTTCAGCTTCTATGGGGACGAGAGCGTCGAAGCCAAGGACTCGGAGTTCGCCGGCCGATCGGTGATCCGGGTTCGTCGCGAGGTGAAGGTCAACCAGCGGGGCGAGGTGGTCGCCGTCTATCGGGTGCTGATGGTGCTCACCGAGCGGAAGACAGCCGCCAAGAAGGGCAAGTACAGCGCTCTGGAGCCGGCCACCTACACCGAAGACGATATCGCGGCGATCGACGCGATTTACGAAGCCGAACAGGTGCAGGGCGCGACCCCGAGAGACTTTGGCGCGGTGGCGGTCGGCGACAGCCTCGGCGTCATGGCCAAGGGGCCGCTCACGGTGACCGACGTCGTATGCTTCCACGCTGGCGGCTACGGATTCGTGCCCTATGCGCCCACGGTGGGCCGTCTAGCCTACAAGAACCGCAAGCGTATTCCGCCCTTCTACATCAAGAACGAATACGGCGTGCCCGACGTCGCCCAGCGTCTTCACTGGGATCCCAAATGGGCGCAGGCGATCGGCAATCCCATGGCCTACGACTATGGGGTGATGCGCGAAAACTACCTCTACCACTATCTCACTGACTGGTGCGGCGATGACGGCGTCGTGCTCGGTCTCCACGACGAGATTCGCAAGTTCAACTACATGGGTGATCTTCAGAAGATCACGGGCGAGGTGACGGCCAAGCGTGAAGAAAACGGTCAGGGCCTTGTCGATGTCGCCGTGCGCTTCACCAACCAACGCGGCGAGGAGACCGTCAAGGCGACGGCCACGATCGCCTTGCCGCTCAATGGCAAGCTCCCGCTTTATCCGCCGGTTCCAGAGGCGCTGGCCCAGGACGCCGCGCGCATGATGGCCAACCATTGGCGATTGTCGGCGCGACGCTGAGCCCGGCCCGACATCGTCCGGAAAATATCCCATAGCGCGCCTCGGCCAGCGGAAGGTTCATTCGCGCCTGATCCGCGGGGCCAGCGTGAGAGGCGAGGAAGGAACGCCATGTCGATATCGCTCAGTGGACGCACCGTCCTTGTAACCGGCGTCAGCTCCGGCCTTGGCGAGGGCGTGGCCAGGGTCTTCGCCGCTCTAGGGGCGCGGGTGATCGGCGTGGCCCGGCGGGCCGACAAGGGGCGGGCGCTCGCCTGGGACATCGAGCGCAGCGGTGGTTCCATGTGGTTCGTGCCGGGCGACATCACCGATCCTGCCTGCCGCCAAGCGGCGATCGATGCGTGCCTGGCGCGCTCAGGGCGGTTGGACATTCTGATCAACAATGCCGGAGTGAGCGGCGTCCTGGCGGCCGTTGGCGACTATCCCGCCGCGGATTGGAGCCGAACGGTCGATCTCAATCTCACCGCGGCGTTCCACCTCTGTCAGCTCGCCGTGCCGCTAATGAGCGCTCAGGGCGACGGCGTTATTCTCAACATCGCCTCGATCAACGCCAGGTTCGGCGTCACCAAGATGGCGGCCTATTGTGCGTCCAAGGCCGGTCTTGTTCACCTGACCAAGGTGATCGCCGCGGAAGGCGTGGCCAATAACGTGCGGGCCAACGCCATAATCTTGGGTGGCGTCCTTTCAGAGATGAATGTCGCCACCACGATCGCCATGGCCAAGTCCGCCGCCGGCGCCGATCGTGAACCGAGCGCCGAGGCGCTCGACCGGTACGCGGGGCTCATGATGAAGCCCGAGGAGGTGGCTGTCAGTCTCGCGGCGCTTTGCGTCCCCGAGGCGCGCATGATCACGGGCTCGGAGATCGCGATCGACCGGGCCCTGACCGCCGGGGCGGCCGCCAGCGCCCTCATTCACGGCGGCGCCGCCGCCTTGCTCGACTAGGCCAATGACCCGCTTTCATGGAGACCTTGGATGACCGCGCTGGACCTCACGCAACTGCTTCGACCGCGAAGCGTCGCGATCATCGGCGCGTCGGATAAGAACCCCTGGGGGGCGATGGCGCTGAGGGTCCTCAAGCAGATGGACTTCTCCGGGCCGGTCCATCTGGTCAACCGGCGGGGCGGCGAGGTTCTGGGGCGCCGGAGCGTGACCTCCGCCAGGGCCATCCAGGAACCCGTTGACGCGGCTTTCGTGGTCGTGCCGGCGTCGGGTCTGGCGGAGGCGATCGAGGACATGGCCGCCGCGGGTATCCGACACGGCGCCATCGTGACGTCCGGCTTCGCCGAGGTCGGCGACGAGGGCGCCGCGCAACAGGCCAGGATCTTCGCGCGAGCCGAGGACCTTGGCCTGACCCTGTTGGGACCCAATAGCCTAGGCTTCCTCAATTTCGTCGATCGCGTCGGCGTGGGAACTCTGCCCGTGACCACACCGCTTCTGGCCGATCCGAGGGTGGGCTTGGTCAGCCAGAGCGGCGCCACCGCGGGCATCCTCAGCCGGGCCGCAAACAAGACCAACGTATCGCTGAGCTATTCGGTGGCCCTGGGCAATGAGGCGCGGGTTGGTCTGTCGGACGTCGTCGAGTTCCTCGTCGACGACGCGACGACGCGATCGATCGCCGTGTTCGCCGAGTCTATCCGAGATCCAGCCCGTTTTCTCGGCGTCGCCCGCAAGGCTCTCGCCGCGCGCAAGCCAATCGTGATGCTGAAGGTCGGGGTCGGGGAATTGGCCGCGGCGGTGGCTCAGGCCCATACCGGCGCGTTGGTCGGCGACAACAAAATCTTCGAAGCGGCCTGTCGTGAATACGGCGTCGTGCGGGTCGACACCCTCGAAGAGCTGCTCCACACCGCCGACTTCCTCGCCTATGCCGGCGTGTTGCCCGACGCCAAGTTCGCGGTCGCGTCTATCTCGGGTGGGGCCTGCGAGATGATCGCCGACCGCGGCGACGATCACGGCGTTCCCTTCGCTCGCTTCGACGCGGCCACGACCGCGCGGGTGAAGGCCGAGTTGCCGGACTTCGGCGCGGCGCATAACCCGCTCGACATCACCGGCGCGGCCATGTCGGATCCGGATCTCTTCCGACGCTCGATCGCGGCCATCGCCCCCGACCCGCAGGTCGGCCTGATTGGTGTCTGCTTCGAGGCGCCGGCGGCCGAAGAAGACGTGTCGCCGGTGACCCGGCCGGCCATCGGGGCCATCGCCAAGGGCCTTAACGAGGCGGGCGTCAAAGGCTTTCTCTTGCAGCAAACCTATCAGCCGATCACGCCGTTCGCGCGCCAACTGGCGGCCGAGGCGGGGCTGCCGTACATCGCCAGCGGCCTTGGTCACACCATGCGGTCCGTCGGCGCGGCGTTCGCCTGGTCGCGGCTTGCCCGCGAGGGACTTCCCAAGGCGCCGCCGGCGCCGGCGCCGATCGTCGCGCGCCCCATCACCGAACGCGAAACCCTTGACGTTCTCGCGGCCTCGGGCGTTCCGGTGGTGCCGGCGAGGATCGCGCGCTCTCGGGCCGAGGCTGAGGCCGCGGCTCGAGAGATCGCGGAGCCGGTCGTCCTGAAGATCCTGTCGCCGGATATCCAGCACAAGACCGAAGTCGGTGGCGTCCAGTTGAACCTGGTGGGCCAGGAGACCGTCGGCGACGCCTACGAGGCCATGATGGCCCGTGTCGCGGCGGTCAGGCCGACGGCGCATATCGAAGGCGTCATCGTTTCTCCAATGCGCGAGGGCGGCTTGGAGCTGTTCGTCGGCGTGGCGCGCGACCCGACATGGGGTCTGGCGATCGCCGTCGGCCTCGGCGGCGTTTTCGTGGAGCTGCTCCATGACACAAGTCTGCGCCTGCTTCCGGTGCGTCCGGAAATGGTCAAGACCATGCTAGGGGAGCTCCGGGGAGCGAAGGTCCTGGCCGGCTATCGCGGCGGACCGCCGGTAGATGTCGATGCGGTGGCTAGGGCCGTCGCGGCGATCGGCGACGCGGCGATCGCCTTGGGCCCCGATCTGGCGTCGCTCGAGATTAATCCTCTCTGGGTCGACGGTGACAGGATCGAGTGCCTGGACGCCCTGGCGGTTTGGACGGCATGAGCGCGCCGCCCAATTTCTTCTATGAGGCCGAAGGAGAGGGTTTCGCGCCGAGCAGCCTGGTTCCCGGCCCGTGGAATCCCGCCCATCAGGGGGGTGTCCCCCTGGCGGGATTGGTTGCGCATTTGGTCGAGGACATCCCCACGACGGGCCCGATGATCATAGCCCGGCTGGTGATCGACATCCTGCGGCCGACGCCGATGGACGTGATCGTTCCCCGCAGCCGGATCGTCCGGGAAGGGCGCCGGCTGCAATGGAGCGAGGTGGAACTGTTCGTCGATGGCCAGGTGACGGTTCGCGCCGCCGCCATGCGCGTCCGAGTGGCCGAGGGGCCGGTCTCGCCCGGAATGGCGTCGCCACAGCCGCTCCAGCCGCCGCCCGCCCAAGGTCCTGGCTTGCTGGCCGAGCGCTCGCGTCTGCGCCATTTGGCCGACACGCGGCTGATCAGCGGCGGCCTGGAGAAGAAGGGACCGGGAGAGGTCTGGGTGAAGCTCGATGGCGAGGTGGTGCGCGGCAAGCCCGCCTCGCCCCTGGCGCGGGCGGCCATGGCCGCGGACTTCGGCAGCGGGCTCTCGGCCTTCGTCGATTGGCGAGAATGGTCGTTCGCCAATGTTGATATCACGCTGCATCTGGCGCGCGCGCCGCGAGGCGACTGGCTGAAGCTGCAGGCGAGGTCTCTAAGTGCTGGCGAGGGCGTGGCCGTGGTGGATGGCGATCTCTGGGATCTTCACGGACCGGTCGGCAAGACCCACCAGACCCTGTTTTTGGAGCGGCAAGCCCGATGAGCGCTCAAAGGCCCCACTCAAAGGCCTTTTGACCTGAAAAGGGGTGAGGACATGGCGAGTTTACGCGAAACGATCGAGGGCGTGCTGGCGGTGGATCCCGAGGCCGCCGCCGTGGAAAGCGACGGACAGTGGTGGTCGTGGGGCGACTTGTCGCGCGTCAAGAGGCAGTTCGAAACGGCGCTGGAGGCCGCGGGATTGGGAGCTGGCGTCCGCATCGGCGCGATGCTCCGCAACCAGCCGGCCTGCGCGGCCGTCCTGGCCGCCATCGTGTCGGGCGACAGATGCGTCGTGACGCTCAATCCCGGTCTGCCTGACGAAAAGCTCGCCGCGGATATCGCGAACCTAGGATTGCCCGTGGTCGTCGGCTGCGCGCGGGATTGGGACCGACCGGCGGTCATGAGCGCCGCGAAGCAGGCGGGGGTTCTCGGCATCCTTCTGCCGGACTCGCCCGGCGAGGCCGTCCGCCTTGTCGAAGGTCTGGAGCGCGTTACGACCGCCGAAGTTCGCGAAGCGCCGGGCATCGCCATCGAAATGCTGACCAGCGGCACCACCGGCGTTCCCAAGCGTATTCCGCTCAAGACTCGGCTGTTCGAGAAGATGCTCAATGACTCGGCGATCTACGAGCGTGATCGTCAGGGCGACGACACTCCCCGGCTCCGCAAGGGGATCAATTTCGTCATGATCCCCTTCGCCCATATGGGCGGCGTCTGGAGCGTCATGAACACCCTCGTCAGCGGCCGGCAGATGTTCATGCTCGAGAAGTTCGCGATCGCCCCCTTCGTCGAGGGCCTCCGCCGACACCGCCCACGCGTGTTGGGCACGCCGCCGGCCATCCTGCGCATGGTGCTGGACGCGGGCGTGTCGCCGGATGATCTGCGGAGCGTCAAGGCTTGGCGCACCTCGACCGCGCCGCTCGATCCGGACACCGCGGACGCCTTCTTCGCGCGCTATGGGATTCCGGTGCTCCAGGTCTATGGCGCGACCGAGTTCGCCGGCGGCGTGGCCGGGTGGACGCTGGACGACTTCCATGCCCACGGAAGTCGCAAGCGTGGGTCGGTCGGACGGCTCAATCCCGGGATCCAGGGCCGGATTCTCGACCCGGAAACCCGCGCGCCCCTGCCGGCTGGAGCCGAAGGCGTGCTGTCGTTACGCGCGGGGCACCTAGGCGATGGTCAGGCCTGGATCGACACGACCGACCGCGCGGTGCTCGACGAGGACGGCTTTCTGTTCATCAAGGGGCGCTACGACAACGCCATCATCCGCGGCGGTTTCAAGATCATGCCTGACGACGTCGTGCGGGCGATCGAGCAGCATCCCGCCGTCCTGGAGGCGGCCGTAGGCTCGATACCCGATGATCGACTGGGCGAACTTCCCGTGGCGGCTTACATCGTCAGAGCAGGGCAGGCGGCTCCCTCGGACGAGGACCTGAAGGCCTTCTTGCGCGAGCGGCTTTCGTCCTACCAGGTGCCCGTCGAAATTCGGCCGGTGGCGGAGCTGCCCCGCACCGTCTCGATGAAGGTCAGCGCGCTGGCGCTGCGCGAAATGTTCGCTGGGACGGCTAGGCCTTGAGACGCCCCCGGATCAGGGCGTCACAAGCCGGCTAGGCGCGCGCCTAGCGAAAGTGAACGCCGTTAGGTGTGGCGGGGGAGCCTCACTAACCCCCAATTTAGTGCACTGATTTTATCTTGGCTTGGCGCCCGCGAAAAATAGTATACTCCTTTTCTATAAAATAAGGATCAGGGAGGTTTGTATGCGTAGAAACTCGACGATGTCGGGCGCGACCGCTGTGCTGCTCGGTCTGGGCGCCTATGTCGCCGCGCCGTCCCTCGCGCAGGCCAGGCAGGCTTCGTCGCCCGCGGCCGAACCCTCGACAAGCATAGCGGAGGTCATCGTCACCGCCCGCCGGACAGAGGAAAATCTGCAGGACGTGCCTCTGACGGTAACGGCCATGTCGCCGAAAATTCTCGCCGAGAGGGCGGTCAACGACGTCTACGCCCTGCAGATGGCCACCCCTTCGCTGCAGGTTCAGGGCACCCAGTCGGAGGGCCGGGCCTCCGGTAGCTATGTCATCCACGGTCAGAAGGCCGCCGGCGACGATGCGCCGCCCGGGGTCGTGGCCTATCTCAACGAAGTGCCGGTGTTCGGCGCCGAAATCGCCCGGTCGTTCTTCGACATCAACAACGTCCAGGTCCTGAAGGGGCCGCAAGGCACGCTGTTTGGACGCAATACAAACGGTGGCGCGATCCTTTTCGAAAGCGTGGCTCCGAGCGCCCATTTCGAAGGCTACGCCACAGGCCGGATCGGCAATCTCAACGAGCGTTACGGCGAGGCGGCGATCAATATTCCGCTGAGTGACAAGGTCTCTCTGCGGGCGGCCGGAAATATCGAGCGGCGGGATGGTTTCACCAAGAACACCGAGGGGGCCGATCTAGACAATCTCAACTATGAGAACGCCCGGATTTCGCTGCGCGTGCAGCCCAACGACGTCGTCGACAACAAACTGGTGGTCAACTACAGCCACAGCAACGAGCGCGGTCCCGCCTATATCCTCTCTGACCTAGCGCCGTGCTCCTCGCCGCCGGCAATGTCGTGCATCTTCCCCGCCGCGACGTCGCAGTTCGCCGCCCAACAGGCATTGGGCATACGAAAGGTGGCGCTGAGCACGCCCGGATATATCGAGATCAAAGCCTACGGGGTTTCGAACACCACCACGTTCCAGCTGGACAATCTGACCATCAAGAATGTCTTCGGCTATCACGACGCCAAGTTCCAGGGTCACGACGACTATGACGGCATCGACTCCACGGGCTTGACCGTTGAGTACGCCCGTCATGCCAAGCAACTGAGCGAGGAACTCCAGGTGCAGGGCTCGCTTCTGGACGACCGCCTGCGCCTGATTGGGGGCGCCTTCTATCTCGACACCTCCGAGGATCCGTTCAAGGGGCGCACGGCGATGGGCGGGACCAGCGTCGGCTATGTCGATTTCCCCGCCTTCTTCGTGAACCCGCAGTACACCCATCGCGAAGAGACCAGCAAAGCCCTATTCGCCCAGGCCAGCTACAAGCTGACCGACACACTCACCGTGACGGGCGGCTATCGTTATACCTGGGACGAAACCGAGCTGCACGATTCCCAGTATCGCGTGTTCTTCCCCGGAACGGTGCTGCTGCCGTTCACGCCGCCGGCGACAGGCTTCAGCGCGTGCTCGCTGCTGGCCGCTCCGATCTCCCCCGGGGTTACGGTGGACACGACAAACTGCATGCGCTCGGCCAGCGCCAAGTTCGCGGCGGGCAACTATATCGCCAGCATGGATTGGAAGCCGACCGAGGGCGTCCTGCTCTACACATCGTTCCGCCACGGATATAAGTCCGGAGGTTTCAATTCGACTTCGAGCTATTCCGGGCCAGGGCTGATTTTCCAGCCTGAAAAACTGAACGATCTGGAGGTCGGCTTCAAAACCCAGCACCGCTTCGGCGACGTGGACGTCCGCTTCAACGGATCGGGCTTCCACGACTGGTACGATGGTCTGCAACTGACCAACGTGGTCGTCGATCCGACGGCAGGCCCTCAATCGCTTACACAGACCATCGGTAAGGCCAAGCTCTGGGGCGGCGAGGGCGAACTGATCGTCATTCCAGTCCGCAATCTCACGCTCAACGCGACCGTCAGCTATTTCGACGGTAAGTTCACCCAAGGTACGATCATCGGCACCAACAACATGCCAGTGAACCTAGCCGGGGTGCGTTACAATTCACAACCAAAGCTCACCTATACTCTAAACGCCTCCTACGGCCTTGATACGGACTTTGGTCGGCTCACCCCGTCGGTTTTCTATAGCTGGCGTCAGGGCTTCTACTTCACTTACGAGAAGTCGCCCGGCAACTTCATCAGTTCATACGGCCTGCTGAACGCGCGCATCGACTTGGCCAATGTCGCCGGATCGAACGTCAACCTGGCGCTCTATGGCAAGAATCTCACAAACAAGGCCTACGCGCAGACGGTGAATCTGGGCCAAGCCTTCGGCTACCTGTCGCGCTTCTATGGCGAACCCCGGATCTTCGGTCTCGAGGCGACCGTCAAGTTCTAACCGGAAAGCGGTCGCCGCGACCTTCGTGGAGCGTGGCGACCGCCTGGAGTTCATTTCATGACCGATGTAGCCGCTCCGGCGGTGCTGATCGAGCGCCCCGCGCCCTTCGTCATGCGCGCGACCCTCAACCGTCCGGCTGTCCGCAACGCAGTGAACGGCGAGGTCGCCCAACGCTTGGAGGCCGCGGTGGACGAGGCCGAAGCCGATCCGGAGGTTCGGGTCGCTATCCTCGCGGCCGCCGGCGACAAGAGCTTCTGCGCGGGCGCGGACCTAGCCGTGGCCGCGAGCGGACGAGGCCATGAACTGTCGACAGCGCGTGGCGGCTTCGCCGGCTTCGTGCGCGCAAAGCGCTCGAAGCCCTGGATCGCGGCGGTCAATTCCAACGCCCTGGGTGGCGGGCTGGAGCTTTGCTTGGCCTGCGATATGGTTGTCGCGGCCCGCGCGGCGCGCTTTGGGCTTCCGGAAGTCAAGCGCGGCATCTTCGCCGGCGCCGGAGGCGTCTTCCGACTGCCCCGCGCCATTCCCCGCGCCGTGGCCATGGAGCTGATCGCGACCGGAGAGTCCATTGGGGCCGATCATGCCTTTACCCTAGGCCTTGTTAATCGCGTGGTGGACGACTCGCTGCTCATGGCGGAGGCCTTGACCCTGGCGAGCTTGGTCGCAGCCAACGCCCCGCTGTCGGTCCGCGAATCCCTGACCCTGGCGCGACAGGCCGATCAGCTGGACGAGGAAGAACTCTGGACGCTCAGCCAGGCCGCCGGACGGAGGATCGCGGCGAGCGACGACGCGCGCGAGGGGCCGCGCGCCTTTCTCGAAAAGCGCGCGCCCAATTGGAGCGGGGGCTAGGATGGATCTCGGCTTCGGTTCACGGTTCGACGATTTCCGGTCCGAAGTGGCCGCCTTCGTCGGGGCCCACTGGCCGCCTCCTGGCGGCGATCCTAAGGATCCGGTCGCCCAGCGCGCCTTTCGGGACGCGGCGATCGCCGCGGGCTATTATGCCCGCGGGGTTCCAAAGCGCTATGGCGGATCCGAGCAGCCCCCGGACATGGTTCGGGGAGAGATCATCCGCCAAGAGGTGCGCCGCGCCCGAGCGCCCGCCGAGGTGCGGGATGGCGGCATCACCCTGCTCATTCCGACATTGCTTGAGTGGGGGACCGAGGCCCAGAAGGAGACCTTCATCCCCAAAACGCTGGCGGGAGAATATCGCTGGGCGCAGGGCTTTTCGGAGCCGGGCGCGGGCTCGGACCTCGCGGCCTTGCGGACCCGCGCCGAGCTGGTTGGCGATAACTGGGTGATCAACGGTCAGAAGATCTGGAGCAGCTACGCGCACCGCGCCGACTTCATGTTCGCGCTGGTGCGCACCGAGCCCGACGCGCCAAAACACGAGGGTATCTCCTACCTTATCATCGATTTGCGCCAGCCTGGCGTGACGATCCGTCCCTTACGCCAGATGACGCGGCGGTCGGAGTTCTGCGAGGTTTTCTTCGACAACGCCCGGACGCCGGCCGACTGGATCGTCGGCGGTCGCGGGCAGGGCTGGCGTGTCTCCCGGTCGACCCTCAAGCATGAACGCGGATCGCTGGGCGGGGTGACCTGGGTGGAGTCGATGCTACGCGATCTCGTGAAACTGGCGCGCGAGACGACGCATGACGGACGACCCGCCATTCTCGACCCTTGTATTCGCGCCGAGCTGGCCGCCATCGAAGGTGCGGCGATGGCGCTCACCTATTCGACCTATCGATCCGCATCCATGAACGCGCATGGGCAAGATCCTGGGCTGTTCTCGACCATGGCCAAGATCTCCAGCACCGATCTGGCCCAACGCATCGCCAAGCTTGCGCGCGACATCCTTAAGGACGACCTTCTCGACATGTCCGGACCGCACGGCAAGTGGACCGAACGTTTCATGGTCTCGTTGTCGATGGCGATCGCGGGCGGCACGTCCAACATCCAGCGCAACATTATCGCCGAGCGGGGCCTTGGCCTGCCGCGCGACATCACGAGCGCCCCATGAACTTCCTGCTTTCGGAGGAACAGCGGATCCTGCAGGATCGGCTGGGCGAACTTATCGAAGCGACCTGTCCCTTACGGCGGGTTCACGAAGTGCTCGACGGCGGGGTCGCGTTTGATAAGGACCTCTGGGCAAAACTGATCGATTTCGGCGTCGCTGGCATGATCCTGCCCGAGGCGGCGGGCGGCTTGGGCCTTGAGATGATCGATCTGGCCCTGGTGGCGGAAACTCTTGGCGCGGCGCTCGCGCCCGTCCCTTTCCTGGGACAGGCTCTTGCTGGCCTGGCGATCGCGCGCGGCGGCGATGCCGATCAGCGGGCGCGTTGGCTTCCCGCGATCGCCTCCGGGGAAATCCTCGCGACCGTAGCGCTGGCGGAAGAGGCAGTACGCTGGTCGTCGCGGGCCTGGACGCTGTCACCCCGCGACGGACGGCTTAGCGGCGTCAAGACGCTTGTTCCCCACGGCACGGAGGCGGACCTCTTCGTGGTCGGCACGGCGAACGGCGGGCTTTGCGTGGTCGAGCGGGGGGGCGGAGTAACCTGCGAGCGAATCGACGGCGCCGATCGCACGCGCCCCCTGGATCGGGTGTCTTTCGTGGACGTCCGGGCTCATCCGCTCAAGGGCGAGCTCGATGCCGCTGAACGCCTCGTCGACGCGGCTTGCGTCCTGTTGGCGGCCGATGCGTTCGGCGGCGCGCGGCGGTGTGTGGCGATGTCGGTCGACTATGCCAAGCTTCGCGAGCAATTCGGCGTTCCGATTGGTTCGTTCCAGGGGCTGAAGCACCAACTGGCCGAGATGGCTCTGGCCGTCGAACCCGGCCGTGGCCTTTTCTGGTACGCGGCCCACGCCATCGATCATCTGCCGGAAAAAGCCGCCCACGCCGCCGCCCAGGCCAAGGCACACCTTTGCGATGGCTATCTCCAGGCCGCGCGCGACACGGTGGAGGCCCATGGCGGCATCGGCTTTACCTGGGAGCACGATGCGCATCTGTTTCTGAAGCGCGCGATGTTCGACTGGGCGTGGATGGGCGACCCTCGACACCATCGTCTGCGCGCCGCGGATCTGGCCGGCTGGTCATCTGGACTCCGCCTCGACAATCAGTATACCTTTTCTATCTGACGAGGGCGCGCGCGGGCGCGGGCGCCGACCGTCCAATAGTTCCGCGAACACTTCCGCCGGCTGTTTAGACCTGACGGAAATGCGCCGATGATTGGGAGTGAAGGCTTGGCGGACGCCGACATCATTATCGCGGGCGCGGGCAGTGCTGGCTGTGTTCTGGCCGCGCGCCTGTCCGAAGATCCATCGATCAAGGTCTTGCTGATCGAAGCCGGACCTGTGGGCGGCGGCTTCCTCGTCGACATGCCCGCCGGCACCTTCAAGCTGATGGGAAACCCCAAGGCCGACTGGAGTTATCGCACCGAGCCGGACCCCTCGATCAACAACCGCGTCGTCCAATGGGCGGGCGGCAAGATGCTGGGCGGTTCCAGCGCCATCAACGGTCTCGTCTACATTCGCGGTCAGCGTAGCGACTATGACGACTGGGTCGCGGCGGGCGCCAAGGGCTGGTCGTTTGACGAGGTGCTGCCCTATTTCAAGAAGTCCGAACGTTTCGATGGTCCGCCTTCGCAAAGCCATGGCGCGATGGGGCCGCTGTCCGTATCGGCCGGGCGCGTCAAGCACCCGATCGTCGACGTCTTCGTCCAAGCCTGCGGCGAAATCGGTCTCCCCCGCAATGACGACTATTGCGACGGCGACCCGGAAGGCGCCTTCCAAGTCTACAACACCACCGGCAACGGCCAGCGCGCCAGTGTCGCCAAGGCTTTTCTCGAGCCGGCGTTGGGGCGTCCAAACCTGACGGTCCTGACCGACTGCCTGGTCGATAAGGTGCTCGTCGAAGGCGGTCGCGCGACTGGCGTGCGCATCAAGCAGGATGGCGGGAGTCGAGACCTGCGCGCGGGGGCCGAGGTGATCGTTAGCGCCGGCGCGATCGGTTCTCCGGCGATTTTACTGCGCTCGGGCATCGGACCGGTTGACGCCATTAAGGCCCACGGCCTCGATGTCGTGGTCCCGCTCGATGGGGTAGGGCGCAATCTCCAGGAGCACAGCGCCACATCGATCAGCAAGCTGGTCGACATGCCAACCTACAACAGTCCTTTCGGACCGCTGACAGCGGCGGGGAACATGTTGCGGTACCTGTTCTTGAGGAATGGCCCCATGACGTCGGCGGCGGTTCAGGCCATGGCCTATGGCAAGTCGCGTCCTGATCTGGACGTGCCTGACTTCTGCCTGAGCCTGATGCCGCTCGCCATAAGCTTCGCCGGCGGCAAGCCGGGCATGCACCCCAAGCCAGGCATTACCCTGGCTGGCAACGTGGCGCGTCCTCACAGCCGCGGCCGCATCCTGCTGCGCTCGGCCCAACCCGAAGATCCGCCCGTCATCGACCATCGCCTGATCGGCGATGAGCGCGACATGCGGGTTCTCATCGCCATCGCCCGCGCCATCGAGGCGGTCTACCAGGCTCCGGCCATGAAGCGTCACGTGATCGCCGAGAACATGCCCTCGCCGATACCCGAGACCGACGAGGCGTGGGAAAGCCACATCCGGACCACGGCGGGCATCGGCTACCACCCCACCAGCACCTGCGCGATGGGGGATGGGCCGCAAGCGGTGACCGACGCCCAGCTACGTGTGCGCGACGTGGCGGGACTGCGGGTGATTGACGCGTCCTCCATGCCCAACATCATCTCGGGCAACACCAACGCTCCGACGATCATGATCGCCGAAAAAGGCGCCGAACTCGTCGCCGCGGCGCTCCGCCGACGGGTCGCTGCTTAGATCGCTATCGCTTCCGATGGAACATCGGAAGCGGCCATCCTCACTCTATTCATCTTCGGAAGCTTGACGATCCGAAGAGTCTAGGTCGCGTCGACGTCGGCGAGGAAATTCAGGATCGCGGCATTGAACGCGTCGTTGCGATCGCCAGCCACCATATGCCCGGCGCCCGCCACGTCGACGTAGCGCGCCCTAGGCATCAACGCGCGGAAGTGGGCCACTTCGGCGTCGCCGACGATCTCGCTTCGCGCGCCGCGCACGAGGAGGGTCGGGACGGCTATAGCCCTCGCCGCGTCCTCCAGGCGCTCGCGATAGGCTTCCGGCTCAAGACGGCGCACGCCGAGGAAGGCTGGGTCCCAGTGCCAATAGAACCGACCGTCGACCTCTCGGAGGTTGCGCCTGAGCCCCGAAAGGTCCTTGGGGCGCGGGCGATGAGGATTATAGGCCGCCACCGCGTCCGACACCTCTTGCAGGGTGGCGAAACCTTCTGGATTGGCGCGCATGAAGTCGGCGATGCGCTGGGCGCCGACCGGGTCCACCTTAGGCGTGACGTCCACCAGGACTAGGGCGCGCGCGGCGGGGGGATGGGCCTGTCCCAGGGTCGCCAAGGCGGTGACGCCGCCCATAGAGGCTCCGACGAGGGCCGGAGAGTCGGGAAGCTGGGCGAGCAGCGCCGTCAGGTCCGCGACTTGGGCGTCCAAGCTGTAGTCTTGATCGGGATCCCACCCACTCTCGCCGTGGCCGCGGGCGTCGATCGAGAACACGCGGTAGCCGCGTTCGACCAAGGCCTTCAGGCCGTTCTTCCAGCTCCCGCGCGTCTGGCCGCCGCCATGCAACAAGACCACGGGCCGGCCTTGGGCCGGTCCCGCGATATCCGCGGCCAGAGCAAGACCGCGATGACCCTCGAACCTACGGTGTTCCAATTCCAGCTCCTATAAGGGCGAGCGCCGATAGATCGGTGGCGCGGCCGGCCCTGGGACCATCCGGCGCGGCGCGCGCCCATGGCCCAGCCTATTCGAAGCCGATCGGAGCGGTCTCCGGCAGGAAGATCTTGTCGTAGTTGTCGACGATGTCCTGAACGGTCGGTGTTTCATCGCCGGGCCAGTAGCCGGGTCCGGCGACCAGCCGCAGCTCTTGGATCTTCGAGCCCGAGACGGAAAGCGTTTTGCCGGTCAAATGGGCGGCCGCATCGCTGACCATGTAGAGTACGGCCGGCGCCAGCCGGTGAGGTCTCCACTTGGCCGCGAGTTCGGGCGGCAGCAGGTTTTCGGTAAGGCGCGTGGTGGCCGTGGGCGCCAGGGTCCAGACCCGGATGCCGAACCGCGCTCCCTCGATCGCCAGGACATTGCTCAGGCCCCAGACGCCGGCCTTGGCCGCCGCGTAGTTGGACTGGCCGAAGTTGCCGATAAGTCCAGAGGCCGATGACGTGTTGATGATGACGCCGCCGCCATTATCCTTCATCCAGGCGAAAACGGGCTTGGTGACGGCATAGGTTCCCTTGAGATGAACGCGGACCACGGCGTCCCAGTCCTCCTCATCGGTCTTCACGAAGCTTTTGTCGCGTAGGATGCCGGCGTTGTTGATCAGGATGTCCACGCGGCCGAACGCGTCGAGGGCGGCGTCGAGTAGGCTCGCGCCGGAAGCGACATCGCCGACGTCCGCGCCATTGGCTACCGCCTGGCCGCCGGCGGCGCGGATCTCATCGACCACCTTCTGGGCCGCTGGCGAGCCTCCACCCCGGCCATCCGGCGAACCGCCATAGTCGTTGACCACGATCTTGGCGCCTTCCTTGGCCAGCAGCAGGGCATATTCGCGCCCCAAGCCGCCGCCAGCGCCCGTGATGATGGCCACCTTGCCGTCGAGCATTCCCATGTTCTGACCTTGTATCCTGAATTGTCCTATCGACGGGCGTTCCGGTCAGGGTTCCAGACCGGCGCTCGCTTTTCCGCGAAGGCCTTGGGGCCTTCCTCGAAGTCTGGATGGCACCATTGCGCCTGCAGCAGCGACCAGCCGTGCTCCAGCGCGCGCTCGTAACCGTTCTCCATCGCTCCCCAGAGCGCTTGTTTGGAAAGGCGCATGGCGTTGGGAGAATTGCCGGCCATCAACTTTGCGATCTCGCGCGCCTTGGCCAGGGCGCTGGGCGCGTCGGGCTCGAGGATGTCGACCAAGCCCACCTGGTGGGCCCGTTCGGCGTCCATGCGATAACCCCGCCCCGCCAGGGTCAGAAGCAGCGCCGTGCCCAGCGTCGAACGTCGGGCGATGCCGATGTTCTCCAGAGCCCCGACCTGGCCGATGGTGGTGTGGGTGTCCATGAATTTGGCGTGCGAAGCCGCGACGACGACATCGCTGTCGACGACGAAGTGAAATCCGCCGCCGGCGACCAAGCCGTTGACGCAGCAGATCACTGGCTTCCAGACGCGGTTCTGATAGGGCGACAGATGGTTGGATTCCTGGAAGGTGCCCATCTGCAGAGCGGTATCGCCATCGGTCTTGAGCCCTGAGACCGAAGCCCCGGTGCAGAAATGGCGTTCGCCGGCGCCGGTGACGATCGCGACGCGCACGGCGGGGTTTTCGTCGACATCACGCCAGACGCGCCGCAGCGCCCGGTGCATCTCGACCGTCAAGGCGTTGCCTTCCTGGGGACGGTCCAGCGTGATGGTGGCCACGCCTTCGTCGTCGATGTCGTAAAGCAGGCCTTCGTGGCTTTCCATGGTGTGCTCCCTAATTCTTTCCCACCACGCCCGCGGCGCGGAGTTGGGCCAGCCGCGCGGCGTTCACGCCAAGCTCGGAGAGAATTTCGGCCGTCTGCTCGCCGAGCGCGGGCGCGGGACGGACCTCGCCGTAGCGATCACCGCTGATCACGGCGGGGAAGCCGATATAGGTGAACGGGCCCGCGGCCGGATGCACGCCGTCGACGATTACGCCGCGGTGCGCGATATGGGGGTCTTCGCGCACTTCCTCGAGCCGCGGGGCCGGTCCCATGGCGATATCGTGGTCGGCCGCGATCTTCGTCCATTCGGCCTGGGTTCGGCCCTTGAAGATCTCCGTCAGCGTCTTGCGCAGCGCATCGTCGGCGTGTCCGAAGTCCACCGGCGCGCCTTGGTCGATCGTCTCGACCAGATCGGGACGGTTGATCGCCGCGCAGAAGTTGCGCCAGAACTTGGGTTCGATCGCGCAGAACAGCATGAAGCGGTCGTCGAGGGTCTGGTACAGCTGATAGCGGGCCGAGCCGCCGCCGACCTCGTCGGCCTTGGATTCGTCGGCGAGGCCGACCCGGCTCGTCAGTCGGTGTTTGTTGAACGCGAAGGCGCCGCCGATCCAGCTCATGGCTAGAACCGCGTCGGCCGCCGATACGTCGATGTATGCGCCCTTGCCGGTCCGATCACGGTGAACCAAGGCCGAGACCGCCGCTAGGGCCGCGACGGGCGCGCCGACCGAAGGGCCCGGTCCCGACTGCTCGGTGCCGCCCATGAACTGCTTGCCGCGGACGAAATGGACGAATCCGTCCTCTCCAACCTCGCAGGGCATGCCGCCAGCCAGGGCGTTCATCTGCTGGCCGTGCGTGGGAATGGCGGCGTAGGGGCCGTCCGCGCCATAGCCGGTGTATTGCACGTAGACGATATCGGGCTTGATGGCCTTCTGGGCGTCGTAGCCAATGCCCATTTCGTCGCAGGCCCCAGCGCGAAAGCCGTCGATGAAGATGTCGGCGTCGCGGATAAGGGCGAAGAAGAGTTCGCGGCCTTCGGCCGTGCGCACGTCCAGTTCGACCGAGCGCTTGTTCTTGTTGAGCTGGGCGTGCGGCGGACTGACGTGCGGGACGATCTGGCCCAGGAAATCGCGCAGATAGTCGCCGCGTCCCGGGCTTTCGATCTTGATCACGTCGGCGCCCAGATCACCCAAATGCATTCCGACGGCGCCACCGTTGAACAGCATGGCGCACTCGATCACGCGCACGCCTTCGAGGAGTTTGAACATGGCTGTTCCTCAGAAGGGGATGTAGACGTTCTTGACCTGCAGGAACTCTTCGAGCCCCGCCTTGCCGCCCTCGCGCCCGAAGCCCGACTGCTTGTAGCCGCCGAAGGGCGTGTTCGGGGCCATGGGTACGCCGCTATTGATCGACACGGCGCCGGCCTTGAGCCCGGCGGCGAGGCGGTGAGCGCGGCCCAGGTCGCGGGTGTGGACGTAGGCGCCCAGGCCGAAGTCCGAGTCGTTGGCCTTGGCCAGGGCGTCGTCATCGTCCGAAAAGCGCGAAACGGCCAGGACCGGGCCGAACACTTCCCGCCGCGCGAGATCACTGTCGTGAGCGACGCCAAACACCGTCGGCGCGATAAAATTGCCTTCGGCCAGGGCGCCGCCGAGCTTTTCTCCGCCGGCGATAAGCTCTCCGCCCTCCTGTTTCGCCCGCTCGATCATGCCGAGGATCCGGCTGGCGGCGCCGCGGCTGATCACGGGGCCCACGAAGTTCGTCGGATCGAGCGGATCGCCGACGCGGAAGCTCTCCACGATCGCTTTCACCCTGGCCACGAACGCGTCGTAGAGGCTTTCGTGGACGTAGGCGCGGGTGGGCAAGACGCAACCTTGTCCGGCCAGAACGGCCGTTCCATGGATCGCCGCCATTTGGGCCGCGGCGTCGAGGTCGGCATCCTCGAAGATCAGATTGGCCGACTTCCCGCCCAGTTCCAGGGCTAGGGGCTTGAGATGGTCGGCGCAGTTGCGCATCACGGTCTTGGCCACCGTCTCTCCGCCTGTGAAGCTGACCTTGGCGACGTCGCGATGGGTCACCAGGGCGTTGCCGGCTTCGGCGTCGCCGGGAACGACGTTGAACGCCCCCTCGGGCATGCCCGCCTGCAGCGCGAGCTCGGCCAGGCGTAGGGCCACGAACGGCGTGAGGGTCGGAGGCTTGAGCACGACGCTGTTGCCGGCCGCCAAGGCCGGCGCAACCTTCATCGCGCTGGCGACCATTGGCGAGTTCCAGGGTATGATCAGGCCGACGACCCCATAGGGCTCGTGCCGGGTGTAGTTCATCCCGGCCGCGCCGATCGGCTCGACCGCGTCTCCGGCGATCTTGTCGGCCCAGCCGGCGAAATAGCGCAGCCAATGGAGCGCCAAGCCGACCCCGCCGCCGATCATCACCGGGGTGCCGCTTTCCAGCGCGGCCAGACGCGTGAACTGCTCGCGATTGTCCTCGATCAGTTGGGCCCAGCGCAGGAGGATATCACGGCGGGCGTCGCCGCCGAGTCCGGCCCAGGCCCGGTGCGACTGGCGCGCGGCGGCCACGGCCTGGTCGATCTCCGCCGCGCCGCCGATGTGCAGTTCGGCCTGGGGGCGATTGTTGGCTGGATTGAGATGATCCGCCTTGCCCAGCGAAGTGGCGCTCAGCCAGCGACCGCCGATCAGCGGTGCGTTGCGGGTGAAGTCTTGGCCTTGGGCGTCCATGATCTTTCTTCCTCCCTATATGGTTCTAGCCGCGGGGCGCCGTCGGCACCTCGTTGAAGGGCAGCCGGTTGTCCGGACGATCCTCCATCGGAAGGCCCAGAACCCTTTCAGCCAGAACATTCTTGAGCACTTCGTCCGAGCCGCCGGCGGCGCGCTGCGCGGGACCAAAGTAGAACATGTCGCGATAGACGCGGCGCGGGTCGCGGCCAGGCCGCAACGCCAGGCCCTCACCGTCGATAAGGTCCAGGGCGTAGGCGGCCATGTCTTCGATCATCACGCCGCCGACGAGCTTGATGGTCGCCGCCTCCGGACCCGGCGCGCGGCCCTCGGAAATCGCCGTCAGCTGCCGCGCGACACAGGCGCGAAGCCCGCGCTCCTTGATGATCCAGTCCGCGAGCGTTTGGCGCACATCCGCCCGCGTGATCGCGCCTGTCTCGCAGGCGAGGTCCAGCAGGGCGGCGGAATCGACGTCCAGCATCGCCCCGATGGCCATGCGCTCGCTGTTCAGCGTCACGACAGCGGCTTTCCAGCCCGCGCCGACCTCGCCGAGACGCTGGGCGTCGGGAATGAAGACGTCGTCGAAGAAGATTTCGTTGAATTCGGCTTCGCCGGACATCAGTTCGATCGGCCGAACGCGCACGCCTGGACTGTCCATGCGGAGGAAGAACATGGTCAAGCCCTTGTGCTTGGGCGTCGTCGGATCGGTCCGGGCCAGCAAGGTTCCCCAGCCGGCCATGTGCGCGCCGCTGGTCCAAACCTTCTGGCCGTTTACCCGCCAGCCGCCCTCGACACGTTCGGCGCGGGTGCGGACCGCCGCCAGATCGGAGCCCGCGGCCGGCTCGGAGAACATCTGGCACCAGATGTCATCGGCCCGGGCGATACGCGGCAGCAGGGCGGCCTTCTGTTCCGACGAAGCGAACGCCATCAAGGTCGCCGCGCACATGAATTGGGTGATCACCAGATAGCCCTGGAAGCGCGCCAGCGGGCCTTCCTCCTCGGCGAAGATGGCGGCAAGGTTGGGCGCGTCTCGGCCGCCGAACGCCTTGGGCCAGGTCAGGACCGCATAGCCGGCGTCGTACTTGCGGGCGTTCCAGTCCTTGGCCAGGGCCCAGAGTTCCGCCGAGGGGAGGGGCGCGCCGTTGCCCGCCAGGCCCTTCAGGGTCTCCATCGTCCTCTCGTCGTATCGGTTGGCGGCGATCCAGGCGCGCGCTTCGGCGCGGAACGCGGCCTCCTCGGGCGTGTCGTTGAGGTTCATGAGCCGGTCCTCGGTAGCTGCGGCGCGGCGGGCGCGACGGCGCGCGCGGCGACCAACTCGGCTATCAGGCGCTCGCGCCAGACCGACGAGGGGCCGATGACCAGGCCAAGAGCCTGAGCGCGTCGATAATGAAGGTGGGCGTCGCTCTCGGCCGTGACCCCAAGGCCACCGTGAAGGTGAACATTGGCGCGGGCGGCCAAGCGGTGGGCGTCTGTGGCGGATACGCGCGCGGCGGCGCCGGCCTGAGCCAGAGCCGATCCGCCCTCGTTCAGCGCGGCGGCGGCGAACCAGGCGTTCGATCGGGCGATCTCGATGGCCGCCAGCACGTCGGCCAGCTCATGCTTGACCGCCTGGAACGACCCGAGGGGGCGACCGAAGGCGTAACGCTGGATGACATGATCACGCGCCATGTCCAGTGCGGCGCTGGCCGCGCCGATCTGGACGAAGGACATGAAGGTCGCGTAGCGAGCTCGTAGCGTTCGCCACAGGTCCGACGCCGTTTCGCCGCGCGCCAAGGTTCGGCTCGGCGCGCGGTCAAACGTGACCGCCCAAGCCAGGTTGACTCTGTCCAGGGAGTCGATCCGTTCGCGGTGGGCGGCGGTTACATCCAGCAGGATCAGCTGCGCGTCCGATCCTGCTCCCGCCAAGGTCAGGATGTGAGTCGTCGCGGCCGCGTCCATCAAGGCTGGGCAGGCGCCGCTGGCGTGTCCGTCGTCGATATCCAGCGCCGTGAAATGCTCGGGGATCGCCAGAGCGCCGATCACCTCACCAGCTACGACACCCGGCGCCAGCGCGTCCGACAGAGACCGGTCGCCGATCGTGAGCAACGCGTCGGCGAAACCGAGCGCGGCGCCGAGGAACGGAATCGCCGCCAGGCGTTGACCGAAGGCTTCGGCGATAAGGCAGAGCGCCAGGGGATCCTGACCCAAGCCGCCATGGGCCTCACTGGCCGTCACGCCGAGCCAGCCCAACTCGGACAACTGCCGCCAAAGCGCGCGATCCCAGCCTTCCGGACTCGACGCGCCCGCGCGCGCGCGGGCGCTCGTCGCCTCGGCGGCGAAGACATGTTCGAATTCCTCCCGCAGGCCCTGATGATCGCTTGAAAAGGATAAGCGCATGGGCTGTCTCCAAAACTAGTATACTAATTAGGCGCGGGGAGCGGGTTCGGCAAGGGGGATTGGCCAGCGGCGGCTGAGCGCCTCAGGGCGTTGGCCACGCCGACTTGGCAAGCGGCGCTGACCAGCGACAGGAGCAGAACGAGCACCAGGGCCCAGGCAAGGCCGTCGACCTTGCCGCTCGCCCCAAGGGCGCTGCTGAGCCCGCCTACGACGAGCGGTCCAAAGCCCACGCCGATCAGATTGACCAACACTTGCGCCATCGCGGTGCAGGCCCCTCGGATGGATGGCGGCGATAGGTTCAACAGCAGGCCATAGCCGCCGCCCATGAAGCTGGTGATGAACAGCGAAAACCCGGCGATACCCAGGATGCTGCTCTTCAACGAGCCTTCGAGAACGCCAAAGACGCCAAATCCTGTCGCGATCAGCGAAGTGATCGCGATGAGCAGGGGCGGGGCGAAGGCGCCGCGCTCGGCGACCCGGTCGCTGAGCGCGCCCCAAAAAACCGATCCCAGGCCGCCGAAGACGCCCAGAGAGACCGAGACGATGATCGCCGCTTCGGCCAGGCCGAGCTCATAGCGGCGGACTAGGAGCGAGATGACGAAGGCGTTGAAGCCGCCCGTGACGGTCGCGGCGATGACCAGCGCGACGAGCGTGAGCGCTAGGGCCCGACGCCCGAGCAGGGCCGAGAAGGTCTCCAGCAGAGACGGACGGGCCTGAACGGCTCGCGCATCGAACCGGCCGCGCGGCGGCTCGCGCACCGTTGCCATCAAGAGCAGCGCGATCAGGAGGCCGGGGGCGCCGGCCACCAGGAAGGCCGCGCGCCAACCGTGATGGGCCGCGACGACGCCGCTGACGAGGTAGCCCAGGAAGATGCCGAGCGTGACGCTCAGGAAGAAGACGCCTGTCGCCGTCGCGCGCTTGGACGCCGGAAAGTAGTCGGACAAGAGCGACATGGCTGTTGGCGAGCCGCCGGCTTCGGCCGCGCCGACCGCCGCCCGAGCCGCCAAGAGCATGGAAAAGCCGCCCGCGAAGCCGCTGACGAAGGTCAACGCGCTCCAGCCGGCCAACAGGGTCGCCAGCAGGCGCTTGCGGTTGACCCGATCGATCAGCAGGCCAAGCGGCACGCCGGCGCAAGCGAACGCCACCGCATAGACCGGCCCCGCCAACAGACCCAACGCCGCGTCCGAGACATGGAACTCGACGCGAATGGGCTCCAGCACCGCGTTGACGACGCTGCGATCCAGGTAGTGGACGGTATAGGCCAGCATCAGAATGGCGAGCACATACCAGCGGTAGCGGGCCTCGGGATCCGACGCCTCGCCACTGTTGAGCGCGTCCCCGGCCATCACTCCGCCAGTCGACGCTGCTTGAAGGTCGAGCGCGGGATCGAGCCGACGGGGACCTCGGTGATCACCACCGGGACGCCGAGCGCGGCGGACAGACCGTCGGTCAACCGGGCGGCGGAGCCCTCGCCCTCGATATTGAGCATCAGCGCGTCGGCGACACCGGCGGCCATGGTGTATTCCGGCGCGCCGAAGGTTTCGAGCGCCAGCTGCACATCGATGGGTAGAAGCGCCTTCCCGCCGACTATGGCGCGATCAGCCAGGCGACCCAAGATCGTATAGCGTTGGGCCGTGCGGCCAGATTTGTCGGGGCCCTCATGCAGGACGACCAGGTCTTCGAGGTCGTAGCGCAGCATGAAGTGATCCATGCCGAACGCGTTGATGACCAGGTGGCCGGGCGTTCCGGGTGGCACTTCCTTACCGGTTTCCGGATCGCAGACTTGAATCCAGTAGTGATCGGTCGGACAGATCAGACCGTCGTGGTAGCGGCTGTCGGCCGTGACAAAGCCAGGGGCTTCGGAAGCGCCGCCGATGTTGAATAGCGAGACGCCGTAGGCGTCCTCGATGCGCTTACGTCCGGCTTCGAACTGCCATATGGCCTCGCCCGAGGTAATCAGTGGCTTGCCCTTCAGAATCGAAGCTAGGTCGATCCCGGCGCCTTGGGCGGCGGCGTCATAGATTTGCAACTGAGAAATCGTGCACATCAGCGCGTCGATCCCGCAATCCTGCCAGATCTGGATGTGACGTAGGGCGTCGGCCGCCGAAAAGGGCGGGCCCACGGGCAGTTCGATCACGTCGAGGTCGCTATACTGCGCGCCGCCCAGTATACCGGTCGGATACATGCCCCCCGGCCAGGCGTGGGTGAAGTGATTTCCTGGGCGCACGCCGTTGCGCCAAAGCTGCTCTTTGTTGAGCGCTCGCCAGCGCAGCAGGTCATCCTTCGAGTAGAAGATGTACCAGGCCTTGCCGGTCGTTCCGGTCGATTGGGCGATCCGCAGGGCGTTGATCTGGCCATCCTTGTAAAGCCGGGTCGAGCGGTGGGTGCCGAAAACCGGGTGTTCGGCTTCGTTCGCGCGGAGTTCGCCCTTCCGCGTCACTGGAATCTCGTCCAGGGCGGGCATGGCGTCGCGTGTCAGACCGGCGGCCTCGAACTTGTCGCGATAGAAGGGGATAGGCTCATCCCAGACCCGGAGCCATTCGGTCTTTAGTGCGGCAAGCGAACGCTGACGTCGCGACTCCATCGGCTCGGTCTCGGCGGCCTCGTCCCACATTTCACGCGTCAGATCGCCAAAATCCTCAATCGCCACGTCTCTCTCCCTACGTCGATGTTCTTAGGCAATCTAGTATACGATTTAAAATTCGGCGTCGAGTGTCCACCCTACGAGACGAAGGAAGATCCGAAAGCCAAGCTAGAGCGGCGTGCGGCCGGTGACGGGAAGCAAGGCGCCGGTCATGGCGCGGGCGGCCGGCGACAGGAGAAACGCGACGACCTCGGCGAGTGCTTCGGGCGCGACCCAGCGCTCGAAGTCGGCGTCGGGCATGTCCCTGCGATTGAGCGGGGTGTCGATGATGCTCGGCGCCACGGCGTTCACGCGCACCCCTCGGTCCAGCAACTCTGCGGCCAGCGCCTCGGTCAAGCGAGCGACGCCGGATTTGGATGCGGCATAGGCGCCCATTCCCAAGGACGCCCGTTGGGCGGCGGCGGCTCCGACATTGACGATCGCCCCGCCGTCGCGCGCCAGCGCTTCCGTCGCCGCCTGGCAGGCCAAGAGCGCGGAACGGACATTCATGGCGTACAGCCGGTCCCAGGTTTCCACGGCGCCGCTTTCGATGGTTTCCCAGGCAAAGCCGCCGGCGATATTGACCAGGCCATCCAGGCGGCCAAAGCGCTCCGCCACCGCCGCGAACGCCGCTCGCACTTGCGCGGGCTCTCCAAGGTCGACCCCGCCGAGCGCTAGGGCCAAGGCGGGCGAGAGCCCTTCGCGCGCGAGATCGACGCCAACGACGCGCGCGCCAGCGGCGGCCAGACGCGCGGCCACCACCGAGCCCAGGGCGCCGGCGGCCCCTGTCACGACGATCACGGGAGCGTTCATGGTGGCGTGTCCTTCCGGGTCCTAGCGGGCGTAATGCGCACGAGCGCGCGGATCACGCCGGTGTCGAAAAGTTCGGCGCCCTTCAGCGCGATCGAGACGGTCGGATCGTCGAGCGGCGCGACTAGGCCGATATTCGACGCGGTGACGAAGGCCGCGCCCCCGGGTTTCAGATGTCGCGGCGCCTCGCGGACGAAGCGCTCGAGGATGCGTCCGCCCGGATCGCACAGCATGTGCTCCTCGACCGCCGAGCGCGGCTCGCGATCGTAAAGCGGCGCGTTGAAGAAGATCGCGTCGAAGCGCTCGCCCGCGACCGCGTCGAAAAGGTCCGATTTGCGGATGTCCACGTTCAGGCCGTTTCGAACGGCGTTGGACCTAGCGGTCTTCACCGCCAGGTCCGAGATGTCCACGCCCACGAAAACACCGTCGCCCAGGCGTTTAGCCAATGACAGGAGCACCGCGCCGCTGCCCACGCCGACCTCCAGGATGGAGGGATGATCGCCGAAGTTCACGCCGTTGAGGTGGCGCAGCAGAAAGGTCGAGCTGGAGGCCGACGTGGCATGATAGACGCCCGGCGGGCAGTGCGCTTCGACGCCATCGACTGAATAGGTGGCGTCAGTCAGCTGGAGCTGGAGATGCGCCTCGTGCGCGCCGGCCACGACCTCCCGATCGAAGCTGGCCCAGTGCCGCACGCCAAGGCGAAGCAGCACCGCTTCATGGTGGCGCCGGCTGGCTTCGTCCGCGTCTCGGACATGGCTGACCGGCGTGGCGTGGCGGTCCAGGGGTTCCTCCGTCAGTATGTCGCCAGGGCGCGATCACCACCCCATTCTAGTAGACTCTTTGCGGGAAATGGGAATAAGCAATTGTCCCCGCGGCGCCTTCACGACCTTCACTCAGCATCGCCGGAAGTGTGATGAACAAGATTTTTCAGAATCCCGAGATCGCGCTCCAAGACCTCCTGTTCGACGGGATGACCATCGCCGCGGGCGGCTTCGGGTTGTGCGGCATCCCCGAGAACTTGATCGCCGCCATCCGCGCGTCGGGCGTCAAGGATCTGACCATCGTCTCGAACAACGCCGGCGTCGACGACTTCGGTCTGGGCCTGCTGCTGCGGTCGCGTCAGGTCCGCAAGATGATCTCGTCCTATGTCGGCGAGAACAAGGAGTTCGAGCGTCAGTATCTGGCCGGCGAGCTCGAGCTGGAATTTAATCCGCAAGGCACCCTGGCCGAGCGTATCCGGGCCGGAGGCGCGGGCATCGCCGGCTTCTACACCAAAACCGGGGTCGGCACCCAGGTAGCCGAGGGCAAGGACCATAAGGTCTTCAATGGCGAGACCCACATTCTGGAGACCGGCATCACCGCCGATTTGGCGATCGTCAAGGCTTGGCGGGGCGACTCCTGGGGCAATCTGGTCTACCGAAAGTCGGCCCGGAATTTCAATCCGATGGTCGCCACCTGCGGCAAGGTGTGCGTCGCGGAGGTCGAGGCGATCGTGCCAGCGAGCGAGATCGATCCCGACTCGGTTCACACGCCGGGCGTATATGTGGATCGTATCCTGGAAGGCACGTTCGAAAAGCGCATCGAGCAGCGCACGGTTCGTCGGAGCGCCGCATGAGCTTGGAGGCAGGCATGTCGGCGACGACGGAGGGCTGGACCCGCGAAGGCATGGCCGCTCGCGCGGCTCGGGAGCTGCGTGACGGGTTTTACGTCAATCTCGGCATCGGCATTCCCACGCTGGTGGCCAATTGCATTCCGTCCGGCGTCGCGGTGGTCTTGCAGTCCGAGAACGGCATGCTGGGCCTTGGGCCCTATCCCCGGGAAGATGAGGTCGACGCCGACGTGATCAACGCCGGCAAACAAACCATCACCGAGCTTGACCATACGGCCTACGTCTCTTCCGCCGACAGTTTCGCGATGATCCGGGGCGGCCATATGGACCTGTCGATCCTCGGCGCGATGGAGGTCTCCGAGACCGGCGACATCGCCAACTGGATGATCCCGGGGAAAATGGTCAAGGGCATGGGAGGCGCCATGGACCTGGTCGCCGGCGCCCGGCGGATCATCGTGGTGATGGACCACTTGGCGAAGGATGGCGGAGCCAAGTTCATTCCCGCCTGCACGCTGCCGCTCACCGGCGTCAACGTCGTCGACATGATCATCACCGACCTGGCGGTATTCCAGCGCCCGGACCGAAGCGCGCCCTTTCGCCTGCTCGAAACGGCTCCCGGCGTGAGCGCGGCGCGGGTTCGGGCGGCGACGACCGCAAGATACCTGACGGACTGACATCGAAAGAGCGAATGTCTCGGGGACGCGAAGCGACAGGTCAGCAAGCGCGGCCGCGCCGCGATTGATCTTTGAGATCGCCCGTTCGGCGAGACGAGATCACGGCCGATTTCGAGCGCGGGAGCGTCATCGGCTGGCGAGCGCTATTCGCATCGGTCGTGTTGACGAGCGGCGGACGCCCGAGATGGGAGAACTCGATGAGCAATAAAGCCAAGAAGCCCGATGTTCCGGAAGACGTGCAGGAGGCCATTCGGACGATCATCCGCTGGACCGGAGACGACCCCGAGCGCGAAGGTCTCATCGACACTCCATTACGTGTGGCGCGGGCCTGGAAGGAGTATTGCGAAGGTTATGACGAGGATCCGGGCGAACATCTTTCGCGCGTTTTCGAGGAGGTCGGTGGCTACGATGACATCGTCCTGCTCAAGGACATCCCGTTCCAGTCGCACTGCGAGCATCACATGGCGCCGATCATCGGCAAGGCGCATATCGCCTATCTGCCGCGTAACCATGTCGTTGGCATTTCCAAATTGGCGCGCGTATTGCATGGCTACGCTAGGCGCCTGCAGGTCCAGGAGCGTCTGACGGCCGAGATCGCCGATTGCCTCTGGGAAAATCTCAAGCCTCTTGGCGTCGCCGTGGTGATAGAGGCGAGTCACGCCTGCATGAGCGGCCGTGGCGTACGCACCCCCGGCGTGGCGATGAAGACCAGTCGCATGATGGGCGTCTTTCGGGAAGACGAGCGTTCACGGCGCGAGGTGCTGGCCCTGATGGGCTTCTGAAGCGCAAGTCGCGAAAGCGTCATTCCATCGCCACGCATATCCGCGTCGCGGCGCTCGAGGAATTCCTCGAGCGGGCATCCGACAACGCGCAGGGAGATCCCGCTTCGGTCAGTCGAGTTTGAAGACTTCGCCGCGAGTCAGCGACGTCGTCGGCTGCCCGTTGATCACGTTGACCTTGTCGGCCGGTATCGTCTTGAAGTGGGAGTCGAAGATGATGACGACCGACCCGTCGGCCTTGACCGTGTTGATGGGGCCCAAGCGGACCTTGTTGACGTCGCGCAGGATCTGCCCGGCGCGGATCGGCGCCTGGGGTGTCGCGGTCCGCGCTTGGGGCGAAGCGGTCTGCGCCATCGCGGGCGAGGTCAGGACGAGAAGCGTGGCGGCGATGGAGATGAGGCGCATGACGAACTCTCTTTGGCGCGCTCGGTCGCTCCAGGCGGCCCGAGCCAATGCGGCCTATATGAGTATACTAGTTTGCGGAGGCAAGCGCCGTATTTTTTGCAACGCGTGCGGGCGGAGCGCCATCGTCGCCAAGGAAGTCCCTGGTAAGAGCGCTCGTTAGCCTATAACCGTATACTGGATATGGAAATCCTCACGTCAAGCGAGAGGCGAAGGATGAAATCGCTGGATGCCGCCCGTCGGCGGCGATCCCACCAGGTAGGCGGCGGATGTCGATGAAAGGGGTTTGGCCATGACGGACGCGACGGAGCGTGTCGAAGAAACCATCATTTACGAGGGCTTGACGCTGCGTTTCGACGCCGCCCTCGCCACGCTGACCCTGAATGATCCGGATCGGTTGAACGCGCTCAGCGCCGCCATGGCCTTGGGCGTCATCGAGGCCTTAACGGAGCTTTCGAAGCCGCGACGCGGGGTTCGCGCGCTGCTGATCCGCGGCGAGGGGCGGGGCTTCTGCGCCGGCGCGAACCTCGCGGCGGAAGCCCGAGCGGTCACGCGGGGGCAAGGCAAGGCGCCGGCGATCAACGCGGTGGAGACGGCTTTCCACCCTATGCTGCGCCGGCTCCACGCCTTACCGGTGCCAGTGATCGCCGCCGTCAACGGCCCCTGCCTTGGCATCGGTCTAGGCCTGGCTCTGGCGGCGGATCACATCATCGCTTCCGAAGCCGCCTATTTTCAGGCCCCTTTTCGGAACCTGGCTTCGGCCTCGGACTCCGGTTTGACCTGGCTCCTGCCCAGGCTGGTGGGGCTGCAGGCCGCGCGACGCCTTTTGCTGGGCGCCGAGCGCATTTCGTCGCGCGAGGCGCTGCATCTTGGATTGATCGCCGAGGTGGCGCCCGAGGAAGGTTTCGAGGAAGCGGCCTTGGCGCGGGCGGCCGCCTTCGCGGCGGGGCCGACCATCGCCTTGATGGAGATCAAGCGGCTGCTCGCCGACGGTTTAAGCGGCGAACTCGACAGCGCCTTCGAAGCCGAGGCCAGGGCCGTCGCGCGCACCGGTCGCACCAAGGACAACCTCGCGGCCATGCGGCTGTTCGGCACGAAGCAAGCACCCGAATTCACGGGCCAGTGACCTCAGGAGAGACGCGATGATCGATCTGACCCTCTTCGCCCAGCAAGGTTATGACGCCGAGGAAGACGCTACGGTCGAGTTCACCCACGGATCGAGCGCCTTCGTCGCCTGGCGGGTTGGGCGTTGGCTCCGTCAGCACGGCGGCATCAGGCCCACCCAGGTGTTCCCCGAGAGCGGCTACGCGGTTCGCGTCGATGGCGTGAAGGTCGAGATTCCCGCCGGGGCGACAGGAGAGCCCCGCATCGCGAGTGCTTGAATGCGTAGGCCTTAAGAGTATACTAATTAGAAATTAGGCGAGGAATCTGGGTGATGCGCAAAGAGGACATGGTGATTTTCAGCGTCGACGATCATATCGTCGAAGGGCCGAACATCTTCGACCAGCACATCGGGGCCAAATGGAAAGACCGCGCGCCCAAGTGCATCGAGCGGGAGGATGGGTTCGAGTGGGTCTACGAGGGCAAGCCTAGCGTCAATTTCGCGCTAAACGCCGTGGCCGGACGACCGCGCGAGGAGCTTGGTTTCGAACCCAATCGCTTCGAGCAGATCCGCAAGGGGTGCTACGATCCCAAGAGCCGGGTCGACGACATGAGCGTCAATGGCGTCTTCGCCGGCGTCAACTTCCCGACGTTTCCGGGCTTTGCCTTGGAGATGTTCCAGACCGGCGCCGATCGGGATCTGTCGACGGCCATCATCCGCGCCTACAACGACTGGCACATCGACGAATTCTGCGGAGTCGCCCCGGATCGGCTGATCCCGATGGTGAGCCTGCCCCTCTACGACATCGACGCCGCCGTTGCCGAGGTCAAGCGCACGGCGCGCAAGGGGGCGCGGACGGTGACGATCCCGCAAATGCCGCATCAACTGGGTATGCCGACCATCCATGATGACTACTGGCGTCCGTTATGGAAGGTGCTGGACGAAGAGCGGATGCCGATCTCGATCCACATCAGCGCCGGCGACTCCACGGGATCGGAGCACCTTTCGATGGACTCGCCCTTGGGCTCGTTCCTGACCAAGGTCGGCCTGGCCTCGATGGCGGTCTTCGCGGAATACCTATGGTCCGATTTCATCCATGACTACCCGAACCTCAAGATCATTCTGTCGGAAGGCGGGATCGGTTGGTTGCCCTACTGCCTGGAACGGGCCGAGCTGGTGTGCAAGAACCATGGTCCTTGGATGCGCCACAACTGGCGGGGTAAGCGTCCGACCGATATCTATCGCGAGCACTTCATCTCGTGCTTCATCCAGGATGAGGTTGGGGTTTCGATGCGCGACCGTATCGGCGTGGACACCATCACGTTCGAAAATGACTATCCGCACGCCGATATCACTTGGCCGAACACGCCCGAACAGTTGTGGAGCGGCGAGTTCGAAAATGGCGCGATCGGGCAGGCCGACATCGATAAGATCACGTTCCAGAACGCCGCCCGCACCTATAGGTGGGACGCGGTGGAACGCCTCGGGCGTGAGAACTGCAACGTCGGGGCCATGCGCGCTCAGGCAGGCCATGTCGACTTGACGCCGCTGAAAGGCGGCGGGAAGCCGCCGGCCGAGCATCAAGGCACGGTGCGCGCGCGCGACATCATGCGTCTGTTCCCGCAATCCAACACCTTCGAAAGGGCCTGACGCAACAGCGCGAGCGGCCGACCCACTCGCGCTCTTGCGTCACTCGCGTCGGCGGAGGCGCCCTGCGTGCTTCCGCGCCATTCAACCAAATAGATCGCGGGCGAACGCGCCGCGGGGAGAAAACATGGCGGAGCTCGTCGTCACGGACCGAGGGGGCCGGCAGCATCGTCTGCCGGCCAAGCCGGGATTCACCGTCATGGAAATCATTCGTGACGGCGGCTTGAATGAATTGCTGGCTCTGTGCGGCGGAAGCTGCTCATGCGCGACATGTCACGTCTTCGTCGATGCGGCCTTCATCGATCGCGTGGGCGCGCCCGGCCAATTCGAAAGCGAGCTTCTCGACAGCTCGAACCACCGACGCGAGACCTCGCGCCTGGGCTGCCAAATCGAGATGACCGCGGCGCTCGATGGCCTGCGGGTCGTGATCGCGCCGGAAGAGGATTGAGCGGGTGGCCCGGCGCGCCCGATTCAAAGGACTGTCGGTTGCTGGCGTGGCGTGACCATCTTCAGGCCTAGCCCCGGAGCCAGTCCCTCAACGATCTACTTCGCTGACCCAGATCCGCGACTGCTCGAATAGGGTCGCCATCTCGCGACGGGCGACCGTCTGATCATGCGCGCAGATCGCGTCGACAAGCCGTCGGTGCATCTTGATCAACCACGGTATGCGCAGGGCGTCGATGGGGGGCAAGGCCAGAAGTCCATGGTGCAGCAGGATGTGCACGAACAGGGATAACGCGCGATTGCCGGCGCGATCGGCGATCTCCCGATGCAACTGCGTCGATACGGCCAGGAACGCCTCCGGGGAGGCATGGTCTAGCCGGTCGACGGCGGTCCTGAGGGCGGCGGCGTCCCGAGGCGTGCAGATCCGCGCCAGACGTTCGGCCGCGAAGATCTCAAGGACCGACTGGGTCTCCCACAGATGCATCATCGCGATCTTCGTGGAGGTCAGATACGTCTCGACCAGTTCGACGGTGTAGGCCGGATCGAACCGACCGATGATCAGCCCGCCTTGGACGCCGCTCTTCATACGCACGATGCCGTGCAGCTCAAGCTGGCGAATAGCCTCGCGCAGCACGGCGCGGCTGACCTTGTAACGCTTCTGCAGAATGGCCTCATTGCCCAGGTTGCGGCCCTCCTGCCACCGCTCGGCGGCCAAGTCCCTGACGATGTCGAAGGCGACCCGCTCGCTAAGCTTTCGCTCGGCGCCGGCGGCCTCCCACCAGTCGGGAACCGTGCGAATCCTGTGCTGGGCTTCCGCCGGCGCGGGCCCCAATGCGCTTACGGAGGACATCGCGAGCAGTCGGCGGGCGACGTCGCGGTCCACTAGGCGTTGGGCCTCCTCGCTGTCGTGACTGATGATCGCCGCGATCAATTCATGCTTGAAGCGCACCGACTGGTCGCGGTCTTCTTGGAAGGAGCGAGCGTCTAGGCCCAGCACGACCAGGATGTCGCGTAACACCCCGTTCAAGGTCTCGATGAACAAGGCCAGCGACGGATTGCCCGTCGTCTCGGCGATCGCGACCCGGATGGCCATGTTGCCCGAGACGTTTTCGGCGGGGTCGGTTAGCCCGTCCAGTGTTTTGGCCAGGGCGACGAGTCGCTGGGCCTGCTCTGGTTGGACGCGGGTCGCGGCCAAGCGCGCGGCGGTGCGTTCGAGCTGTTCGCGCACCTCATGCTGTTCGGCGAAACTAACGCGAGTGAATTCGAGATAGGTGATCATCGCCCGCAGGGCGGCGAAACGCGGCGGGGAGGTTACCACCAAGCCGCCGCCGGCGCCGCGTCGCATCTTGGCCGCGCCGTGACGCTCGACCTGCCTTACGGCCTCGCGGAACGTCGCGCGCGAAATATTGTAGCGCTCAAGAAGCTCCCGCTCCGTGCCAAGGTTCTCATTCTGGGGCCAGCCGCTGTCGATGATGTGCCGGATGATCTGTTGAGCGATCTGCTCACCAAGTTTCTTTTTTCGGGGCTGAACGAAATCCACGTTGGACGACGGCATAATCTCTATGGGTTTCCTGCGAGCACCGAGCACGTTTGTCCCGCCGAGCTATTCGCCTCGTTGGGTTCGGATTTGACTTCAGACTACTGGGTCAAACAATTTGACACGCCTAGGCCGCTTTGTCATCTCGTCCAACTGCGTAAGGCGTTCAAATGGGTATACTGAAGATGTCTTCGTGCGCGGAGACCATGGGCGGTAAATTCCGAGAAGAAAATCGAGCGTCTGTCCGCCGAGGATGAAAGAGAGCTTGGCGGCCGGTAGGTGACGCGGGCGTCGGAAGGCGCGCCAGTTCGGCCGAGCGATCCTGAGGGGATCGATTAGGCTTTGGCGTCTCGGCGATCGGGCGCTCCCGCCGATCGCCGTCTCACCGGTGACGGCGGAGGCGCGGCGATCGCCCGCGCGCTAACCGGTCGAGCGCGCTGTCCAGCCCATTGATCGACGCTGTCCCGTGAACCTCATAGACGCTTGGGCTGGTGGACTCGGCCATTTTAACCAGTATACCCTTTATTTTGGGTCGCCGCGATTGGCGACAATAAGGACTCCGGCCATCGGACCGGCTGCGTGGGGTGGAAATGTACCGCAGGATCGTACTGGCCTACGATAGCACATTGGAAGGACGCGCGGCGTTACGCGAGGGCGCGCTTGTCGCCAAACGTTGTGGCGCGCGCGTGTTTCTGCTGTCGGTTCTGCCGGCGTCCTCGGGCGTGTCGATGGCCGAGGCGGCTCAGGTCGGCGCGGCCGAACGGCTGAGGGACACCTATGCTTCGGTCCTTGAAGAAGGCTTGTCCAATCTTCGTCGGTTGGGCTTCATGGCGGAAGGTGAACTGGTTCGAGGCGAACCAACCCAGGAGATCGCCAAATTCGCCCGAGCGGTGGGCGCTGATCTGGTCGTGGTCGGGCATCGCCGGCGAAACTTCCTTGAGCGCTGGTGGTCGGGGGCAAGCGGCGGATACATCGTCGACAATGTCGACTGCAGCCTGCTGGTCGCGCAAACGACAATCAGCGACACCGCATTTGAGGCGGAGTTGCGCGAGCTCGACGCCCGCTCGTTTGAATCAACCGGCTGACTGTTCGCGGACAGGTTCGTCGGTGCGGGATCTAGGCTCAGGACTCATGGCCAGAAGACCACGGTCGCGGCGAGGGGCTATGGCGGAGAGGGTGGGATTCGAACCCACGTTACGCTTTCACGTAAACCGCATTTCGAGTGCGGCGCATTCGACCACTCTGCCACCTCTCCAGGCGCCGTTCGGGAGAGCCGGAAAGGCCCCCGAGGTCGAGGGCGCGATACCTAGCGGCGTCGTCGGCGGGACGCAAGCCCCTGGACCAAGCTTTTTATCGAGCGAGCCCAGGGGGCGCGCGATTGTCAGGATGCAGCGGAAAAAGCGGGGACTTCGCCAGGGTTCCCGGCGGCGCGTCCAGGGTCCCGACGCCCGTCGCCTCAGAGCTTCGAAAGGTCCACGACCGGGAAGCGCGGTCCCTGCTCGGGCGGGGAGGGCGGCTTGCCGGATCGGATCGCCACGCGGAGGGCGGGCGAGACCAGATCCGGGTCGGGCAGGATGGCGTCGGCGGCGGTGCGCAGGGCGATGAAGTCCAGCCGGTCGATCTTGTCGTTCAACTGGATATTGCCGGCCCTTTCCTCGGCCACGGTCGATTCGCGGGCCTCGACGGCGCAGACGCCCGGCAGGATCCGGGTTTCCGGCGGCAGGTCCAGAAGCTTGCGCGCGTCGTCCCAGGCCTTGCCGGCGTCGGCGCCCGGCACGTCGCAACGGCCCGCGCCGTCCTCGGGGCAGAGGATCAGGTCGCCGGTGAAGAGCATGTCGGCCATCTTGTAGGCCACCGCGCCGGGCAGGCGGCCGGTCAGGGCGATCGGGGTGATCTCCAGCCCGCCCATCGGGAAGGTGTCGCCGTCCTGGGCCAGCTTGTCGAAATCCCAGCCGTCCAGGTCGACCATGGTTTCCCCGAAGATCGGGGCCAGGCGCTTCAGGCTCTCGACGACCCGCGCGCCGATGCAGACCGAGGCGCCGGTTTCGTATTTCAGATGGCCGGCGGCGGAGAGATGGCCGGTGTGCAGGCCCGTTTCCAGGATCCAGGTGGGACCCAGATCCTTGGCGCGGATGTCGGCGATGATCTGGTCGACGAAACCCGTGTCGACGGCTTCGGTCTTGGGGTCGAAGTCCAGAACCGGGTCGACGATGGCGCAAAGAAAGGTCGCGGTGTCGACGATGACATAGGTCATGGTCCCGGTCGCGGGGTGGCGATATGCGGTGAGTTCCGGCTGCATCGAATAGCCCTAGACGCCCGAGGCGCGCACCATGGGGGCTAAGCCGTTAAACATCCGCGAACGCCGCGCGATCGTCGATCGCGGGTATGCGGATCAGTGCGACGGTTCGCTGGCCGGGCAGCCGCGACCATCGGCGCGCATGTCCTGCACCCAGAGCGGCTCGACATAGCGGCTTCCATCGCGGAATCCAGGCGCGCAGCCGGCCGGCACGTCGCCATGACCCCGTCCGGAGCCGGTCATCACCGACAGCGCCAGGGACTGGCTTTCGCCGCCGCGCCGCCACGGCCCGCCGTAGCCGTATCCGCCGCCGTACCCATAATAGGGATCAAGATAGGCGCCGCGCTTGCCGTAGTCGGTCTTCGAGACGGCCACGCCGACCGTGGTGTTCTCGCCGACCGGCATCAGGGCCGAGGCGTAGGCGCTGCGATAGCCGCCCGAACCCACCGAGAAGCCCGCCGAACCGTGGATCTTGCGCTTGCCGTCGGCGTCGCGGTCGTCGTCCTGGTCGCGCGCGGCCGGCACGATGCCGCGCGGGCCGTCCTCGACCTGGGGCGCGGGGTTGGCGGCGATGAACGCGGCGATCTGTTCCTGGGTGGTCAACGGCTTGGCGGGCGTCGCGGCGGGCGGCGTCGGCGCGGCGGCGGTCGCGGTCAGGGCCTGGGCCGAGGGCTTGGCCTGGGCGGTGGCGATCACCTCGTCGTCGGCGGGCGCGGCCCGCGCGGCGGCGGCGCCCAGGGCCAGGGAGGCGACGATGATCGCGAGATGAGGCCGCATGACTACGCTCCACGACGACGGAACCCCAACAGTGCGCCGCCAAGTCAGCCTAATTAGGGCGAGTTTGTCGCCGGGGCGCAAGTTTTGCCTCGTCGCGACATTTAGGCCGGGTTCAGAGGGTTTCCAGACAGGCCTGCAGCGCCGCCATGTCCGCCGGCAACGGGGTTTCGAAGCGCAGGGCCTCGCCGGTGATCGGATGGACGAAGCCCAGCACCGCCGCGTGCAGGGCCTGACGCGACAGGCCGGCCTCCCGGATCATCTCGCGCACCGCCGTCGCCGGTTGGCCCGCGCCGTAGACCGGATCGCCCAGGCACGGCGAGCCCTTGCTGGCCATGTGGACGCGGATCTGGTGGGTGCGGCCCGTTTCCAGCCGGCAGGCGACGCGCGCGGCCAGGGGCTTGTCGGCGGGGCCGAACGCGGCCTCGACGCGGTAGTGGGTGATCGCCTCGCGGCCGCCCGCGCGCAGCACCGCCATCTTCTTGCGATCGCCGGGCGAGCGGCCGATGCGGGTCTCGATCGTGGACGCGGCCGGCGAGGGCGCGCCGCGCGTCAGGGCGATGTACAGGCGGTCGATGTCGTGGGTCGAGAACAGCCGCGACAGGCCCTGGTGAGCCGCGTCGCTCTTGGCCGCGACCATGACGCCGGAGGTGTCCTTGTCCAGGCGGTGGACGATGCCCGGCCGCACCACCCCGCCGACCCCTGACAGGCTGTCGCCGCAATGGTGCAGCAGGGCGTTGACCAGGGTGCCGGTCCACGAGCCCGGCGCCGGGTGCGCCGCCATGCCGGCCGGCTTGTCGACCACGATCAGGTGCTGGTCCTCGTAGAGGACGGTCAGAGGAATAGCCTCGGGCTCGGGCTCGGCCGCGGCGGGCGGCGGGACCGACAGGACATAGGTCCCGGCCCGGGCCTTGCGCGAGGCGTCGGCGACCGGCTGGCCGTCGAGGCTGAGGCGGCCCTCGCCGATCAGGGCTTGCAGCCTGGCGCGGGACAGGGCGGGAAACAGCGGCGCCAGCGCCTTGTCCAGCCGCTGGCCGGCCTGATCGGCGGGCAGGTCGACGGTCAGACGTTCGCCTTCCGCGCCTTCCGCGCCATCCGCGAAGGCCAGGTCCGCGAAGTCGTCGTCCATGTCATCGACGGCGCGGGTCATCGCCGCTCCAACGCCAGCCGCAGGCCGAACGCCAGGAAGACGCCGCCGGTCACGCGGTCCAGCCAGCGGACCACGCTCGACACGCGCAGCAGGCCGGCGATCGGCACGGTGGCGGCGATCAGGACCGTGAACCACAGCAGGCCCTCGGCCACGTGGATGCCGGCCAGCAGCAGGCCGAAGTGGGCGGGATCGACGCCGGCCGGGATGAACTGCGGCAGGAACGAGACGTAGAAGATCCCGACCTTGGGATTGAGCAGATTGGTCAGCAGGCCCCGGCGCATCGCCCCGATCGGTCCGGCGTCGACGGCCTTCATCTCGCCGGGCTCGAACTGGTCGCGGGGCTTGAGGATCATGCGAAGGCCGGTCCAGGCCAGGAAGGCGGCTCCGGTCCACTTCAGCGCCGTATAGGCCAGGGTCGAGGCGGTCAGCAGGACCCCGATGCCGAAGGCGGCCGCCGCGCCCCAGAGGAAGCAGCCCAGGCCGATGCCGATCGCCGCGCCCGCCGCCCGGCGCGGCCCCTCGGCGGCGGCCGTGCGAATGACCAGCGCCGTGTCCAGGCCCGGCGTCAGGGTCAGCAGGCCGGCGGCCAGGCTAAAGGCGACGAGGGCGTCAGTCGTGGTCATGGAGCGGCGCGTCCGTCTCGACCAGTTCGCCGTCCTTCAAGACGCGGTAGAAGCACGAGCGGAAGCCGACGTGGCAGGCGCCGCCGTCGCCGCGCGGACGAACCTTGATCAGCACCGCGTCCTGGTCGCAGTCGACCCGCAGCTCGACCACGTCCTGCAGCTGGCCGCTGGTCTCGCCCTTCTTCCAGAGCGCGTTGCGCGAGCGGCTGAAATAGTGGGCGACGCCGGTTTCGACGGTCAGCTTCAGGGCCTCGTCGTTCATCCAGGCCAGCATCAGGATCTCGCCGGTGTCGGCGTGCTGAGCCACCGCCACGACCAGACCGTCGGCGTTGAAGCGCGGGGCCAGGGCCGCGCCGCGTTCCAGATCGTGCTTGCTGTGCGCTTGGGGAAACAGGTTGGTGCTCATGGCGCCACATATGGCGCAGGCGCTGAGCCTGCGCTAGGTTCCGCGTCTCCCCGAGGGACGGGACAGGGATGACTCTGAAGGACCGCATCAAGGCCGCCGTCGCGGCTCTGGACGTGTGGGCTCGGCCCTGGGCGCGGCGCTCGCGCTGGAACGGCTACGCCTACGAATTCCTGCTGTTCGGCCTGAAACAGGCCTGGGCCTGCCTGTTCGGCGGTCTGATGCTGGCCCTGCTGGTGGGCACCCATCTGTTCTGGCCCGCCCACGCGCCGCTGGCCCGCTACGACTTTCTCGTCATCGCCGCCGTCGCGATCCAGGCGGCTCTGCTCGCGCTGAAGCTGGAGCGCTGGGACGAGGCGCTGGTCATCTTCATGTTCCACGTCGTCGGCACGGTGATGGAGCTGTTCAAGACGGCCCATGGCTCTTGGATCTATCCCGAGCCCAGCCTGCTGCGGATCGGCGGCGTGCCGCTGTTCACCGGCTTCATGTACGCCTGCGTCGGCAGCTATATCGCGCGGATCTGGCGGCTGTTCGACATCACCTTCGAGCGGTATCCGCCGTTCTGGAGCACGCACATCCTGGCGGTGCTGATCTACGCCAACTTCTTTTCCCACCACTACATCGTCGACTTCCGGGTCGGGTTGTTCGCCCTGTCGGCGCTCCTGTTCGGCCGGACGTGGTTCGTGTTCACGCCCGATCAAACCGCGCGGCGGATGCCGATGCTGATGGGCGCGGTGCTGGTGTCGCTGTTCATCTGGTTCGCCGAGAACCTCGGGACCTTCGCCGGGGCGTGGATCTATCCCAGCCAGGCGGACGGCTGGCGCCTGGTGCCGATCGAGAAGATGGGCGCCTGGTATCTGTTGATGCTGATCAGCTTCGTGCTGGTGACGCTGGTGCACCGCCCCGTCGACGCCTGCGTCGCGCGGCTGCGCGAGGGCATCTGGCGGGCGGCTTGATCCTCCCCCGCGTCGCGGGGGAGGATCCATTTCCTACTTCCGCACCAGGTCCATGAACCGCTGCTGCAGGACCTTGTCGGTCTTGAACACGCCGCGGAACTGGGTGGTGATCGTCGAGACGTCGTGGTGGTGGACGCCGCGCGTCGACATGCACTGGTGCTCGGCGTCGATCAGCACGGCGACGCCGGCGGCCGAGAGGTGGTCCTCGATGGCGTCGGCGATCTGCATGGTCATGGTCTCCTGGGTCTGGAGACGCTTGGCGAAGATCTCGACCAGGCGCGCCAGCTTCGACAGGCCCACGACCTTGCCGGTCGGCATGTAGGCGACCCAGGCCTTGCCCAGGAACGGCGCCATGTGGTGCTCGCAGTGGCTCTGCACGTCGATGCCGCGCAGCATGACCATGTCGTCATAGCCCTGCACGTCCTCGAAGGTGCGCGACAGCTCCTTGGCCGGATCGCCGTGATAGCCGGCGAACCATTCCTCGAAGGCCTCGACCACGCGCTTGGGCGTATCGATCAGCCCCTCGCGTTCGGGATTGTCGCCGGCCCAGGCCAGCAAGGTCCGCACGGCGGCCATGGCCTCCTCTTTCGAAGGGCGTTCAGCGGCTTCAAGATCAAGATCGTCGGCGCCGATCAGGGTTCGTTCGCGAGCGAGGGCGTCCATGTCAGAGGGTTCTTTCCACGGGCTGAGTTGCGCCAGGACGCCGGTCGTCCTGGAATGACGCGTGCCACCCGTTTCACGGCTACGGTCGAAGCGTCGCGATGGACGTATCGATGGGCGTGGCCCAATCCGTATCCGAAGGATATATGGAGCCGGCCCCGCCTGGGGGCAACATCTCCGTTACGTCACAGCATCGCGACATCATGACCTTGAAGATCCACGACACCCTGGCGCGCGAGAAGCGCGACTTCGTTCCCGCCGATCCCACGCGGGTGACGATGTATGTCTGTGGCCCGACGGTCTACAACCACGCCCACATCGGCAATTTCCGGCCGGTGGTGGTGTTCGACGTGCTGTATCGCGTGCTGCGCCATCTCTATGGCGAGGACGCGGTGGTCTACGCCCGCAACGTCACCGACGTGGACGACAAGATCAACAAGAAGGCCGCCGACGAGGGCGTGCCGATCAGCGTGATCACCGAGCGCTATCTGGCGGCCTATCACCAGGACGCGGATGCGCTCGGCGCGCTGCGGCCCAATCTCGAGCCCAAGGCCACCGAACACATCGGCGCGATCCTCGAAATGATCGGCCAGCTGGTCGAGAACGGCAGCGCCTACGCCGCCGAGGGCCACGTGCTGTTCGACACCCAGAGCTTCGCCGACTACGGCCAGCTGTCGGGCCGGCCGCTGGACGAGATGATCGCCGGCGCCCGCGTCGAGGTCGCGCCCTACAAGCGCCACCCGGCCGACTTCGTGCTGTGGAAGCCCTCCAAGGAGAACGAGCCAGAGTGGGAAAGCCCCTGGGGCGCGGGCCGTCCGGGCTGGCACATCGAATGCTCGGCCATGATCGACAAGGCGCTGGGCAAGACGATCGACATCCACGCCGGCGGCATCGACCTGACCTTCCCGCACCACGAGAACGAGGTCGCCCAGAGCCGCTGCGCCCACAAGACGTCCGTGTTGGCCAACTACTGGATGCACAACGGCTTCCTCGACATGGGCGGGGAGAAGATGTCCAAGAGCCTGGGCAACGTCATCATCCCGCACGAGCTCTTGAAGACGGTGCCGGGCGAGGTGATCCGCTGGGCGCTGCTGTCGGCCCACTACCGCCAGCCGCTGGATTGGACGCCGGAACTGCTGGAGCAGAGCAAGAAGTCGCTGGACCGCCTGTACGGCGCCCTGCGCCGCGCCAAGGACGTCGCGCCCGACCAGGCCATGGAGGCCCCGGCCGAGGTGATGGCCGCCCTGATGGACGACCTGAACACGCCGCTGGCGACCTCGGCCTTCTTCGAGGTGTCGAGCCTGATCGAGAAGGCCGTGACGGCCGGCGACACCGTCGCCATCGCCGCCAACAAGGCGCGTCTGCTGGAGGCCGGCGCCCTGCTGGGCTTCCTGCAGGCCGATCCGGACAGCTGGTTCGAAGGCGACGCCTCCGACGAGCTGAAGGCCCAGGTCGAGGCGCTGCTGGCCCAGCGCGTCGCCGCGCGCGCCGCCAAGGACTGGCCCGCCGCCGACGCCATCCGCGCCCAGCTGGACGCCTTGGGCGTCGTGGTCATGGACGGCCCGTCGGGCGCGACCTGGCGGATGAAGGACTGAGGGCCATGAAGCGCGCCGTCGAGCACCGCATCGGGGTCCAGGCCCCCGCCGAGATCGTCTGGGAGGTCGTGTCCGACTTTTCGACCTGGCACGAGTGGAACCCCCTCTACCGCAAGGCCGAGGGGCAGATGAAGATCGGCACGGCCCTGACGCTGGAACAGCACCTGCCCGACCAGCCGGCCCAGGTGATCGCGCCGATCGTCCAGGACTGGGTGCCCTACGAGCAGTTGCACTGGCGATCCAGCCGCATGGGCGGCTTCGTCACCGCCATCCGGTATCTCGAGATCGAGAACATGGGCCCGGAGAACGCCACCTTCTCGAACGGCGAGCTGTTCATGGGGCTTCTGCTGCGCTTCGTGTCGCGCGAGGAGCGCCGCCGGCTGAAGGCCGCCTTCGCGGCGATGGGCGAGGCGGTGCGCGATCGGTCCGAGGTCCTCTGGTCCGAGCGCCGACGGGCCCCCATCTGAGACGCGCGATGATCGACGACCTCTACAGCGCGAAAATCCTGACGCTAGTGGCCAATATGCCGCGCGCCGGCCGCCTGGCCGCGCCGGACGCCACCAGCGAGAAGACCGCCAAGCTGTGCGGCAGCCGAATCGTCGTCGATGTGACGGTCCAAGACGGCAAGGTCGTCGACTACGCCCAGGACGTCTCGGCCTGCGCCCTGGGCCAGGCGGCCGCCGCGATCCTGGGCGCCAACGTGATCGGCGCCGAACTTTCCGAGATCGAGTTGGCGCGGGACTCGCTTGCCGCTATGCTCAAGTCGAACGGTTCGCCTCCCGCGGGCCGGTTTGCGGAGCTCGCCGTGCTGGAGCCGGTCAAGGACTATCCCGCCCGTCACGCCTCGACGCTGCTGGCGTTCGACGCGACGGTGGAGGCTGTCCGGAAGGCCACAGCCCGCTCCGAAACGCGAACTAGCACCGCCGGCGCGGCTTGATCCTTCCCTCCGGGGAGTGTGTAACCGCACTGCAACAAAGTCGCGCGCCGGCAATGTCTCTCTATGAACGCACCGTCGACCTTGGCCTCCGGGCCTACAAGTTGACGCTCTCGCCCTTTATCGGGCGTCAGTGCCGCTTCGCGCCGACCTGTTCGGAGTACGCGGCCGCCGCCCTGAAGGATCATGGCCCGATAACGGGTTCTTGGCTGACGTTGCGACGGATTTGCCGCTGCAATCCGTTTGGCGGATCGGGATACGACCCGCCGCCGCCGCGACACCAGCCACGCAAGTGGAAATGTGAAGAATGATCGATCTGGTTTTCCCCGACGGCTCCTCGCGACAATATCCGGACGGCTCCACGGGGCGCGACGTCGCCGCCGCCATCTCCAAGTCGCTGGAAAAGAAGGCGCTGCTGATCAAGCTGGACGGCCAGGTGCTGGACCTGGACCGCGCCCTGACGCCCGACCTGCTGACGGGCGAGCGCAAGTTCGAGATCCTGACGCGCGAGGCGCCCGAGGCCCTCGACACCATCCGTCACGACACGGCCCACGTGCTGGCCGAGGCGGTGCAGGAGCTGTTCCCCGGCACCCAGGTGACGATCGGCCCGAACGTCGAGGACGGCTTCTACTACGACTTCGCCCGCGACGAGCCTTTCAGTCTGGATGATCTGGAGAAGATCGAAAAGCGCATGAAGGAGATCGTCGATCGCGACGAGAAGATCACGCGCGAGGTCTGGGACCGCGACGAGGCCATCAAGCACTTCGACGAGATCGGCGAGCAGTACAAGGCTCAGATCATCCGCGATCTGCCCAACACCGACACGATCACGGTCTATCGCCAGGGGAACTGGAAGGACCTGTGCCGCGGTCCGCATCTGCCGTCGACCAAGCACGTCGGCAAGGCCTTCAAGCTGACCAAGCTGGCCGGCGCCTACTGGCGCGGCGACCAGAACAACGCTCAGCTGCAGCGCATCTACGGCACGAGCTGGGCCACCGAAGCCGATCTCGACGCCTATCTGAAGCGCGTCGAGGAAGCCGAGAAGCGCGATCACCGCAAGCTGGGCAAGACCATGGACCTCTTCCACATCCAGGAAGAGGGCAAGGGCATGGTGTTCTGGCACCCGAAGGGCTGGGCGCTCTATCGCGTGCTGGAAGACTATATGCGCCGCCGCCTGGACGCGGCCGGCTACAAGGAGGTCAAGACGCCGCAGATCCTGGACCGGAGCCTGTGGGAAAAGTCGGGCCACGCCGAGAAGTTCGGCCACGCCATGTTCATGTGCGAGAGCGCCGAGGGCGAGGTCCTGGCCGTCAAGCCGATGAACTGCCCCGGCCACATCCAGATCTTCAATGTCGGCCAGAAGTCCTATCGCGAACTGCCGCTGCGCATGGCCGAGTTCGGCGCCTGCCACCGCTACGAGCCGTCGGGCTCGATGCACGGTATCATGCGCGTGCGGGCCTTCACCCAGGACGACGCCCACATCTTCTGCCGCGAGGAGCAGGTCACCGAGGAGAGCGCGCGATTCATCGAATTGTTGCGCTCGGTCTATAACGACTTGGGCATGACGCTGGCTGACACCAAGTTTTCGACGCGTCCCGAGCTGCGCGCGGGTACGGACGAAATCTGGGACAAGGCCGAAGCCGCTCTGTCGGCGGCCGCCGAGGCGGCGGGCGAGACCCTGGTGCTCCAGGAGGGCGAGGGCGCCTTCTACGGTCCAAAGCTGGAGTTCTCGCTGAAGGACGCGATCGGCCGCGTCTGGCAGTGCGGCACCCTGCAATTAGATTTCGTTCTGCCGGAACGATTGGGCGCTGAATACGTTTCCGAGGACGGTTCGAAGAAGCGTCCCGTGATGCTTCACCGCGCCATTCTGGGGTCCTTCGAGCGATTTATCGGCATTCTGTTGGAGAACTACGCGGGCGCCTTGCCCGTCTGGCTGGCGCCGACGCAAGTCGTGGTGGCCACCATTACCTCCGACGCCGACGACTATGCCCGCGAGGTCGTTGAGACGTTGACGAATCTAGGTATGCGCGCGGAACTGGACCTTCGGAACGAGAAGATCAACTATAAGATTCGCGAGCATAGCCTCGCCAAGACGCCAGTGATCGCGGTTGTGGGACGCAAGGAAGCAGAGACGAGGCAACTGGCCTTGCGCCGCCTGGGCGGCGAGGGACAGAGCGTCCTGCCGCTTGAGGAAGCCCTGGCCGTCCTGACCGCTGACGCCACCCCGCCGGACGTGGCGCGCGCGCGCGCCGCCAAGGCGTCACTGGAGGCCGTGACCGCCTGATGAACAGCATGATCCCGTCCCTCTCGACCATTACCGCCGGCGCCCGTCCGGCTCGCCCGAACGTGTCGGTGGTCATGGTCGTCTATCGGACGGGAGACGCGCTCATCGAGAGCATCAGGCACGTGCTGGCCGAGCCGTTGGTCGACGAGTTCGTGATCGTCGACAACGGCTCGTGCGCTCGCGACGAGGACATGCTGCGCGCCCTGGCCCTGACCGAGCCGCGCGTCGTGCTCAAGCAGGGCCACGGCAATATCGGCTTCGCGCGCGGGGCCAATCTGGGCGCCACGACGGCGGGCGGCGAGCACATCGTCTTCCTCAATCCGGACGCCAACCTGCAGCCCGGCTGCGTGGCCAGCCTGGTGACGGCCTTCAAGGGCCAGCCGACGCCGACCATCGTCGGGGCGCGGGTGCTGAACGTCGATGGCTCCGAGCAGCGCGGCGGTCGTCGCGGCGAGGTGACGCCGATGAGCACCGTGCTCAGCTTCGGCCAGCTGACCCGCCGCTATCCGAAGCTGGCGGCCTTCGAGATCCACCGGGAACACGAGCCGGTGCCGGCGGGACCGGCGCCGATGCCGACCATCTCCGGGGCCTGCTTCGCCATGCGCCGCCGGGATTTCGACGCCCTGGGCGGTTTCGACGAAGGCTATTTCCTGCACGTCGAGGACATCGACCTGTGCTGGCGCGCCCGCCGCGCCGGCGGCCAGGTGCTGTTCCAGCCCAAGGCCCAGGTCGTGCATCTGGGCCACACCAGCCTGGAGCATCCGGTCAAGGTCGAGTTCCACAAGGGCGTCGGCCTGACCCGCTATTTCATCAAGCGCGCCGACTCGTTCCAGCTGTTCGCCGCCGCCGTGCTGCTGGCCCCGGCCATCATGCTGATGAGCGTCTGCCGCCCGCTGCTGTGGAAGCTGACCGGGCGGCCGATTTAGGGCGACGGTCGGGGCGGCTTTCGGCCCTAATAGATATCCCTTCTCAACCGACCTCCCCGGCGAACGCCGGGGCCCAGATTCATCCAGAGCGGCTGGGGGGGCGACATCGCTCCGAACCAAAGGGACGCGCGACCGTGGGTTCGATCTGGGTCCCGGCAGTCGCCGGGAAGGTCGGGTTTATGGAAGAAGGGGAGAGGCTGTTCGCGGCCCTACTCGGAAGTTCGCAAGCGCCCCCTCCGTCACGATGCGTATCCGCATCGCGCCACCTCCCCCGTACGCTTGGCTACGGGTGAGGAGATAACCGTTTCCTCCTCCCCCGAGAAACGGGGGAGGTGGCGCGGCGCCGATAGGCGACGTGACGAAGGGGGCGCAATGCCCAACCACCGCCCGTCTCAGACGTTGATCACGTCCGCGTTCGACAGCTGTCGGATTAGCCAAGGCGCTGAAGGGCACTCTCAAGGAAGGTCTTCGCTTCGGAAGACGAAAAGCGAATGTCGGGCTTTTGCCGATTTATGGCTCCCTTCAGTTCGCTTGCCGTTCGTGCTTCGAGTTCGGTGCGCAAGAATTCACGGAGATCAGCCTTGTGATCTTGCCTGACGAATTCGACGCAATCAGCCGCAAGACGTTCCACGCTACCTTGCGCCAGGTAGAGCGCGTCCTGGTGGAGCCCTGAGCAAAGTTCGGAGAAGCCGGCAGGTATTGTCATCGCTCCAGCTTGCCGGAGTGAAAGTCGCCCTTCCACCCAGATCTGTCGGTAGGAACCGCCGCTACATAGGCCCGATCGTCTCGAACCGCTTGCCGTCCGGCCCCTCGATCGACGTGGGCGCTTGCAGGTTCCTGGCGGGAAGCATCGCCCGGTAGCGCTCGTAGATGGCGCTGGCGTTCAGCTTCGACTTGGCCGTCAGGCAGAGGTCGTATTCGCCCTCGCGGCCCCAGGGCTTGCGCTCGACATGGGCCAGGTCGCGGTCGGTCTTGACCATGTCGGTCACGGTGTCGGAAAGCGGCCGGTCGATGCCGCCGCCATAGCTGCCGAAGCGGATCGTCACGTCGCAGCGCGACGCCGGGCCGCCGGGCGAGGCGCCCTCCGGCGCGGCCGCCGCGCAGGCGCTCAAGGACAGGGCGAGCAGGGCGGCCAGGCGGATCATGCGGGGAAGCCTCCGGCGCGGGCCAGGGACGAGGCGGGGGCCTTGCCCAGCTTGGCGCTGATGTCGCGGCCGATCCGGATCAGGGCCGCCAGGTCGTAACCGGTTTCGAAGCCGGCGCGTTCCAGCATGTAGACCAGATCCTCGGTGCCGATATTTCCGGTGGCGGCGGGCGCGAACGGACACCCGCCCAGGCCGCCCACCGAGGCGTCCAGCACGTCGACGCCGGCCTCGACGCTGGCGAAGGCGTTGGCCAGGCCGGTGTTGCGGGTGTCGTGGAAGTGCATCCGCAGCCGCGCGTCCGGGGCGGCCGCGCGGACGGCCTCGATCCGCTGGCGGACGGTCCAGGGATCGGCGACGCCGATCGTGTCGGCGACGGCGATCTCGCGCACGCCCAGGGCGGCGGCCTCGCGGGCGATGGCCACGACCTGATCCTGGCTGATCTCGCCGTCGAACGGACAGCCGAAGGCCACCGAGATCGTCGCGGTGATCGGCGGGCCGCCCTCGACGGCCTGGCGTTCGGCGATGGCGGCCAACGTATCGATCTGCTGGCGGACCGTCGCGCCCTGGTTCTTCACGCCAAAGCCGTCCGAGGCGCAGACCACGACATTGGCCTCGTCGCAGCCGGTCGAGACGCAACGCTCCCAGCCGCGCATGTTGAGCACCAGGCCGATGCGCGACTGGACGCGGTCGGCGGGAAGCGCGGCCATGATGTCCTCGGCCCCCGCCATCTGCGGCACGCGGTTGGGGTTGACGAACGACACCACCTCCATGCGCCGGGCGCCGGCCGTCTCCAGCGCGCGGATCAGGTCGAGCTTGTCCTCGACGCTCAGGATGGTCTTCTCGTTCTGCAGGCCGTCGCGCGGCCCGACCTCGACGATCTGGATGAAGCGGCTCATGGGTTGGTTTCCTGCGCCCCGCCCGGTTCGGCGGAGGGATCGGGCGTCTGGGGCTCGCCCCGGTAGATCGTCAGGCGGTTCTTGTGGCCGTCGGAATAGTTGACGCCCTCGATCACGGCGACGGGGCGCGGCTTGAGATTGTCGTCGACCATGGCGGCGCGGAAGGCCTTCTCCTCGCGGGCCTCGACCACGGCGGGGCGGCCCTCGGCGATGGCGTCGGCCGCGCCCTCGCCATTGGTCAGCTGGGTGGCCGTGCCCAGCTGGAACACCAGGCTGGGCTCGGCGTAGCCGGTGACGGCCACCGGCCCGAGCGCGCCCGAGCGGGGCGACAGGCGGGCGCTGTCCAGGGCGTCGGCGACGTCCTTGGATAGGAACAGCGGCTTGAGGTTCGGCAACAGGCCGGCGGTCAGGGCGATGTGGGCGGCGACGCCCAGGGCCCCGGCGCTGACCAGGGCGAGAACCGAATGGCGGCGCAGCAGCAGGACCGCGCCGGCGATCCCCGCGCCCAGCGCCAGCGCGCCGGCCAGGGCGGCGAAGGCCAGGGTCGCGCCGTCTCCGAACCGCTTCTGGCCGTAGACCGCGACGGCCGCGAAGACGACGCCCGCGAACAGGGCCAGGACCGCGCCGATCCGCCGGCTCCAACCGCCCAGCGGCGCGCGGATCGCCGCCGCCATCAGCATGGCCAGCGCGCCATAGGCCGGCAGCTCGTAGTGGATCAGCTTGGTGGGCAAAAGCTCGAACATCAGCCAGGTCGGGACCAGCCAGCAGACGGCGAAGCGCACGCCCGGCTGCTTGCGGCCGGTCCAGCCCAAGGCGACCGCGGCCGGCAGCAATAGGGTGGCCGGGAAGGTCAGCAGCGGCGCGGCCAGGGCGTGGTAGCCGAACGGCGCGGCGTGCCCCTCCTGGCCCCCGGCCATCTTCGGCGCCAGGTCCCCGCCCACGGCCGCGCCCCAGAAGGCGCCGTCGGTGGCCACGGTGATCATCATCGCCCAGGGCAGGACGATGGCGGCGAACAGGATCAGGCCCCAGGTCAGGCCCAGGCTCTTCATCCAGGCGGCCTTGCGGTCCCACAGGCCCAGCATGATCAGGGCCAGGATCACGACCAGCAGGCCGACCGGGCCCTTGATCAGGGCGGCCAGCGACAGGCCCAGCCAGAAGGCCAGCTTGGTCGGCTTGCCGGCGTTCTCGCCCTTCAGCTGGGCCGCGTAGACTCGCGCCAGGGCCGCCATGGCCAGGGTGGTGAAGCCGCATAGCGCCGCGTCGGTCTTGGCGATGAAGGCCTCGGACGACAGCAGGAAGGTGGCCCCCAGGATCCCGCCGGCGATCAGGCCGGTGCGAGGATCGAACAGCGCGCTCGCGCCCCAGGCGCAGGCGGCCGCCGCCAGCATCGCGCCCAGCAGGGAAGGGATGCGGTAGGCCCAGATCCGGCGCGTCTCGGCGTCGGACAGCGCCTTGACGCTGATCGCCTGCAGCCAGTGGATGCCGACCGGCTTCTTGAAGCGCGGCTGGTCCTGGAACTTGATGACGACATAGTCGCCGGTCTCCAGCATCTGCGACGTGGCCTGGGCGAAGCGGGACTCGTCGCGATCGAGCGGCGGCATGGCGAACAGGCCGGGCAGGCCCGCGACCAGGGCGATCAGCGCGGCGAACAGGGGGCCGCGCCACCCCCGGCTCCAGCCATCCAGGCGAGATTCAAGCGTCATGCGCCCTGCTTTAGCACGATCCTTCCGGTCGAGCGCGATAGCCGAAAGTGGAAGCCGGTTTCGGCGGCGATCGCGCTCTAACTATCTGATTTCGAAGCCCGTCTTTCCCTTTCAAATCGGAGATTTGAAAGGGACGGGCTTCGAGCGCGATAGCCGAAAGTGGAAGCCGGTTTCGGCGGCGATCGCGCTCTAACTATCTGATTTCGAAGCCCGTCTTTCCCTTTCAAATCGGAGATTTGAAAAGGACGGGCTTCGAGCGACTTTTGTTGTATGAGGGGGCGATGAGCCTGCAAGCCGCCCAGACCCCCGACTTTTCCGTCGTCGTTCCCGTTTTCGACGAGGGCGAGGCCGCGCCGAAGCTGGCGCGCGAGATCGCGGCCGCCTTCGCCGGCGAGGCCTACGAGATGATCTTCGTCGACGACGCCAGCCGCGACGACACCAAGGCGCGGCTGATCGCCCTGAAGGCCGAGATCCCGCAACTGCGCGTGCTGGGTCATCGGAAGAACTCGGGTCAGAGCCGCGCCGTCCGCAGCGGCGTGCTGGCCGCGCGCGCGCCGATCGTCATCACCCTGGACGGCGACGGGCAGAACGATCCGGCCGACGCGCCGCGCCTGGCCAAGGCCCTGGCCGCCGGCCCCGACAGCCTCGCCCTGGTGGGCGGCGAGCGGGTCAAGCGTCAGGACAGCCAGGCCAAGCGGCTGGCCTCCAAGTTCGGCAACGGCGTGCGCAAGCGACTGTTGAAAGACACCGCCAACGACACCGGCTGCGGCCTGAAGGCCTTCCGGCGCGAGGCCTTCCTGCGCCTGCCGTACTTCGATCACATCCATCGCTACATTCCCGCCCTGATGCTGCGCGAGGGCTACGAGGTCGCGTTCCAGCCGGTGAACCATCGCCACCGCGAGACGGGGGTGTCGAAATACACCAACCTCGGCCGCCTGAAGGCCTCGGTGTCCGATCTCCTGGGGGTGATGTGGTTGCAGTCGCGGGCCCGCAATCCTCTGGGCGTCGACGAGGCGTAAGAGGCGACGTCACGCGTTTCGGGCGAGACGTCTTCACCGAAGCCGAATAAGCCGTTACGCCTTAACCATGGCATGACGTCTCGGGGCGTGCCGAAGGGGGAAGCTCGATGTTCGCGGCGGTTCCGCTGCTGGCGCTGCCAGTGCTGATCTACAACCTGATCTGCCTGACCCTGTCGGGCGCGTTCAAGGCCGTGGACGCCAATGTCCGCATGACCGACAAGCTGTTCACCATCCACATGACCTCGCGGGCCGAGTGGGGCGTCAGCCTGGGCGACCTTCTGTTGGCCGCCTCGCTGGTGGTGCTGTTCGTCGAGCTGTTGAAGTCCACGACCAGCCGCCGGATCGCCATCATCAACCACTCGCTGTCGATGGTGCTGTTCATCTTCTGCCTGGTCGAGTTTCTGCTGTTTCCGGCCTTCGCGACCTCGACCTTCTTCCTGGTCACCCTGATGGTGCTGCTGGACGTACTGGCGGGCTTCATCGTCACCATCGTGTCCGCGCGCCGGGACATCGAGTTCGGGGACCATTAGGGGCTTCTAGCCCGGAAAGCCGCCCGTCTGGCGCAGCGCCTCGCCCAGCGCCATGGCCGCCGTGGTGGCCAGGTTCATCGAGCGCGTCTCGGGCCGGATTGGAATCACCAGCCGCCCCTGGGCCGCCGCGTGGACCTCTTCGGGCGCGCCCCGGCTCTCGTTGCCGAACAGCAGGGTGTCTCCGGACTCGAACGAAAACCGGTGGAACGGCGTCGCGCCCTTGGTCGTGAACAGCAACAGGCGCCCTTCGGCGCGCGCCGGCGCCTTAAGGAACGTCTCCCAGCTGTCGTGCCGCGTCAGGTGCGTCAGAGGGCCGTAATCCAGCGCCGCGCGCTTCAAGCTCTTGTCATTCAAGGGGAAACTGCAAGGCTCGATGACGTCCAGCCCCACGCCGAAACAGGCGGTGAGGCGGATGGCGGCGCCGACGTTCTGGGGAATACCCGGTTGAAAAAGTGCGATACGCATAATAAGCGAACCAACCACAAGGGCAGCAGGGGCTTTGCCGCGAATCGAAAGGACTTGCGGACTTGGCCCGCGCGTCCGATAGGACGATCCGACCGCTGCCTTGTGGCGGAGATCCGTTCGCGGGTCGAGCAAGAATGGCGCTGGGAGGCGCTTCTCCAGGTTGGTCGCTCGCGACCGCCTGTATCAAAGGGGTGACTTAAGGTGGCCGACACCGCCGTGGGCGCAACGACCGAGCCGGAACACGGGAGCGATCCTTCCCGGCGTGACTTCATTCACATCGCCGCCGTCGCGGCCGCCGCCGGCGGCGCCGCGACTCTGGTGTGGCCGTTCATCGATCAGATGAACCCGTCCGCGGACACGCGGGCCCTGGCCTCGACCGAGTTCGACCTGACCAAGGTCGCCGAGGGCCAGCAGGTGACGATCAAGTGGCGCGGCAAGCCGCTGTTCGTCCGCAACCGGACCAAGGCCGAGATCGCCAAGGCGGTCAAGGACGACCACGCCGACATGAAGGATCCGGCGACGGACGCCTCGCGCGTGAAGCCGGGCAAGGCCCAATGGCTGATCGTCGGCGGCAACTGCACCCACCTGGGCTGCGTGCCGACCTTCGGCGGCGGCGAGTACGGCGGCTGGTTCTGCCCGTGCCACGGCTCGGTCTACGACACCTCGGGTCGTATCCGTAAGGGCCCCGCGCCCAAGAACCTGGTGGTTCCGGATTACGCCTTCCTCTCCGACACCAAGGTCAAGATCGGCTAATCGAGATGAGCGGACATTCGACCTATCAACCCAAGACCGGTTTCGAGCGCTGGCTCGACGCCCGTCTGCCGATCGTGCGCCTGGGCTACGATTCGTTCGTCGACTACCCCACGCCGCGGAACCTGAACTACTGGTGGACCTTCGGCGGCATCCTGTCGCTGTGCCTGGCCTCCCAGCTGATCACCGGCATCATCCTGGTGATGCACTACACGCCGAGCGCCCAAGGCGCGTTCGCGTCGGTCGAGCACATCATGCGCGACGTGAACTACGGCTGGCTGATCCGCTACATGCACGCCAACGGCGCGTCGATGTTCTTCATCGCCGTCTACATCCACATGCTGCGCGGCCTCTACTACGGCTCCTACAAGGCGCCGCGCGAAGTGCTGTGGCTGCTGGGCTGCGTGATCTATCTGCTGATGATGGCCACCGCCTTCATGGGCTACGTCCTGCCCTGGGGCCAGATGTCGTTCCACGGCGCCGTCGTGATCACCAACCTGTTCGGCGCCCTGCCGCTGGTCGGCGAGAGCATCACCACCTGGCTGTGGGGCGGCTTCGCGGTCGACAACCCGACCCTGAATCGCTTCTTCTCGCTGCACTACCTGCTGCCCTTCATGATCGCGGGCGTCGTGATCCTGCACATCTGGGCCCTGCACGTCGTCGGCCAGAACAACCCGACCGGCGTCGACCCGAAGTCGAAGGCCGACACCGTGCCCTTCACGCCTTACGCGACGGTGAAGGACGGTTTCGCGATGAGCGTCTTCCTGATCCTCTTCGCCTTCTTCGTCTTCTACATGCCCAACGCCCTGGGCCACGCGGACAACTATATCGAGGCCAACCCGCTGGTGACGCCGTCGCACATCGTTCCGGAATGGTACTTCCTGCCGTTCTACGCGATCCTGCGCGCCGTGCCGGACAAGCTGATGGGCGTGCTGGCCATGTTCGGCGCCATCGCCTGCCTGTTCGCCCTGCCGTGGCTGGACACTTCGAAGGTGCGCTCGATGCGCTACCGCCCGACCGCGAAGATCTACTTCCTGTTCTTCGTGGTGGTGTGCTGCATCCTGGGCCTCTGCGGCGCCAAGCTGCCCGACGATCCGGTCATCCCGCACCTGACCACCTTCTCGGTCATGGGTTCGGACCTGAACAGCTTCGTGTGGCTGTCGCGCTTCGCGGCCCTCTACTACTTCGCTTTCTTCCTGGTCGTGCTGCCGGTCCTGGGCTTGGTCGAAAAGACCCTGCCGGTGCCGGACTCGATCGCCTCGCCGGCCCTGTCGGCCGACGCCAAGAAGGGTTGATCCCGATGCTCCGCAAACTCTCGGTTATCGCGGCGGTCGCGGGTCTCCTGACGGTGGGGGCCTCGGCCCCCGCCTTCGCCAACGGCGGCGCGCTGGAGCCCAAGGACGTCCACTGGTCGTTCGAAGGTCCGTTCGGCACGTTCGACCAGGCCCAGCTGCAGCGCGGCTACAAGGTCTATCGCGAGGTCTGCTCGGCCTGCCACTCGATGAAGCTGGTGGCCTTCCGCAACCTCGGCGACAAGGGCGCGCCCTTCTATAATCCGAAGTATCCGAACTCGAACGAGAACCCGGTCGTCAAGGCGATCGCCAAGGACTACCAGGTGGCCGACATCGACGGCGAGACCGGCGACGCCATCAAGCGTCCGGCCACGCCCGCCGACCGCTTCCCGTCGCCCTTCGCCAACGAGGCGGCGGCGCGCGCGGCCAACGGCGGCGCCCTGCCGCCGGACATGTCGCTGCTGGCCAAGGCCCGCGAAGGCGGCCCGGCGCACATCTACTCGATCGTGGTCGGTTATCAGGCGCCTCCGAAGGGTCTGAAGGTCGGTCCTGGCCAGAACTACAACCCGTACATGGCCGGCGACCTGTCGTCGTACTGGTCCGGCGACAAGGAGCACGTCCCGCCGGGCGGCTTCATCGCCATGCCCCAGCCTCTGAAGGCCGGGCAGGTGACGTTCGATGACGGCACGAAGTCGACGCTGGAACAGGAAGCCAAGGACGTCTCGGCCTTCCTGATGTGGGCCGCCGAGCCCAAGCTGGAAGAGCGCAAGCAGACCGGCTTCGCCGTGCTGATCTACCTCATCCTGCTCTCGGGTCTGCTGTATGCCAGCTACAAGACCGTGTGGCGCAACGAGTCGCACTGAGCCCTGGTTCAGCGCTGAAATGGAAAGGCCCGGTGGAAACGCCGGGCCTTTTTCGTTGGTCAAGCCGCGGCGGAGGGGCTCACGGCGCGACCGACAAGGTGGTGGCGCGGGCGTCGAGGTGCAGCCGATGGCGGGCCCAGAGGCCGACGCCCAGGCTGCCGGTCACGCCCTCCGGCAGGTCGTCGGCCAGGCTGGCGGGAACGTTCTGGGCCAGCACGCCGCCGATCGACAGCGCCCGCAGCCGCGCCGGCGCCCGATGGCGGGCCGAAAGGTCAAGCTTGCCGCTCGCCTTGGCCTCGCGCGTCGAGAGCCGGGCCATGGCCCGGGAGGCGGTGTCGATGGCGAAGGCTCCGCGCAGGGCCACGGGGCCGTCGCTGACGGCCGCGACGATCGTCGGCAGGCCTTGGACCAGGGTGACCGGCAAGACGGCCTGACGCCGCGCCCGCCAGGGCCGGTCGATGCGCAGGCGGCAATGGCGAAAGTCGATCTCGATCGCGTGGCCCGAAAGGACATCCATGCCGATGACCCCGGCGATGGGGGTGACGAAGCCCGCGCCGCGCGCGTCCAGGTCGGCGACCTTGACCGACACGGCCGGCGCCTTCAGTCCGGCCACCTCGACCGACAGTGAGAGCTCGGGCGCGAGGATCCCCTCCATCTGCGCCTTGGTGTCATGCAGCAGGGTGCGCGGGGCCGACAGGTCGATGACGTAGTCGCCGGCCATGGTCCCGATCACCGCCGGCGCCACGACCGCCCCGTTTTCGAACCAGCACGCCGTCTCCCCAGCGCGGGCCGCGTCGGCGGTGATCGTGGTCGTCAGAAGCAGCGCGGCGAGGCAGGAACGCATGACCCGCAGCCTAGGTCGCCGCGCCGGGAAAGGGAAAGATCTGTTTGTGTCGTCGCGCCTTGCTCAGCCGGCTTTATTCTTGCCGCCGGCTGGCAGCTTGCACGGCGCGCCGAGCTTAGCCGCGTCGGCGCAGGTGATCGAAGAGAAGGAGGCCTTTGAGCCCGGCGCGGGTTGATCGACAACGTAGCCTTGGCCGTTCCGACAGGCCAATTCATAGCGCGTGATCGCGGGCTGCCCCCCCGATCCGAGGAAGGCCGCATCCGCCAGGTCACAGCCCGAGGCAACGCGCTTGGCCAAAGGCTTCAGGCCGACGATGGGGTCGCTGTTGGCGGGCATCAGGCATTCGAGCCCGCGCGGCCATTTGCGGCCGGCGGCGGCGGCCGAGTCTTGCCAGGCCAGGCAGTCGGCCACCTGAGTGCCACCATCGTCGCGATGCAGGATGATCCAACCAATCGAGTCCTTGCAGACGAGCTCGTAGCTGGGATCCTTGGTCGGACGGTCCGATAGCAGGCCGGCGTCAATGACATCGCAGGGAATCTGCAATTGTTCCGCCAGCTTACGCGCGGTGCTGACCTGAAGCGGCAGCGCCGAGCGCCGCTCCTCACGGAACGTCGATGTCGCCTTCTTCTGTACGTCGAAGCTCGAGGTGGCGAAGCGCTTGGGCAGCGGTTGCGGCGGAAGGTTCGGAAACGGCGCTGGGGCGCCCACTTGCGCGAGAGCCGAGGTCCCCGAAGCGACGACGATCAGCGCCGCGACAAAGCCCGACCGAAGTGAACGCCTAAACATTGTCACCCCTCCATCCATAAACCCAGAGTAGGGTTCAATCGAAGCGTCACAAAGTCAAGCGCCGCGGGTCAGTTCTCCGCCTTCCCACCCCCCGCGCGCTGGAAGAGCTGGAGCGTCCGCAGCAGGGCCAGGCGCGCGCTGTCGGGGTGGTGGCCGCTGGGCGCGACGAAGGCGTGGCCGGCCTCGTACAGATAGATCGGCAGGTCCGGATGGGCGTCGCGGATGGCGTCGACGTCGGCCATCGGGATCAGGCTGTCGGTCTTGCCGAAGTGCAGGATCGTCGCTGTCTTGGGCGTCTCGTCGCGATAGGCCGCGATGTCGCCGCCATAGAAGGCCGAGACCGCCGTCACGCCGTCGCAGCGGCATGCCGCCAGCCACGCCGTCGTGCCGCCATAGCAGAACCCCATGACGAACACCGGGCCGTCCAGGGCGTCGATCGCCGCCTGGACGCGGGGCAGGGTGGTCGCGCCCCAGCCGGTCAGCTTGCCCAGCGCCATGCGGTCGTCGAGGATCGCCGGCGTCAGGTCCTCGACCGGGAAATCCGCGTCGGCGGCGTCCATCAGGCTGGGGGCGATGACCTCATAGCCCTGCTCGGCCAGGCTGTCGCTGAGCTGGCGGATATGCGGCGTGACCCCCCAGATGGCGTGCAGCATGACGATCCCGCCGCGCCGGGCCTCTAGCGGCGGCGCGTGGTAGGCCGCGAACGGCCCGCCGTCGCGGCAGGCCAGAGCGATGCGCGCTCCCATGCTCAGGCGGCCCCGTGGGCTTCGAAGAAGGCCAGGGTGCGCGCGCGGGCCAGCTCGGCGTCGGCGAGATCGCTGTCCGGACGGCCGTCGTTGTTGAAGCCGTGGCCGCTGTTTTCGTAGATGTGGACCGGGACGTCGGGGTGGGCGGCCTCGACCTTGGCCTTCACCTCATCGGCGGGGATGTGGGCGTCCTTGCGGCCCAGGTGGACCAGGACCGGCGCGGCCAGCGTCGCCTCGGCGTTGGCGGCGATCATGCTGCCGTAATAGGCCGAGCCGGCGGCCAGGCCCTGCAGCCGGCTGGCCGCCAGCCAGACCAGCGAGCCGCCCAGGCAGTAGCCGACCGCGAACACCGGCCCGCGCTCGGTCAGGGCGTCGATACAGGCCTGGATGTCCGACAGCATCTTCTCGACGCCGATCGACTGCACGTGACCGATGCCGACGGGGAAGGCGGCCGGTTCGTGCTCGGCGACATAGCCGCGCTCGGCCCGGTCGAAGATCGACGGGGCCAACACCTCGAAGCCCCGCGCCGACCAGCGCTCGACATCGGCGAGCACGTATTGGTCCAGGCCGAAGATCTCCTGGATCACCACGACCCCGCCCTTGCGCGCGCCTTGGGCCTGGGCGTGGACGGCGGTGAACTCGAAGCCGTCGACGGCCGAGGCGAGGGTGATGGTCTCAGGCATGAAGCAACTCCCGAAAATGCGTCTGCATCCAAGAGGCGCGCTGGACCATTGGTCAAGCGATGATCCTCACGGCCGCCCCGTCTGGAACCAGCCGCCAGATCTCGTCGATCTCGGAATCGGTGACGGCGATGCAGCCATCGGTCCAGTCACGGCCCTTGAAAAGCGCCGGCACGACGCCAGCCCCATTGGGCAGTCCATGGATCATGATGTCGCCGCCGGGCGAGACGCCGCGCGCGTGGGCGTCGGCGAGCTGGGCCGACGTCGGATAGCCGATGCGTAGAGCGCGATGGAAGCGGCTCCGGGAATTGCGGCCGGTGATGGGGTACTCGCCCTCGGGCGTCAGGCGATCGCCTTCGCGGGTCTTGGGGCCGAGGCCGCCGGCGCCCAACGACACCCTGTAGGTCCGCACCGCCCGGTCGCCGACGTAGAGCGTCATGCGATGGGCGGCCTTTTCGACCAAAACGTGATCGACCGCCCCATCTGCGACCACAGGCGGAAGCGCGGCCCGCGGCGAGCCGCAGGCCGTCAGCAGCAGCGCCCCGACTAGAACGAGGCGCCGCACGTCCTAGACGTTGAACCGGAAGTGCATCACATCGCCGTCCTTGACGATGTATTCCTTGCCTTCCGAGCGCATCTTGCCGGCTTCCTTGGCGCCGACTTCGCCGTTCAGGGCGATGTAGTCGTCGAAGGCGATCGTCTCGGCCCGGATGAAGCCCTTCTCGAAGTCGGTGTGGATCACGCCGGCCGCCTGCGGGCCGGTGGCCCCCACGGGGATGGTCCAGGCGCGGGCTTCCTTGGGCCCGACCGTGAAATAGGTCTGCAGGCCCAGGAGCTTGTAGGCCTCGCGGATCAGGCGGTTCAGGCCGGGCTCTTCCAGGCCCAGGGTTTCCAGGAACTCGGCGCGCTCGGCCTCGTCCAGCAGGGCGATCTCGCTTTCGATCTGGGCCGAGATGATCACGCTCTTGGCGTTGTCGCGGGCGGCGCGCTCGGCGACCAAGTCCGAATACTTGTTGCCCTTGTCGGCGCTGGCTTCCTCGACATTGCAGACATAGAGGGCCGGCAGCGAGGTCAGGAGCTGCAGCATGGCCCAGGCCTTGGCGTCTTCCTTGTCGACCTTGGCGGCGCGGGCCGGACGCCCCTCGCGCAGCTGCTCCAGCGCCAGGTTGATCAGGCGCAGGGTCTGGACCATGTCCTTGTCGCCGCCGCTCTTGGCGCGCTTCTCGACGTTGGGCAGGCGCTTTTCCAGGCTTTCCAGGTCGGCCAGCATCAGCTCCATCTCGATGATCTCGAGATCGGCGATCGGGTCGATGCGCCCCTCGACGTGGGTGATGTCGCTGTCCTCGAAGCAGCGGGCCACGAAGGCCACGGCGTCGCAGTCGCGGATATTGGCCAGGAACTGGTTGCCCAGGCCCTCGCCCTTGGACGCGCCGCGCACCAGGCCGGCGACGTCGACGAAGTTGATCCGGGCCGGGATGATTTCCTTGGAGCCGGCGACCTTGGCCAGGGCGTTCAGGCGCGGCTCGGGCACCGCCACGTCGCCGGTGTTGGGCTCGATCGTGCAGAACGGATAGTTGGCGGCCTGGGCCGACGCCGTCTGGGTCAGGGCGTTGAACAGGGTGGACTTGCCGACGTTGGGCAGGCCGACGATGGCGACTTTCAGGGCCATGGAACTCTCGTGAATTTCGTTGGGCGCGCGCTTAGCACGGATGGCCGCGAAAGGCGAACGCGCCGGCCCCTTGCATCAATTGCAACCAGACCTGATATCAAAGGCCCAAAGGAGTTCTCCCATGCGCGTTCGACCCGTCCTGAAGATCGTCAAGGGCCTGCCCGCCTCGGACGGCGACGGCGTGCGCCTGACCCGGATGCTGGGCACGCCGGAAGCCCAGATGTTCGACCCGTTCCTGATGCTGGACTGTTTCGACAACGACCAGGCCAGCGACTACATGGGCGGCTTCCCCGACCACCCGCATCGCGGCTTCGAGACCGTGACCTACATGCTGGAAGGCCGGATGCGTCACAAGGACAACACCGGCCGCGAGGGCGTGATCGGTCCGGGCGGCATCCAGTGGATGCGGGCCGGCAAGGGCATCGTCCACTCCGAAATGCCCGAGCAGGCCGAGGGCCGGATGCGCGGCTTCCAGCTGTGGGTGAACCTGCCGGCCAAGCTGAAGATGAGCGCGCCCGGCTATCAGGAGTTCGAGGCCGACAGCATTCCGGTCGAGGCCCGCGACGGCGGCGTCTCGGTCAAGGTGATCTCCGGCGCGACCGATGCTGGAACCGCCGGCCCGATCGGCGGCGGCGCGGTCGACGCGCTCTATTTCGACGTCGTCCTGCCGGCCGGGACCGTGTTCGAGGAGTCGGTCGGCGACGACCGCAACGCCATGCTGGCGGTCTATGAAGGCCAGGTCCGGGTGGCCCACGATACGGTGAACGCGCTGTCGGGCGTGTTCCTGGGAACCGGCGACGCCATCCGCGTCGAGGCCGTCACCGACGCCCGCGTCCTGCTGCTGGCCGGCCGCCCGATCAATGAGCCGGTCTTCTGGCACGGCCCGTTCGTGATGAACTCCCGCGAGGAGATCGTCCAGGCGTTCGAGGACTTCCAGCGGGGACGGTTTTAGGGGGCGCGCTGTCTTGGGCGACCTTTTTCGCCTGTCGGTTGGCGGATCGCCGTAAAGGGAAGTGACGATAGTCCGACTTGGGTGATTGTCGGACGAAGCGGCCACTGGCGCTAACAAACGCACCAGCCCATCAGGGCCATCGCAATGCCTTCGCCGGAGTTTCAAGGGGCCGAAAGCTCAGATCGTTTAGATCTGCGATCAGGCTTGGCTCGCTGGGCGCGTCATTGGCCAGTTGAGATATTTTGAGCCGGCTCAAGCATCCTTCACGCGCGAGTATGATATCCCCTTTGAGGTCGATATCCGCCCAATCTACCCGCCCCAGCTGGGCCTTGATCACGCCGTCCGCGCCTCGCACGGAAGCGGTTTCAACGTACAGCCTGCCATTCGACTCATTAGCGGCGTGCATCTCGACGACGAGCGTCCATCCCGCGCGCAGAGCCTTGGTTTGAACTATGGGCGGATCGAAGACGTAGCCATAGCGCGCGGTGCGTGGCAGCTTTTTCCGTTCGCCTAATGTGATATCCCATCCCTCTCGCTGCAGGCGCATGAGCGATAATCTCAGCTCGTCGAGATAGGGATGAAGTCTCGAAACCCGCAGTTTCGAAGACACCGAGCCAGCGCTCCTGTCCTTGTCGGCGACTTCCCAGGACAGCAGGTTCAGTTGGAGCGATCGCCAATCTTTTCCAAAGAGGCCGCCGCCCCACATGCCGGCTTCGGTCCAAAGGGCCAGCGCGGTCAGGTACGGCGGTCGCGACACGGCGACCCAACTCGTAAGTTCGCTTCCGCCCTTTGCAGCGGCGTACACGAGTAGTTCTCCATCCGGCGACAAGTCGGCGCGGCGTTCATAGATTCGGCCTTTAAGCCATTGCCCCGGGACGAGCGTGTCGGTCCTCAGGTCCCAAGTGAGAACGAGAGTGCGCTTCGTCGGCCCTCGTCGAAACACGACGGCGCGACCCGCTTTGCGCGCTATCAGCACGTAAAGTCGCGCCGAGTTAGCTCGCATCGTGGGCCAGAGAGCGGGTTTGTCGTTCATGGCCGCAGACTACCAGAGGACGAACTCGCCGCCATCGGGACGGATGTCGCCATGCCGACGGGGAGCGAGTCGTTCAGGGGCCTCTCCCGAGATTGGCGCGGGGCTCGAGGAGAGCAGGATGGGGGTGACGCGGCGTTGGAAGCCGTGCGCGGCCCCGAACTCAGCGGATCACCCCCATCCCCAACCCTTCCCCCATCAAGGGGGAAGGGGGGCTGAACGAGGCCCAACCTCGCGATGTCGGCCTGGTCGAGACGCCGCGCGCCGGCCCGTCACCCCATCGGCTTGTCCAGCGACTTCGGCGGCTCGCTGAACCACTTGGGGCCTTGCGGGGTCAGGTGGATGCAGTCCTCCAGCCGCACGCCGAATTCGTCCGGGATGTAGATACCGGGCTCGTCCGAGAAGCACATGCCGGGCGCCAGCCGGGTCGTCTCGGACATCACGAAGTTCACCGGCTCGTGGCCGTCCATGCCGATGCCGTGGCCGGTGCGGTGCGACAGGCCGGGGAGCTTGTAGCGCGGACCCCAGCCCAGGCTCTCGTAATAGGCGCGGACGGCGCGGTCGACCGAGCCGGCCTCGGCGCCGATCTGGGCGGCCTCGAACGCCACCTGCTGGCCGCGCGCGACGTCGTTCCAGACCTTGCGCTGGCGGGCGGTCGGCTCGCCGAATACGAAGGTGCGCGAGATGTCCGACTCGTAGCCGCCGACATTGCAGCCGCAGTCCATCAGCACCACCTGGCCTTCGCCCACGATCTGGGGCTGGCGCGAGCCGTGCGGATAGGCGCTGGCCTCGCCGATCAGGATCAGGTTGAAGCTGACCCGCGCGCCCTGGGCCACGGTGAAGTCGCTCATCAGGGCGGCGATGTCCTTGGGGCCCATGCCCGCCCGGACGTTGGCGTGGGTGTGGCGCAGGGCCGCCACCGTGATGTCGGCGGCGACCTGCATCAGGGCGATCTCGGCCGGCGTCTTGATCATCCGGCAGCCCCGGAACACCGCCGCCCCCGACGCCACCTTGGCCGAGGGCAGCGCCTGGGTCAGGCCCTCGACGATGAAGTCGCGGGTCGTCTCCTCGACGCCGATCGTTCCCGAGGCCAGCTTGCGGTCGGCCAGCAGGCCGGCGGCGATGGCGTAGGCGTTCTCGTCCTCTTCCCAGGGGCGGACCTCGGCGGGGACCGACAGGCTCTGGCGGATCGAGGGCTCCTCGAACTTCGGCATGACCATGCCGACCTGGCCCTCGCGCGGGATGATCGCCAGCACCGGCCGCTCGCTGCGGCTCCATTGCGCGCCGGTGAAATAGTCCATCGACGAGCCGGCCTCGGTGACGATGGCCGAGAGGCCGAGCTTCACCATCAGGGCCTGGGCGCGCTCCAGCCGGGCCTGGCGCTCGGCCGGACCGATCAGGGCCACGCCGTCGGTCATCTTCCGGGGGGCGTCGGGCCTGGCCCAGGCGGGGACGGCGGCGGCCAGGGCGCCGGCGCCCAGGCTGGCCAGGAGCTCGCGCCGGCGAAGCGGGTGAAGAGCGGTCATGTCGGTCCCCTCTGGATCGGTCGGGCTCAGCCCACGGCCTGGGCGGCGAAGTCGCGCCAGCTCTTGGCTTCCTTGCGGAAGTGGCTGTGGGTCTTGGCCAGGCGCTTGTCGATCTCGGCCAACTGCGCGCGGGCCTCGTCCTTGCGGCCGGTCTGAGCCAGGAACACCGCGTAGCGGGCGATGCCCTCGAAGCCGGGATAGTGGTCGGCGGCCCAGCGCAGGGCGGTGTCGGCCTGCTCCTCGCGGCCCAGGGCGTGATAGACGCGGCCGAGGGCCAGCATGGTGTGGGGCGTGCGCCCGGCGTTGGGCTGCTCGCCCAGCTTTTCCAGCAGGGGCAGGGCCTCAGCGGGGCGGGAGAGCTCGATCAGGGCGTTGGCGCGGCCCAGCAGCAGCTGAGCGTCGTCGGCGTACATGCCCGTCAGGCTGTCGGCGTAGAGGCGCTCGGCCTCGGCGTGCTTGCCAAGCTCGGTGGCCGCCACCGCCAGGCGGACGCGGTTGGCCACGGTCGGGGCGTCGTCGACGGCCTGGGCGGCCTCGCGGTATTCACGCTGCGGGTCCAGCGCCTTGCGCGCGGCCTGGCCGACCTTGCGCGCGGTCTTGCCGCCCCAGATCTCCGGGCCGATCACGGCCACGAAATAGACGATCCCGCCGATCGGCTGGAAGGCCAGGATGATCCACAGCCAGTACATCTGCTGGCCCGTGCGGACCACATGGACGCACAGGGCGATGGCGATCAGGAACGACAGGCCCAGAAGCGGTAGCGGAAGCGAGAACATGTCGGAACCCTAGACTGTGGCCTCCGGTCTTTCCCTTGCCCGCCGTCCGGCGTCAATCGTCCGCCTTGCCGGGCTTGCGAGGATCGGCCTTCGGCGCGGGCGCCAGGCGCATGACCTCGGCCTGGTAGCGATCGTCGTCGCCGGCGGCGGCGAAGGGCAGGGCGTCGGCGATGGCGTCCAGCATCGGGTCCAGCCACTGGTGCTCGACCTTGTGGAAGTCGCCCAGCACATAGTGCATCACCGCGTCCTTGTGGCCGGGGTGGCCCACGCCGATGCGGCCTCGGCGGAAGGCGTCGCCGACTTGGCTGGTCACCGAGCGGATGCCGTTGTTGCCGGCCGCCCCGCCGCCCGCCTTCATCCGGAAGCGCCCAGGCGCCATGTCGATCTCGTCATGGAAGACGATGACGTCGGCGGGGGTCAGCTTGAAGAACTTCATGGCCTCGCCCACGGCGCGGCCGCTTTCGTTGTAATAGGTCTTGGGCTTGAGCAGCAGCAGCTTGACCGGCCCGTCGGGCGTCGTGACCTGCCCCTCGCAGGCCAGGCCCTGGAAGCGGGCGCGCCACGGGGCGGTCCCCCACTTTCGCGCCAGCGCGTCGACGGCCATGAAGCCGACGTTGTGGCGGTTCTTCTCGTACTTGGGCTCGGGATTGCCCAGGCCGGCGAGGATCAGCATCGCGAGGGTCTCAAGGGGGACAAACGAAAACGGGCGGACCCGAAGGCCCGCCCGTCTCTAAAACAGGTCGATCCGAAGACCGAGCGGATTAGCCTTCGACGGTGGTGTCGCCGGCGTCCGACTGGGCGGCCGACGAGGCCTTCAGGGTCGCGATCACGAAGTCGCGGTCCACGGCCGGCTTCACGCCTTCCGGCAGCTTCACTTCCGAGATGCGGATGGTGTCGCCGATGTCGTGCGAGGCCAGGTCGATGACCAGCTCTTCGGGGATCTTGTCGGCCGGGCAGGCCAGTTCGACGGTGTGACGGATCACTTCCAGCGAGCCGCCCTTCTTCATGCCGACCGAGATGTCCTGGTTCTTGAAGTGAACCGGCACTTCGATCTTGATCAGCTGGTGCTCGTCGACGCGGTACAGGTCGAAGTGGATCGGCTCGTCGGTGACCGGGTGGAACTGGATTGCCTTGGCGATGACCGACTGCTTCTCGTCGCCGTGTTGCAGGGTGACCAGGTGGCCCAGCAGCTTGCCGGTGTACAGCGACTTGCGGAATTCGTTGGCGCGCACGGCGATGTTCACCGGGGCCTTGCCGCCGCCGTACAGGACGCCGGGGACCTTGCCTTCGCGGCGGGTGGCGCGCGCGTTGCCGGTGCCGGCGCCGTCGCGGACTTCAACGTTCAGAATGATCTCGGCCATGAGGCTGTCTTTCTCGAGAGCCGGATGCTCTCGTCTGTGACCTGACGCCTATGGCCGTATCGCCACGCTCGCCCGGTCGTTTTGGGGTCGCGCTACATACACAAAAGGTCCGGGCGACGCAATCGCCCGGCCCCTTCGCGCGTATCGGGAGGAAAATCAGCTCTTCTTGGCGGCCGGCTTCTTGGCCGAACCCTTCTTGGCCGCGACCTTCTTCTTGGTCGAGACCGGCTCGGGCTTGGGCGGCGGCGGGGGCTCGGGCGGCAGGCTGGCGCCGGCGGCCTTGACCATGCAGGCGCCGGTATCCATCAGGATGTGCTGGCCCAGGCAGAAGATGTCCTCGTAGTGCGGCTTGGCCACCGCCAGGCACTGGTAGAGGTTCAGCTTGGCCATGGACAGGCAGTTGGACGTCCCCGGATCGTTGCTGAGCGCGTCGATCGAGGTCAGGTTGTCGTCGCCGGCCGCGCCGAGGGCCGCCAGGGCCGCGACGGCCAGGCCGCGGATCACCACAGGCTGGTAGGGGGCGGGCGCCGTGCGCGGGGTCAGGCCCAGTGACTGGCCGCCGGTCGAGGCGCTTTGCAGCACCGCCACGTCGGCGCTCTCGGCCAGGGCCGGCGTGTTCGACAGCGTCTTGGCCGAGGCCAAGCGGCCGTCGCGGTCGACGACGAAGCTCTTGGACCAGCTGGCCTTCTGGACGTCATAGGCCGACTGCTTCACGGCCTTGCCGGCCATGTAGACCTTCAGGCCGTCATTGCCGATCGTGTCGATGATCAGGCCCGCGGCGCTGTCCGAACCCTTGAACACCGTGGCGTAGGAGGGGTTGGAGAAGATGTTGGCGATCATCTGCTGGCGCTGGGCCGCGTTGGCCGCGACCTCGCGCACGGACGACACGAAGGTCGGGTCCTGCAGCGCCAGCACGGCGGCGTAGGCCACCGCGCCGTTCAGGAACGACTTGGGCTCGTAGGCCGCGCCGACCTTCAGCGACGCCTGGATCTGGTCGCCGTTCTGGAAGGTCGACGACACCGCGGCGGCGCGCGTCATATAGCCCCGGAACGCGCTGGCGCGCTCGACCAGGCTGGTCGACAGGGTGATCGGCGGCGGGGGCGGCGGGGCCTGCACGACGGGCGGCGGCGCGGGCGGCGGCGGGGAGCTACAGGCCGCGACCAACGCGGCGAGCGCCACGGCGGTCGTCGTCAGGACGATCCGTGTACGCGAGAAGGAACGCATGGTGGTGAATTTCCCATCAAGACTTCGGCGGCGCGCATAGCAGCCCGGGCGGACGACAATGTGACTGTCGCCTCGTTAACCAAACTTTTACAAGCGTGGCCGTGGGAGGGGCGAGAGGCTCGCCCCTCCGGGTTAGTCGAACAGCTTCGACACCGATTCTTCGTTGGCGATCCGGCGGATGGCCTCGCCGATCAGCGGGGCGCACGAGACGTAGCGGATCTTCGGACAGGCCTTGGCCGGATCCGAGGCCTCGATCGAGTCGGTGACCACCAGCTCGGTCAGGACCGAATTGGCCACGCGGTCGACCGCCGCGCCCGACAGCACGCCGTGGGTGATGTAGGCGCTGACCGAGGTGGCGCCGTGGCTCATCAGGGCCTGGGCGGCGTTGCACAGGGTGCCGGCCGAGTCGGCGATGTCGTCGAACAGGATGCAGCGACGATCCTTGACGTCGCCGATGATGTTCATGACCTCAGACTGGCCCGGACCCGAGCGGCGCTTGTCGACGATGGCCAGATCGGCGTCGTCCAGCCGCTTGGCCAGGGCGCGCGCGCGAACCACGCCGCCGACGTCCGGCGACACGACCATCAGGTCGTCGCCCATCGGATAGTGCTTGCGGATGTCTTCGGCCATCAGCCGCGAGGGCAGGAGGTTGTCGGTCGGAATGTCGAAGAAGCCTTGGATCTGGCCGGCGTGCAGGTCCATGGTCAGGACGCGGTCGGCGCCCGAGCGGGTGATCAGGTTGGCGACCAGCTTGGCCGAGATCGGCGTGCGGCCGCCGGTCTTACGGTCCTGGCGGGCATAGCCGAAATAGGGCAGCACGGCGGTGATCCGCTTGCCCGACGCGCGCTTGAGGGCGTCGATGCAGATCAGGAGCTCCATCAGGTTGTCGTTGGCCGGATAGCTGGTCGACTGGATGACGAAGACGTCCTCGCCCCGCACGTTCTCGTCGATGGTGACGAACACCTCGAGGTCGGCGAACCGGCGCACCTGGGCGCGGGTCAGCGGCATGTCGAGATATTCCGCGATCGCCTGGGACAGAGGGCGGTTCGAGTTGCCGGACAGCAGCTTCATGGGGATCGCTCGGAATGTGGGGGCGGCCGATGCGGGGCCTTCTAGCAGCGATCGCCCCCGGGGCAAGCGTTAACATCCGCTTCCGTGTGCGGAGCTTTGCCGTCGTGGTTCGGGCGCCTCACGCCTCCAGCATGATCGCCGACAGCAGGCGGCCGTAATCGCCCTCGTTGTTCAGGAAGGCGCGGCGGTTGGAGAAGAACCAATCCTCCTCGGCGCGGGTGTCGCGGCCCACCCACTCGCGGCGCTCGACGCCGGCGGTCGCCAGGCGGTCCAGCACGAAGGCGGGCAGGTCGAAGAAGCGCTTGTCGTCGGAAACACCGGGGTTGAAGAACCGGCCCGAGCCCGGGCAGTCGGCTTCGAACCTCTGCAGGAACTCCAGTCCCACCTCGTAGGACTTCGGGCCGATGCAGGGGCCGACGACGCCGGTGATGCGATCCGGTCGCGCGCCCAGCGTCACCATGCGGTCGACGGCGGCCTGGACCACGCCGTCCAGCGCGCCCCGCCAGCCGGCGTGGGCGGCGGCCACGACCCGGGCCTCGGGATCGACCAGCAGGACCGGCGCGCAGTCGGCGGCCAGGGCGCCGCAGATCACGCCGGGCGTCTTGCTGACCACGGCGTCGCCCTCGGGACGGACATCGCCCCACGAGCCGTCGGCGGTGATCGCGATGGTCGAGTGGATCTGGTAGCAGGTGTTGAGGTCTTCCGGCGCGCCGCCGAACCAGCGCGCGGCGCGGGCGCGGTTCTCGACGACGTCGGCCGGGTCGTCCTTGCTGCCGCGCCCGACGTTCAGGCTGTCATAGATGCCCTTCGACACGCCGCCCTGGCGCGTGAAGAAGGCGTGCTTGACGCCGGGCAGGCTGGACAGCAGCGGCGACTGGACGGTCGGCAGGTCGGACTTGTGGATCATGTCGCGTCCTCGAAGAGGGGGGGCGAAAGGCCGGGCGCGGCGAGGCACGCGACCTTGAACAGGCTCCCCATCTGCGCCTCGCCGAGCAGGCGATCAAGCTGTCTTCCGATCTGGTCGGTCTTCTCGGGCTGTCGCGCCGCTAGGGCCTCGGCGCGGTCGAGGATTCCCAGCGCCAGCAGGAACTGGGCCTGGCTCAGGATCGGTCCGGCCTTGGCCCCGGTTTCCCGCGCGGCGGCGATGACCGAGGGAAAGTCGGCCCAGACGGTCAGGTCGGCCAGGCCCGCCGTCGTCAGCGGATCGACCTTCTGGTGGTCGCGCACGGCCTGCAGGGTGTCGCCGGCTTCCGGGGCGTCGCGGCCATAGTCGATCAGCAGCGCCGCGCCACCGTCGGCGACGAGGCGATGAGCGATGTCGGAGGCGAGGGCCGCCTGGGCGGGCGAGGATTCGACGACGGCGCCGATCGAAAAGCCCCCTTCCCCCTTGATGGGGGAAGGGTAGGGGATGGGGGTGATCTCGGCGTTGGCGGCTTGGCGACGGCGTTCATCATCAACCGCCGCGGTCACCCCCACCGCCGCAGTCACCCCCACCCCTGCCCCTCCCCCATCAAGGGGGAGGGATTTACCCAAACTTCTAAGCCCAAACGCCAGCTCTCCCTTGTCGCCCAGTCCGATCACCCGCTCGGCCCAGCCGTCTTTCGTTCGGACGAACTGCCGCGCCGGCAGGCAGTCCAGCAGCTCGTTGGCGACCAGGATCATCGGCGCGCCGGCCGGGACTTCGTCCAGCCGGTCGACCCAGCGGGGCGTGTCTCCCAGCCGGGCCTTCTGTTGGGCGCGCAGCGGCGCCGACACCTCGACCAGCCAAAGGTCGGACGCCGCGAGGAAGTCCGGCGCCACGCGCGCGGCGCGCAGCAGGTCGCTCATCAGCGCGCCGTCGCCGGGACCCATCTCGACCAGGCGGAACGGCGCGGGGCGACCCATGCGGATCCAGGTCTCGATCGCCCACAGGCCAATCAACTCGCCGAACATCTGGCTGACCAGCGGGGCGGTGATGAAGTCGCCTCCAGCGCCCAGTTCGGGGCGGGTCGCGTAGTAGCCGTCGCGCGGGTCGTGCAGGCAGCGGGTGAAGAACTCGGGGACGCCGATCGGCCCGTCCTGGGCGATCTGGGCCTTCAGGCGATCAAGCAGGCTCATGCGCCCCCGGATCGTCCTCGCCGACGGGCTGGATCGGCGCCTTCAGCGCCTTCCACAGCAGCCAGCCGCCCACCAGCAGCATCGGCGTCGACAGCATCATCCCCATCGTCAGGCCCAGCGGGAAGGCCGGCATGCCGATGTCCGGATTGCGCACGTTCTCCAGCGACAGGCGGAAAAGGCCATACGAGATCAGGAAGGCGGCGACGATCGCCCCGCGCCGCTGGAGCCACTTCAGGCGATAGACGCAGAAGGCCAGGATCAGGAACAGCGTCAGGCCTTCCAGACCCGCTTCGTACAGCTGGCTGGGGTGACGCGGATACGGACCCGCCGGACAGGTCCCGCGATTGGCGGCCTTGATCGTCTCGTTGCAGAAGATCATGCCCCAGGGGACGTCGGTCGTCCGGCCCCACAGCTCGCCGTTGATGAAGTTGGCGATACGGCCGAAGAAGATGCCGATCGGTACGACCGGGGCGACCAGATCGCCCAGCTTCAGCATGTCGATGCCGTTCTTGCGGGAGAACAGCACGATGGCGACGCAGACGCCCAGGAAGCCGCCGTGGAACGACATGCCGCCTTCCCAGATCTTGAAGACGTCCAGGGGGTGCGAGAACAGCCAGGCGCGCTGGTCGCCGTTCATCAGCATGTAGAACAGAATATAGCCCAGCCGCCCCCCGAGGATGATGCCCAGGGTGATCCACAGCACCAGATCGTCGATCTGGAGGGCGTTGGCGGTCGGCTGGCGGCCGCCCCAGACGCCTTCGGTGCGGGTCAGACGGATGGCGTAGCGCCAGCCCAGCAGAATGCCGGCCACATAGGCCAGGGCGTACCAGCGCAGGGCCAGCGGGCCCCATTGCAGCGCCAGGGGCCCGATGTGGACCACGGGGTCGATGTTCGGGAAGATCACGCTCGGGCTCCGTGCGGACAGATCGTCGCACCTCTATAGCCTTCGGGCTTCGCTTTCATCCCCCGTTTCCCATATAAGAAGGCGCGCCCCTCCTCGGGCATGGACCGGACATGCATAGCCAGAACCCCTTCCTCGACGAATTCGCCAAGCTGACCCAGGCGGCCATGGGCATCGCCCAAACGGCCGGAGAAGAGGCGAAAACCGCGATGCGGGCCCAGGCCGACCGCCTGGCGGCTGAGTTCGACCTGATCCGTCGCGACGATTTCGAAGCCCTCAAGGCCGAGGTCGCGGCGTTGCGCGAAGAGGTCACGGCGCTGAAGGCGGCCAAGAAGACGCCCGCCAAAAAAACCGCGAGTTCAGGCGAATAGGTGATTCGTCGCTCGCTCCGGACGTGAAGCGGGTTGAGACGAACGCAACGAAGCAGATTAGTGTCCCCTAGGACGTGAGCGATTCATGGCGGGGGCGACCCCCGCCGTCGCGGGCGGGGACGTAGGTTTTTCATGGACACCCAACCGGAAGACGACGACGTCCTGATGGCTCTCGACCCCCTAGAGGTGGTCGAACATGTGCTGTCGGCCGAAAATCTCACCTTTGATCGCACCGAGGACGGCGACCTGGCGTTCGCGCTCCGGGGCGACTGGAAGGACTACGAGCTGTGGTTCGCCTGGCGCCCCGAGGCCGACTGCCTGCAGCTGTGCCTGTCGCTGGATCTCCGCGCCCCGAAATCCAAGCGCGCCAACGCCTACGAGCTCCTGGCCCTGATCAACCAGCGCGTCTGGCTGGGCCATTTCGAGGTCTGGACCGAGGATGGCGAGGTGGTGTTCCGCCACGCCCTGGCCCTGCCGGCCGGCGAGCGCCCGACCATGGCCCAGGCCGCCTCGATGATCGACGCGGCGGTGGAAGCCGCCGACCGCTTCTTCCCGGCGTTCGAATTCCTGCTCCAGGGCGCCAAGACCCCGGACCAGGCCATGGCCGCCTGCATGTTCGAGACGGTGGGGCAGGCCTGATTTAAGCTGGACTTCCCTTCTCCCCTTGCGGGAGAAGGTCGCCTGCGAAGCAGGTCGGATGAGGGGTTTCTTCGCCTTCGACGCGCGATAGGCTTGATGGACGCCGCTGTGCGACCCCTCATCCGTCGCTTCGCGACACCTTCTCCCGCAAGGGGAGAAGGAGCGGGCTGCGAGAGGTAATCCTTATGACCCCCATTCTCCTTCTCGGCGCGGGCCGCATGGGCGGGGCCCTGGCCGAGGGCTGGCGCGACGCGGGGGCCTTCGCCGCCGCCGACCTGATCATCCGTGATCCCAATATCGACGCCGCCGCCTTCGAGGGCGCTCTGGTCAATCCGGCGCCGGAGGCTCTGGGCGCGGCCAAGACCGTGCTGCTGGCCGTGAAGCCGCAGATCTGGCGCGAGGCGGTCAAGGACGTCGTTCCCCATCTCGCCCCGGACGCCATCATCGTCTCGATCGCGGCCGGCGTCCGCGCGGCCGACATCGCCGAGGCCTTCGGCGGCCGGCGCGTGGCGCGGGTGATGCCGACGACGGCGGTGGCGATCGGCCAAGGCACGGCGTCGATCTTCGCCGACGACGCCGACGCGCGAGCGGCGGCTCACGCCCTGTTCGCGCCGGTGGCGACCGTGGTCGACCTGCCAAACGAGGACCTGATGCACGCGGCGACGGCCGTCTCGGGCTCGGCGCCGGCCTATCTCTACGCCTTCGTCGAGGCGCTGGAGGCCGCCGGCGCCGCCCAGGGCCTGGACGCGGCCGACAGCGCCAAGCTGGCGCGGGCGACCATCATCGGCGCGGCGGCCCTGATGGCGCGGGGCGGCGAGGAGCCGGCCGAGCTGCGCAAGCAGGTGACCTCGCCCGGCGGCACGACGGCGGCGGCGCTGTCGGTGCTGATGGGCGAGGGCGGGTTTGGCGACCTGCTGCCCAAGGCGCTGGAGGCCGCCGTGACCCGTTCGAAGGAACTGGGCGGCTGACTGTCTTGCTCTCGTCGCTTTCGGCGACCATGTGACTCTCATGACCGCCGCTTCGCCCCTCCGAGAGGATATTCTCGACCGCGCCGCCGCCGCCGCCCTGGCCCTGGCGGCCGACCGGCCCTGGCCGGCCATCGCCCTGCGCGACATCGCCGCCAAGGCCGAGGTTCCGTTCGCCGAGCTCTACGTCGCCGCCGATAGCAAGCGCGGCGTGCTGGCCCATCTGTCGGCTCGCTTCGACCGCGCGGCCCTCGGCGTCGACTATGCCGAAAGCGCGCCGGTCCACGATCGCCTGTTCGACGCGGCCATGGCGCGCCTCGAGGCGATGGAGCCGCACCGCGCGGCGCTGATCGCCATCGCCAAGGCCGACGGTCCGCTGCTGGCGGTGATCCGGTTTCCCAAGACCGCCCGCGCCATCCTCGAAGCCGCCGGCGTCGAGGCCACCGCCGCGCGCCTGGCGGCGATGACCGCTGTCTGGGCCCGCGCCGTCCAGGTCTGGCGCGACGATGAAGGCGCCCTCAACCGCACCATGGCCGAGCTCGACAAGCGCCTGAAGCAGATGGCCGAGCAGCTCGGCAAGATCGGCGCGGGGTTCTAGATCCTCCCCCGCGGCGCGGGGGAGGATCTACGGCTTATCCCGGCAGACGGATCGACGCCCTCAGACCGCCCAGCGCCGACCGCGCCAGCACCAGGTCGCCGCCCAGGCCGCGAGCCATGTCCCGCGCGATGGCCAGGCCCAGGCCCACGCCCTTCTCGTTCTGGTTCCGGCTCTCGTCGAGGCGCGAGAACGGCTTGAAGGCCTCCTCGTAGCGATCCTCGGGGATGCCCGGCCCGTCGTCGTCGACGGCGATCTCGACCCCGCCGGTCAGGCGCGGCGCGACGCTGACGCGAACATGGCGGGCGTGGGCCAGGCCGTTGTCGATCAGGTTGGCCAGCGCCCGGCGGAAGGCCAGCGGTCGCAGGCGCGCCTCCAGCCCCGGCGCGATCTGGGTCTCGATCGCCGCGCCGGCGCGCTCGGCCGAGGCCACGACCCCCTCGACCAGCTCGGCCAGATCGACGACCTGGGCGGCCTCGCCGCCCTCGCCGCGCGCGAAGGCCAGGTACTCGTCGATCATGTGCTCCATCTCGGCCAGATCGCCCTTCATGGCCTCGATCTGCTCGCTGGGCTCCGACAAGGCCATTTCCAGCTTCAGCCGGGTCAGCGGCGTGCGCAGATCGTGGCTGACGCTGGCCAGCAGGGCCGTGCGCTGCTCGATGTGGCGGACGATCCGGGCCTTCATCGCCAGGAAGGCCTGGGCGGCCTGGCGCACCTCGCGCGCGCCATGCGGCTTGAAGTCGTTGTCCTCGCCCCGGCCAAAGGCGTCGGCGGCGTCGGCCAGGCGCTCGATGGCGCGCACCTGGTTGCGGATGAACAGGATCGCCACCGCCGTCAGCAGCAGCGTCGCCACCACCATCCACAGGATGAAGATATGGCCCTGGGTCGCGTAGGCGCGATCACGCAGGGCGTAGATCTGCAAGACCCCGCCCTGAACCTGGACGCGGATGTCGATATAGGCCGTATAGCGGGTCGTATCGAACCAGAACGGGTTGTCGAGCCGGTCCTCCAGCGCGTGCTGCAGCGAGCGGTCCAGCGCCGCGAACAGCGACGGGCGGTGGCCGGTCGGCAGCTTGCGGCCCTTCTGGAAGGCGATCGACAGCGACATCGAGTCCTCGGCCCGCTTGGCCAGCTTCTCGACCGCGGCGGGGCTGGGATCGTCCTCGTAGGACTGCACCGCCCAGGCGATGTCGCCGGCCAGCCCCTCCGAAAGCTTGGACGTCACCGCCTGCCAGTGCGCGTCGAAGAACGCCCAGGTCACGGCGATCTGCATCACCGCCACGGGCAGGATGATGATCAGCAGGCTGCGTCCGAACAGCGAGGTCGGCAGCAGACGCTTGATGACGCGAGGGATGTAGAGCCTGGTGCGAAGGCGCATCCGTCAATCCGGCGCCAGCCTGTATCCCACCCCGCGCACGGTCTGCAGATAGCGGGGGTTCTTCGGGTCCGGCTCGATCTTGCGGCGCAGGCGCGTGACCTGCACGTCCACGGCCCGGCCGGTGGCGTCGGCGGTGTCGCGCGCCAGTTCCAGACGGTCGACGGGTTCGTGGGCGGCGCGGGCCAGGCGGCGCAGCAGCGTGACCTCGGCCTCGGTCAGGCGCACGGTCTCGCCGTCGCAGGTCAGTTCGCCGCGCTCGGGCTCGAACGCGCAGCGGCCCAGCGACAGCGCCGCCTTCGGCCCCGTCGGCCGGGCGGTCGAGCGGCGCAGGATCGCCTCGATGCGCAGCAGCAGCTCCTGGGGCTCGAACGGCTTGCCCAGATAGTCGTCGACGCCGCTGGACAGGCCCTCGATGCGGTCGGCGGTCTGGTCGCGCGCGGTCAGCATCAGGATCGGCGTGCGGCCGCTCTCGCCGCCCTTGGACCGAAGGCGCTTGGTGAAGGCGTAGCCGTCCTCGCCGGGCATCATCACGTCCAGGACCATCAGGTCGAAATCCAGGGCCTCGAACAGCCGGTCGGCCCCGGCCGCGTTCGAGGCGGCGGTGACGCGGAATCCGGCCCGGCCGAGGAATTCCTTGATCAGCTTGCGCAGGCGATCGTCGTCGTCGACGACCAGGATGTGGCGTTCGCGGCGCTCTTCGGGCGTCATGACACGGTCCGTCGCGCCGCCCCGACGCCCTGGCGGGGACCGGCCAGGGCCGCCAGGATCCGCCGCGCGCCGGCCACGCCGTCGAGGCCGCCGGTGCGATAGGCCCGGGCCAGCAGGGCGCGCAGACGCTCGGCGGTGCGCTGCTCGAACGCCATGCCCTCGGGCGTGAGGCTGGCCGGCCGCCGCCGGCCGTCCAGGTCGCCGGAGAGGCGTTCGACCAGGCCCGCCTTCTCCAGGTCGGCCAGGGTGCGGCTGGCGGCCTGCTTCGACAGGCTGGTCAGCCTGGACAGGTCCTGCACCCCGATGCCGGGCCGACGGCGCAGCAGGAACGTCGCTCGCCAGTGCGAGCGGCCCAGGCCTTCGCTCTCCAGCGCCGCGTCGACCGCCGCCCACAGCGAGGCCTCCGCCAGCAGGATCAGCTCCAGGCCGCCGTCGAGTTCCTCCTCGCGGAGGATCAGACGGGGGTCGTCCGAACCAGGCTGCAGCGGCGCTATCATCGCGAGGAGTCCATTTTATTTGACGCGTCCGCCCCCGGGGCGTCTAAGGGCCGGGTTCTCAATAAGGAGGTCTTGGGCCGATGTCTCTGGTTCCCTTCGACGATCGTGATGGATGGATCTGGCTGGACGGCCAGTTCGTTCCCTGGCGCGAGGCGAAGGTGCACGTACTCACGCACGGCCTTCACTACGCCTCCTCCGTGTTCGAGGGCGAGCGGATGTACGGCGGCGAGATTTTCAAGCTGACCGAGCATACCGAGCGCCTGTTCAAGTCGGCCGAGATCCTCGACTTCAAGATCCCGTACACGGTGGCCGAGATTGACGAGGCCTGCAAGGCGACCGCGGCCAAGAACGGCCTCACGGATTGCTACGTTCGTCCGATCGCCTGGCGCGGCAGCGAAATGATCGGCGTTTCGGCGCAGCAGACGAAGATCCACGTGGCCATCGCCGTCTGGGAGTGGCCGTCGTATTTCGACCCGGCGACCAAGGCCAAGGGCATCCGCCTCACCTGGGCCAAGTATCAGCGTCCGGACCCGAAGACCGCCCCGGTCGCCGCCAAGGCCGCCGGTCTCTACATGATCTGCACCATCTCCAAGCACGCCGCCGAGAAGGACGGCTATGCCGACGCGATGATGCTGGACTATCGCGGCTACGTGGCCGAGGCGACCGGCGCCAACGTGTTCTTCGTCAAGGACGGCGTGCTGCACACGCCCAAGCCCGACTGCTTCCTCGATGGCATCACCCGCCGCACGGTGATCGACATCGCCAAGGGCAAGGGGATCGCGGTGATCGAGCGCCATATCCAGAAGGAAGAGCTCTCGGGCTTCACCGAGTGCTTCATCGTCGGCACCGCCGCCGAGGTCACGCCGGTGTCGGAAGTGGGCGAGTTCACGTTCACCCCCGGCAAGCTGTCGCTGGACCTGATGGACACCTACGCGGCCCTGGTGCGCGGCCAGGCGATGGCCGAGGCGTAAGCACGGGCTTATGGGCGGGGGCGTAAGCCGCCCGCCCATGGTCGCGCCGCCCCGCCCGGCGCATCGCTTCTCTCGTTCTCGACACGGGAGAAGTCCTCATGAACCATCACCCCCGCGCGGCCCTCGTCGGCGCCGCCTTGACCTTGTTCCTCGCGACGACGGCCCTGGCCGACGAGGCCAGACCCTCGACAGACAAGCCGCGCCCGCCCGCCGCTCCTTCGTCCCCGTCGGCCAAGGCCAAGCCCGCCAACCAGCCCCAGGCGGCCGGCGCGAGCAAGACGCGGCGGGACGACGATCGCGACCGCGACCGGCGCGACGACGACCATCGCGGGGAAAAGCGTCATGACCGCGACTGAGGCCGAAACCTCGGTCACGGCCGCGCCTCGCCGCTGGGACCCGGTCGTCAAGCTGACCCACTGGACCATCGTCGGGGCCATCCTGGCCAACGGCTTGATCACCGAGGAAGGATCCGGAGCCCACGTGTGGGTCGGCTACGCCCTGGCCGCGACCCTGGCCCTGCGCCTGCTCTGGGGCGTGATCGGTCCGCCGGAGGCGCGGTTCTCGGCCTTTCCGCCCAGCCCGGGCCGGGCCCTGGATCATATCCGGGAGATCGCCGAGGGCCGTCGAAGCGAGCACGCCTCGCACAATCCGTTGGGCGCGCTGATGGTCTACGCGATCTGGAGCACGCTGGCCGCCATCGTCGTCACCGGCGTTCTGATGGTCGCCGCGCCCGACAAGCCCCGCGCGGCGACGGACGCTCGTCCCGTCGCCGCCGCGACACTCGACCGGGAGCCCCCCGAACGCGAAGCGACTGGCGAACGCGAAGAGACCGGCGAACGCGAGGAGGCCGGCGAGGGTCGCGAAGAGGAAGGTCCCCTGGCCGAAGTCCACGAGGCGGCGGTGAACCTGCTCTACGTCCTGATCGTCCTGCACATCGCCGGCGTGGTCTTCGAGACGCGGCGGAGCGGCCGGCGGATTGTCTTGGCGATGCTTCCGGGGCGGCGCTAAAAGTCCGGCGATGAACAGTCGCCGGCGCGCCCTCGAGCACAGGATCACGATGATCGCGGTCATCGTGATCCTGCAGCTGGCCGCGACCCTTTTCTTTCTCGTGGACTTCGCCGGCGACCTGCGCGCCGACGGGCCGGGCGCGCATCTCGTCGCCGAGGGCGGCGCGGCCGTGGCGCTCCTCGTCGGCGTGCTGTTCGGCGCGGGCCAGGTGCGCTGGCTGGCGCTGCGCGCCCGCCAGGACGAGGCCGCCGTCGCCGCGTCCAAGGGCGCCCTGGCCGACCTTGTCCGCCTGCGCTTCGCCGAATGGCGGCTGACGGCGGCCGAGGCCGATGTCGCGCTCTTCGCGCTGAAGGGCTGCGACGTCGCCGAGATCGCCGCCTTGCGCGGCGCGGCTCCGGGCACCGTCCGGGCCCAGCTGGCGAGGGTCTACGCCAAGGCGGCCGTCAAATCCCAGTCAGGGCTGATGGCGCTGTTCATCGAGGAACTGGTCGAGACCCGCCCCGGCTGACGCCCTTCTTACGGCGCCTTGACACCCGCATCCGCCATGGCCGCCGCGACTTCCGCCCGGGCCATGTCGAGGTCGCGCCGGAAGGTTTCCGAACGGTGCTCGGCCGCATAGATCACCGCGCCCGACTGCACGCCGGCCTCGGTGGCGCTGTAGCTGTGCGAGCCGCAGACCCAACGGCTGTCGGCATAGTCGCGCCCCCGCGCGTAGAGGGCGTCGGCGCGGTCGGGGATCACCTCGGCCAGGATCATCGCCGCGTGCTCGCCGAAGGTCGAGTGGCCGGACGGATAGTCGGGATTGGCCGCCAGGTGCGCGGTCTTGGCCTCGCAGATCGGGGCGGCGTCCTTGCCGATATAGGGACGCTTGGTCCCCCAGTGGTCCTTGGCGACGCCGACCACCGAGCGATCGTCGCCGGCCCGCTCCAGCAGAGCCGTCAGGATCGGGGCGTTCTCCGACGTCAGGCGCAGGCCCAGGACCTCTTCGAAGTGGCCCATGGGCGGACCGTCGACGTCGTCGATCGCCCGCTTCCAGCGCGGGGTGTCCTTCAGGGCGCGGCTCTCGTCGAAGATCGCCGCGTCGGCCAGGGCGCGCGGCGAGCCGGGCTGGGGCGGGGCGCTGAGAATCCTGGTCAGGTCGGGACGCTTTTCCGGCGGCAGGTAGCCGCGCGTCGGCGCGCCAGGCTGGGCCTCGATCGCCAGATTGTCGCAGGCGGCGGGCTGGCGCACCGGGTTGCAGACGGCCACGTCGCCGCCCGTCAGGCGCACGGTGTAGTTTCCGGGAAAGCGCGGGTCGGGCCAGAGATAGTCGCTCGAGACATACTGCGCTCCGCTGGTCAGGGCGGCCGTGCGCTGGCGCGGATTGTTGTCGCGCGCGGCCCAGGTGCCCTCGTCGGCGCGGGTGCGGACCATGAAGCCGGCCTTGACGGCGGCGGCGATGCGCGCCCGGTCCTTGATCGGGTCGTTCAGCGTCAGATAGGCGGCGGCCGGCGAGGCCTCGTCGGTGTTGACGAACATCGCCCGGCCTTCCAGCGAGGCGCGCTTGCCGCGATAGACCGCGATCTTGTCGGGGTCCTCGTCCAGGGCGAAGAACACCTTGCCGCGCGCGTCGGCCAGCTTGGCCCAGCCGGTCTTCAGCACGCCCTCGCGCAGGGTGGCGGCCTTGCCGCGCACCTGGTCGGGGGTGATCAGCCGGTCCTCGCCGAACACCGAGCGGATCTCGGCGTCCAGGGCGTCGAACAGGGCCTCGGTGAAGCGCAGCGGGACCACGCCGCCGGGCATGGAGGGACCGTCGTCCTTGGCGTTGATCAGGATCATGATCGGCACGTGGTCGTGGTGGGCGTCCGACCAGGCGCGGATCTCGCGCAGGCAGGTCACGAAGGCGACGCACGAGACGCGGAAGTCGACGTCGGGCATGTGCATCGACTTGAAGCCCGGCTTGGCCAGGGCCGCCGCCACGGCCGGCGGCAGGGTCGTTCCGTGGCCGAACACGGTCAGCGGCTTGGCGTAACGCCCGCCCTCGGGGTCGGCCACCACGTCCAGCTCCAGCTGGCGGGCGCCGGCGTCCAGCTGCTGCGTCAGCGGGCGGTGACCGTAATCGATGCTCAGCGCCTCGCGGCCGCGCGCGGCCACCATGGCGGCCATCTCGTCGGCCGGGATCGCCAGCTTGTAGGAATTGTGCGTGCCCACGGCCAGGAGGTCGTTCATCCGCAAGGCGTCCATGCGCTGGCGGACGCAAGCGGCGCTCTCGTCGCTGGAGGGGCAGGGGGCGGCGGCGACCGCCAGGGCGGCGAACAGGGGCAGCATGGGCGAACTCCGAAATCAGAGCGTCGCAGTATCGCCCAGGCGTGACGGTTTGACGTAAGGGTCCACGAAGAAGGCCGCCCAAGGAGCCTTGGGCGGCCTTCAAGCTGTCGGACGCCAGACGCCGTTACGCCGCCGCCGCCTCGTCCGCCGGGACCTGGCGGATCAGATAGTCGAAGGCCGACAGCGAGGCCTTCGCGCCTTCGCCCATGGCGATGATGATCTGCTTGTAGGGCGTGGTCGTCGCGTCGCCGGCGGCGAAGACGCCGGGGATCGAGGTTTCGCCGCGATAGTCGACCTCGATCTCGCCGCGCGGGGTCAGGGCGACGCCGCTGTCCTTCAGCCACTCGGTGTTGGGCACCAGGCCGATCTGGACGAAGACGCCTTCCAGGTCCACGCGGTGGACGCTGTCGTGGTTGCGGTCCTTGTAGGACAGGCCCGAGACCTTGCCGTTCTCGCCGTGGATCTCGGTGGTCATGGCCGAGGTGACGATCTTGACGTTCGGCAGGCTGGCCAGCTTGCGTTGCAGGACGGCGTCGGCGCGCAGCTGGCTGTCGAACTCGATCAGGGTCACGTGGGCCACGATGCCGGCCAGGTCGATGGCCGCCTCGACGCCGCTGTTGCCGCCGCCGATCACCGCCACGCGCTTGCCCTTGAACAGCGGGCCGTCGCAGTGCGGGCAATAGGCCACGCCCTTGTTCTTGTACTCGGCCTCGCCGGGCACGTTGACGTTCCGCCAGCGGGCGCCGGTCGACAGGATCACGGTGCGCGACTTCAGGCTGGCGCCGTTCTCGAGCTTGACCTCGATCAGCCCGCCGGCGGTCTTGGCCGGGACCAGGCCGACGGCCTTCTGCAGGTTCATGATGTCGACGTCGTAGTCCTTGACGTGCTGTTCCAGCGCCGAGGCCATTTTCGGGCCCTCGGTGTGGGGCACCGAGATGAAGTTCTCGATGTCCATAGTGTCCAGCACCTGGCCGCCGAAGCGCTCGGCCGCGACACCCGTGCGGATGCCCTTGCGGGCGGCGTAGACCGCGGCCGCGGCGCCGGCCGGGCCGCCGCCGATCACCAGCACGTCGAAGGCGTCCTTGGCCTTGATCTTGTCGGCCATGCGGTCGGCGGCGCCGACGTCCAGCTTGGCCAGGATCTGCTCGACGTCCATGCGGCCCTGGCCGAAGGGTTGGCCGTTCAGCAGGATGGTCGGCACGGCCATGACCTCGCGGGCCTCGACCTCGGCCTTGAACAGGGCGCCGTCGATGGCGACGTGACGGATGCGCGGGTTGAGGGCGCTCATCGTGTTCAAGGCCTGCACCACGTCGGGGCAGTTCTGGCACGACTGCGAGAAATAGGTCTCGAAGCGATAGTCGCCGTCCAGCGCCTTGATGCGCTCGATCACCTCGGCGTCGAGGCGCGGCGGGTGGCCGCCGACGTGCAGCAGGGCCAGCACCAGCGAGGTGAATTCGTGGCCCAGCGGCAGGCCGGCGAAGCGCACATCGGCGTCATTGGCGGCGCGGGTGATGGCGAACGAGGGCTTGCGGGCGTCGTCGCCGGTCAGGTTCAGGCTGACCTTGTCCGAGGTGGCGACGATGTCTTCCAGCAGCGCCTTCATCTCGGCCGAACCGGCCGAGTCGTCCAGCGTGGCGACCAGTTCGATCGGCTGGCGCAGGTTCTGCAGATAGGTGCTCAGTTGGGTCTTCAGACCGGCGTCCAGCATGAGGGGCTCCCTGGGAGGCTGGGGGAGTGAAAGGAACGTTCGATTGTCGGGGGGGAGAGCGATCGAACGCGGCGAACGATCGGAAGGGGATGCGCCGCCGCCCTCCGAAGAGCGGCGGCGCGGGATCGTTCAGGTCTTAGATCTTGCCGACGAGGTCGAGCGAGGGGGCGAGGGTCTTCTCACCCTCTTCCCACTTGGCCGGGCAGACTTCGCCCGGGTGCGAGGCCACGTACTGGGCGGCCTTGACCTTGCGGATCAGTTCGGCGGCGTTGCGGCCGATGCCTTCGGCGGTGACTTCCAGGAACTGGATCACGCCTTGCGGGTCGACCAGGAAGGTGCCGCGGTCGGCCAGGCCGATGCCCGGGCGCATGATCTCGAAGTTGTTGGTCACTTGGCCCGACGGATCGCCGATCATCGTGTACTTGATCTTGCCGATGGCCGGCGAGCTGTCGTGCCAGGCCTTGTGCGAGAAGTGCGTGTCGGTCGACACGGCGTAGATCTCGACGCCCAGCTTCTGGAACGTGTCGTAGTTGTCGGCCAGGTCTTCCAGTTCCGTCGGGCAGACGAAGGTGAAGTCGGCCGGATAGAAGAAGAAGACCGACCACTTGCCCTTGGTGTCCGCTTCGCTGACCGTGACGAACTTGCCGTCCTTGTAGGCCTGGGCGGTGAAGGGTTTGATCTCGGTGTTGATCAGCGACATGAGACGCTCCGTTGGAAAAGGATGCGCCCTTTTAGCGCGGCGCTTTTCAATTGATCAAATTGATAAATCTTCTCGTTGGAATAGATTTAATCTATTCAAGCAAGAAAGAGAAGCAGGGGTATGGCTGTGGGGGTCTCCTAGGCGGCCTTTAGGCGACACTATCGAATTTCGAGTATGGTGGCGCGCGGAGGCGGCGCGGAAGCCCGTCATAAAAACTTGTGGGAATAATCCGGCGGGCCTCAGCTCGAGATCTTGGCTTCCAGTTCGTTGAGGCGCGTGCGGGTCGCCGCCAGGTCCGGACCGAAGCGGGCTGGGTCGGCGGCGGCGAGGCGGCCGGCGATGTCATAGCTTTCGCGGTAAAGGTCCAGGGCGCGCATCCGGTGGCCGCGATCCTCGCGCAGGTCCGCCAGGCGCTCCAGGTTCACCGAAAGGGCGCGTTGGGCGTTCGGATCGCCGGCCTCGCGGCCGCCGCGCGCGCGGCGCAGAGCCAAGGCCTCCTCGAAGGCGGCCAGGGCGGCGTCCAGGCGGCCCTCGGCCTCGGCGACGTCGCCCACCCCCGACAGCGCGCCGGCCAGCAGTTCCGAGGCTTCGTCGGAGGGGCGGTCATGACAAACCTGGCGGGCGTGGCCGACGGCGGTCTCATAGGCCTCGGCGGCGCTGTCCAGATTGCCCTGGCCGCGCGCGAAGTCCCCGAGATCGCGATGCAGGATCGCCAGCTCCTCGTCGGTGCGGGCGAGGGACTTCATGGCGTTCAGGGCGCGCGCCGCCTCGGCCCAGGACTCCGAGCGGCTCAGCGAGACCAGGCGCGCGCGCTGCTCGGCGAAGGTCAGGGCGCGCGGCGGCTGGGGCGGCGGCGCGGCGGTCTCCATGATCGGCGCGGCCATGGGGGCTGGAGGGACGGGCGCGGGTTCGGGCGGGGCGGTCTTGGTCTGGGGTTCCGGTTCCAGGTCCAGGCCGAGCGCCATGGGCGCGCGCCTCGGCTTCTTGGGTTCGCGGCGCGGCGACAGGGCGGCGACGATGAGCGCCCCGCCCACGATCGCCGCCGCCACGCCGGCGTTGGTCCGATATGGCTCGAGCGGTCCGAGATCGAGATGCGCGGCCCAGTTCCCCAGCGAGCCCCAGCCCGCCACCACGTATCCCGAACTCGCCAGGATCAGCCCCAAGATGATCCCAACCACTCGCGCCAGCATCACGTCCCCCCAGACGTACCCAAGAATGGGCGCCACTCCCCCACCGGAGCATTCCCACCGCCAGACCGCGCAGCTCATCTCAGACCCGACGCGCCGTCGAGCCGTCTCAACCGACGGGGGAAGCGCTCAAGTCATCTGATGGCTCGGCGGGCGCCGGACGGGCCGGGCGCCCTTAAACCAACCACGCGCGCGGACGTGGATAAGCCTCGCCGCGCGACAGATAGTAGATGCCCAGGATGCAGCGCGTCACGAACCAGAGGCCGACCGCGCAAAGGATGGTTCCGCCGAGCACCATCAGCGGAATGCCGATCAGCACGATCGACAGCACGATCCCGACCAGCAGGATCGCCATCCCCAGCAGGAACCAGGCGATCGCCATCCAGAAGGTGCGGATGGCGAAGGTGAAATGGCTCTCGTTGATCGGTCCGGCCGTGTCACGGTTCACATAGGCGACGATCAGGCCGGCGATGAAGGTCAGGCCGTTGGTGAAGCCCAGCAGGTAGAGGCCATAGACGATGGCGGGGAGAACCTTCTCCTCCTCGGCGGCGCCGGTGGGCGGGCCGGACGGTTGTTCGGCGGCGAGATCGGTCATGGCTTACAGCATCCAGTTCTTGGGCGTGGGATAGGGCTGGCCCTTCAGCAGGTTGGAAAGGCCGACGATGGCCCGGACGATGATCCACAGACCGACGGCGACGAACAGCACGACGCCGACGCCCACCGGGGTCAGGATGGCGGCGATCGTCCAGAACAGCAGCGACAGCCAGAAGGTGCGGATCTGGAACTGGTAGTGGCTGGCCAGCCAGTCCGGGGCGTCCTTGCGGCTGATATAGGCCAGGATCACCGCGACCACGTGGCTGACGCCCGTCACCGGTCCGGCGATCAGCAGCACGTAGATGATCAGGGGCAGGGTCTTGTCGTCCTGCAGTCGCGGCGGAACGGCGGGGTCGGCGATGGGGTCGGTCACTTCTGAGCCTTGGAAGAACGACGTTTCTCGATCGTCGCGCTGAACGGCCCGGGATGCAAATGAAGCCCGCGTCATGAAGGCGCAGTCATCGGCGGAGCGACGCGATGGCGAAGAAGAAGATTACCAAAGAGTCATGGTCCGTCTTTCGTCCGGGGCCGGGGGAGGACCGTAGAAGTCATCGACAGCGCGCCGTCGACACCCCCGAGCCAAGGCTCACCCCAAAGCATGAGGTCCTGACTATGACGCGTTCGATTCTGGGCGGCGCCGCCGCTCTGGCGCTCGCCGCCACCACCTTCGCCGCGCCCGCCCTGGCCGGCGACCACGCCCCCAACATCGTCGGCGTCGCCGCCGGCAACGCCGATTTCTCGACCCTGGTCACGGCCGTCAAGGCCGCCGGCCTGGTCGACACCCTGTCGGCGCCGGGTCCTTACACCGTGTTCGCCCCGACCAACGCCGCCTTCGCCAAGCTGCCGGCCGGCACGGTCGAGACCCTGGTGAAGCCGGAGAACAAGGCGACCCTGACCAAGATTCTCACCTGCCACGTGGTGGCCGGCAAGGTCGAGGCCAAGGATCTCGTCGCGGCCATCAAGGCGCACGGCGGCGCCTACACGATCAAGACCGTCGGCGGTTGCGAGTTCAAGGCCGCGGTCAAGGCCGGCAAGGTCGTGATCACCGACGAGAAGGGCGGCCAGAGCACCGTCGCCGCCACGGACGTCGCCGCCAGCAATGGCGTCATTCACGTCATCGACTCAGTGCTGATGCCGCGCTGATCGCGCGCGCGCCAACCTTTACCCGCGCCTCTCGCGCCCCGGCCGCCTCGGCGGTCGGGGTTTTCTCGATCAGGGCAGCAGGTCGCTGGGCGGATCGCGCGGATCGAAGGGCTGGCCTCGGCTCAGCCATGGCAAGGCGGCCAGGATCAGGAACAGCGCGAAGCTCATCCTCGCGGCCATGTCGATCCCGACGGCGGCCATGCCGGCGGTCAGCGAGAACAGCAGCGTGGCGATCGCGCCGAACGCCATCAGACCCATCACCCACGTGAGGGCCGTCCGCGCCTCGAACCGCGCCAGGCCGAACCGGGCGCGAGGAGCGAGGTCCGCCCCCACCGCCGCGATCGCCCGGGCCAGGATCGAGAAGCTGGCGAGCCGATCCTCGAACCGGCCGGGGGCCAGATAGCTTTGCGAGACGATCACCAAGCGCCGCCGCCCGAAGGTGACCAACAGGCTGCGCCGCCGCCCGCCGCCGGCTTCGGCGGCGAGTCTGTAGCGGGTCAGGCTGGACAGCGGGAAGCGGCGGCTTCGCGGGCCACGGGTCTCCACCAGCGTTCCGGCCTCCAGGCTCCAGACCGTTTCGGGCTGGAACGGAGCGAGCCGGGCGGCGTGACGGATCTCCAAGCCCTAGCTCCGGACGGCGGTGATCTCGACGCCGGCGGCGGCCGCGTGCGGGGCCAGGGCCAGAGGCTTTTCGACCCGCACCCGGGCGCGGGTCACGCGGTGGTCGAAGAAGCAGGCCTGGGCCAGGCGCTCGGCGAAGGTCTCGACCAGGTCGACATGGCCCTGGGCGGCGATGGCGCGGGCGGCCTCGCCGATCATCTCGTAGTTCACCGTGTCGGGCAGGCGCTCGCAGTGGCTGGCGGCCACGTCCAGCTCGACATCGACGAGCAGCGGCTGGGCGCGGCCGTGCTCGTGGTCGTAGACGCCGATCTGGGCGTCGACCTTCAGGCCGCGCACGAAGACCTTGGTGACGATGACGCGGGCCAGGTCTTGCGCGGGAGCGGTGTCGGGGAGGGGCGAAGCGGCCAAATCTGGCCTCCTACGGAGCAACGATGTCAGGCGTGCGCCAGCCCAGATGCTGGCCGCCGTCCACGGCGATCATCTGGCCCGTGACCGACGTCGCGTCAATCAGATAGCGCAGGGCGGCCGCGACCTCGTCGGGCGTGGCGCGGCGTTGCAACAGGGTGCCGGCCGCCTCGGCCTCGAACTCGCCGGGGGCCTGATGCACCGACGGCAGGGTCGGTCCCGGTCCGATGGCGTTGACCCGCGCGCGCGGCGCCAGCGCCTGGGCCAGGGTTTGGGTGGCCCACCACAGGCCCGCCTTGCTGAGCGTGTAGCTGAAGAACTGCGGATTGGGCCGCCAGACGCGCTGGTCGATGATATTGACGACCAGGCCTTCCCGGTCGTCCGGCAGGGCGGCGGCGAAGGCTTCCGCCAGCACGATCGGCGCGCGCAGATTGGTCTCGAAATGCAGGTCCCAGGTCTGGCGCGACAGGCTTCCGACGCGGTCGTCCTGGAAGGCCGAGGCGCTGTTGACCAGCAGGGTGACGGGGCCGAGCGCCTGGCCGGCCTGGTCGATCAGGCGCCGGACCTCGGCCTCGACCGACAGATCGGCGCGCGCGGCCGCCGCGCGGCGGCCCAGGGCGCGAACGGCCGCGATGGTTTCCTCGGCCTCCTCGGCCGGGCCGCGATGATGGACGGCGACGTCGTAGCCGGCGCGGGCGGCTTCCAGCGCCAGGGCCTGGCCGATCCGGCGACCCGCGCCGGTGACCAGGGCCGCGCCGCGTCCCGCCGGACCCCGCGGGGCGCTCATTAGTCGATGCGGCCGAACTCGACGGCGTTCAGGCCCATGATGATGAGCAGGAAAATGGCGATGACACCGATCGCGAGCATGGCGCGGCTCCGGATGAAAGAAAACAGCGGTCAAGCCGGCTTTAAAGGTCGAGACCGCTGACCGCAAGGCCGGTAAGCTGTACAGAGCTGGGCCATGACCTGGCGTCGCCGCATCGAACCCTTTGCCCGCCCGCTGATCTACGCCGTCTTTCGGATGAGGCGGGGGCTGACCCTGGGCGTGCGGGCGGTGGTCACGGACGAGGCCGGCAAGGTCCTGCTGGTCGAGCACACCTATCTGAAGGGCTGGTACCTGCCCGGCGGCGGGGTCGAGCGCGGCGAGACGGCCGAGACCGCCGTCGTTCGCGAGCTGCGGGAGGAGGCCGGGGTCCGGGCGCTTTCGCGGCCGCGCCTGGTGTCGGCCCATAGCAACGAGGCGCTGCATCCGGGCGACCACGTGCTGCTCTACCGCGTCGACGCCTGGGAGCCCTGCGCCTCCGACGCGGCGGGCGAGATCCTGGCGGTGGGGTGGTTCGCGCCCGACGCCCTGCCCGAGTCGACCACCCCCGCCACCCGCCGGCGGATCGCCGAGGCGCTGGCGGGGCAAGAACCGGACGTGATGTGGTAGGGGCCTGGGAAACCGTCCGGCCACGCCTCTTAACGCGCGCTAACGCTTCCTCGAACAGGGGCGAAACGAATCATGACCGAATCGGCGACGTTCTCCGATTCAGCGTTTGTTCCCTACCAGCTATTGTAGCTTAAAGCGGATTAACCACAAATCGGTTTCACGCGGCCAAGCGTCGCGGCGTCACTTGCCGCTGGCGGGGTCCGGGGCGGGGCAGTCGGCCGACAGGCGCTTGGCGGTCATGGTCCCGGCCACCGGCATCCCGCTGATCGTCTTGATGTGGATATCCATCTTGAAGCTCTCGGGCGTGTAGGAGCCCTCGGCGGTGACCGGAGAGACGCGGTCCTTCTTGTCGGTCCACGAGCCCTGCAGCTGGATCTTGCCGTTCGAGACGACATTGGTGGTGTAGTCGCAGCGATATTTGCGGGTGCAGATCCCGCGCGAGAATTGCTCGGCGTCGGCGGGCTTCAGGCACTTGGTCTCGCTGCTGACCGGAATGATGCCGACCTTGTAGTCGTACTCCCAGTAGCCGGGCAGAATCGTCGCCTTCGCGGGGGCGCGCGCGGGGGTCTGGGCCAGGCTGAAGCCGGCGAGGGCGACGCCGGCGGCGAGCGCCAGGGCGGAGGCGGCGAGGGCGGTGGAACGCATACGAAAGGTCTCCTTCTGCGGCCCTATATATAGAGCGGCACATGAACCGTGCTTGAAGGCGAGGTTGGGGCGATGGTTCCTTCGCCGCGTCGGACTCCAGCCTTGACTCGACGGCGAGCCTTCGCCTATATCGCCCGCTCTCGCGCGGCGGACCTCGTCCGGACCGCGTGTCCGAATTCATATGTAGCGGGCCAGGCTCCTTAAACGGAGCGGGGCTTCGCCCAAGCCCAGGGTAACCACCATGTCGCGCCGTTGCGAACTTACCGGTATCGGTCCGATGGTCGGCCACAATGTGAGCCACTCGAACATCAAGACCAAGCGCCGCTTCCTGCCGGCTCTGTCGCCCGCCACGCTCCAGTCGGAAGCGCTGGGCCAGACCTTCAAGCTGCGCATCAGCAACGCGGCGCTGCGCACGCTCGACTTCAAGGGCGGCCTGGACACCTTCCTGCTGGGCGCCAAGGACGAGCAACTGTCGCCGCGCGCCCTGAAGATCAAGGCCCAGGTGAAGGCCAAGGTGAAGGCCGCCGCCCAAGCCGCCTAAGGCTTACCGGCTTCCAAGGCCGAGAATTTCGAAAGCCCGCCGGGAGCGCTCCCGGCGGGCTTTTCGCGTTGGGGCCGACGTCGCCATCCCGCCAACGCACGTTCAGCCCGCCACCCACCGCGACGCGACCGCGCTTCGCGACGGCGGGGCGGCGCCGCATTCAGACATGCCGCCCCAATCGTCACCCCGGTGTCTAGACTAGCGCCTCGATAGCGAACTAGCTTCGCTACTCGTGCGCGTTGTTCGCAAGGGGTGTCGTGGGGGAAATGACTTACCAGATTTTGGCGCTGTCCGGCGGGGGGTTCCTTGGCCTCTACACCGCGTGCGTCCTCGCAGAAATTGAGCAGCACAGCGGCCGGCCGATCCATTCCCAGTTCGACCTGATCGCCGGCACGTCCATTGGCGGGATCATCGCGCTCGGATTGGCGGCTGGCACACCGGCCGCAACCATCCGTGACGCCATGGTCAAGAAGGGGCCGGAAATCTTCGGTGACAAACCTCCGCCTCAGACCGGGGCGGGGCGCGCCCTCGCCCTGCGAACAAATGCCTTTCGCGCCGGCTATCGCCCTGAACCGCTCCGAGAAGTGATCGAGACGATTGTGGGCAATGGACGAAAGATCGGTGACCTCCGCCAACGGGTGGTCGTTCCGGCCGTCAATCTTACCAAGGGCGCGCCGCAGGTTTTCAAGACCAGCCACCACGAGACCTTCGTGCGCGATTGGCGGCTCGACGTGGCCGACGTGGCGCTGGCGACATCGGCTGCACCCACCTTCTTTCCGTTGCATCGAATTGGCGGCGAGTTATTTGCCGACGGTGGCCTCTACGCCAACGCGCCCGATCAAGTGGCCTTGCACGAGGCCGAACACTTCCTCGGCTGGGACGCAGCGGACGTCTCCATGCTCAGCATCGGCACGACGACCGCGCAGTTTTCATTCTCCAACACGGTATCAGTCGACATGGGATGGATGGCCTGGATGGAGGGGCAGCGGTTGCCCAGTGTGATGATCTCGTCTCAGCAGATGATCGTTCAGGAAATGCTCCGGCATCGTCTGGGGGAACGCTACCTGCGCATCGATCAAAGGCAGTCGCCGCAGCAGGAGCGCTTCCTCGGCCTAGACGTAGCAAGCCCAGGATCAATCTTGGATCTTCGCGGACTGGCTGAAGCGTCTGCCCGCGAGCATCTCGCGAAGCCACGGCTGCAGGCCATGCTCGGCCGTGAAGCGCCGGTGCCCGCCTTCTTCAACAACTGAGTTCCACCATGGGCAACGCCGCCAGCTTGTTTTTCAGCACCACCACGCCGACCGAATGCCTGGACTGGCGCATCCGGCCTTCCGACGAGCAGTACGACGCTCAGAAGGAGCGCTGGAACGACCTTGCGAGCTACCTGCTTGCGGACCTAAAGGAACGATCAGGGTACACCCTCTCGTCCTGGCTTCAGGGGTCATACAAGTTCGGCACCCAGGTGCGGCCGCCTAGCAAATTCGAAGAGTTCGACATCGACCTCGGCGTGTACTTCAACTGGTTGGGCACGCCCTTCGACGGGGGTCACAAGCCCTCCGAGCTCAAGGACTTTGTCCAGGCTAGCTTGGAGGCCTACGTGGAGGATAGTGAGAACGACGCGGAAGGCGTTTCGGCTCCGAAGCCGCGTTGCAATCGTATCCACTTTGCGGACAACTTCCATATTGACGTTCCGTCGTACCACCTAGACCGGGACCGCGATGCGCGCGCTCTGGCAACTCAGGAAGATGCCTGGGAACCGAGCGATCCGAAGGCCTTCTACGGATGGTGGAAAGACACGATCAGCGACAGTGACCGCCCTCGGGTCCGCCGCTTGGTGCGATACCTCAAGATGTGGGCCGCACTAGCCTTCGAGGCGGAACACCGACCCTCTTCCATCATGCTTACCGTTCTCGCGGCGCAAGGGTACGTTACCCTCGACGTGGAAGGCTTCAGCGGCGACGATGAGTATCTTCGCGCGGTGGTGAACGCCGCCCTGTCGCGACTTCGCCGAAACCCGGCCGTAGCCAATCCCGTCGACACGACAGAGAACCTCAACCGCCTTTCGAAAGAGCGTTCAGACGCGTTCGTTGCAGGGCTCGACGGACTGCTGTCGACGGCGGATCGCGCGCTGGCGGCCCCCACAAAATCGCAGGCCGCCGACATCTGGGCGGAAGCATTCCATCATTTCTTCCCTGTCCCGCCAGAAGAAGAGATGCTCACGGAAATGGCCAGGGCGCTAACGCCGGTGCTCTTCGTCCCCGAAGTACACGTCGAGGCGACGGCTCCGAGCGGTCCAGTGAGAACCATCCGGGGGCTCAACAGCATCGGCCCGCTGCCGAAGAACTCCTCTATCGAGTTCACTCTCGCCAACGCCCACGAGCTGCCCGCCGGCTCCATCGTCACCTGGACTGTCCGCAATGAGGGCAAGGAGGCAGAGGAGGAGAACGACCTTGGGCACCCAGTGGGCGTCGGCCTTCGGGCTGAAGAGAACGCGGCCTACACGGGAAGACATTTCATGGACGTCGCGGTGCGTCGAAACGGTGTGCTCGTTGGCCACCGGCGGGTTCCCGTCACAATTTACGGCCTGCGCATGCCGAAGCGGAATTCGGCCCGGCCCGGCTGGGTCAAGTTTCGGCAAAAGAGGCGTTAGGCGCCCAAGCGGGGCGGATGGGAGCGACGACGGCTTCGAATGGCCGGCGGTAAACCGGTCGTTGTGAATGTCGCCGCCGAGATCAAAGATCTCCCCCAAAGTCCCCCTCACCGCAAAAAGCAAAACCCGCCGCGACCTCTGCCGCGGCGGGTTTTGAACGCTTGGTACTTTGGATCGCGGCTTAGCGGGCCGAGATGGCGCCCGAATTGGCCGTGTTGTAGGCGGTCAGGGCCGGGTTGTTGATCTTGGCGACCGCGTCGTTGACCGAGGCGCGGATGCAGGCCGGGTACAGGTAGCCGGCCAGGGCTTCGCCACGAACGTCGTGCCAGCAGACCGACGAGGCGGCCTTGACGATTTCGGCGTGGACTTCGGCGGCCGACTTGCCGGCGACCTTGACGCGCATTTCAGCGGCCGAAGCCGGGGCGGCGACGGTCAGGGCGAGGGCCGAGGCGGCCATGGCGATGGTGCGGATCATTTCGATGCTCCGAAAGGGGGTTGTGAGCAACCACCTCCAGACGCGTTCCTCTGACGATCCGGCCAAGGTCTGAACGCCCGCCTGCGTCGTCGTCATCGGCTATAGCGACGTTTGTGTGACTGATCAACGATTATGTTGCGCTGCACCCTAAATGGGGACGGTCGCGCCAAGCGCGCGCGAAAAGCCGTCATCGGCGGCGCCAGGCCGATCAAACCGGCGGCAAAAAGCCCTCGGGTCGCGAGTCCCGAGGGCTATGGCCGTCGCGGTTTTGAGCGACCTTAGCGCGACGAGACGCGCATGAGATAGGTGGCGCGGCCCTGGGCCTTGTCATAGGCGACCAGATCGCGGCTGTGGGCGCGGCGGACGGCGTCGCGGGTGACTTCGCGCACGCAGTAGGCGGCGAAATCGGTCGGAACGGCGGGGCCGTCGGCCAGATCCTGCTGGCACAGCTGCTTGGCGGCTTGGACGATGTCGGCGTGGACGGCCGGGGTCGAGCGACCGGCGACCTTGACGGCGATCTCGGCGGCGCTGGCCGAGGTGGCGGCGGTCGTGGCCATCAGGGCCGAGATGGCGATAACGAGCAGACGGATCATGTGGGTAGTCCCGGAAAGGAGGTTGGGTTCAACCGCCTCCCGGCGCGTTCCTCTGACGGCCCCCGGGTCTCGCCTCGTCGTCCGTCGCTGTCAGAGATGCATGACAACGTTGTCTGCTGCAAGTGCGAAAGCGCCACTTCGACGAAAAAATGTTAGCGGTAACATATCGTTGCCAACGAAACCAATTCGGGGCGGCCTCGCACCCCGCCGGCCCCCGCGCGCTCGGCCCTTGAAATAGGGTCGCCAGCACGCGAGACTTTCCCGACGGCCTTATTGGAAACCGAGATGAGCTCTTCTGGACCGACGTTCGCGCGGCGCGCCTTGCTGGCCGGATCCGCGGCGCTGACCGTCGGCGGCGGGGCGACATCGGCCCGCGCCCGTCCGCCAGCCCGGTGCTTGGACGAGGATGCCGCCTGGATCCCGTCGGACGACTTGGTTCAGGAGCTTCCGCGCTTCATGCGCATCGCCGGGGTCCCCGGCGTCGCCATCGCGGTCATCGATAGCGGAAAGCTCGCCTGGAGCCGCGGCTTTGGCGTGAAAAACGTTCTCACCCGCGACCCGGTGCGGGAGGACACGTTGTTTGAAGCCGCGTCCATGACCAAGCCGGTCTTCGCCTATGTCGTGATGCGGCTGGTCGATGAGAAGCGCCTGGACCTCGACACGCCGCTCGTCGCGTATCGCCGGCCCGGGTATCTGGGTGATGATCCGAATCTGGAACGGATCACGGTCCGGCACGTGCTGGCGCATTCGACCGGCTTGCCCAACTGGGCCACCGGACCGCTCGTGACGAGCAAGGCGCCGGGAACAAGCTACACCTATTCGGGCGAAGCCTTCGTCTGGCTCCAGTTGGTCGTCGAGTCGATCATGGGCATGGGCCTTGGCGACGTGATGCGGGCCAAGCTGTTCGAGCCGGCCGGCATGTCTCACAGCGGCTTCGGCTGGGACGAACGGATCGCCAGGTCGGCGGTCTTTGGCCATTCCGAGCCTCCGGAGGGCGAGGAGACGCTTCCGCCCCAGCCCACGCGCGAGCTGGGCGACCGGCTGCTTGGGGTCGCTTCGCGGTGGCGCAAGCCGATCGCGTCATGGACCTACGAAGAGTCGATCGCGGCGATGCGCGAGATCGACCCAAAGACGGCGCCGTCGACGCACGATCTGCTGGTCAATTCGGCCGGCGGGCTCCTGACGACGGCGTCCGACTACGCGAAGTTCATGCGGCTGATGATCGACCGGCCGACACGGGCGGACTGGGAGATCAGCGATGCTTCGCGGCGAGCGATGCTCACCCCTCTGCTCGACATCCGCGGGCGCGACATTTCGCGCGGACTGGGTTGGGAACTCGAACAATCCTCGGCGGGCCCGCTGTTCCAGCACAGCGGCAGCAATTACGGGATCTTCAAGACGCTGGGCGTCGGCGACGCCCGCCGCGGACGCGCGATCGTCGTCTTCACCAACGCCGCGAACGGCAATGCGCTCGCGGCCCGGATCGTTCGGGAGGCGACGGGGATCGACCGGCTGAAGTCCCTGATCTAGTCGGCTTATCCTCGTCCCCTCGCGGCGGGGTCGACGCCCCTAGCGATGTCCGCGCTTCTTCTTGGCCGGCTTGGGCGGAAGCGGCGGCGGGCTTGGCGGGGCGACCCAGTCGAAGGCCAGCAGCAGGGTGCGCTGGTTGTTCCCCACCGCCTGATCGTCCGAAACCAGATAGAGCCGCGTCCCGCCCGACGGGGAGCGGGTCAGGGCCAAGCCCTCGAAATTGTCGCGGATCAGCGACCCTTCCAGATGCAGGGCGGCGGTGATGCGCTGCTGGGCGGCCGGCTTGGTGGGGTCGGAGATGAAGCGGACGATCGCGCGCCAGCCCCGGATCGGGTCATAGCCGCGATGCAGGGTGGCGACCGCGCCGCCTCCGAAGGCGGCGAAGCCCGTCAGGCCCCAGGTGAAGTCCGGGCCCGACTGCGGCGGCGCGGACTGGCAGGCGCCGGCCAGGCGGCACAGCCAGACCTCGCCCTCCTCGCCGCCCACCAGATAGGCGTCCGGACCGGCGGCCGGGTAGGCCGTCAGGGCCTCCATGCCCTCGTTGTCGGGAAAGACGGTGGCGGGTTTGGGAACCGGGCGCGGCGTCCCCCAGCTTCCGTCGGCCTGGGTCGGATAGAGCCAGATGCGGTGGTTGCGCTCGAAGCTGACCAGGCGATCGCCATTGGGCAGTATGGCCAAGCCTTCGGCGTCGGTCTGCGTCTTGCCGCCCTGGATCGGCTGGCCGTCCAGGCCTTTCAGCGGCCACAGCTTGCCGTCGGTCAGGCCGGTCAGGCGGCCATTGGCGTCCAGCTGAAGCTTGGCCTCGAAGACATCGCCCTCGTCGGTGATCGCCGTCAGCTGGCCGTCGCCGCCGATGGCCAGGTCCGACAGGCCGTGCAGCCGGCTTGTGCTCGTGCTGGTCAGCACCAGGCCGCCGGCGTAGGTGAAGCCGCCGTCGACGGTGACGCGGGCGGGGTTGGAGGCGTCCAGCGGCGCGGGCGTGGCGGTGACGCTGATCTCCGGCCCGGCCTTGACTGGCGCGGGCGGCGTCTGGACCACCGGCGGCGGGCGCTTGGGCGTGCACTGGGTCGCGAAGCCGGACAGGCCGCCGATCAGCGCGAAGACCAGCGCCGAGCGCGGTCCGATCACGCCGGAACCTTGCCGGACTTGGCGGACTTGCCGACCTGAGAGGTCTGGGGCGTCACGACCGGTGGCGGGGCCAGCAGGCCGCGCGTGCGGGCGATCTGGCGCGGCTCTTCCTCGAACAGGGCCGCCAGCTGCTCGACCAGCACCCCGCCCAGCTGCTCGACGTCGACGATGGTGACGGCGCGGCGGTAGTAGCGGGTGACGTCGTGGCCGATGCCGATGGCGATCAGCTCCACGGGGCTCTTGCCCTCGATTTCAGCGATGACCTGGCGCAAGTGACGCTCCAGATAGTGGCCGGAATTGACGCTCAGGGTGGAGTCGTCCACCGGGGCGCCATCCGAGATCACCATCAGAATGCGGCGCTGTTCGGGCCGGGCGATGATCCGCTGGTGCGCCCACATCAGGGCTTCGCCGTCGATGTTTTCCTTCAGCAGGCCCTCGCGCATCATCAGGCCCAGGTTCTTGCGAGCCCGGCGCCAGGGCGCGTCGGCGGCCTTGTAGATGATGTGGCGCAGGTCGTTCAGCCGGCCCGGGGCGGGCGGCTTGCCGGCCTTGATCCATTCGTCGCGGCTGGTCCCGCCCTTCCAGGCCCGGGTGGTGAAGCCCAGGACCTCGGTCTTGACCCCGCAGCGCTCCAGCGTGCGGGCCAGGATGTCGGCGCAGATCGCCGCCACCATGATCGGCCGCCCGCGCATCGAGCCGGAATTGTCGATCAGCAGGGTCACGACCGTGTCGCGGAATTCCTGGTCTTCTTCCTGCTTGAACGAGAGGGGCGCGGTCGGGTCGATGATCACCCGCGTCAGGCGGGCGACGTCCAGCATCCCTTCCTCGAGGTCGAAGGTCCAGGCGCGGTTCTGCTGGGCCAGGAGGCGGCGCTGCAGCTTGTTGGCCAGCCGCGAGACGACGCTGGAGAGGGCGGTCAGCTGCTGGTCCAGATAGGCCCGCAGCCGCGTCAGCTCCTCCGCGTCGCACAGGTCCTCGGCGTCGACGACCTCGTCGTGGGCCGTGGTGAAGATCTTGTACTGCGGCTCGCCGCCCTGCGACTGGCCGCTGTCGGGACGGGCCGGCTTGGCGCCGTCGCCCATCTCGGGCTGCTCGTCGGACTCGTCGGGCTCGCCGTCCTGGTCCGATTGGACCATCTCCTCGTCGCCGGCCTCGGTCTCGCGGTCCGAGGCCTCGCTCTCCTGGGGCTGGGAGCCCTCCGGCTGCTCGCCTTCGCCCTCGCCCTGATCCTCGTCGGCGTTTTCGGTCGGGCTTTCGTCCTCGTTACCGTCGTCCTCGTCGGCGCTCTCGGTGGCGTCCGACATCTCCTCGCCCAGGTCGAGGTCGCGCAGGATGTCGCGGGTCACGCGGGCGAAGGCGGCCTGATCGTCGATCGAGGCGGCCAGGCGGTCCAAGTCCTTGCCGGCTCGGGCCTCGATGTCGCTTCGCAGGATATCGACCAGCGCCTTGGCGCCGTCCGGCGGGGCGTCGCCGGTCAGGCGCTCGCGGACCAGCAGGCCCAGGATCTCGGCCATCGGGGCGGACTGGCGGTCGGTGGCGACGGCGCGGGTCAGGCCCTGCTTTTCCAGCCGCGCCTCGAGGGCGGCCGTCAGGTTGGCGCGGACGCCGCCCAGGGCGTTGGCGCCGATGGCCTCCAGCCGGGCCTGCTCGATCGACTCGAACGCCGCCTGGCCGTCGGGCGAGGCCGGACGGGCGCGGGCGTGGGCCATCGGGTCGTGGTGGGCCAGGCGCAGGGCCATCTGGTCGGCCAGACCCCGGATGCGGGCGGCCTCCTTCGAATTGAGGTCGCGCGGCGGGTGAGGCAGCACGGCGCGGTTGCCCAGAAGCTGCGGGCCGTCCCCCGAAAACACGACCTCCAGGTCTGGCGTCTCGGCGAGCGAGCGCGCGGCGTGCGCCAGCGCGCGCTTGAAGGGTTCGGTCGGGCTTTCGGGCTTGGACGCCATGGCTTCCGAGTTAGCGGCCCGCGCGGGCGAAAACAAGGAACGGCGTGCGCGGAAGGAACGTTGATTTTCCGACGGCGCCGCTAGGGCGCCGCCTTTGGGATTTTCCGCCGGCGCCGCTCACGCGCCTTCGAGAGGAAACGCAAATGCTGAAATGGGCCATCATTCTCGCCGTCGTCGCCCTGATCGCCGGGGCGCTGGGCTTTACCGGCGTCGCGGGCGCGGCCGCCGGCGTCGCCAAGATCCTGTTCTTCCTGTTCCTGATCGGCTTCGTGATCATGCTCGTGCTGGGAACCACGGTGTTCAAGGCCGTGACCGGGCCGAAATAGGTCCGACCGACTTCCTCCCCCGCGATGCGGGGGAGGTGGTCCAGAGGACCGGAGGGGGCGAGCTCGGCATATGTCCAGTTAGCTCCTCAGCCGCTTCGCGACATCTCCCCCGCGTCGCGGGGGAGCATCCCGCGCGCTCACTTCGCCGCGTATGCCGCCGCCTGCCGATCGACGAGCGCCACCAGATCCCCCATCTCCAGGTTCACGTCGATCAGGTGCAGGCCCCAGTCCTTGAGCACCGCGCCGCCCACGACGACGTCGCCCGTGATCTCGTCGGTGCGCGGGTCGGCGGGATCGGCGTTCACCTTGACCGACAGATAGGTGAAGCCGCGCTCGCTGGCGCAGCGGGCGGACAGCAGGCCCGGCAGGGCGACGAACGGCGTCGTCACCGTCACGCCCGTGGCGAACGGCTTGGGCGCCTGGCCCGAGACCGCGCCGAAGCCCTTGGCGCTCAGATACGACCGAAGCGGAACCTCCTCGGTGGAGGCCTTGCCCGCCAAGAGGGCGGCGGGGTTCACGCAGCCGGCCGCATGGCCCTGCGCGTCGGTCACGCCAAACCGGCTGTTGGCCGGCGGCGGGCTGGTCTCGCGGAACGAGACATAGGTGACGATGCAGCCGGCCTGGTCGGCCTTGGCGCACAAGGGGATCGAGCCGTACTGGCCATCGACGACCGGCGTGGTCATGCCCAGGATCAGGGCCGAGATCATCCGCTTCTGGGCCGGCTTGCCGTCGATCTCCTGCTTCAGCAGGGTCTGCAGCACCCGTGAACCCTGGCTGTGGCCGATCAGGACCACGCCCCTTGCCTTACCATCGGGCCCCTTGTTCTCGTGGGTCAGATACCAGGTCCAGGCGTCGCGCACGTCGCCATAGGCCAGGGCGCCGTCGCCGGGCGAGGGCTGGCCCATCATCACCGCGCGCAGGGCCGCCAGGGTCACCTGGCGGTACATCGGCGCGAAGACCCGACACTTGCTGGTAAAGCGCGCCAGCTGCTGCTCGACCACCATGCGCTCAGAGGCGGTGACGGTCATGTCGCTGTTGCCGGTCGGCTGGGCCGAGACCGTCGGATAGACGTAGAAGCAGTCATAGGCCGGCGCGGCGGCGGGCTTGAACGTCTCGGTCGCCGTCTTGCCGTCGGCCTGGACGATGGTCGTGGTCTGGTCGACGGCGCAGGCGTCCTGGCGGCCGGGCCAGCACAGCCAGTTCTCGGTCTTGCCGTAGTCGTTGGGCGCGGGGGCGGGCGCGGCGGCGGGCGTCTGGGCCAGGGCTCCGCTTCCCGCGGTCAAGGCCGCCGCCAGGGTCCAGGCGAGCCACGTCGTCTTCATCGGTTCCTCCCTGGCGTTCAAACGCCCGTTTCGAGCGAGCATGTCCAAAACAGACGCGATCGCCAAGGGGCTTTGGCGCGGAGGTTGCGAAACACCGCCCAATCGTTCCGCTCTGGGACAGTGAAGCTTTGCGACGGAGTGGTCGATGACGCTCAAGACCCTGCTCCTTGTCGGCGCCGCGACGGCGCTGGCGAGTGTTTCGGTGATCCAACCGGCCTTGGCCGACGGCTTTCCCGGCGCGCCGGTTCGTCACGCGGCTGTCCCGAAACGGCACGCGCCCAAGCCGCGGGTCAGGATCGTCTATGTCGACCGCCCGGTCGTCGTGGAAAAGAAGGTCACGGTCTATGTGGACCGCCCGGTGACCGTCGAGAAGGTCGTCGAGAAGCCGGTGATCGTCGAGCGGCCCGTCGTGGTCGAAAAGCGCGTGGACGTGCCGGTCGAGCGGATCGTGGAAAAGCCGGTCTATATCGACCGTCCCGTCGATCGGATCGTTGAAAAGCGCGTCGAGGTCCCGGTCGAACGCATCGTCCAGGTTCCGGTGGAGAAGATCGTCGAGAGGCCGGTCTATATCGATCGGCCCGTGGATCGGATCATCGAAAAGCCCGTCGAGCGGATCGTCCGGGTTCCGGTCGAAAAGATCGTCGAGAGGCCGATCTATATCGATCGTCCCGTCTATGTGGATCGCCCGCCGCCGCCTCGGTGGTCCTGCGATTGCGGCCCGGAGACCCGCGAGGAAAGCCGCGAGCGCTCATCCTACGAGGAGAGCCACGAGAGCGTGTCCTATAGCGGCGGATACGCCGTGTCGCGCTACGGGGTCGGGGGCGGCTGGAATCCCACGGCCGCCGGATCCAGCGGCTGGGGTTACGCCGTCGAGCCGCCGCCCCTGCCGATGGGCTATGTCGGCCGGCCGTCGGGCGGACGCGGCGGCGGCTATGTTGGCGGCTACGCGGGCGGGTATGTCGGCGGCTCCGCATCGGGCTCGGCCTCGGCGAGCGCGTCGGCCTCCTCGTCCGTCTCGGCGTCGTCATCGGTCCATGTCGGCGGCGGCCAAAGCGGCGGCTGCGGCGGGTGCGGGGGCAGCCGGTACTAGAGGTTCAACCAGCGGCGGGGGTGCTTGTCGCCCAGGGCGCGGGCCTCGCCCGGCTTGAGGCCCAGCTCGCGCATCCGGTAGGCGACGATCTCGCGCAGGGCCTCGACGGGCTCCTGGCCGGCCACCGGACTGGACGCCACGGGGCCGGCGTTCATCGCCAGATCCACGGCGGTCCATTCGGCCTGGGCGCGATCGGCCTTGCCGACGGCGAAGTAGTGGCGGACAGGCGCCCGCTCGCCCGCGATCTCGACCATCACGCCGATGACCCAGCCTTGAACGATCATGTCGGCGTCGGGGCGCTGGCGGAACATGAGGCGCATGTAGCGCCGGCTGGCCTTCGCCGAAAGGGGCCTTAGCCGATCAGCTGGAACGCCGCCTGGCTGACCAGACCCAGAACCAGCCAGGCCGACAGCCCGGCCACGACCACCACCGTCTTGGACATCCGCCGCCTGCGATGGGCGGGAAGGAAACGCACGAACGACATACACGCCTCCATGCCTGGAACCTTGAGCGGCAGGTTAACGCCGCCGGAGGTCTTTGGATGCGTGACCATTCGCCCGTCACGGGAAGTTGAGGGCGCCGTGACGCGCCGTGTTCGGAGCAAAGAAAAAGGGCGGAGCCTCGCGGCCCCGCCCTTCATTCATTCAGCGCCTAGGGCGACTTTATGGACTTCTTAGAAGTCCATGTCGCCGCTCTGGATCGGCTGGGCCGATCCAGATCTCTTTGGGAGATGGGCGACTTTATGGACTTCTTAGAAGTCCATGTCGCCCATGCCGCCGGGCATGCCGCCCGGAGCGGCGCCGGCCGAAGCCTTCTTCGGGGCTTCGACGATGGCGGCTTCCGTGGTGATCAGCAGGCCGGCCACCGAGGCGGCGTTCTGCAGAGCCGTGCGGACGACCTTGGCCGGGTCGATGACGCCGTCGGCGACCAGGTCGACATATTGCTCGGTCTGGGCGTTGAAGCCGAACGAGCTCGAGGCGTTTTCCAGGATCTTGCCGACCACGATCGAGCCTTCGACGCCGGCGTTCTCGGCGATCTGGCGGATCGGCGATTGCAGGGCGCGACGGACGATGGCGATGCCAGCGGTCTGGTCGTCGTTGTCGCCGGTGACGCCGGCCAGGGCCTTGGAGGCCTTCAGCAGGGCCGTGCCGCCGCCCGGGACGATGCCTTCATCGGCGGCCGCGCGGGTCGCGTTCAGGGCGTCGTCGACGCGGTCCTTCTTTTCCTTCACCTCGACTTCGGTCGAGCCGCCTACGCGGATGACCGCGACGCCGCCGGCCAGCTTGGCCAGACGCTCTTGCAGCTTTTCCTTGTCGTAGTCCGAGGTGGTGTCCTCGATCTGCTTCTTGATCTGCGAGATGCGGGCTTCGATGGCTTCCTTCTCACCGACGCCGTCCACGATCGTGGTGTCGTCCTTGGTGATCGAGACCTTCTTGGCGCGGCCCAGCATGTCGAGCGAGACGTTCTCAAGCTTGATGCCCAGGTCTTCGCTGACGACTTGAGCGCCGGTCAGGATGGCGATGTCTTCCAGCATGGCCTTGCGGCGGTCGCCGAAGCCCGGAGCCTTGACGGCGGCGACGCGCAGGCCGCCACGCAGCTTGTTGACGACCAGCGTGGCCAGGGCCTCGCCTTCGACGTCCTCGGCGATGATCACCAGCGGACGGCCCGACTGGACGACGGCTTCCAGCACCGGCAGCAGCGGCTGCAGCGACGACAGCTTCTTTTCGAACAGGAGGATCAGCGGCTCTTCCAGCTGAACTTCCATCTTGTCGGCGTTGGTGATGAAGTACGGCGACAGGTAGCCGCGGTCGAACTGCATGCCTTCGACGACGTCGAGTTCGGTCTCGGCGGTCTTGGCTTCCTCGACGGTGATGACGCCTTCGTTGCCGACCTTGTCCATCGCCTTGGCGATCATCTCGCCGACTTCCTTGTCGCCGTTGGCCGAGATGGTGCCGACCTGAGCGATTTCAGCGTTGGTCGTGACCTTCTTCGACGAGGCCTTGATGTCCTCGACGGCGATGGCGACGGCCTTGTCGATGCCGCGCTTCAGGTCCATCGGGTTCATGCCGGCGGCGACCGACTTCAGGCCTTCTTGCACGATGGCTTGAGCGAGCACGGTGGCGGTGGTGGTGCCGTCGCCGGCCTTGTCGTTGGTCTTGCTGGCGACTTCACGGATCATCTGAGCGCCGAGGTTCTCGAACTTGTCGGCCAGTTCGATTTCCTTGGCGACCGAGACGCCGTCCTTGGTCGTGCGCGGAGCGCCGAACGACTTTTCGATGACGACGTTGCGGCCCTTCGGACCCAGGGTGACCTTCACCGCGTTGGCGAGGACGTTGACGCCGCGCAGCATCTTGTCGCGCGCGTCGGAGGAGAAATAGACGTCTTTGGCGGCCATTTTAGGTGCCTTTCTGAAAAGAGGTTAGGGGAAGAAAGCGCTCGGGAGCGGGAGGCTTAGGCCTCGACCACGCCCAGGACGTCGCTTTCCTTCATGATCAGCAGGTCCTGACCGTCGACCTTCACTTCGGTGCCCGACCACTTGCCGAACAGGATGCGGTCGCCAGCCTTGACGTCCAGGGCGACGATATCGCCCTTGTCGTTGCGCGCGCCGGGGCCGACGGCGACGACTTCGCCTTCTTGCGGCTTTTCCTTGGCGGTGTCGGGGATGATGATCCCGCCCTTGGTCTTGGTTTCTTCTTCGACGCGCTTCACGAGGACGCGGTCGCCCAGGGGACGAAACTTCATTGTGGTTCTCCGTCGGAACGGTTTCTGTAAAGGCTGCGCTGGACCGGGGAGCGGGCTGTTAGCAGTCGCTCCCATCGAGTGCCAACGTCGGGCGTGAGTTAAGTAGGGCCTCGACGGGAGTCAAGGACGGCGCCCGCGAACTTTTTTTGGCGCGGTTAACGCGGGAGGGCTTCGATGTACGACCACATGGGTCTGGGCGTGGCGGATTACCAGCGATCCACGGCCTTTTATGACGCCGCCCTGGCGCCGCTGGGCATTCGCCAGCTCTATGTCGTGCCCAGGGAATTCACCGGCGGCGTGGACGTGGTCGGCTACGGCGTCCAGCGGCCGATGTTCTGGATTTCGGGCGCGGATCCGACACGCGGCAAGCTGCACGTCGCCTTCGCGGCGGAAACCCGCGCCCAGGTCGACGCCTTCCACGCGGCGGCGCTGAAAGCCGGCGGAAAAGACAATGGTCCGCCAGGACTTCGCCCGCATTACGATAAGGACTATTACGGCGCGTTCGTTCTGGATCCGGACGGTTTCAACGTCGAGGCCGTCTGCCGCGCGACGGAGTGAAGGGGAGCCCCCTAGGCATGTCGAACTATGTCCTGTCGCTGTTCCTGGCGGTCCTGGCCTGCGTCATTGGCGGAACCCTGGGCGGGATGATCCTGGCGCGGCCGCAGATCATGCTGGAGCTGGCGGGACTGGCCGACGAGGACACGCCCAAGCCGCCGCTGTTCGCCGAGGGGCGCGCCCTGGGCGGCGTGCTGATCGCCAGCCACGGGGTGACGGCGCTCTATCTCGGCTATCAGCCCCGGATCGGCGCGGCCATGGCCCTGGTGCTGGCCATCGCCTGGCTGGGCGCGGCGGCGGGCCGGGCCGCCTCCCTGGCCCTGGACGGCGCGGAGGCGCGGTTCAATCTGGGCTCGATCGTCTTCAACGCCCTGATCGGTCTGACCCTGACCCTGCCGTCGTTCCAGGTCGGCCGGATCATCGTGCGCGGGATGAACCTCGTTTAAAGCGCCCCCTCGTGGGCGAGCAGCCAGCGCTTGCGCTCAATTCCGCCGCCATAGCCGGTCAGCGCGCCGTTCAGGCCGATCACCCGATGGCAGGGGACGACGATGCCGAGCGGATTGGCGCCATTGGCGTGGCCGGCGGCGCGGACGGCGGCCGGGCGGCCGACGCGGCGGGCGAGTTCCGAATAGGTGATCGTCTGGCCCGAGGGGATCTGGGTCAGCGCCGTCCACACCGCTTGCTGGAAGGCCGTGCCGTTGGTCGCCCAGGGAAGGGTGTTCAGCGCCGCGAACGCGCCGCCGAAATAGGCCGACAGGGCCTCGCGGATCGCGATGGGCGCCGCGCCCGGCTCAGGACGCAGCCGGCCGTAGTGGATCTTCAGCAGGCGATCAAGGCGATGCGCGTGGTCATCGAAATCCAGCGCCCGCAACGCGCCCGTCTCGTCGGTGACGATCAGCAGTTCGCCGATCGGCGAGGGCGCGCGGTCGAGGACGAGGCGGGCGGGACGACTCATGCGGCGATGGTCGCGCGAGCGGATCAGGTTGTCCGCCCGGAATTTGCGGTTTGCCTAGAGCGTGACGCCGACAGTGGGAACCGGTTTCGGCGTGAGTCACGCTCTAAGTATTTGATTTAGAGCCTCCAGTCTACTCGT
>NZ_APMP01000008.1 GCF_000372645.1 Caulobacter vibrioides OR37 | reverse complement strand
TTGAGCGTCCATGGGGGTTGGGCGCGGGCCTTGACCGCCCGCCCCCTTATCGTCCGGCCAGAGCCTGGGCCTGGTGCCAGCGCCAGGCGCTGGACAGGATGGCGTCCAGGTCGCGCGACGGCCTCCAGCCCAGTTGCTCGCGGGCCTTGGCGTTGTCGCCGACCAGCACCGGCGCGTCGCCTGGGCGTCGCCCGGCGACCTGGACCGGCAGCGCTTGACCCACCGCCCGGCCGACGCCATCGACCAGTTCGCGCACGGTGGTGCCCGCGCCGGTGCCGAGGTTGTAAGACTCCGACGCGCCGCCAGACAGCAACCGACGCAGCGCCGAAACGTGGGCGTCGGCGAGGTCCAGCACGTGCACGTAGTCGCGAACGGCCGTGCCGTCCCGCGTGTCGTAATCGTCGCCGAAGATCGTGAAATGCGGGCGCTGGCCCAGCGCGACCTGGATCGCCAGCGGAATGGCGTGGGTCTCCGGCTCGTGCCACTCGCCGATACGGCCTTGAGGATCGGCGCCCGCCGCGTTGAAGTAGCGCATCACCGCGCTGCGGAATCCGACATAGCGGTCGTAGTCCGCCAAGGCCTGTTCGACCATCAGCTTGCTGCGGCCATACGGATTCAGGGGCGCTTGCGGATGGGTCTCGGGCATCGGCAGGATCACCGGATCGCCGAAAGTCGCGCAGGTCGACGAAAAGACCAGGGCGTTCACCCCCGCCCGCCTCGCCGCCTCGATCAGGGTGATCGTCCCGCCAACATTGTTGTCGAAGAAGGCCCCGGGGTTCTTGACCGACTCACCGACCTCGATGCGGGCGGCGAAGTGCAGAACCGCCACGGGCCTGTGGGCGGCGAACACCGCGTCCAGGCGAGCGCGGTCGCGGATATCGCCCGCCTCGAATGGCCCCCACTGGACATGCTCCCTATGTCCATTGGACAGATCATCGAACACGACGGGGCGAAACCCAGCCTCGGCCAGGGCCAAGCAGCAGTGCGAGCCCACATAGCCAGCGCCGCCGGCCACCAGAACGGTTTGCATGAAATCCCCTCGAACGCGGCGCGGCCATCATCCGCTTCGCCGACGGAAAACCTAGTAGGCGTTTTCCGTCATCAACAGGTGCGGCGCGGTCATCAGGAGAATTCCGATGTCGCCCGCCAGCGTCCAGCGTTCGATATATTCGTTGTCGGCGTCGATCCGCGCCGCCATCGCTTCGATCGCGCTGGTTCCGCCCCGCAGACCCTTGATCTGGGCCAAGCCCGTCAGGCCCGGGCGCGCGCGGAAGCGCAGGTGATAGTTCGGGATCAGCGCGCCGTAATGTTCGTCATGGGCCAGGGCGTGCGGACGCGGGCCGACGATCGACATGTCGCCCTTCAGGACGTTGAGCAGTTGGGGCAACTCGTCGATGCTGGTCTTGCGGATGATCCGGCCGATCGCCGTGATGCGGTCGTCCTCACGCTGGGCCTGCACGACCTTGGCGCCGTTTTCCTGGCACCGCATCGAACGGAACTTGAGGATCGTGAACGCCTGACCATTCAGCCCACCGCGCGACTGCCGAAACAGCACCGGCCCCGGCGACTCGAGCTTGATCAGGACGGCGACGAGCGCCAGCAAGGGCGCGAAGAACAGCAGGGCGCCGCCCGCCACCAGAATATCCATCGCGCGCTTGAGCGGATCTTGCGCGACCGGCGACGCTTTCACGACGCGTGTTCGCGGCTCCGCCGACGAATTAGAAGCGGTTAGCACGTGGTCCCCACCAGTCTATCGCTCGGGTCTTTGCCCGAAAATTTAAAAAGTCTTTACTAAATCGGCGTTCGTCAAACAACCGCGCATGGAGGTTGTTAACCAACCTTTTTCGCCTCGCGACGTTTCTCGCACGCTCCGATGACAATCTTGCCTCATCGGCGCCGCCAAAAGGGGCGAGCGCCGCGCTCCGACTGGAGATCAGCCCGCCTATAAAGCCTCCCCCAGACCGTGGATAAGCCGGCGTCGCTGTGGATGGAGAGGCCTCCTGAAAACCATTCGGAAACCACGCCGTTGGACAATCAGGGCGTGATTGAACCGAGAGGTTTGGCCATGGATTTTCACGAACAAGCGCAGACGCACACTCAAATCCGCGAAACCCTGAGCGCGGCGATCGCCGACCAGATCCCGCTGGACGCTTCCACCCTGAAGTCCGACCGCCTGTGCCCCACGGGCTGCTGGCTGCATGGAAACGGCGCGCGGCGCTGGGCCGGCAATCACGCCTTCATGGGCCTACTGGAAGCCCATCGGGCGTTCCACGCCCAGGCCGGCGCCCTGGCCGACCAGATCAATCGCGGGCACTATAACGAAGCCCAGCGGGCCCTGCGAAATGGGACGCCCTTCGCCCAAGCGCTGGCCGACCTCAACGCCGCGTTTCGGCGCATGAGGACCGCCGCCACCTCGATAGCGGCGTAGCCGCGCGGCGGCGCTCAAGCTCGGACAGGCGATACGCCGCGACGACCTTCGACTTCCCCTCGAAGACGCCGCGGCGCGGTTGGCGATCACTCAGCGCGCGCTTTGGGCGCCCCGCCGCACGGCCAGATAGTCCAGGAGAGCGGCGGGTTCGTCGGTCTGGAAGGCCGAGACGCCAGCGGTGATCTGGCGTCCCCAGACCAGGTCCGGGGCGCGCATGGCGTCCTGATCACCGCCATAGCCGATCACGCCCGTGACGCCGACGGAGGTTAGGGTGTTGTTCCAGAGCCTGACGCCCGCTCGGCGGGCGGCGTCCCGTACAGCCTCGAAGTCCTGGGCGCGAACGAATACGAGTTCGACCGCCGGAATGCGATGTTGTCCCGAGGCTTGCCGCGTCAGGATCGCGGCGAGGTCCGCCCCTTCGCCGGTCCGGACCGTATTCAGCATCGGCATGAACAGGGCGTCGCGATAAGGCGCCTGGTCGCTCAACGGCGGAGCGCCTGGCAAGGCGTCCGCCTTGATCAGCATCTGTTGGACCAGTCCCGCCTTGACCACGGCCGCCACCACCTCGGGGTAGATCGCCTCCTTGATATCGAGATTGAGCATGATGCGTCCCTTGGCGCGCGCCATGAACTCGTCGAGGGTCGAAGGCGCCTCGTCGGTCAAGGTGGGCGACATCAGACCGCCGAAGTTCTGGCGCAGGCGCAGGCGCTTGAACTCGGCCGCCGTCATGTCGGCCACGCGACCAGTTCCGTTGGTCGTGCGATTGACCGTCTCGTCGTGCATGATCACCAGGACACCATCCTTGGTGCGGCGCACGTCGGTTTCGACCATGTCCACGCCCAAGGCCACGCACCGCTCGAGAGCCTGCAGCGAGTTCTCCGGCGTCGGATCATAAAGGCCCCGGGACGGCGCGGGATTGTGGCAGCCGCGATGGGCCACCACGAAGATCCCGCCCTGGGGATCGTTCAGCTTCGCCACCGCCTGGTCCGCCGAGGCGCTGGCGGCCGACGTCAAGCCGGTCGTCATCAGCACGGTCGCCAAGGCTCCAATCAGTCGGGTCGTGTGTCTGCGCATGGGAGCCGTCTCCATTGGCGTCGTAATTTCTGAAAGGGGCGCGGGGCGGCGCCAAGGGGATCAAGCGCCGCCCCGCGAAGACGCGCGAAGGACGCGCGCCTGTCGGTGGGCCGGGGCCCGCCTCCGGTTCGAGAAGCGGGCACCGACTTCAATCATTGGAGCGCGGTCCGACGATCCGACCGCGCGACGCGTTCTAGAAGCGCGGCGTGAACCGCACGCCCAGCCAGAAGACCGTCGGCACCGAATAGGTGTCCTTCAGCAGGTTCTTGTTCGGTCCATAGAAGCTGGTCATGCGCGTATGGGTCAGGTTGCTGGCCTGGCCGTACACCATCAGGCCGGGGCGAACCTCGTAGGTCGCCTGGAAATCCACCTGATCGCGCGGCGCCCAGTAGAGGTCCTGCCAGGCGATGTCCGGCGTGATGGACCTAAGCGCCCTGCCCTGGTGGTTATAGGCGGCGCGGAGCTCCAGACCGGCATGGCTGTAGAAGATGGTCGCGTTGCGGGTCTCGTCCGGCTGGCCGGTCAGGCGGTCGAGAGTCCGCGAAACGCCATTGCCGCGCAGCACCTTCAGCTCGCCGTCCAGCTGGCTCCAGTTGCCGCTGACGCCGATGTTCTTGAGCCAGGGATGGACCCACTCCAGCGAGTTGACGATTAGGTTCGCCTCGACCCCGCGCACCGACGCCTTGCTGGCGTTGACCGGCCGGGTGACCACCGCGTTGGCATAGGTCACGCCGTCATAGGTGAAGCCCTGCGAGCTGGCGTTGAAGATCTCGTCCTTGATGTCCTTGTTGAACACCGCGACCGAGAAGAGGCCGCCGTAGCGGTTCGACAGACGCCAATCCATGGCGAGATCGAGATTGGTCGACAGACGCGGCTTGATGTCCGGATTGCCGACCGTGACGGTTACGCCCGTCGCGTTGGCGTTCCCCTTATCGCTCGCCTGGGTGAAGTTGATCGCGGTGCGGGCGGCGTAGCTGTCGTAGCTGGGGCGACCGATCGTCTGGCTGGCGCCGAAGCGCACATCGATCGTCGGCGTGATGTCGTAGGTCACCAGCGCGGAAGGCAGCAGGAAGTCGTAGGAGGACTTGGTCGGCAGCTTGGTCCAGACACCGGCCACGCGCGCGCGCCCGGTCGTTTCCTGCTGGGTGGAGTCCTCATGCAGGCCGAACTGAGCCTTCAGCTTCTCCCCGGCATAGGCGGCGACGCCATAGGCGCCGATGGTCTTCTCGCGGTGCTCGAAGTTATCCTGGTTGCTGAAGTTGCTCTGGTCGGTGCTGTTCAGCCCGCCGGCCGCTCGGACCGCCTCCCACTGAGCGGCGGCCTTGACCGGATCGATGGTCAGCAGGAACAGCCCGTTGGAATAGCGCATCGGCGCGCCCGCCGGACCGGCGGCGTTGTTCAGCGTCATGAGCGGCGCATTGGCGTTCGGACCGTACTCGACGCGGTACACATTGTACTCAGGCGTGTCCTGCGTATAGCTGACGCCCGCCGAGAAGCCCCAGCCGCGCGCGTCGCGCGCCATGTTCTTCCGCCAGTCGATCCGGCCGCTGTAGATGTTGTCGCTGGCCGAACGCTTATAGTCCGGGCGGTAGTAGAAGGCCTTGTACGCCGACAGATCGTAGAACGCCGCCGGGTTCATGTTGAAGCGTTGGTTGAAGCGGCTGGTGTCGTAGGTGAAGGCGTAGGCCGCCGTCGGGACCACCACGGCTCCGGCGTTGGCGCCGGGCGTCCCGTAGGCCGCGTTGGTGATGTATTTGATCATCGTGATCGGCTCGCGATAGGTCGCGCGCGAAGCCGACCCGCGCGCGCTGAGCACCTGGTCGTCGCCGATCTTCCAGTCCAACCCGGCCTGGAGCAGTTGGGTGTTGGTGATGATGTTGGCGTGCTCGAAGCCGACTTCGACGTCGCCCTTGGGATATTGGCCGCTGGTGGCGGTCTGGTTGAACACCGTCCCGCGCTGGTTGGCGTCCATGATGAGCTCGTTGCGCTCCATGGTGTCCTGGAAGCGGTAGAGGCCGCCGGTCACGAAGCCGTACAGCGCGTCGGTGAAGTTGGCCTCGCCCTTCAGGGTCAGGCCATAGCGCGAGCGGCGGTCCTGGACGTACCAGTACTTGTCCTGCTGCGGCACCGCGAAGCCATTGCCCAGATTCTCGCCGCTCTGGGCCACGCCGGCGTCATTGTAGAAGACCGCGTGAACCGTGTCGGTGGTCATGTGGGTTTCGGTGAAGGTGTCCAGCTTCTGATAGTTGGCCGAAGCGGTCAGGCCGTACTTGCCGTCGGGACCGAAGGTGAAGCTGCCGGTTGTCTGAACCCGTCCGCCGATCGGCGCCTGCTTGCGCGGCTGCCCCTGGTCGTTGGCGCCGCCGCCGGCGATTTCGAAGGTGAAGAACGGCTTGCCGCCGCCCGCGAAGGCGCTGCGCGTGCGCAGATCGATGGCGCCGCCCACGGCGTTGGGATCGAGATCGGCGGTGAAGGTCTTGGTGACCGCCATCTCGCTGATCATCGACGACGGCAGGATGTCCAGGCGCACGCCGCGACCGATCGAGCCCAGATTGCCGTTCGGCGTGCCCGGCGAGGCGATCGGAGAACCGTCGATCGTGACGTTGTTATAGGCCGGGCCCAGGCCGCGGATCACAGGCGTGGCCGCCTCGTCGCGCGGGTGTTCGTTATCGGTGGCCGGAAGGACCGAAAGACCCGGCACGCGCCGCAGGGCTTCGACGATGGTCAGGTCCGGCAGGGCCTGGACCTCGTTGGAGCTGACGACGTCGACCACGCCCGTCGCCTTCAACTTGCTGTCGATGGCCTTGACGTTGGCGCGACGGATGCCGGTGACGACGACCGCGTCGACCGTCGCGTTCGGATCACCGACCGCCTGCGCCAAGGCTGGCGCCGCCGCGCCGAGAAGCGCGCAGAACGCGACCCCGTGAACAAGATACTTCTTCATTGCCGACCCCAGATTTTTCTCGCGCCCGACAGCGCTATGGGACGGCCGAGTAAGGTCGGGCGGCGACAGATTTATTTATTTCTGTTGAAATAAATAACCTATTAGCTCGCCCCCGGCCGACCGATCTCGTGGATGGGCAACAGAGCCGCGCCGATGGAGACGGCGCTGCTGCCCAGGGTCGAGGCCTTGACCAGCGGCGGCGCCAGATGCGGCGGCTCATCGGGCGTCATGAACAGGCGCGTCGAGCTCTCGAGGTGACTCGCCAGGCCTTCCAGGATCGACAGCGGCAAGGCGCCGGAGATCACCACGGCCCCGGGGTCCATCCAGACGATGCCGGCGTTGACCACCAATTCCAGCTGTCGCGCCGCGCGGTCGATCCAGGCCGAGATCACCTCGGGATGTGTGCGCAGACAGCCTTCCACGTCCAGAAGGGACGTGACCTCGGCGCCCGCGGCCCGCAGCGACGCCAGCAGATCGATGCCCGAGGGACGCGGTCTTCCGCCGGGATAGAGACGCCCCACCTCCCCGGCGTTGCCGTACTCGCCGACGAACATCTCACGGCCCGCGATGACCCCGCCGCCGACGCCGTGTCCGATGAACAGGGCCAGGGCGGAGTCGCAGACCTTGAGGAGATTTCCCGTATAGTATTCCGCCAGCGCCGCGGCGCTGGAGTCGTTCTGGAGCCAGACCGGCAGGCCCAGCCGATCCGTCAGAAAGGCGACCAGATCCAGGTCGCGCCAGCCCTTCAGCCACTCCACGGCCCACCAATGGTTCGGCCGCCCTACGATCGCCGGTCCCGGAATTCCGACGCCCAGCCCCAGGAAGCGGGAGCGCAGCATGTTGTGATTGACGGCCAGCCCGCGCAGGCGTCGCTCGACCGCCTCGGCGAAGATGGCCGGGTCATCGCTCTCCATCGGTTCGATGTCGCGCGCCACCACTTCGCCCGCGAAATTGACCAGCGAAATCTCCAGCCAACCTGGGTGCACCGTCGCGCCAGCGGCATAGCCCGCGCGGTCCGACACCGTCAGCGGCACGGTGGGCCGCCCCCGCGCCGCCCGCTCATTCTGGTTCTGCTCCTCGACCACGCCAAGGGCGACCAATTCGCGGCTGAGCCGGGTCAGGGCGCCGTTGTGAATGCCCAGCTCGCGCGCCAATTCCGTGCGAGACGCGGGTCCGCCGGTCCGAAGACGCCAGACAATTCGCTTTTGATCCTCGGAAAGATGAATGACGGGCGACGGCCGCATGGACTTCACCAAAGCGTGTAAGGAGCCTCGCACATATTTCTTTTGTGAGAACTATTAAACAAGCTTCGGCGCGAAGCGGCGCGGCGCGAACAGTGCGAGAAAGCCCACGCCTCCGACGGTCACGAGCGCGCCCAAGGCGAGCGCGGTCGCGGGGGCGCCGGCGCGAAATCCGTCCAGAGCCAACCCCACCGCGCCGCCAGAGAGCGCCGAGGCCAGTTTCAGGACGGCGGTCAGCAGCGCGAAGGCGGCCAGGTCGGTGCGCACGCCCGTGCGCAGGGCGTGCTCTCGGACCGCGACGCTCATGCCCCGCCAGAATAGGGTCATGGTTCCGCCAAGACCGACCCCATAGGCCAAGCAAGCCGCGAGGGCCGGCGCGCCCGACCGGGGAGCGACCGCGAAACCGACGCCGCCGAAGACGGCCAGCGCCGTAAAGACCAGCGCGGCGCGAAACTCTCCGTCCTCGAAGCGCATACGACCGAGGCCGATCGGACCCATCAACGTGCCTAGCACCAGCGCGAACAGCAGAGCGGCCCCCGTGTGATCGTCCGCGCCCGCGCCTTGAACGAAGGTCACCATGCGCGCGGCCATGCTGAAAGGTCCGGAGTGGATCGCCGCCGCCAGCAATAGCCGCCCAGCGCCTCTGGGCAGGCGAAGACCAGGGACGCTCCGTCGCTCGACGCCTCCCGAGGCGGGCCCCGCCCAAGCCAGGATCCACCCGCCCGTCGCGACGATCAGCACCGCGATCACGGCGACCAACCCGGCTTCGCGCCCCATCGGCGCGGTCTTGCTGATGATCAGGAACGATAGGGCCGCCACGCAGAGGCGCGCCACGGCGCTGAGCGTTTGACGCAGGATCACGTACCGATGAGCGTCTGCTTCATTGGCCGGCAGCAACGACACCAGGGCGTTCTGAGCCACGTCGTAGACCGCGTAGGCAGTTCTCAGAAAGAAGAGAGCCGCGAGAAGATAGGCGAAAGATCCGACGCCCTCGACCGGCGGCAAGAACACCACCAGCAAGGCGCCGGCCGTCAGCACTCCAGCCAAGAACTGGATTTGCAGAATGCGACGTCGGCTTCCTTCGGCGTGACGCAGGAAATAGGCGACGGCCGGGTCCAGTCCCGCCCCATAAGCCATGGACAGGAACAGCAAGAGACCCGTCTGATGCGCCGAAAGACCTACGTGAACGTTCGCGTAATAGGCCAGAAGCAGGTCGGTGAACGTCCAGGCCAGACTCTTGGCGAAATGGCCAGCGCCATAGGCCGAACGCCGGGGCGCTTCTCCCTTGGCGTCGCTGTGTTGGCTCGGCGTCTGGATCACTCCCATGCACGGTCTATGACGCCGCGCGGAAACGATTCAATGACAGTCGAAGCCGAGGCCCCGGCGATGCGGCGAAGAGACGCGAGGAGCCAGCTCGCTCGGCCAAGGCTAACGCCGCCCGAGGGCGGCGGCCGACGACTTGAATTTCCGATCACGGCAATTTTCATCAACGCCATAGGACAAATTGTCACTGGTCGCGGCAGGCAATACAAAAAATGCAATTATCCATTGCAATGGAACCACCAAAGAATGCCTCGCAACCGAATATACCATCCCCTTTTTGGGTCCGGTTTTATTCGCTCCCAAGCGCCTAATCTTTGAGTTTAAGCCGTCGTTAAAGGATTCAAGTCAGGCATTTAAGGAACGACACTACGAGATGGGATGAGGCCGAAGATGATCAATTTTAAAGGCGCCGCCCGCAAACGGGCCTCCGACACCGCCTCGGCGCTCGCCGCGCTCCGCGCGAAGGTGATGATCGCCGACGCCAATCTGAACATCACCTACATGAACCCGGCGCTCGAAGAGCTGATGCGCGAGGCCGAACAGGAATTGCGCGCCGACCTGCCGCAATTCCGCGCCGACCGGATCATCGGCAGCAATATCGACATCTTCCACAAGAACCCCGCGCACCAGAGGGCCCTGCTGGCCAAGCTGACCCAAGCCTATGACGCGACGATCAATGTCGGCGGCCGAGCGTTCGATCTGCGCGTCATGCCGCTGCGGCAAGGCGACAAGATCACCGGCTATGTCGTCGAATGGGCCGACGCCAAGGAGCGCCTGCTCAATCTCGACTACATGGGTCAGATCGCCGCGATCGGCCGCTCGCAGGCGATGATCGAATTCAAGGTGACCGGCGAGGTCGTCAACGCCAACGAAAACTTCCTCGACGCCATGGGCTACCGTCTCGAGGAGATCCAGGGACGACACCACAGCCTGTTCGTCGCCCCCGGGGAACGCGACACGGAGGCCTATCGCGCGTTCTGGGCCGATCTGGCGCGCGGCCAGTTCTTCTCCGGCGAGTTCAAGCGGATCGGCAAGGCCGGCAACGACGTCTGGATCCAAGGGGCCTACAATCCGATCCTCGATCACAGGGGCGTGGTGAGCAAGGTCGTCAAGTTCGCGACGGTCGTCACCGGCCGGGTCGAGGCGGTTAACGCCATCAGCTTGGGCCTTGAGCGCCTGGCGGCCAACGATCTGACCTATCGCATCGAGCAAACGGTGGATCCGGCCTTCGCGAAGGTCCGGGACGACTTCAACGCCGCGATGCGCGTGCTTGACGACACCCTGGCGTCCGTGGCCCAGGTCACCGACACCGTCGGCGCCGGAGCCGGCGAGATTTCCAATGCGTCGGACGATTTGTCGCGTCGCACCGAGCAGCAGGCCGCCACGCTGGAAGAGACCGCCGCGGCCCTGGACGAGATCACCTCGACGGTCAAGCGCAGCGCCGAAGGCGCCAAGCAGGCCTCCAGCGTGGCCTCGACCACGCGGATCGACGCCACGCGCTCGGGCGACATTGTCGCCGAGGCCGTTTCGGCCATGGGCGAGATCGAGTCTGGCTCTAACCAGATCACCCAGATCATCGGGGTGATCGACGAAATCGCTTTCCAGACGAACCTCCTGGCGCTCAACGCGGGCGTCGAGGCGGCCCGCGCTGGCGAGGCTGGCCGCGGCTTCGCGGTCGTGGCTCAGGAAGTGCGGGCGCTGGCGCAACGCTCGGCCGACGCCGCCAAGGAGATCAAGACCTTGATCTCCAACAGCACCGCCCAGGTCGAGCGCGGGGTGCGCCTGGTGGGCGACACCGGCAAGGCGCTCAACACCATCGTTGATAAGGTCGGTCAGATCGACGCGCTGATCGCCGAAATCGCCAAGTCCTCACAGGAACAGGCCACGGGGATCAATCAGGTCAACACCGCCGTCAATCAGATGGACCAGGTCACCCAGCAGAACGCCGCGATGGTCGAAGAGGCCACCGCCGCCGCCTCCGGTCTGAAATCCGAGGCGCGCGAGCTGGCCGGCATGGTGGGGCGCTTCCAAACCAGCAAAGCCTCGGCCGCGCCGAGGGCGGTTGGCGATCAACGCAATCCGGTGGTCAGCACCCCGCGCAAGCCGGAGGTCAGCGCCCGCCCCGGCGCGGCCGTAACCGCCTCGCCCGCTCGCCGCCTTCAGCAGAGCGCCGCGCTGGCCGTGGAGACCTGGGAGGAATTCTAGAGCGGGTTAATCGCCGGAACACGCCAGCGGTCGCCGCCCGCGCGGATCACTCCTTGAAGGCGTAAGACCGACCATGAAGGCTGAAGACGAGCTCCTCTTTCTGATCAAGTATCAAACCGGGCTCTTTACCGCGCTCGCCGGCATTCTCATCGCGCGCGGCGTGACGGAAAGAGCGGAACTGGCGGCGGCCTTGTCGTTGGTCGCCCAGCAGGAGGCCGATGCGAGACTGCGGGCTTTCTACGGGTCGGTCATAGACACGTTGGAGGATCGGAACGCCCCGCCCATCGGCGCGGCCCTCAACTAGAGCGTGACGCCGAAAGTGGGAACCAGTTTCGGCGCGAGTCACGCTCTAAGTATTTGATTTAAAGCCCCAAGGCAGGCCGAACCACGCCGGACACGATGATGATCCAGATGGTCCCTGACGGCCACCCGCATCTCACCCCGGTTAGATTTCACAAAAATTCAATATTATCCCAGGCCAAGCCGACAAGCGGATTCGGATATTTTCGAATTCAGCTCACACCTGATCTATGCAATTATCGGTTGATACAACCGTGAATATTCAGAAATTGCAGGAATAGATCGCGGAATACATGTGACAAATTGATCATTCACCTGCGCGGTAACTCCACCTTAACCAACACAAATCGTATTCTTAAGGCGAAGCTTCGCTTTATCGTCGCGCGGTCCGTCGCGCGCATTCAGTGCGCCAAGTTTGGGGGAGTTCGAAGTGGCCAACTTGAAGATTGGGCAAAAGCTCAGCCTCGCCTTCACGCTGATGACCTTGATCTCGGTCGTGGTCGCGATCGTCGTGTTCATCAATCTCAGGGATATCCGCTCGACCTCCCAATGGAACGACCACACCCGGCTGGTGCTCGATCAGGTCGATCGCGTGGGCGCGGCCATGGTCGATCAGGAGACAGGGGTTCGCGGCTACCTGATCTCGAACAATTCGAACTTCCTGGAGCCCTATCGCAAGGGCGCCGCGAGCGCCGACGCGGCCTTGGAGCAGCTTACGTCCCTCACCGCCGACAACGCTCAGCAACAGGCGCGGATCGCGACCCTCAAGGGGCATATCGCCACCTGGCGCGCCAAGGTCGCCGCCGTTGAGATCTCGCAAATGCAGTCCGTCGGCGGGGCCGAAGCCGCCCGAAGCCTGGAGGCGTCCGGCGCCGGCAAGAAGGCGATGGACGGCGTGCGAACCACCTTGGGCGAGATGCGCGACGCCGAAACGGGGCTTCTGGCGGTTCGTTCGGCCAAACGCGATCAGGCGATCTCCCTCGGCCAGGTCGCCCTGATCGTGAGCGGCCTGATCTCGGCGAGCATCTCGGTTGTGCTGGGCTTCTTGATGTCGCGCTCGATCGCCCGTCCGATCGGCCAGATGACCGGCGTCATGGGCCGACTCGCCGCTGGCGATCTGGACGCCGAGGTCAACGGCCTGAACCGCGGCGACGAGATCGGGTCGATGGCCCGCGCCGTTCAAGTCTTCCGAGACAATGGCAAGCGCGCCCGCGCGCTCGAAGAGGAAACCGAGAAGATGCGCGCGTCGGCGGAAACCGAACGCGGCCGAACCGAAGCCGAACGTCGCAAGATCGAGGCCGAACAGGCCGCCGTCGTCGCGACCCTGGCCGCCAACCTCGGACGCCTGTCGAAGGGCGACCTGACCTGCATTATCTCCGAGGATTTCCAAGGCCAGTACCGCCAGATCAAGACCGACTTCAACACCGCCGTCGAGAGCCTGAAGGCCGCGATGACCACCATCGCCCAGGCGACCGGCGGCATCCGCGGCGGCTCCGAGGAAATCGCCGCCGCCTCCAATGACCTGTCGCGCCGCACCGAGCAGCAGGCCGCCAGCCTTGAGGAAACCGCCGCCGCGCTCGACCAGATCACGGCGACCGTCAAGACCAGCGCCGAGGGCGCCAAGCAGGTGTCCGCCGCGGCGTCCGCCGCCAAGGGCGACGCAGAGCGCTCCGAGACCGTGATGCGCGACGCCGTCACGGCCATGAGCGAAATCTCGGAAAGCTCGGGTCAGATCAGCCAGATCATCGGCGTCATCGATGAGATCGCCTTCCAAACCAACCTTCTGGCGCTCAACGCCGGCGTGGAGGCCGCGCGCGCCGGCGAGGCCGGCAAGGGCTTCGCCGTCGTCGCTCAGGAAGTCCGGGCCCTGGCCCAGCGCTCGGCCGAGGCCGCCAAGGAGATCAAGACCTTGATCGCCAGCAGCTCCGACCAGGTCGAACGCGGCGTCAAGCTGGTGGCCGAAACGGGCGTCGCGCTCAACGCGATCTCCGCCAAGGTCAACGAAATCGACAAGTTGATCTCCGAGATCGCCCGATCGTCACAGCAGCAGGCCACGGGGCTCAGCGAAGTCAATGTCGCGGTCAACCAGATGGATCAGGTGACCCAGCAGAACGCGGCGATGGTCGAGCAAGCCACCGCGGCCGCCGCCAGCCTGAAGGGCGAGGCCGGCGAGCTGGAACGCCTGGTCGCCCGGTTCGAAACCGGGGCGGGATCCTCATCCGCCCGTGCTGTCGCCAAGCCCCAGCCGGCCCGACCGGCCCCTTCGCCCAGAGTCAAGCTGGTCGCCGGCGGACAGCAGGCCCTGGCCGAGCGTTGGGACGAGTTCTGAAGCGACCGAGCCTGTTTGGTTTAGATGGTCCCATCCAAACCAAACAGGCTCTAAATCTTGGACTTGGAGCGCGTTCGAGCGGCTTAGCCGCTCGCACTTAAACCTAATGCGCTCTAGCTGATCAGCTTTCGAAAGCTGATGCGCACCGTGCGCCCCAGGGGATCCAGATAGTCGCGCTGGTAAGCCTGGGGCGTGACGCCGTTCTGGTCATGCACGGTCTGCTTGGCGTTGGTCAGGTTGTCGAAGCTCAGCGCCAGACGGCCGCCCTTAAGCCAGGGATGGGCCGCCACCAGCTTCTTCTGCGAGGTGTTGAGGTCGGCGAAGAAATTCAGCCCCACCGTCGCCAGGTCCGAGAAATACAGCGTCTGGCCGCCGGTCGAACCGCCATTGACCCAGGTCGAGCTGGACCAGTTGCCGGTGAAGCGCGCGCCCATGCCGTTCCTGAAGTAGCCGCCCTGGATCTGCACCTGGTGTCGCGCCTGACCGTTGCGCGATGTGATCGCCGCGCCGTCCAGTTGGTCCAGCGTCGCCATGCCCTTGCGGATGGTGACTTCGTCGCTGAGACGCCAGGTGTGGTAGATCGAGAACTGGAACATGCCCTGGCCAGGACGGATCGGCGGCGGACCGCCCATGCCGCCGCCGGGCCCGCCAGGGCCGCCGCCAGGGGGGCCGCCGCCAGGACGTCCGCCCATGCCGCCGAACCCGCCCGGCGTCGGCTGGCCGAACGGCTTGAACAGGTTGAAGCCCCAGCGGATCGTCTCGTTCTCGGCGCTGTCGAAGTTCACCGGCCGCGCGTCGATCGACAATAGCCGCCCGGTGGCGTCGCGCACGAAGCGGTCGGGGAAGGCGCGCTCCAGGTCGGGCGTGATGGCCGGGAAGCTGGCGATGACGTCGCGCGTCTCGGCGCGGGTATAGGCGGCGTTGAAGGTCAGTTCGACCTTCTCGAACGGCTTATAGTTGGCCGCCAGCTTGATGACCTTGCGATCGTCGTTGCGCAGGTTCGGATTGCCGCCGTCGGTCCGGACGATGGTCACCGTCTGGCCGGAGGTGAAGTCGAACACCGAGACGTTCGGGGTCACGACCACCGGATCGTTGATCTGGTTGGTGGTCGGCGCGCCCTCTTCGTCGGTGTAACTGACGATGAAGCTGAGCGGCTTGATCGGCGCCCAGTTCACGCCGGCGCCCAGGGTGGTCAGGCCGCCCAGGTCGGACAGGTTCTCGTAGCCCAGATTGAAATTGATCGAGAGATCGCCGGCCTTGGCCAGAAAGTTCTGGCGGGTGCTGGTCAGGGGGATGTTGAAGCTGCTCTGGAAACTCTCGCTGTTGCGCGTCACGTCGCGCGCGGTCGAGACGCCCGAGCGGACAGTCTTGGAGTCCAACCCCTTGCTGTTGGCCCCGACCTTGAGGGTGGTCTGCAGGCCGCCGGCCGGCAGCTGGAACAGGTTGCCGTTGGCGACCAGCTCGGCGGTGGCCGCGGTCGAGATCGAGCGGGCCGTGTCGGCCGCGACGCTCTTGTAGAGGTTCGAGGCGATCGGACCGAACGGATTGACGGGGGGATCGCCCGCCGCCACCGCCGCCTGGAACGCCGAGGCGTCGACGCCCCGCCCCGTGGTGGTGTCGGTCTTGATGCGGTCGAAGTCGCCGGTCAGGTTCCAGCGCCAGTCCTTGATGCGGCCGTTGGCGGCCATGCTGACCTGGGTGCGCAGGGTATCGACATCGCGCGCCAGGGCGCCGGGCGCGTCGATGTATCGGTAACCGGTTACTGCGTTCGAAAACGGCGAGAACGGGCTTCCCGCGGGCAGGGCGAAGACGACTCCGGGCAGGCCCAGCAGCGAGTGGCTGCTGCTGTCTTCCAAGTTGCCGCTGACGGTCAGCTGGGTGTCGCGATTGATGTCGCGGCTCATCGAACCGCGCAGCGTCCCCTTGTCGGAACGCGCGATCAGGCTGCGGTCGGCGGTCAGGTCGCCGGTATTGGCCCGCCCGGCCAGGGGCGCGAAATCGCTGATCCCGACGCGGCCGTTCAAGGCCGCGCGCGGAACGCCCGCGATAGTCACCAGGGTTCCGGCCTGCCTGGACAGCACCGGATCGATCTCGCCGCCGTTCGCGCCGGTGACATTGCCCAGCAGGTCGAAGGGAAGGCCGTTCGGCGAGCGGACGATGTCGCGGTCGGTTTCCAGCAGCGACGGCTCGTGCTGCAGCGTCACGTCGACGTTCCAGCGCTTGTTGCCGTCGATGGTCAGGCGGTTGCCCTGGAAGCTGGGAACGGTGCGGCCGCCGTCGGTGGCCACCCTGGCCGCGCCTTCCATGGCCAGCGCCTTGAAATTCTTTTTCAGGATGAAGTTCACCACCCGCTGCTCGGCCTTGTAGCCGTAGCTTAGGGCGACCTCCTCGGGCAGGATCTCGACCTTCTGGATCGCCTCGGGCGGGATGCCCTGGATCTCCTGGAAGCCCGAGATACGGCGACCGTTGACCAGCAGCACCGGGCCGGCGCTGGCGTCCCGGCCCCGGGTGCTGGTGGTCTGAGGCGTCAGCATCGTCAGCAGGTCGGCGATGTTCGACGCGCCAAAGCTCTTGATGTCTTCTTCGTTCAGCGTCAGATCCGGCTCGATCGGCCCCTCGACCTTGCCGCGCTTCTCCGCCTCGATGACCAGCCCCTCCACCTCGTTGGGGACCTCCTTGACCTGGGGCGTCTTGGGTCCTTCCTCGACGACCGGAGCGGACGCGATCGGCGCGGCGACGGCGGGGTCCAGCGAGGCGGCCGCCAGCCCGTAGAAAAGCATGGTCGAAAGGGTCATGAGGCCCACGGAAAACAAGATCAGGGAGGGCGCCGGCGCCCGACACGCCAACGCGAAGTTGTTGCTCCTTACGAGCGCGAGCGCCCCGCCGCAACGCTTGAGCGGATTAAGAAAAGGCAATGCGGACGATTGCCCGCCAAGCTGTGGCTTTCGGGCGCCGCATCGCGCTCAAGCATTGAAATCACGTCACAATTCGGACGACGACTTAGCGAGCGGCGCAAACATGTTTCCCATTGGAAATATTGTCCGCAACCTTGATGCGGCTTGGCGGAAAGAGGGATTCGGCGATCCCCCAACGCCATCGCCGCAACCTAGGATCGGCCCCGAGCAGCGATCTAGTTGGCGCCGGCCCGGATCTTCTGGATCAAGGCTTCGATCGCCTTGGCGTGACCGCCGGAGAGGTCGTTTTCCGGGAATATCGTCAGGGGCAGGTCCGGCTTCAGCCCCTGCCCCTCCACGTCGTCCCCGTTGGGAGCCTTGTAGAGCTCGGCCGGCAAGGCCAGGGCCCAGCCGTTGGGCAGCGGCTTAGGCAGCTGGTCCGAGAACGCCCCGTGCGTGATCCCCCCCGCCAGCTTCACATTGGGCAGGGCCTTCATCATCAGGGTGAAAGTCTCGCCCGCGCTGACGGTGATGTCGCTGGTCACCACATAGACCGGACCGGTGAACCGCGCGCCCGGGGCGGGCTCGACCTTGACCGGCTGGAGCGGCGCCTTGGCCCCGACGCCGACCTTGGAATAGGCTAGGCGCGGCTGGTCGGTGAAGCGGCCGGCGATCCGACGGCTGATCCCGTCATAGCCGCCGCGATTGTTGCTGACGTCGACGATGACCGCCTTGGCGCCGACGAACGCGGCCATGGCCTCGTCCAGCACGGCGTCCAGCGGACGCGGATCGTCCGGGGCGGCGTTCTTGGCGAAGGCGCCCATGGTCACCACGTTCAGATAGCCGATATCGTCGACCCGTCCCCAGAAGATCCGATTGTTGGCGGCCTGCCGCCCGCGCCCCTTCAGGATCCCGGTCAGGATCCCTTCGCGATAGGCTTGCAGCCACGCCTTCTCGTCGCCTTGCGGATCGGCGGCGTGGACCCTGGACAGGGTCGGTGAAAGGCCGGGCTCCAGGTCGCGGCGCTCGCCGCCCACCATGCCATGCAGCTCGACATGCGGATCGTCGAGCCCCGCCAGCAGGCCCGACAGCGCCGTCCAGAGCTGGGCCTCGGAGGCGTTCGGCGAGACCTGGGCCAAGGCGGCTGTCTTGCGGGCCTGCCAGTCCAGCCCGCGCTCGGCCGAGCGGGGATAGAACGCGGCGAAGGTGTCGGCGGCGAAGGCGACGATGCGATCAGGCGTCCAGCCGGCGGCGCTGATGCAGGCGTTGGGCAGGTTAGGCAGCCGGTCGAACAGATAGCGCGCGGCGTCCGGATCGCCGGTCAGGGTGATCGTCCCCTGCCCTTCGGCGCGCCAGCCGGTCATGATCCCGTCCGGATCGAACTCGCGGCGCGGATCGGGATAGCAGGCCTCGCCGACGGTCTGGAACAGTTGCGCGCCCTCGGGCCCGAACTGCACAATCCAGCCATAGCCCCTCGATTTCCAGACGCCGTTCAGCTCCGGCGCGACCGCGCCGCCCTTGGCCTTGACCGGCCAGAACGGGCTTTCGGCGAAGGCCGGCGCGGTGATGGACAGGGCGGCCGCGACCGCGATCAGACTCAGGCGCTTCATGCCGCCGAAGGTGACGGCGTCGGGGCCTCGCCGCCAGCGAATTCGCCTCAAGCCGATCAGGAGACGAGGAGGTCCCTGGACGGGCGACGCAAGGACCGCGGCAGATCCGGGCCTCGACCAAAGCGAACGACGAGATCGGGGCGCTTGGCCGGCTCGCCCAGCCAGGCCGCCAACCGGCGCCGGGTCGACAAGTCCTCGACCGGCTGGTTCATAAAGGCCAGTTTCAGGCCCTCGGCGGTGGCGGTCAGCGCGAACCGGGTGAAGGCGCGGCCCACGGCGATCCACGCTTCAGGGGTTTCGGCGGGGCCGGTGAAGATCGCCAAGCCCGGCGAGCTTGCGACCACGCGACGAAGCCGATCGGCCTCGCTGCGCCGGGTCATGACGAGCGGCAGCAGACGCTGGCCCAGCCAACGCGGCGCGGCGAGATTGCCCGACGCGGCCGTGAACAGTCCATCGCGTCGCGCCAGGGCCTCGCCGGCGTCGAAGCGGATCCAGGCGACGAGCTCGCGCATGAAGGCCGGATCGGCCAGTTGGGCGTCATTGCCGGCCACGATCATGTCGCTCAGCTTCGCGCGCGCGTCGCCGTCGAGCACGAGGCGAAGTCCGACAGACTGTCCGACGGCGGCTTCCAGCCGCCGCAGCGTGGCCGCGTCCACGGGCGTTCCATCATAGGGCGTCCGGGTCGAGGCGCGATGGGGAATGGCCTGGAACAGGGCGTCGGGCCGGGCCGGGACGCTGGAGAAGACCACGCGGACGCCGCCTCCCGACAGAACCGCCGGCTCGCCCGCCCAGCCATAGCCCAGCCCCGCCTGGAGAAGGGTTTCCAGGGCGCAGCCCAGGCTGACGAAAAGGTGGTGGTTGTCGGGATCCACGACCGGCGTGCGTCGTGTCGGGTCCGGCAGGATCTCGATGACGCGAGGCTCGACCTTGAACCGCCAGGGCTGGGTGTTGTGCCCATTCGCCGCCAGGGTCGCGGCCCCGATCAAGGCCATGGCCGGAAAGCCGCCGCCGCTCAGGTCGGGCAGACGCCAAAGGCTCCGCACCGCCTCGTCATAGGGCGAAGCGCAGCGCGAGCATCCGGCGACCAGCAGGGGCGCGGCGGTGATCAGGGCGCGGCGGGTCGGCATGGCGGGGGCTCCGAAAGCGCGATCCTAGCCCCCGCCCGCCGCGTCGCCCTTGCGACGCCTCAATCGCCTATTCGGTCTTCAGATAGATCTCCGAGCCCTGCTCGCGGAACTTCTCGCTCATCTGCGCCATGCCCAGTTCGGCGCTGTTGGGCGCCTTGCCGGCCGCGAAGTCGCGGACCTCCTGGCTGATCTTCATCGAGCAGAACTTGGGACCGCACATCGAGCAGAAGTGGGCGGTCTTGTGCGCTTCCTTCGGCAGGGTCTCGTCGTGGAACTTGCGAGCGGTTTCAGGATCGAGGCCCAGGTTGAACTGGTCCTCCCAGCGGAACTCGAAGCGCGCGCGGCTAATGGCGTCATCCCACATCGCCGCGCCCGGGTGGCCCTTGGCGAGGTCGGCGGCGTGGGCGGCCAGCTTGTAGGTGATGACGCCGGTCTTCACGTCGTCGCGGTCGGGCAGACCGAGGTGCTCCTTAGGCGTGACGTAGCAGAGCATCGCCGTGCCGAACCAGCCGATCATCGCCGCGCCAATGGCCGAGGTGATGTGGTCGTAGCCAGGCGCGATGTCCGTGGTCAACGGGCCGAGCGTGTAGAACGGGGCCTCGTGGCAGTGCTTCAGCTGCTCGTCCATGTTGGCCTTGATCTTGTGCATGGCCACGTGCCCCGGCCCCTCGATCATCACCTGAACGCCGTGGCTCCAAGCCACCTTGGTCAGCTCGCCCAGGGTGCGCAGCTCGGCGAACTGGGCCTCGTCGTTGGCGTCGGCGGTCGAGCCTGGACGCAGGCCGTCGCCCAGCGAGAACGACACGTCGTAGGCGCGCATGATCTCGCAGATGTCCTCGAAGTGTTCGTAGAGGAAGTTCTCCTTGTGGTGCGCCAGGCACCACTTGGCCATGATCGAGCCGCCGCGCGAAACGATCCCCGTGACCCGCTTGGCGGTCAGTGGCACGAACGGCAGGCGTACGCCGGCGTGGATCGTGAAGTAGTCGACGCCCTGCTCGCACTGCTCGATCAGGGTGTCGCGGAAGACCTCCCAATTCAGGTCCTCGGCGACGCCGTTGACCTTCTCCAGCGCCTGGTAGATCGGCACCGTGCCGATCGGCACCGAGCTGTTGCGGATAATCCAGTCGCGGATGTTGTGGATGTTGCGGCCGGTCGACAGGTCCATGACCGTATCGGCGCCCCAGCGCGTGGCCCAGACCAGCTTGTCGACCTCGTCGGCGACGGTCGACAGCACCGCCGAATTGCCGATGTTGGCGTTGATCTTGACCAGGAAGTTGCGGCCGATCGCCATCGGCTCCAGCTCGCCGTGGTTGATGTTGGCCGGGATGATGGCGCGGCCGCGAGCCACTTCCTGGCGGACGAACTCGGGCGTCACGAAGTCGGGGATCGACGCGCCGAAGTCCTCGCCGTCGCGGACGCACGGAGCGTTCTGCTCGCGGCGCAGGTTCTCGCGGATGGCGACATATTCCATCTCGGCGGTGATGATCCCGGCGCGGGCGTATTCCAGCTGAGTGACCAGCTTGCCCGGCTTGGCGCGATAGATCTTGCGGCCGGTGTCGGGGAACTCGGGGGCCAGGTGCTTGCCCTGGGCGAAGCCGTTGTCCTCGGGCTTGACCTGGCGGGGATCGGTCACGACCTCCACGTCGCCGCGCGCCACGACCAAGGCTTCGCGTGAGCGCGGCAGGCCCTTCTCGATGTCGATGGTCACGCTGGGATCGCTATAGGGACCCGACGGGTCGTAGATCGTCACCGGCGGTTCGTTGGCCGAAGGGTGAACGGCCACCTCGCGGAACGGCACGCGGATGTCGGGGAACAGCTCGCCGGCCTGATAGACCTTGCGCGAGCCGGGGATCGGGCCGGTCGAGATGGTCTCGGCCACGGCCTTTATGGTCGTCTGAACGTTCATTTCGGGCGCTCCTCAAGCGGCAAGGAGACCCGGACGTGTCGTGCTTGAGTCGGTCTGACGGACGCCACTAGGCCGCGCCCGCGTTCCCTCCCTTCGCCGGCATGACCCGGATCAGGTTCTACGGGTCAGGGCGAAAACCCAATCTCAGCCGCGCGCGCGGCCCCCCGGTGAACAGAGGGCGCAGACTAGGCGCGTTGACGCTCAGGTCAAGCGTTGTCGCGAGCCGCGCTTCTCAGGCGTCGTCGCCGGCCTCGACGATCCCGCGCATATGGGCCATGACGCCGAACGCGTTGCGCCCGACCTGGACGAAGGTTTCCGCCAGTTCCTTGGTCGCGTCCCGCAGATCGTACCGTTCGTCGGCGAACCTCAGCAGGACGCTCTCGATGTAGCGCTCCAGCAGGGCCCGATCTTCATCCGTGAAGGTCATGTGCATGGCGCGATCCTAGGCCGCCGCGCCCTGGACGCGCCTTGACCGTGATCAAAGCCTATCGGCCGAGAACGTACCCGCCGCATCGCAAGATCATGAAATCTCGACCGATAATTTTGACTCAGACACTCAAGATGCCGATGCACGATGTTTCCGCATCGCTCAGCAAATTGGACGCGAGCCGTTGCACCGGGGCAGGAAAGCGGGGATGTTGGCTTAGTCGATCACGGTACCTTGGCAGATCAGCGATATCGAATCCCACGCGAACAGGCTGTCGAACATGCAGCTAAAGCGCCCCGAATGTTGTTCTTTTGCGGCCGGAACGGCGGCCCCAGCCATTTGGGGGCATGCATAGATGGGTCTCGATTTGCAACCCTGTCTTGCGAAGGAGAAACCTTTTGAACTTTGTCCTCCTGGCGCTTGCGGCGGGGTCGGTAGGATCGGGTGCGGCACCGCCCAGGGCTAACTGGGTCGCGACCTGCATCGCTTCATGCTCGCAAGAGAATTTGAGGGGAAAGACGCCGATGGGCACAATGATGACGGCTGCCGATCCTGCCTTTGCCCCATCGGATGAAGCGGTGGTTCGCGCGTTTATCGACCAAGCCTGGAACAAGGGCGATTATCGCCATCTGCCGTCGCAGCTTGCGCCGGTCGTCACCCTGCATTTCCATGGCAAGGACATTCCGCTGCGCGTCGAAGATATGATCGGCTTCGTCGAACGGTTCCGCAATGCGTTCGCCGACTTTAATTGGCAGGTTGATGAGGCGGTCTCCCAAGGCGGAACGGTCGCGATGCGAACGACCTTCTCGGGCACCATGACGGGCTCGTTCGATGGTCATCCGCCCAACGGCAAGCAAATGCGGGTTTCCTTTCAGCTTTTCGCCCATGTTCGTGACGGCCGAATTCAGGAATTATGGGAAGAATATGATGTCGCGGGCATGCGCCGGCAGCTTGGTCTGGAGCCTTAAATCGGCTGAACTCTTCCTTACCGAGAGCGGTGCGAGCGCATGCTCTAATTGCTCCGGTCTCAGCTCCGGGCTAAAGCACCGGCGTCGCTAGAGGCTTCAGGCCGTGCAAGCGCGTCCCCCGGACACTCGGAGCCGTGCAAATCGCTGACGCCCGACGAAACAAAAAAGGCCCCGGAGTCGCTTCCGGGGCCTTCTCGGTCTTGGAGGTCGCCTTACGCCTTCTTCATCCGTGAAGGTCATGTGCATGGCCCGACCCTAGGCCGCCGCGCCCTGGACGCGCCTTGACCGTGATCAAAGCCTCTCGGCCGAGAACGTATCGCAGGCTGCCGGATCGCCCTGGTCGTAGCCGCGCGTGAACCAGCGCATCCGCTGGGCGCTGGTGCCGTGGGTGAAGCTGTCGGGCACGACCTGGCCCTGGGTTTCCTTCTGCAGGGTGTCGTCGCCAACCGCCGCCGCCGCGCCCAGGCCGTCGCGGATGTCGGCGCGGTCGATGACGATCTTGCCGCCCGAGGCCTCGCCCGCGTGGGCCGCCCAGACGCCGGCGTAGCAGTCGGCCTGCAGCTCCAGCCGCACCGAGCCGCTTTCGGCGCCGCGCGCGCCCAGGCGGCGGGCCTGGTCGGAGGTTCCCAGCAGGGTCTGCACGTGGTGGCCGATCTCGTGGCTGATCACATAGGCCCGGGCGAAGCGACCCTTGGCGCCGAAGCGGCTTTCCAGCTCGTTCCAGAACGACAGGTCCAGATAGACCTTCTGGTCGGCCGGGCAATAGAACGGCCCCATGGCCGACTGCCCCGTCCCGCAGCCCGTGGGCGTGGCCCGATCATACAGCACCACCGCGCGCGGCGGCCGATAGCGAACGCCCTGCTGGGCCAGGATCGGGGTCCAGACGTCGCGGTTCGAGGTCTCGATCACGTCGACGAAACGGCCCTCCTGATCGGTGACCCGCCCGCGCGCGCCCTCCTGCTGTACGGCCGCTGGCTCCTGGAGTTGTTGGGTCGCCTGCAGGGTCGCGCGCGGGTCGATGCCGAACACGAAATAGCCGATCGCCGCCAGAACCACCGCCCCGACGCCGCCCCCGACCACGCCGACCGGCCCCATGCCGCGCCGATCCTCGATATTGCCTTCCTGGCGGCCGTCTTCCCACTCCATGAAACCTCGACCTCCTCGATCAGCGCATCTTGGGCTGGCTGGCCGGGCCGATGGCCCGCATCCGCGCGTTGCTCCGCGCCAAGGCGTCCTGAGTCAAGCGCTCAAGGCGGTCCATCGAGGCGGTCAGGTCCGCGTCGCGCCGGTCGACCTCTTCCGCCGGCCGAGGCGGCGTCACGGTCAGAGCGCCGGAAGGCTGGCCGGCGCCCGCTAGCCGCTGATCGTTCAGATCGCGCAGCAGCACCTGGCTGCGCGCCCGCTCCTGGGCGGCGACCGCCTCCATTTGGGTCGAGAGCTGGTCGCGGCGCGCGGCGTCGGCGGCCTGGTGAGCGGCGTTGCGGGCCTGGATGTCCCAAAGGGCGTTCTGCGCCGCGACCGACCAGGCGCCGGTCAGGGCCAGAAGGCCGACGGTCAGAAACAGAACCTGGCGCATGTTCGAGCTCCTCGCCCGCGGCCGGCGCGAACGCATGACGCGTCAGCTCAGGGCCGCTTGACCGAGAAACGCGCCAGTTCGGTTTTCGGCGCCGCCCAGTCGGGCTTCAGCTCGGCCGCCCGCGAATAGTCCCGATAGGCCGCCTGCAGATCGCCGAGGGCCTCGTTGGCCAGGCCCCGGTTGAAGAAGGCCTTTTCCGGATCCTTGACGCCCAGGGACAGGCCTTTGTCGATCTGCTCGACGCCTTCGCGGAAGCGGTCCTCGCCAACCAGTGTCGCGCCCCGGTTCACATAGGCCTCGCCCAGCTGCGGATCGATGCCGGTCGCTTGGTCGAAGTCGGCCCGAGCCGCCGCGAACTGGCGCTGGCGCATCTGAAGAACGCCCCGGTTCACATAGGTGCGGGCGCGGTCGCGGAAATTCAGGGTCTCGACCTCAAGGGCCGTGGTGCAGGCCATGATCGCGTGGCTGTCGGCCTTGCCGCCGAGGGCCGCGTCGGAGCATTCCTTGGCCTCGCCATTGCCGATCACGAGGGTCGAGGCGCCGGCCATGCCCGCGCCGGCCAGCAGGGCCACGGCGCAGAGACCGGCGATGGGGATCGCTCGGGTCATTTCGTCTTCCTCCCGGCGGGCGGCCTCGTGGATTGGGACGGCCTCGCCAGGATTCATCATAGCACGCGCGACACGGCGGGTCGCGCGCGGCGCTGAGCGTGCTAACACAGCCGGCGAGTCTTTCGAGGAACCTTCCCCATGCACCTCGCCCGCTTTCCCCGCGCCCGCTTCGCCCACCTGCCCACGCCGCTGGAGCCCCTGCCCCGTCTGGGCGCGGCGCTGGACGTCGACCTTTGGGTCAAGCGCGACGATTGCACGGGCCTGGCCGGCGGCGGCAACAAGACCCGCAAGCTGGAATTTCTGCTGGGCGAGGCCCTGAAGCAGGGCGCCGACACCCTGGTCACCCAGGGCGCGGTCCAGTCCAACCACGTGCGCCAGACCATCGCGGCCGGCGCCCGCTTCGGCCTCAAGACCGAGGTGATCCTGGAAGAGCGCACGGGCTCCAAGGCCGGCGACTACATGGGCAACGGCAACGTTTTGCTCGACAAGCTGATGGGCGCGGCGATCCGCCATGTTCCGGCTGGCAGCGACATGGTCGCCGAGCTGGAAAGCAGCGCCGAGAGCGTCCGCCAGCGGGGCGGCAAGCCCTATGTCATCCCCGGCGGCGGCTCGAACACGATCGGCGCGCTGGGCTATGTCGACTGCGCCCGCGAGCTGGTGGTTCAGGCCGACCAGATGGATCTGAAGATCGACCGCCTGGTCACGGCCACCGGCAGCGCCGGCACCCATGCGGGCCTGGTCGCCGGCTTCGCGGCGCTGTCGGTCGACATCCCGATCCTGGGCTTCGGCGTGCGCGCGCCCAAGCCCAAGCAGGAAGAGAACGTCTTCAACCTGGCCGTCGCCACGGCCGAGACCATCGGCGCGGCCGGCCGCGTTACGCGCGAGATGGTCGTGGCCGACTGCGACTATGTCGGCGAAGGCTATGGCCTGGTCGACCAGGGCGTCATCGACGCCTTGACCCTGGCCGCCCGCGCGGAAGGGCTGCTGCTGGATCCGGTCTATTCGGGCAAGGCCATGAAGGGCCTGATCGACCAGGCGCGAAAGGGCGCGTTCACGGGCGAGCGCGTGGTGTTCCTGCACACCGGCGGGGCGCAGGGTCTGTTCGGCTATCAGTCGGTGCTCGAACCCGCTCTGGGCTAACGGCGATTCACGCTCCCGTGTCCGATCGAGAGACCCCCATCATGAGCACGACACCCCACGGCAAGGTTCTGGGCGTCCTCGGCGGCATGGGTCCGGCGGCGACCCTGGACTTCCTGGCCAAGCTCCAGGCGGCCACGCCGGTCAAGCGCGAGCAGGACCACCTGCGCGTGCTTGCGGACATCAATCCCAAGGTCCCCGACCGCAACGTTTCGACGTCCGATCCCGGCCCCGTGCTGGCCGCGATGGCGGTCGGACTGCGCGATGCCGGCGCCCAGGTGCTGGCCATCGCCTGCAATACCGCCCATGCCTACGCTCGAGCGGTCGAGGCTTCGGGCCTGCCGCTGGTCGACATGCTGGAAACCGCCGGCCTGGCCGCCCAAGCGCGCGGCGCCCGGGTGGTCGGCGTGCTGGGCACCAGCCTGGCCCTGGCGCTCTATCGCGACCGCTTCTCGCACATGGGGCTCGAGGTGGTGATGCTGGACGACCACGAGCAGGTCGAGTTCATGGCCCTGCTGTATCGGATCAAGCAGGGCGACCTGGGCGCGGCCTCGCGCGAGACCATGGCCGCCCTGGCCCATCGCCTGGTCGGCAAGGGCGCGCAAAGCGTGGTGGCCGGATGCACCGAAGTGCCCCTGGTGCTGTCGGCGGCCGACCTGTCGGTTCCGTTCCTGGACGCGACGGAGGAACTGGCCAAGCGTTGCGTGGCGGTCTGCCTGGAGACTCCGGCCGAGGTCTAGAACCCGCATATCTGGTTTAGAGGGCGCCCTCTAAACCAGACGGGCTCTAAGGCCGAAGCGGCGAGGGGCCGTCTTCACGACAGGCCTCGAACATGCGCGCCAAGGCGGCCGCGCCGCGAGACGCCTGGGCCATGCGCAGCAACGCCGCGCGCGCGTGCGCGCTATCGGCGATCTCGGCCTGGCGCTCGAGCCGCTCGGCTTCTCGCAAGTGATCGTCGCGTTTCCCCATGGGCGCGAAGGTTTATAGGACCCTAACGCCGCCGCCATGCGACCACTGGACGCACGCCGTTCATTGACCGCGGCTCGATAGCGGGAAAGCCGACATGAAAACGCCCCCGGCCCTGGGGCGCGGGGGCGTCGTCCTGTTCCCCAACAGGACGGCGTCGGTCGCGCTGAGCTCCGAGCGCGGCGGCGTCGCCTCAAAGCCGACGCGCTCATTTCGCTGAACACGGAAGTAGAGACAACGCGTCCGCGTGTCGCAGACCCCAGAATGGGTAGACGCCACGCTCAGAAATCGTTTGCGAGGCCGGCCCCGTGGCGCCTACGCGATCAGCCGCACTTCGACCGGCGCGGTCTCGGTCAGCAGGCGGTCCAGAGCGTGGCGGTAGATGGCGATATCGTTCTGGTTCTGGGCCAGCAGCTGCCGATAAGCCCTTGGGCCCAGAGCCGCGCTGTGTGACTCCGCCTGGGTGACGTTCAGCCGCGCGACGTCGCCCAGGCGCCCTTCGAAGGCGGTCTGGGCCCAGTCCAGAGACTCGTAGGGATGCTCGCAGACATAGAACCACACCATCTGGTCGATCAGGTCCCTCGCCGCCTTCAGGTCGCGCTCGTAGTGCGGCGACCAGCCCGACCCCGTCAGCTGGCGATAGTGGTGGTCATAGGTGTGGATCACCACCGCCGGGTCGTCGCAGGTGACGAAGTCGTCCAGCGCCAGCCGCTTGGCCAGGGCCACCGCGCGATAACGCGGATCGCGCGCCTGCTCGTCGGAAATCTCGACCATGTAGCGGAAGTAGCGATGCACCGAGACAACGCGGTCGATCGGCCAACGGAAGTTGGTGGCCATGGGCATGCGCGGCCCCACGACGTCGCGGATGTCGCGTCCATAGTGGCCGGCATAGAGGTCATAGCCTCGGAAGACCCCATAGCGCCCGCCGCGATCGGCGTGCTCGGTGGCGTCGTTCTCGATGCGCGGACACTGTCGCTCTTCCGGAAACAACCGCTTCAACGCGTCGACGACCGATGTGCCGCCGGCTTTCGGGTTGTGAAAGAAGAAGAGCTGCTCGACCAAGTTCCACACTCCGGCGTCGGAAATCCACGCCCCTTTCCCCGTCTCTAACGGGCGAGCGTCACCATTCCGTCGCGGCTGCGAAACATTCCATACTTAAAATTCTAGTTTCCAAGCGCCTTAACTCTTTGCGAGGCAAATAGTCGGGCGCCACCGGTTTCCCTCATGGGAAGACGCCAGTGAGAAATCGCCGTTCTCCAAAAATCGGCCAATATTGCCGACCTCTTCGAGCCGGGGGCGCGAGTCGCTAAAGACGAGCTTCAGCCGAAATCAGGCCCGTTCGTGACTGATCAGGGCTAGCGCCGGACGCTTCAGCCCGGCGCGCGCCGCAAGGCCTCAAGAACCGCCTCGGGCGCGTGATCAATGACCCGCAGATAGGCGGTGAGCGCGGTGTCGGGACGGGCGTCGCCGCGCTCCAGGTCTTCCAGCAGCGTCAGATCTATCCGGAACACGCGGGCGAAATCGGCTTGGGAGAGGCCGGTGCGCCAGCGCACCGCCTGGATCAGGGCCCGAGCCGAGCGGGCCCGGGCGGGCGTGGCGGCTTCGTCGATCGCGGGGTCGGCGGGTCGAGTCATCATCGGTACGCTCCTGAACTGTTCCCTCCCTATGAAGGGCTTCTAGGGCGTGGCGATTGCAGAATTTCGACGGCTTTGAGTCAGTGCGTCGTCGTCAGCGCTCGCGCCTTGGTCTCCACCTGGTCCACGCCCCGCAGAGCGTCGCCGGAGGCGTTCAGTATCCCGTTGAAAACCCGCAGATCGCGGGTGTCGATCCGGCGGATCTTCTTTTCGCGAGACCACTCCAAGCCGATCAGCTGACCCAGCCGACAAGCCTTGGGCAGCAAGGCCGACTGCTCGGACGGACCGCCCTTGACCACGAGCTTGCCGACGATGTCGTTCCAGTTCGGCGCGCCCGAGATGCAGAAGAAGGGCAGATTCGCGCAATCGCCCGTCCAGAAGCGCCGATACCAGAGGGCGTGCTCGGGGGTATCGAACTTGAGGCTGGACGTGGGCGCGACCGCGCCGCGACAGTCGGGGCGGACGAACTCGTCGGCCTGGGCGACATTGGCGGCCAGAAGGGCGGCGGCGAAGAGCGGCGCGGCGAGACGGACCAACGGGATTTCTCCAGCGAAACTGGACGGTTCTAGGCTTTCGTCTTCGATAAAAATGCGGCGGTCGCCTCGATGGCGTCAACCAGGCCGACGCGCTCGATGCTGACGCCCTCGGGCAGGCTCGAAAACAGGCGGGTGGGCGCGGCGGCGTCCAGCATGACGAAGACGCCGCGGTCGTCGGCCCGGCGGATCAGGCGGCCAAAGGCCTGGCTGATCCGCGCCCGCGCCACCGCGTCGTCATAGCCCTTGCCGCCGAACCGCAGCCGGCGGGCCTTGTGCAGAACATCCGGACGCGGCCAGGGCACCCGGTCGAACACCAGCAGTCGCAGCGAGCGGCCTGGCACGTCGACGCCATCCCGGATCGCGTCGGTGCCCAGCAGACAGGCGTCCTCCTCGGCGCGGAAGATGTCGACCAGCGCCCCGACTTCCAGCGGATCGACGTGCTGGGCGTAGAGAGCCAGGCCGTTATCGGCCAGCGGCGCGGCGATGCGCTCATGCACCGCCTTCAGACGGCGGATGGCGGTGAAGAGCCCCAGCCCCCCGCCCCCGGCCGCCAGGAAGAGCTCGCGCATGGCCGCCGAGACCTGGCGCGGGTCTTCCTTGTTGACGTCGGTGACGACGAAGGCCCTCGCGTTGTTCTCGTAGTCGAACGGCGAGACCAAGCGAAGCACCTTGGGCGCGGACGGCAGGCGCGCCGCGCCGGTGCGCATCTCGGCCAGGGCGAACGGGTCCTGCAGGGCCGGATCGACCAGGGTGGCGCTGGTGACCAGCACGCCATGGGCGGGCGACAGCACCGCCGCGCGCAGCGGCTCGGTCGGATCGACCCAGTGACGCCGGCACGCGGCGTCGACGACACGGCCATAGAGGAACGTCGCCTCGAACCAGTCGACGAAGTCCGGATCGGTCTCGGTCGGCTCGATATCGTCGTCCTCGATGGCCTTCAGGATCGAGCGCCAGGCCGGCAGGGTCATGCGGGCCCGGCGATCCAGGCCTCGCAGCGCGCCTTCGATGCGGGCGCGCTCGGACGGCCCCAGATGCTCGGCGTCCTCGTCCAGCACGTCCTCCAGAGCGCGGGCCAGGGCCAGCAGCGGCGCCTCGATGGCCGCCAAGGCCTTGGCCGCCTCCGGCGCGCGCTCGCGGACGAGGTCGATCGCGGGTCGGGCGTCGCACTGCAGGCCCAGATCGGCGCCGCCCCGCTCGCTGGTGCGGGCGCGTAGCTGTTCAATGACGGCGACGAGGAAACTCTCGATCGGTCCGATCGGATTGACCTGGCCGTCCGGCGGCGCGACGCGGCCCGACCAGCCCTCGCCCGGCAAGGCGGCGGCGGCCCGCAGCGCCTGGTTCATCGCCTCGCGCGCGCCCTCGCGATCGCCCAGGATGTCCAGCAGGCGCGCTTCGAGACCCCTGCCCCGCCGCCCGCGCCCTTCGGGGCCCCGGATCCAGCGGCGCAGCTCGGCGGCCTCGGCGCCGGACAGGGCGGCCGAGAAGGCGCTGTCGGCGGCCTCGAACAGGTGGTGGCCCTCGTCGAAGACGATGCGCTTGAGGCTGGTGGTCTCGTTGTCGCCCTTCAGGCCCCGCGCCGTCCGCGCGCCGTCGAACGCCGCCTGGGTCAGGACAAGCGCGTGGTTGGCGATCACCAGGTCGGCCCGCTTGGACGCCCGCACGGCTTTCTCGATGAAGCAGATGCGATAGTGCTGGCAGCCGGCGTGAATGCATTCCCCGCGCCGGTCGACCAGGTTCGACGGACTCGCCTGGGCCGAAGGCGGCACAGCGGAAAGCGTCGGCAGCCAGGCCGGAAAGTCGCCGCCGGTCATGTCGCCGTCCCGCGTCGCCCGCGCCCATCGGGCGGTCAGGGCCAGGCCGATCAGGTCGCCATTGCCCAGCTGGGCGCCGTTGATCTGCTCCTGGAAATTCAGCAGGCAGAGATAGTTCTCGCGCCCCTTGCGGACGACGGCCTTGCGGGCTCGCTCCTTGGGGTCGGGATAGATCGAGCGGCTCTCGCGCTCGATCTGGCGCTGTAGGGCGCGGGTGTAGGTGCTGACCCAGACCGACGGCCCGTTGGCCTCGGCCCACAGCGAAGCCGGGGCCAGATAGCCCAGGGTCTTGCCGACGCCGGTGCCGGCCTCGGCCAGCATCATGCGCGGCTCGCCCTCGCGCTCACGCGGCTGGAAGGCGTAGGACGCCTCCTTCGCGAAGGTCGCCTGGGCTTCGCGCACCTCCTCGAGGCCCGAGCGTTGCAGCAGTTCGGCCAGGCGCTGGCCGGCGCGCTCGGGATCGATCGGCCGCGAGCCGGCCTCGCCGGGCGGGGCCTGATCCTCCCATTCCGTCAGTCGCGCCCAGACGTCCAGGCCCGAGCCCCGGAACTGGTTGCCGGCCTGCACCGAGCGCAGCGCGCCGATCACCCAGGCGCCCCAGGACCAACCGGCCTTGGCCAGGGTCTCGGCCACGGCCAGGGCCTCCTCGCGCGAGGGGACCGGCGTCAGGGCCAGTTCGCGCAGCAGGGCGTCCGCGCTTTCGCGCAAGCTCTGGGCCTGCTCGGCCGCGCCGTGCGGTTCACGAAGCCCCAGGGCCATGGCCAAGCCCACCGCCGACGGCGCGCAGAACGCGGCCGGCCGGACAAAGGCGTGGAGCTCCAGAACGTCGAACAGCCTGGGCCCGCGCGAGGGCGGCGCCAAATTGAGGCGGCGGGCGGTCATGGCCGCGTGGGCCACCAGCACCGGGCCGTGCTCGAAGAGGTCGCGCGCGTCGGGGGCCCTCAGCATCCGCGCCTCGCCGCTTCCGTCGGCCACGCCCGCGCGCGGCCCCGGCAGCACCACGAGCGCGGGAGCGAGATCCAGAGTCGGCGGGGAGACGGTCACGCGAGTCTGTTAGCAAAAACCCGCCCGAAACAGAATCGGAACGTTCGCGCGGCGTCAGGTCACCGGCGCGCGGGAGGCCAGCTCGTCCTCCAGCCGGTCGACCGCCGCCTGGGCTTCCTCCTGCTGGTCGGCGTCGGGATCCTCGGCCGTCTTGCGATAGAGGGCCAGGGCCGCGTCCTTGTTCTTCTTCACGCCTTCACCGGCCTCGTACATCAGGCCGATCCTATAATAGGCGTCGGTGTCGCCGGCGTTGGCGGCCGCCTTGTACCACTTCAGCGCCTCGGCGTAGTCGACGGGCACCCCCTCGCCGTTGTGATAGACCACAGCCACATTGGCCATGCCCGTCGCCGAGCCCTGGTCGGCCGCGGCCTTGTACAGCGCCAACGCCTTGCCGTGATCGACGGCCACGCCATAGCCGTCGGAATAGAAGTCTCCCAGGTCGTTCAGCGCGTCGACGAACCCGGCCTCGGCGGACTTGCGCATCCAGGCGGCGGCCTGGGCCTTGTCCTCGGCCACGCCGCGCCCGTTCTGATAGGCCTTGGCCAGGTCGTACATGCCTTCGCGATCGCCGGCCGCCGCGGCGCGGCGGAACCAGCGAACCGCCTGGGCGAAGTCCTCCTGGACCCCTTCCGCGCCGCTGTAGACGAGGCCCATCCGGTCGTAGGCGCGGGCATAGCCCTTGCGCGCGGCGGCCTGGTAGAGCTTGGCGGCCTCCGCCGCGCTGGCGTCGACACCTTCGCCGTCCAGATACAGATCGCCCAGGTCGACCATGCTGGCCGGGTCGCCGGCCGCCACGCCGGCCTTCAGCCAGTGCAGAGCCTTGTCGAGGTCGTAGTCCTCGTCGGGTCCGTCCAGATAGCGCAGGGCCAGCGCATCGTAGGCCGAGACGTCCCCCGCCCGGGCGCGGCGCGTGAGCTCGGCCAGATCGGCGGGCGCGGCGCTCTTGGCGGTTGCCGGCGGCGAGGCCGCTCCGGCGACGGGCGCCTGCCCAAGAGCCAGCGCCAGAACAAAAGCCAGTCCGATCAAGTCCGAACCCCGTGTTTCGATCTTCTCAAGGTGTGGCGATATCGATCGTCTCGCGCAAGGGCGCGCGGCGCGCGAAAGACAGGTGAAACAGAAAGGGAACATGCTATATCGGCCACAATGCTCGCGGCCGACGCCCTTCCTCCCAAGTTTCAGCAATGGTTCGCCAGCCGAGGCTGGAGCCCCCGCGCGCATCAGCTCGAGATGCTGGAGAAGGCCCGGGCCGGGCGTGGCGCCCTGCTGATCGCGCCCACCGGCGGCGGCAAGACCCTGGCGGGCTTCCTGCCCAGCCTGATCGAGCTGACCGAACGGCCCAAGCGCAACGCCCCGGCCGGCGTGCACACCCTCTACATCTCGCCGCTGAAGGCGCTGGCGGTCGATGTCGAGCGCAACCTGCTGACGCCCATCCGCGAGATGGACCTGCCCATCGTCGCCGAGAGCCGGACCGGCGACACCGGCGAGGCCCGCAAGGCGCGCCAGCGGGTGCGCCCGCCCGACATCCTGCTGACCACGCCCGAGCAACTGGCCCTGTTCTGCGCCTGGGAAGGCGCGCGCGAATACTTCGCCGACCTGCGGTGCGTGATCATCGACGAGGCCCACGCCATCTGGCCCAGCAAGCGCGGCGACCTGCTGGCGTTGGGCCTGGCCAGGCTGCAGGCCTTCGCGCCGGGGATGCGGCGCGTGGGCCTTTCGGCGACGGTCGATGATCCGGATCTGGTGCGGCGGTGGCTGGGATGCAACTCCCCTCCCCCTCGCGGGGAGGGGGCTGGGGGTGGGGGCGCCGGCTCCGAGTTAACACCCCCATCCCCAACCCCTTCCCCGCAGGGGGGAAGGGGCTCGAATATCGACCTCGTGCTCGGCTCGGGCGGCGCGCGACCGGTCGTGGAGGTGCTGATCTCCGGCGGTCGCGTCCCCTGGGCGGGCCACACGGCCGAGCACGCCATGGCCGAGGTCTATGAGATCATCAAGAGCGCTAAGACGGCCCTCGTCTTCGTCAACACCCGGTTCCAGGCCGAGTTCGCCTTCCAACGCCTGTGGGAGCTGAACGACGAGGGTTTGCCGATCGCCCTGCATCATGGCAGCCTGTCGGCCGAACAGCGGCGCAAGGTCGAGGCGGCCATGGCGCGCGGCGCGCTGCGAGCCGTGGTCTGCACCTCGACCCTGGACATGGGCATCGACTGGGGCGACGTCGATCTCGTCATCCAGCTCGCCGCGCCCAAGGGGGCGTCGCGGATGGTGCAGCGCATCGGTCGCGCCAACCACCGCCTGGACGAGCCCAGCCGCGCCCTGTTCGTGCCGGCCAGCCGCTTTGAAATGCTGGAGTGCCGCGCCGCCGCCGACGCGATCCTGGAGAACCACCTGGATGGCGAGCCGCCGCGCGTCGGCGCGCTGGACGTCCTGGCCCAGCACGTCATGGGCTGCGCCTGCTCAGAACCCTTCGAGCTTACCGCTCTCTACCAGGAGATCCGCTCGGCGGGTCCCTACGCGGACCTCTCCTGGGAGGACTTCGAAACCGTCGTCGACTTCGTCTCGACCGGCGGCTACGCCCTGCGCACCTACGACAAGTTCCGGCGCATCGTGAGGAACGCCGACGGTCTTTGGACTGCCCGCAACGCCCAGGCCCGGCAGCAGCATCGGATGAACGTCGGGGCCATTGTCTCGCCGGGCATGATCAATATCCGCGTCGGCGGCGGAAAGAGACCGATGGGGGGCAGGAAGATCGGCGAGGCCGAGGAAGGCTATTTCGAGCAGCTGACGCCGGGCGACACCTTCGTCTTCGCGGGGCAGGTGTGGCGCTATAACAGCCTCGTGGGCGCCGACGCCTTCGTTTCGCCCGCCCCGAACGACGACCCGAAGATGCCCAGCTGGGGCGGCTCGAAATTCCCGCTTTCCACCTATCTGGCCAGCCGTGTGCGCCAGATGATGCACGACGAGCGCGAATGGGCCGCCCTGCCGCCGGACGTTCAGGAATGGCTGACCTGGCAGAAGGTCCGCTCGGCCATCCCGAACGAGGGCGAGATGCTGCTGGAGACCTTCCCGCGCGGGAAGCGCTTCCATCTGGTCTGCTATCCGTTCGACGGCCGCCTGGCCCACACCACCCTGGCCATGCTGCTGACCCGGCGGCTGGATCGCCTGGGCGTCGGCCCGCTGGGCTTCGTCTGCAACGACTACGCCCTCAACATCTGGTCCCTGCGGCCGATGGACGACCTGGACCTCGACGAGCTGTTCGCCCAGGACATGCTGGGCGACGACCTGGAGGCCTGGCTGGACGAGAGCTTCATGATGAAGCGCGCCTTCAAGCACTGCGCCCTGATCGCCGGCTTGATCGAGCGTCGCCATCCCGGCGCCGAGAAGTCGGGGCGGCAGGTGACCTTTTCGACGGATTTGATCTACGACGTGCTGCGCAAACACCAGCCCGACCATCTGATGTTGCGCTGCGCCCGCCACGACGCTGCCACTGGAATGCTGGACATCGCCCGCCTGGGCGACATGCTGGCGCGGGTGAAAGGCCATATTCGCCACAAGTCGCTCGATCGCGTGTCTCCCTTCGCCGTGCCGATCATGCTGGAGATCGGCCGCGAGCGCGCGCCAGGCGACGCCGCCGGCGAGATGATCCTGGCCGAGGCCGAGGAAGACCTGATCGCCGAGGCCATGCCATGACTCGCTTTCAGCCCTCCGCCTGCGGCGGTCTGCGGATCCATCTGGCCAATGTCGAGGTCATGCTGCGCTGGTCGGGCGCCCTGTGGCTGGAGACCGAATGCGCCCTGGTCGTCGCCGACCTGCACTTCGAGAAAGGCAGCAGCTACGCGGCGCGCTTCGGCCAGATGCTGCCGCCCTACGACACGCGCGAGACCCTGGACCGCCTGGACCGCGAGATCGCCCTGCTCTCGCCCGCCCGGCTGCTGTTCCTCGGCGACAGCTTCCACGACGGCGGCGGCGAGGCCCGGCTGGCGCCCGACGAGGCCCGGCGGCTGGAGGGATTGGCCATGGGGCGCGAGCTGGTCTGGGCGGTGGGCAACCACGACGCCGACGGCCCCAAGACCCTGCCGGGCGCGGTCATCGATGAAGCCAGCCTGGCCGGCTTGGTCTTTCGCCACGAACCCGAACCCGGCGCGCGGCCCGGCGAGGTGGCCGGCCACCTGCACCCAGCCGCCAGGATCACCAGCGGCCGGGCGACCACGCGCCGCCGCTGCTTCGTCACGGATGGCCAACGCCTGGTCCTGCCGGCGTTCGGCGCCTATACGGGCGGGCTCAACATTCTGGACGAAGCCTTCTCGAACCTGTTCGCCGGACCGATGCTGGCGGGCGCCCTGGGACCTCGGCGCGTCCACGCGGTGGGGCCAAGGTCGTTGCGTCCGGATTAGAGCGCTCGCCTTACGGCATGTGCAGCGCCTGCTCCAGCGCGAAGGCCAGCGAAACCGCCGCGCCAGCGGTCATCAGAGTGCGCATCCTAGGACGCCAAGCTGGGCCCTCGTGATTGGTGACGTCCCACAGCCATTGCAGCAAAAAGAGCAGCAGAAAGCCCGACAACTGCCAGGCCGGCTCGAACATCAGTTCCCCTAGCAGCAGGCCGAACGCGGCCAAGGGGAACAGCAATGAGATGCCCAGAACCGACCAGCGTGGGCTGGGATTCTCGATCTCCAGCCCGGTCCGCACCCCGCCGAAATACGAGACCATCGCCGCCGCATAGGCCAGCATCGCCGTCAGGCTGCCGTTCTGGACGCTCTCGGGGCCATAGCAGAACAGGGCCGAGGTGACGAAAAAGGGAATGAGGGTCGACAGACCGAGGACCCAAACCGCCGGCGGCGCCGGCGCCCGCTCCTCCGCGGACTGGCTCATGGTGTTACTCCTTCGAAGGCGACCAGACCCGCCTCCCTGCCCGGAGCGCGACTATTACCGACCCGACGCCAGAGGTCCACGGACCATTTTCGGCTAAAAACCGGAAATTTCAGGTCATTCCGAACCCTTGGGTCGGGCTTCGCCCGGACGACTTCGACGCCGGGCGACCCGATCAGCGGGCGTAGACGGACAGGCGCTTATAGGTCTCGGCGTCCACCGAACCGTTGGCCGGCAGGCCCTGGTCGCGCTGATAGGCCGAGATGGCCATCTGCAGGGCCGGCGACGGCACGCCATCGCGGGGACCTTGGTAATAGCCGAGCTGCGACAGCACCCGCTGGGCCATGCCCAGGTTCGTGCTGGCGGCGGTCGAGGCGGCCGCGCTGGCGGTCTGGACCTGGGTCTGGGGACGGAAGGCCAGGGCGGAGCGTTCGGCCGTGCGCTGCGCCTCGGCGGTCAGCTGGTTGCGAAGGCTGGCGGCGCGGCCGCGCGCGGTGGCGTCGCCGGAGCGGCCGGCGATCTCGAACCACTTGTAGGCCTCGGCCGGATTCTGGCTGACGCCCAGGCCTTGCTCGTAAAGCTGGGCCAGATTGAACTGACTGTCGACCAGGCCCATGTCGGCGGCCTTGCGGAACCAAGTCGCGGCCGTGGTCGTGTTGCGCGGACCGCCCTCGCCCTTGAAGTAGTAGAGGGCCAGGTTGTGCATGGCGCGCGGATCGCCGGCGTTGGCGGCCCGCTCGCTCCAGCGACGCGCCTCGGCCATGTCCTTCTTCACGCCGCCCTTGCCGCTCTCGTACATCTTCGACAGGTAGAACTGCGCGGCCGGGTGGCCCAGGTTGGCGGCGCGTTTCAGGATCTCGACGCCCGAGCGGTCGCCGCTCTCGATCTTGCGAACGCCGTCCTCGAACAGCGCCTTGGCGTTTTCGGCGGCCTGGCCGGCGGCCGGCGGGGGGGTGTCGACCCGCGCGGGATCGGCGGGCTGAGCCTGGGCCGACATGGCCACGGCGACGCGCGGCGCGCCCGGCGTGGTGTCAGCCTCGGGCGTGTTGACGACCGCGTCGGCCTTGCGGCCGGCGATGGCCTCGGCGACTCGAGCCGGCGTGGCGCTGGAATTGTCGGCGTTCACCAGCAGCAGACCGCCGACCCCGGCGCCCAGGGCCGTGGCGGTGGCGACAGCGACCGCGACGGTGGCGACCGTCGCGCCTAGACGCGGCTTGGGCTTCTTGACCCCGAAGCCGCCAAAGCCGCTGAACAGCGACGAACTGGGCGCCTTCTCCTCGGGGATCTTGGCCGCCTTCGACGCCTTGTCCTTCTTGGCCGGCTTCGCGCTCTTGCCGCCCTTGGCGTCGGCGGCGGCGGCGGCGCGCGCGGCGGCGCGGGCTTGCTCGATGATGTCGCGCGTCGACATCGGGCGCGACGGCTCGGCCGGCGCGAAGTCCGACATCTCGGACTCGGCCGCGTAGACCGGTTCCGGGTCGGGTTCGAAACCGTCGGCGACGGCGTAGTCGTCGTGGCCGAACGAACGATGCTCGGGCTCGACGGCGGGGAACTCGGCGACCTCGAACGCCGGGGCGCGGGACGTCGGCGCCGGCATGTCGAAGACGTCGTCCGGCTCTTCGACGGGCCCGCCATGGCTGAACGAGGCGGCCTGGCCGAAGCCATACCCGTCGACGGCGAACGGCGAAGCCGGCGCGGACGGACGGACCGGCGCCGGCGCCGGCGCGGCGACGACCGGCGCGGCGGCGGCCTGCTCGACCTTGCGCTGAGCCTCGTGCAGGCGGCTGTCGATCTTCTCGCGCGCCTCTTCCAGTAGACGGACCGTGCGCTCCTCGCTCTGGCGGATGCGGTCGATCAGTTCCTGGCTGGAACGCTCGTGGCGCTGGTTCAGGCGTTCGGTGACGCGGGCCACCTGCTCGCCGACATCGTCGATGGCCAGGGCGTTGCGGCGCTCGGCGGCGCCGATGCGCTCGGCCAGTTTCTCGGTGATGCGAGCGATCTCGCCGCCGAGCTTTTCCAAGGCCTGAGCCTGGACGCTGTCAGCGCGGTTCAGCTTGTGCTCGACAGTCGAGGCGATGCGGGCCACCTCTCCGCCGATCTGTTCGATGGCGGCGCTGTTACGGGTCTCGGCGGCCTGGACGCGACGGTTGAAGGCGTCGGCGACGCCCACGACCTCGCGGCCCATGCGCTCGATGGCCTGGGCCGAGCGCTGCTCGGCGGCCTGAACATGCGCGGCCATCTCGCCGAGCTTGCGCTCCATGCGGTCGAAGCGGCCGTCCGCGCTTTCGCGCAGCTTGGCGGCCATTTCGAGACGGGCGGCCTCCATCTTCTGGCTCAGGCTGGCGGCCAGGCTGTCCAGACGCTCCTGCACGCCGGCGGTCGGATTGGCCCCCTCGACCGCGCCGATGCGCTTGTCGAGAGCCGCGAAGGACGAGCCGAGCTCGCGCAGAGCCTCGTTGGTGCGGGACTCGGCCGCTTCCAGGCGTTCGCCCAGACGGGCCACGACGGCGTCGACCACGGCGGCGGGATCCTGGGGCGCGGGGGCGGACTGTTCGTTCAGGCGGGCTTCCAGGGCCGCGATCGCCTCGCGGGTCCGGGCCTCGCCATCATAGAGATGGCTGGCGACCTTGCCCAAGGCCCCCTCCAGCGCGCGCAGGGCTTCGGCCGAACGCGGCCCGGCGGCCTCGGTCTCGATGCGGCGCATCCGCTCGGCGGCGCGGGCCTGCTCGGTCTTGAGTTCGTCCACCGCCCCTTCGAAGCGGGCGGCGACGGCGATCTGTTCGCGCTCGGCCTGCCCCAGGCGGGTCAGGGCGTCGCGGACCGAATGGTCGATGCCGGTGATGGCGGCGGCGTTGCGGCCTTCGGCGGCTTCGATCCGCTGAGTCAGGCGATCCAGGGCGATGGCCACGCGCCCCACCTCGTCGGCGGGGTGCCCGGCGATCTCCATCCGGGTGGGCGCGTCGCCGTTGGCGATCTCGAGATAGGCGCGGTTCGGAGCATCCTCGCCGGCGGCGCGTGTGTCCGCAGGCTGACCATCGCCCTCGATGATCATGCGATTGAGCCACTCGCCCAGAGTCATGCCGGAGCGACGCGCGAGGTCCTTGGCGACCTCCCGTGCCTTGGGATCAATCCCTTTAACGCTCCATGGCGAAGCCGCCGTCATGCGAATCGATCTCCCCGCATATGGGGAAAACGCTAGTCACCGATTCCTAGGGTGTAAACGCGACGAACACGCCAGATGTAGTGGCCGAGCGATTCACTGTGGAGGAATCAGGACAGAGTCTTGACGTTCTGTAGCGCGCTTCAAATGCAAGAGGGTTAACGCATGTTAACCATTTGCCAGGCCGATTGTCGCAGGCCTACAAGCCGCCATGGATCTGGCGACGACTCTCATCGCGGCCTCGGCGCTCTTCGTGCTCGCCGCGTTCTTCGGATGGCGAGGAGCCCGTCCGGCCGATGTTTCAAAGGGCCCGCGCATGGTTCCGTGGCGCCCGATGATGATGGTCTGCGTGGTCGGACTGATGCTGATGATCGTGCATCTGGTGAACCTGCTGGGCGTCCAGACCGGCAACGCCCCGCGCTACTAGGTCGCGGCCTTCTTGGGCCGCTTGGCCAGCCCCGAAACCCCGCCCGAGGACAGCAGACCGATGTCGGCGAGCAGAAAAGGGATGGCCCATTTCTGAGGCGCGGCAATGTAGCGCGGCTGCCAGACGGGGTCGTACTTGTCCTTGTAGCGCCGCACGCCCTGGAAATTATAGATCTCCTCGCCGCGCTCGTAGAGCAGTCGACCGACGCGCGACATGATCGGCGCCAGCGGCCGGTCATCCAGCCCCGCCAGCGGCGCCATGCCGAACTCGAACGCCTGATAGCCCTCGTCCTTGCCCCAGTGCAGGAGCTCGACGAACAGGTAGTCCATGACGTTCTTGGGCGCCTCGTCGGAATAGCGCATCAGGTCCATCGAGAACGAGGTCTTCGACGCCGTCAGCCACAGGGTGGCGAAAGCGACGATCTTGCCCTCCTCGCCCCGCACGATCGCCACCGGGAACTCGGCGACGTAGCGACGGTCGAAGCCGCCCATGGAGAAGCTCTTCTCGCCGCCGGCGTGGTGGGCCAGCCAGGCGTCGGAGATCGCCGCCAGTTCGTCCATGATCTCCACGGCGCCGCCGACCGGCAGCACCTCGAAGGCCGCCCCGCCCTCCCCGGCCTTGCGCCAGTTGCGCCGGAGCACCTCGCGGCGGCGGCCGGCCAGGCTGAACGCCTCCAACGGCACGGCGGCGCTCTCGCCGGTCTTCTGAATGGCCAGACCCAGGTCGACGGAGTCCGGCAGGTCGTCGGGACCCAGGGCGTAGAAGCCCGCGCGGGCGGCGTGGGCGTCGGCCAGCTCGCGGAACCGCCAGAACAGCTCCATGCGCTCCTCGCGCTTGCCGACCGGCGCGCCGAGGGCGATCCACGACCGGCCGCGCACGCCGAACATCAGGAAGCTCTCGCCCGAGGCCGAGAACAGGAAGCGCTTGTCGCCCAGCAGCGCCAGGTTGGCTGCGGGCTCGGCGTCCTCGGCCTTGGCCAGGATGGCGCGGACGCGCCCGAACTCGGGATCGGTGTCGTCGACCACGGCGGGCGTGGCGGCGGTCGAGATCATGCGCCAGACGCCGACGGCCAGCAGCACGACGGCGGCCGCGACCGAGGATCGGATCGCGCGTCCGGCCTCGTCGTGATCCTGCAGCAGCTTGATCACCGACTTGTCGGCGAATTCGGTGTGGGTGAACGACCACCAGCCCAGCAGACCGGCGCCCGCGATAGCCGCGCCGGCCGACAGCAGCCAGCCAGGCGTGATCTCCATCCGCGTCAGGGCCGCCTTGCGCGGGAACGCGTCATGGAACGGAACGATGGCCAGGAAGCAGACCGACAGCATCGCCGTCTCTTCCCAGTTCAGGCCCTTGAAGATCGCCAGCACCGCCGAGGCCGCCAGCACGATCAGCGCCGCCCACCAGGCCGCGCCCAGGCGCGCCCGCAGGCCAAAGGCCAGCATCAGCAGGACAATGCCCAGGATCGAGGAGAAGAAGTGGCTGATCTCGATCAGCAGGTCCGGCGCGAAGGCCAGAAGAAGCAGAAAGCGCGTCGGGTCCGACGGCGTGGCGCCCGAAGCCAGCAGCATGACACCGGCGCACGCGGCCAAGATCGCCGCCAGGGTTGGGGCGATCGCCAGGGCCGCGGGCCTGAAAACCGTCGAGGACATTCAGATCCCGAAGTGACGAATCCCGAGGGGGATCCAGCTTTGGCCTCTCTATAGCGCGCGAACGCCGGGGCGGTCCCGCTTCAAGACGCGAACGATCGTTTGAATCGACTTGCCCGCGCCGCGCGCTGGCGTAGTGTGTCGCCAAAGACGTCCGCCTCGGAGCCTTATCCACTCGAATGGAATCATTCGAGTGGAAAATAAGGCTCTAAATCAAACATTTAGAGCGTGATAACCACCGAAACCGCTTACACTTTCGGCTATCACGCTCTAGGAATTAGGGAGAACGACCATGGCCGACTTCGGGGGAACCGAACTCGACGCCTTCCGCGCCGAGACGCGCGCCTGGCTGGAGGCCAACTATCCGCCGTCCCTGAACGCCCCGATGAGCGAGGACGAGGCCCCGTGGGGCGGCCGCAAGATGGTCTGGAAGAATCCCGACGCCAAGCTGTGGCTGGACCGTATGGCCGAGCGCGGCTGGACCGCGCCGATGTGGCCAAAGGAATACGGCGGCGGCGGCCTCTCCAAGGCCCAGAACAAGGTGCTGGAGCAGGAGCTGCGCCGGATCAAGGCCCGCCCCGCCCTGATGAGCTTCGGGGTCTGGATGCTGGGCCCGGTGCTGCTGGAATACGCCACCGAGGAACAGAAGCAGCGCTTCCTGCCGCAGATCGTGCGCGGCGAGATCCGCTGGTGCCAGGGCTATAGCGAGCCTGGGGCGGGCTCGGACCTCGCCTCGCTGCAAACCAAGTGCGAGGACAAGGGCGATCATTACCTGATCAACGGTCAGAAGGTCTGGACCAGCTACGCCGACCAGGCCGACTGGATTTTCTGCCTGGTTCGCACCGACACGTCGAAGAAGCACGAGGGCATTTCGTTCGTGCTGTTCGACATGACCACGCCCGGCGTCGAGGCCCGCCCGATCAAGCTGATCAGCGGCTCCTCGCCCTTCTGCGAGACCTTCTTCGACAATGTGAAGGTTCCCAAGGACCAGTTGGTCGGCAAGCTGAACGGCGGCTGGGACATCGCCAAGCGCCTGCTGCAGTACGAGCGCCAGAACATCAGCGCCTCGGGTTTTGGCGGCGGCGGCGGTCTCTCGCCCGTCGAGGCGGCCAAGACGGAGATCGGCGTCGATGGCGAGGGCCGCATCGCCGATGGCGACTTCCGCGCGCGCCTCGCGGCCCATTCCATGGACGCCCACGCCTTCATGCTGACCGTGCGCCGGGCCGAGGCGGAGTCCAAGCAGGGCTCGGGCCCCAGCGCCGCCGTCTCGATCATCAAGTACGCCGCCGCCAAGATGAACCAGGAGCGCACCGAGCTGCTGGTCGAGGCCCTGGGCCTGCAAGGCCTGGGCTGGGAGGGCGAAGGCTTCAGCGGCGAAGAGCTGGCCGCGCCGCGCGCCATGCTCCGCGCCAAGGGCAACTCGATCGAGGGCGGCACCAGCGAGGTGAACCTCAACGTCGTCGCCAAGCGCGTCCTGGGCCTGCTGGACCACCAGTAGGATGATCGAGTTCTGGTACGAGTTCGCCTCGGTCAATTGGGAGGTTGCAGCAGCAAGACGGGAAAAAAGGGAACCGTCAGGCTCGATTAGCGGACCAAGATCGAGGCACAAAAGAGCAGAAGCATTAGAGTGAAAAGCCCCCTCGCGAGAGACACGTCACGTTTCAATCGCACATCACCCGCCGCTCTATAATTGTTGGACCACAGCCAGAAGAATATTGTTCCAGTCAGAAAATGAGCCTGCGAAGGTAGACCGGACGAAATACCTTCGTTCCGTAAGCTCCCGACCCTGAACCAGATCGCAATTACACTGGCCATGTAACCAACTGCTGCAAGAAAGAAGCCCGTGTGTATCAAGACCATCGCCGCCACCTACCACCCAAGGAAGTATAGGCGCATGTCTTTCAACCCTCCGCAACACAGTGGACAGCAAGGCGACCGCGCAAAGGAGCAGGCCGCTTGCTGAGCTTTTTCTATGACATGGCCTCGACCTACTCCTACCCTGCGGCCATGCGCATCGAGCGGCTGGCCGCCGACAAGGGCGTGGCGGTGGCTTGGCGGCCGTTTATCCTGGGTCCGCTGTTCCACGAGCAGCAGGGGATGAACGACAGTCCGTTCAACGTCGTGCCGGTCAAAGGCCAGTATATGTGGCGGGACCTGGAGCGGGTCTGCGAGGACTCGGGCTTGCCGCTGCGCCGCCCCAGCCAGTTTCCGCGGGGCAGCCTTCTGGCCGCGCGCGTGGCGCTGGTCGGGCTGGAGGACGGCTGGACGCCCGCCTTCAGCCGCGCGGTCTACCAAGCCAATTTCGTCGATGACCTCGACATCGCCAGCCCGGACGTTCTCGCCCCACTGATCGCCGAGGTCGGCGCGGGTCCCGAGCACGTGCTCGCCGCCGCCCAATCCGACCCGATCAAGGCCCTGCTGAAGGACCATGTCCGCATGGCCAAGGAACGCGGCCTGTTCGGGGCGCCCAGCTTCTTAACCGCCGACGGCGAGCTCTTCTGGGGCAACGACCGTCTGGAACAGGCCCTCGACTGGGCCGCCCGTCATCAATCCAGGGAGCACGCCTGATGGCCGTCCTGACCGAAGAACAGACGATGCTGCGCGACGCCGCCAAGGGCTGGGCCAGCGAAAGCGCCCCCGTCGGCGCCCTGCGCAAGCTGCGCGACGGCGGCTCCAAACGGAGCTTCGATCCCGCCGCCTGGAGCGAGATGGGCGAGATGGGCTGGGCCGGGGTCATCGTCCCCGAGGAGCATGACGGCTCGGCCTTCGGCTATCTGGGCCTCGGCCTGATCCTGGAAGAAACCGGCCGCACCCTGGTCGCCTCGCCCCTGCTCTCCACCGCCATGATCGGCGCCTCGGCCCTGAAGTTGGGCGGCTCGGACGCCCAGAAGTCGGCCTGGCTGCCCAAGATCGCCACCGGCGCGGCCGTCGCCACCCTGGCCATCGACGAGGGCTCGCACCATAACCCGGCCCGCACGGCCCTGACCGCGACCAAGAGCGGTTCGGGCTATGTGCTGAACGGGACCAAGACCTTCGTGCTGGACGGCGAGGCCGCCGACCTGCTGATCGTCGTGGCCCGCACCGGCGGCGCGGGGACCTCCCCGAGTGATACTGGCGGCCTGACCCTGTTCCTGGTCCCCGGCGACGCCCCCGGCGTGTCGCGAAGCCATCTGTCGCTGCTGGACTCGCGCGGCGCGGCCCGGATCGCCTTCGATGGCGTCGAGGTCGGCGCCGACGCGGTGCTGGGCGAGGTCGACAAGGGCTGGTCCGTGCTGGAGCCGGTTCTGGACCGCGCCTATGCCGGTCTCGCGGCCGAAATGCTGGGCAGCGCCTCGCAGGCCTTCGACATCACGCTGGAGTATCTGAAGACCCGCACCCAGTTCGGCCAGGTCATCGGCACGTTCCAGGCGCTGCAACACCGCGCCGCCAAGTGGTTCACCGACCTGGAGACCACCCGCTCGTGCGTCGAGGCCGCCCTGGAGGCCCTGGACGCCGGCGCCGACAGCCGCGCCCTCGCCTCGCTGGCCAAGGCCAAGGCTTCGGACCTCGTCCATCTGGCCTCCAACGAGATGGTCCAGATGCACGGGGGCATCGGCATGACCGACGCCCACGACGCCGGCCTCTACATGAAGCGCGCCCGCGTCACCGAGGCCCTGTTCGGCGGCGCCAGCTTCCACCGCGACCGCTACGCTCGACTGATGGGCTTCTGATTTCCATCCTCGAGCCGCCCTCGCGGGCGTCCCGCATCGCTTCGAAAAAGCCGTCCTTTGGGCGGCTTTTTTATTGGCCGACGCCAAGATTTCGAAGGTCGATGACCCACTCTATTGAGCAGTTTTGTCGGGAATCCGACAGATGCTCTAGGGGTCTAATGATGGCGAAAAGCAGACCCTTTCGAGGCGTCGCCTGCTTTCGTCGAGCATCTTGCTGGATTGTGTCGGCTAAGCGACGGCGCCACGAGGACGACCTGCCTATAGCTTGCAACCCTTGCCGCGAGACGGCGTTCGATTCCCATGACTGGGCCGTTAGCGACCTTGAAGAACCGCCTGCTTTCCGCCCTGCCGCCCGAAGACAGGGCTCTGCTCTCGCCGCACCTTTTCACCACGGATCTCGAAAAGGGTCGCCTGCTGTGCGACCCCGGCGACCCTATCGAACAGGTCTATTTCCCAAACGACTGCGTCATCTCGCTGATGACCTTGATGGAGAACGGCGCGGCGATCGAGTCGGCCACGATCGGCCGCGAGGGCGCGATGGGCCTGATGGCGGCCGCGGCCCCGCGCGCGTCGCTGAGCCGGGCGATCGTCCAGGCGCCCGGGTCGGCCCTGCGCATCGGCGCGGCCGCGCTGCATGACGTCTGGAAGCGGAGCGCCGCCCTGCGCGACCTGGTCGATCGCCATAACGAGGCCCTGTTCGGCCACGCGATCCAGTCGGTGGCCTGCAACGCCCTGCACGCCGTCGAGGCGCGCTTCTGCCGCTGGCTGCTGGGCTGTCACGACCGGATCGACAGCAACACGGTCAACCTGACCCAGGAGTTCCTGGCCGACATGCTGGGCGTCCAGCGCACCACGGTGACCGCGGTGGCCGGCTCGCTGAAAGGCAAGGGGCTGATCCGCTACCGGCGCGGCGTGGTCGATATCCTGGACCGCCCCGGCCTCGAGGCCATGGCCTGCGAGTGCTACGGCGCGGTCCGCAGAGGCTACGAGCGGCTGCTGCCGGCGTCCTTCACGAGACTCTAGCGACGACGCGCGGGGGCCGGCGCGTGGGCCAGGCGTAGCAGGTTGGCCGCGCCAGGCGCGCCGAACGGCGTGCCGGCCACGACCAGCAGGCGCTCGCCCGGCGCCACCAGCCCCAGGTCCAGCGCCTTGCTCGAGGCGTCGGTGGTGACGACCTCCAGGCTGTCGGGCTGGGCGCTGACCCGGGGCTCGACGCCCCAGACCAGGGCCATGCGGCGCACCGCGTCGATATTGGGCGACAGGGCCAGCACCGGCTGCAGCGGCCGTTCCCGAGACAGGCGCCGCGCGGTGGCGCCGGTGGTGGTGAAGGCCACCAGGCATTTTGTCGAGCCGGCCTTGGCCGCGCCAGCGGCGGCGACCACCAGCACGTCGGCGTCGACGTCGTCGTGCACCTGCTCGGCCTGCATCAGCTCGGGCCAGCGCGGGTCGCGCTCCACCCGTTCGATGATGCGGTTCATCATCGACACCGACTCGATCGGATAATCGCCGGCCGCCGATTCCGCCGACAGCATCACCGCGTCCGCGCCCTCATAGACGGCGTTGGCCACGTCGGAGGCCTCGGCGCGGGTCGGGGTGGGCGAGCTGATCATCGACTCCAGCATCTGGGTGGCGACGATCACCGGAATGCCGCGCTCGCGGGCCGCGCGCAGAATGCCCTTCTGGGCCACGGGCACTTCCTCGGGCGCCATCTCGACGCCAAGGTCGCCGCGGGCCACCATGACGCCGTCGCAGAGGTCGAGGATCGGACCCAGCACCTTCAGCGCCTGGGGCTTTTCGATCTTGGCCAGCACGGCGGCGCGCCCTTCGACGATGCGACGCAGTTCGGCCATGTCCTCGGGGGCCTGGACGAATGACAACGCGACCCAGTCGACGCCGAGACGCAGGGCGAAGGCCAGGTCCTCGCGGTCCTTGGCCGTCAGGGGCGACATCGGGATGACGACGTCCGGAACGGCCACACCCTTGCGCTCGGAGAGCTTGCCGCCGTTGACCACGGTGGTCTCGGCATAGCCCGGCCCGGCGTCGGTCACGGTCATGCGCAGCTTGCCGTCGTCCAGCAAAAGGGTCGCGCCGGGCCGCATGGCGGTCAGGATTTCCGGATGCGGCAGGTGCACCCGGGTCTCGTCGCCCGGCGTCGGATCGTCGTCGAAGCGGAAGGCCTGCCCCGGCTTCAGCATGACCGGGCCGTCCTTGAACTTGCCGACGCGCAGCTTTGGCCCCTGCAGGTCCGCCAGGATGCCCAGCGGACGTCCAACCACGGCCTCGGCCTCGCGGATGGCGGCATAGACGGCGGCGTGGGTCTCGTGCGCGCCGTGACTGAAGTTCAGACGGAAGACGTCCGCCCCGGCCTTGGCCAGGGCGACGATCATCTCGGGTGAACTGGAGGCCGGACCGATCGTGGCGACGATGCGGGAGCGACGGGCGCGGATCATGCCGTCGCTCCTTCTTTTCGTGTCAGGCGGGCTTTTTGCGTCAGGTGGGCGGGCAGACGGCGTCGCCCTCGTTGGACGCCAAGCGGATTTCCGTGAACGTCAGGGTCATGCGCCCCGAGCTGGATAGCGTGAAGGGGGACGAAACATGCGTCATGTCCGCGCCCTTGGCCTTGAAGCAGGAAAGTTTGATCTTGGCCGTACGCCATTCGCCGATTTTCGCACCTGACAACGTTGACGTTACGTCTACCGCCGCCCCGCAGGATTCGCCACAGGCCAGCGCCAGGGAAACGGGCTTATCCGGCGAAGCGTCCACACGGAATTTGATCGAGATCGCCATGTCGCCGGTGGTCTGCCGCGACAGATCCGCCGGCGGCCCGACGACGCCGAGGGCGCCGTTCCCCTCGCCGCTCCAGACGGCTTGCCGCGCGTTTTCCTGGGCCCCAGCGTCCAGGGTCTTCAGCGCCACGGCCCCGGCGGCGTTCAGCGTCCAGGGCGCGGGGACCCGTCCCGCCACGAAGTAGCGATCGACATTGACCGCCGCCGACACCGCGCCGGGATCCTCGGACAGCGTCCCGACCTTGCCCGGCCTGGCGTAGCCGAGGCCATAGCCATAGGCGAACTGGGGGTCATAGCCGGGGTCGCCGACATTGATCGGCTCCTGGTCGGCGCGCTTGGGCCAGCTGTACGATAGACGTCCCTGGAAATCGTGGCGCGGCCTGCCGGCCTTGTCGCCGATCAGCACATCGGCGATCCCGCCCCCCTCGCTGCCGGGCAGCCAGGCCGCGACGAAGGCGTCCGAGGCGTTGATTTCCGGGTTGGTCCACAGCGGCCGGCCGCTGATGAACACCGACACCACCGGAATGCCCGCCGCCTTCAACCGCTTCAGCAGGGCCAGGTCGCGCTTGTCGCCGGGCTGATATTCGACATTGGTCAGATCGCCCTGGAATTCGGCGTAGGGGTTCTCGCCGAAGACGACGATGGCGACGTCGGGCTTGACCTTGAACGCCCCATCCACCGCCAGTTCGGCGCTGCCCCCGCCGGCCTTTACCGCCTCGGCGATGCCGGCATAGATCGACTGACCGTGCGGGAAGTCGCTGTTCTTGTTGCCCGTGCCCTGCCAGGTCAGGGTCCAGCCGCCCGACGCCTTGCCGATGTCGTCGGCTCCGTCGCCGGCCACCAGCACGCGGGCCGAGCTCTTGACCGGCAGGACGCCGTTGTTCTTCAGCAGAACGAGCGACTTGCGCACCGCTTCGCGGGCCACGGCCCGGTGCTCGGGCGCGCCCAAGAGGTCGAAGCGGCCCTCCAGCGGCCGGTTGTCGTCGAACAGACCCGCCTTGATCTTGACCCGCAACACCCGGCGCACCGCGTCGTCCAGGCGCGTCATCGGGATCGCGCCATCCTTCACCTGCGCCAGGGTGTTCTCGAACAAGCCTTTCCAGCTGTCCGGCGCCATCACCATGTCCATGCCCGCGTTCCAGGCCTGAGCGCAGTTGGTGTTGCTGCAGCCCTCGACCTGGCCGTGGGCGTTCCAGTCGCCGACCACGAAGCCCTGGAAGCCCATTCGGCCCTTCAACACGTCGGTCTGCAGGCTCTTGTTGCCGGTGTGCTTGACCCCGTTCCAGCTGGAGAACGAGACCATGACGGTCAGCACGCCCGCGTCGATGGCCGGCGGGTAGCCCTGAGCGTGCAGGCGGATCAGCTCGGTCTCGGCGATCTGGGCGTCGCCCTGGTCCTTGCCGCCCGCCGTGCCGCCATCCGCGAGAAAGTGCTTGGCCGAGCCGACTACGTGGCCAGGGGCCAGCGGCTTGCCGGCGACGAGCGCGCCCTGCAGGCCCAAGGTCATGGGCCCGGCATAGGTCTTCACCACCTCCGGATCCTCGGCGTAGCCCTCGTAGGCGCGGCCCCATCGCTCGTCGCGCGGCACGGCCACCGTGGGACCGAAAGTCCAGTCGGCGCCGGTGGCGGCCACCTCGCGGGCCGTCACCTCGCCGATGCGGCGGATCAGGTCCGGATCGCGCGCCGCGCCCAGGCCGATATTGTGCGGAAAGATCGTCGCGCCGACGATGTTGTTGTGGCCGTGCACGGCGTCGATTCCGAAGATGATCGGGATCGGCGTGTGGCCCGGACGCTTCTCCAGCGCCACGGCGCGATAGGCCTTGATCCAGTCCACCCACAGCGGCGGCGCGGCGCGATCATCGCCGCCGGGCGCGGTGTTGCCGCCGGCCTCCACGGAGCCCAGCGGATACTTGCGCAGGTCTTCCGGCGTGATCGAGGCCGCATCGGCCTGGATGGTCTGCCCGACCTTTTCCTCAAGCGTCATCCGGCTCATCAGCGCGGTAATGAAGGCCTCGGTCCGAGCGTCGGTGATCGCCGCCGGACTGGCGGCCTTGGGCCAGAGATCGGGATGGGCCAGGGCCGAAGACTTGCCCTGGGCCAAGGCCACGCCCGCAAGGCCGCCGGCGAGAACGAGAGCCAGGGCGGAGACCCGGCCGAGACGGACTGAGGACATGGTTCTTCCCAAGATGCGCCCGCGCCCGGCGGACCATGGTGGTGCGATGTCGAGAAAGGCGCTCGGCGCGGCGCTTGCGGGGGGTGACCGCGCCGAGCGAAAGAGCGGTCAGGGCCGCTTGGAGGGGATTGATCGCGCGCGAGAAGCGCGACGGACGCGGGTCCGGTCAGGCGGGGTCATGTCGTTTCCTCCCGACGCCGCCTTACCGTGGGCGACCGTCTTGATCGCCATCATGACACGATGATTGGACAGCGCTGTCAAGTATCAATGATTGCGGTAACAAGTCCACTCACGCACGCGTTTGACGGATTTGCGGCCTGGAGGCGCGTCCTATGCCGGCGCCTGGCCCGTCGACTCCCGGACCACCAGCTCGAAGTCGAGAACCTTGGACGGCGGCGGCGCGCCCTCTTCCCGCTCAACGCCATCCATCAACATGTCGGCGGCGGCGCCGGCCATGGCGAAGATCGGCTGGCGGACGGTGGTCAGCTGCGGCCAGGTGATCCGCGCGCCGGGCGTGTCGTCGAAGCCGGCGATGGACAGGGCGTTCGGAACGTCCAGGCGCAGACGGTTGGCCACGGCCATGACGCCCAGGGCCATGTCGTCGTTCGAGGCGAAGATCGCGGTCGGGCGATCCGAGCCGCCCAGCAACCGCTCGGCCGCTTCGAAGCCCGAGCGGAACGAGAACATGCCCTGCTCCACCCGCCCGTCGCGCACCGCCAGACCCGCGTCGCGCATCGCGTCGAGAAAGCCCTGGTGACGCAGGCGCGAGGCCCCGTGGTCGGGGTGTCCGATGATGAAGCCGATGTCGCGGTGACCCAGGTCGATCAGATGCTTGGTCATCTCGTAGGCGGCCAGGCGGTCATCCATGCTGACCCACGGCGCGCGGTCGATATCCCCGCCTGGCGCGATGCGGACATAGGACACGCCCTCTCGCTCCAGCGCGGACAGCACCACCGGATGGTCGCTGAGCGGCGGGGTCAGGATCACCCCGTCCATGCGCAGCGTCGCCAGCATCGGCGCGACCTGGTCCTCGACGTCCGCCGTCGAGTCGATCGGCTCGACGATCAGGTGATAGCCCTCCTGCCGGCAGCGCGCGATCGCGCCCAGCTGCACGTCGGTGACGTAGCCGGGGCTGGGGTTGTCGAAGAAGACGCCGATCAGATAAGCCTTCGAGCCCGCCAGGCTGCGGGCCGAGATGTTGGGACGATAGTTCAAGGCCGCCACGGCCGCCTGGACCCGGTCGCGCGTATCGGCCTTGACGTTGGGCTCGCGATTAAGCACCCGCGAAACGGTCTTGATCGAAACTCCGCTTTCGCGGGCGACATCATGGATCGTGACTTTGGCGCTCAATTCCGTCCCTCGACGCCCCGATTCGACCGGGTTCGCGTTACTAAGCCATGACAACCTTGTCATGGCGAGCCCTTCTCAAGCCCCGCCTCGAAACTGTCAAATCCGTGGGGTTGCGTGCTCGCCACGACCGGGCGAGAAGGCGTCGCCAGGGTATGTGGGGCTCTGAACGATGAAATCCGTGGGCATGTTCGCCGCGCTCGCCGTGGGCGCCTGGATCGCGCCGACGCTGGCCAGCGCCCAGCCTTCGCCGCTGGTCATGGGGCGTCTGGAGACCTATGGCCGCTTCGCGGGCGACGCGCCGTTCTGCGAGGCGGCCGGCTACAAGCGGCTGGACCCGAGCGGCGAGGCCTATCGCCAGGCCGTCGACAAGGTCGCCGACCGCGCGGGCGTCGGGGCCCAGGACGCGGAGGCCGCCGCCGCCGCCGCCCAAGCTCGGGAAAGCCAGGAGATGCAGGCCGGCCTCGACAAGGTGAAGGCCAGGTTGGCCGATCCCAGCGGCGACGCGGACCTGCGCCTGTTCGCGACCGAGGTCGCCGCCCGCTGCCACCGCGTCGCCGACGATCCTCTGGGCTCGATCCTGCTGGAACCGCCGCCGCGCAGCCGCGCCTCGTCGGTGGCTCTGCGCTATGCCGACAGCCTGCTCGAGCCGCTCGGCCGCGCGGGCTGGCAGACGCCGTTGATCAAGGCCGGCGCGGCCTTGGCCGAGGCGGCCGGCGCGTGCGAGGCGCATCTCGGCAAGGGGGCGGCGGACGCCGCCATGGCGCCGCTGCGCGAGCCGTATGTCGTGCCGCCCGACATCTACGACCAGGCCTTCGCCTATTTCGACAAGCGCCGCGCCGCCGGCCGCGCGCACCCGGAAACCGCGGCCCAATGCCGAGGCCTGATCGCCAAGCGCGCGGCGGAGTTTCGGAAGATCCCGAAGCTGAAGTAGGCTAACGCCTTATGACACCGCCGCCCTGCCCTCCGGCGTCAGGGCCACCGCCGCGCCGATCAGGGCGGTGTGCGGGTGCAGGATGACGTGGGTCGGGATCGCCTTGGTAAAGCCCGACAGACGCCCCTTGGCCTCGAAGCGCTCGCGGAACGGACTCTTTTCCAGGATGTCGATGATGCGGGGCGCGATGCCGCCAGCGACGAACACGCCGCCGCGCGCGCCCAGGGTCAGGGCGATGTCGCCCGCCGTCGAGCCCAGCACCGCGCAGAACCGGTTCACCGTGGCCAGGCTGTCGGCGCAGCCCTCGACGGCGTGTTCGGTGATCTGCTTGGCGGTCAGGGCCTCGACCTGACGTCCCTCGGCCGCGCCCAGCGCGACGTGCAGGTCTTCCATGCCCGGGCCCGACAGGATGCGCTCGACCGAGACGCGGCCGCCTTGCAGATCCTTGGTCAAGGCACACAGCACCTCGATCTCGACCTCGTCGACCGGGGCGAAGGCCACGTGACCGCCCTCGGTGGCCAGCGGGATCTCCTGACCGTGGCGACGCACGAGGCCCGCGACGCCGAAGCCGGTGCCGGGCCCGAGGATCGCCAGATCCCCCTCGCCCGAGGTCGGCAGGGGACCGATTTGGCGCAGGTCCTTGGGGCCCAAGCGCGGCGCCGCCAGGGCTTGGGCGGTGAAGTCGTTGATAAGCTTGGCGTTTCGGAAGCCGCCGGCGCGACGCAGGCTGTCTTCCGAGATCCGCCAGTCCAGGTTGGTCATGTGGACCGAGCCATGCTCGATCGGACCGGCGACGGCCACCACAGCCTGGTCCGGATGTCGGACGCCGACCTTCTGGAGATAATGCTCGATGGCGTCCTCGGCCGTGCGGTAGTCCCCGCCCCTGTAGGCCGTGGGCTCGATCAGGCGCGGGTCCTGACCGTCGAATTCGACCAGGGCGAAGCGGGCGTTGGTGCCGCCGATGTCGCCGACGAGGCCAAGCCCCCCGCTGTGATTGCCATCCATGCGTTAGCGCTTCCTCAAGCGAAGACGGACGCGCCGGCGTCGGCCGCGCCGACTCCGTTCCGCATCCATCCGAACAGTTCCCTACCAAAGCCCGGCTTGGACGCCGGAACGCTCGCTGGCGCGCGGGCGAACAGAGCCGCCTCGTCCACCAGGATTTTCAGTTCGCCGGTTTCGGCATTGACGCTGATCATGTCGCCGTCCTGGACATAGGCCAGGGGACCGCCCTTGGCGGCCTCGGGCGTCACGTGGATGGCGGCCGGGGTCTTGCCCGAGGCGCCCGACATGCGGCCGTCGGTGACCAGGGCCACCTTGTAGCCCCGATCCAGCAGCACCGAGATCGACGGCGACAGGTTGTGCAGCTCAGGCATCCCGTTGGCCGACGGCCCCTGGAAGCGGACGACCACGACGACGTCGCGGTTCAGCTCGCCGCGCTTGAAGGCGGCGATAAAGTCTTCCTGTTCCTGGAACACCGCCGCCGGAGCGGTGATGACGTGGTGCTCGGGCTTGACCGCCGAGATCTTCATGACGCCGCGGCCCAGGTTGCCGGCCATCAGGCGCAGGCCGCCCTCGGGGCTGAACGGGTCGGACGCCGGACGGACGATGGCGGTGTCTAGGCTTTCGGTCGCGCCATCGCGCCACTTCAGCGCGCCGTCCTCGAGGAACGGCTCCTGGGCGTAGAGCGACAGGCCCTGGCCGGCGATGGTCTGGACGTCCTCGTGAACCAGCCCGGCCTTCAGCAGTTCGCGGATCACGAAAGCCATGCCGCCGGCGGCCTGGAAGTGGTTCACGTCGGCCGAGCCGTTCGGATAGACGCGGGCCAGAAGCGGCGTGGCGCGCGAGATCTGATCCATGTCCTCCAGCGTCAGGATCACGCCGGCCGCGTGGGCCATGGCCACCAGGTGCAGCGCCAGATTGGTCGAGCCGCCGGTGGCCATCAGGCCGACCACGCCGTTGACGATCGACTTCTCGTCGATCATCCGGCCGACCGGCAGGAACGCATTGCCCTTGTTGGTGACGGCGGCGGCGCGACGCGCGGCTTCCTTGACCAGGGCCTCGCGCAGCGGGGTGTTGGGATGGACGAAGGCCGAGCCGGGCAGATGGAAGCCCATCAGTTCCATCAGCATCTGGTTGGTGTTGGCCGTGCCATAGAAGGTGCAGGTGCCCGGGCCGTGATAGCTGGCCTGCTCGGCTTCCAGCAGTTCGGCGCGGCCGACCTTGCCCTCGGCGTAGAGCGCGCGGATGCGGGCCTTTTCCGAGTTCGGCAGGCCCGAGGTCATCGGTCCCGCCGGCACGAACACCGCCGGCAGGTGGCTGAAGGTCAGGGCGCCGATGACGAGACCGGGCACGATCTTGTCGCAGACGCCGAGATAGAGGCCGGCGTCGAACGCGTCGTGCGACAGGGCGACGGCCGTCGCCATGGCGATCACCTCGCGCGAGAACAAGGAGAGCTCCATGCCCGGCCGGCCCTGGGTGACGCCGTCGCACATGGCCGGCACGCCGCCGGCGAACTGGGCGGTGCCCCCCACCTCGCGGGCCGCGTCCTTGATCAGGGCCGGATAGGCCTCCAGCGGCTGGTGGGCCGACAGCATATCGTTATAGGCCGAGACGATGCCGAGGTTCGGGGCGTTCGGGTCCAGCGCCCGCACCTTGTCGACGCCGGGCGAGGCGGCGAAGGCGTGGGCCCAGTTGGCGCACGACAGCTTGGCGCGGCCCGGCTGGCTCTCGATCGCGTGCTCCATGTTGGCCAGGTACGCGGCTCGGCTGTCCTTGCTGCGCGCGACGATGCGGGCCGTGACTTCGGCGATGACGGGATTGAGAGCCATGGCGATTACTCCGCCCAGAGGATGCGGACCTTGGCGCGGTCCTGGTTCAGAATGGCGGCGACCGGCAGCGCCGGATCGACGTCGCCTTCCAACAACGCGCGTTTGGCCTGACCGGTGATCAAAAGCACGATCAGATCCGTCTGGAGCAGCGCCTTGAGGGTCAGGCTGAGCCGGGGAATGTCCGGCGCCGGGTCGCCGGGCGGCACGGCCAGCACCAGCCGGTCGGACTCCGGATCCAGACCGCGCGCCAGCTCGGGATTGCCCGGAAACAGCGAGGCGACGTGGCCGTCGGGTCCCACGCCCAGCAGCACCACGCCGAACGGCGCGGCGGCGGCGACGCCGGCCTGGGCCTTCAGCGCGGCCTCCTCGTGGCCGACGCCCGCGAAGAACAGCGGCGAAAAGCCGGCCTTGGCCGCCTGGCCGGTCAGCAGGTGGCGACGCACCAGGCCCTCGTTGCTGCCGGGATCGGTCGGCGGCACCCAGCGCTCGTCGGTTAGGGTGACCATGACCTTGTCCCACGGCGCGGTCAGGGTCGAAAGGCGATCATAGACCGGCGCCGGGGTCGTGCCGCCGGTCGCCGCGAAGCCCGCGACGCCATGGACGGCCACCGCCGTGTTCAGCGCCTGGACGATCGTCGAGGCCGCCGCGTCGTAGAGCGCCTCGCGCGTCGGAAAGGATTCGATCCGGGGCTTGGGCATCGCATCAGGCCTTCCAGGACCGACCGCCGGGCGAGATCAGGCCCTGCGCCGACTGCGGCCCCCACGTGCCCGCCGCGTAGTGGGCCGGCTCGATCTTAGCCTCTTCCCAGGCGGCCGAGACGGCGTCGATGAACTTCCACGCCTGCTCGACCTCGTCCCGGCGCACGAACAGGGTGCGGTCGCCGCGGAAGGCGTCCAGGAACAGCTTCTCATAGGCGATCCGGCGGCGACCGCCGCTCTGGCCGAACGACAGCGACAGCGGCAGCGACTGCAGGCGCATTCCCTCCTCGGAAAGGCCGGGGCGCTTGTTCATGATCGTCAGCGAGATGTCCTCGTCCGGTTGCAGGTCGATGACCAGACGGTTGGCGCACAGCTCGCCGTCGGTGGCGGGCCCGAAGATATTGTGCGGCAGAGGCTTGAACTGCACGACGATCTGGGTGCGGCGGTCAGGCAGGTTCTTGCCGGTGCGCAGGAAGAACGGCACGCCGTCCCAGCGCCAGTTGTCGATCGCCACCTTCATGGCCACGAAGGTCTCGGTCTTGGTGGGCTTGCCGACTTCATCGACATAGCCGACGCGCGCGGCGCCCTCGACCACGCCGGCCACGTACTGGCCGCGCACGGTGTCGTGGGCCACCGTCTCCTTGGTGAACGGGCGCAGCGACCGCAGCACCTTGACCTTCTCGTCGCGCACCGCGTCGGGATCGAAGCCCGATGGGGCCTCCATGGCGACGAGGCAGAGCAGTTGCAGCATGTGGTTCTGCACCATGTCCCGAAGCGCGCCGTACTCGTCGTAATAGGGCCAACGGTCGCCGACCTTCTCGGTCTCGGCGATGGTGATCTGCACGTGGTCGATCGTGTTGCGATCCCACAAGGGCTCGAACAGCACGTTGGCGAAGCGCAGGGCGGTCAGGTTCTGGACGGTTTCCTTGCCCAGATAGTGGTCGATGCGGAAAACTTGGCTCTCGTCGACCACGGCGGCCACGGCGGCGTTGGTGGCGCGCGAGCTTTCCAGGTCGCGGCCCAGCGGCTTTTCCAGGATCAGGCGCGTCTTGGGCCCGGTCAGACCCGCCGCCTGAAGCGCCTGGCAGGCCGGGCCATACAGGCTGGGCGACAGCGAGAAGAAGATAACCAGATCGCCATGCGCGCCAATGCGTTCGGCCAACTTCTTGGTGTCGTCCTCGCTGGTGATGTTGGCGGGCACGTAGTCGAGACGGGCGGCCAGGCGGTTCCAGACCGCCTCCTCGACCGTCGCGCGCTTGCCCAGCTGCTCGCGGACAAGAGCCTTGTAGCTGGCGGCGTCATGGTCGGCGCGCGCCACCCCGATGATCCGCAGGTCATGGGGCAGCAGACGGTCAAGTTCGAGGAAATAGAGGGAAGGCAGCAGCATCCGCAGGGCCAGATCGCCCGCGCCGCCGAGCAGCACCAACACCTCGCGGCCGGTCTCGCCGCCTTCGTTTTTCTTAGCCAATGTCTTCCACCCTATGACAACGTTGTCATGACATGCCCGCGGCAGAAAGGCAAGCGTCCAGGGAACGCGTCCCTGGCCACGGGCCACACATGGGAGTTCGGGCGGCCCTAACTAGGATAAACGCCCGGACGCCGCCACAGGACCAATCGCCTTTTGCGAGGTGTTTTCGCGCTTCGAGCAGCCCATTCCAGGGCGCCTCGTGCCTCGAACCGGCTTTCAAACCGTTGTTTGAGGAAATCCCCTGCCCTATTTGCTCGCGCGGGCGGGCGAGCCGGCGGGTTGACCGGTGCGGAACTTGTCCTTCATGCGCCCGACCCAGCCGTTGAAGGCTTCATTGTCGGCGGTCACGCGGCTGAAGTCCGAAGGCGACAGCGACTCGATATTCACCCCCTGCAACGCCACGCGCAGGCCGTCGGGATTGCCGGCGCCCTCGACGAAGCCGGACCAGCGCTGGCGAAGCCGCGCGAGCGCCGCGTTGTCGTCGGCCAGGCTGTAGGCGACGCCGGCGCGCAGCAGCCGGGCCTCGTCGCCGGGGCTCAGAGCGCCCGGGGTCTTGAAACGATCGCCCAGCGCCTTCTCGTACAGCGCCCCGGCCAAGGGCCAGCTGTGCTGCTTCCAGGCGATCTCGGCGCGGATCTCCTGGCCGTCCTTGCTGGGGTCCTTCTCGACCAGATCCAGCGCGGCGTCATAGCGCCCCAGGCCCATCAGGGCGCGGGCCGAGGCCAGACGGCGCTCGGCGTTCAGAGCCGGCGGCAGGATGGTCGTGCGCGTCGCGTTGATCGCGTCCAGCGCATCCTCCGGCTTCTTGTTCATCAGGTAGATCCAGGCCAGGTCGGTGGCGACCTGAGCCTTGGGCACGCCGTTCAAGCGGTTGTCGACCTGGTATTTCAAGAGCTTGGCCGCATCGTCCAGAAGATCGACATCGACCAGGCGACGCACAAGATTGCGGACCATCTGGTCGCCGTCGGCGCCGATCGGCGTCAGGTCCTGGAAGTCATAGAACAGACCCACCGCCTGCACAGGCTGCATCCCGTCGGCCAGGCCCTGCAGGAACAGCTGCCGGAAGGTGTTGGAAAGGTCGTTCTGCAACGCCACCGCTTCCGGTCGGTCGGGCAGTTGCCGGCCGGCCGAGCGCAACACTTCCAGCGCCTCGCGATAGCGGCCCTGGTCGATATACAGCTTGCCCAGCGCCCGGATGACCTCCAGCTCCACCCCGTCGCCGCGCCAGCGATAGCGCAGCTGGTTCAGGGTGTCGGCGGCCTTGGGCGCGTTGATCTGACCGCGGGCATATTGCAGCTGGGCGGCGTGCAGTTGAGCCGGGGTCGACTGACGTTCATAGGGCGAGCGCCCTATGGCCTCGAACATCTTCTGGGCGCGGTTCTTGTCGCCCTGGGCCTCGAAGATCCGGGCCTGGGTCAGGCGGATGTCCAGCTGGTCCTCGACGGGGACCTTCGGCTGGGCCAGGGCCTTGGTCACGAACTGCATGGCGCCGGTCAGGTCGCCGACGCCGAGCGCCGCCTGGGCCTCGGCCAGGAGGAAACGGGCGCGCCAGATCGGCGGGAACAGGTCCAAAGCCCGCCCCCCATTGACGAACTTGGTTCGCGCGTCGGCGTACTGGCCCTGCTTGGTCGAGATATAGCCTCGCCACAGCGCGCTGGACGGATCGTCCGACAGCACCGGCGAGGAGAAGTCGGCGTCCGCCTCGGCCAGGCGTCCGGCCATGACCTTGGCCATGCCCCGAAGGCCCCGGAACTCGGCGTCGCCCAGCAGGGTCTGATGCTTGCGACCCGCCGCGTTGAGAACGCCGATCGCCTCGAACGACATCTGCGAGCCGACCAGGAAGCGGGCCAGGGCCATGCGAGCGCCGACGTCGCCGTCCTTGCCGTCGCCGGCCGGCGCGGCGGGGATGGCGTTCTGCAAGGCGTTGTAGCGGGCCAGGAAGCCGCCCGAACCGGTCTTGGGCCAGTTGTCCAGGTCGATCAAGGCCGGCATCGACATCGGCTGCGGCGCGCCGGCGGCCGCCTCCTCCGGCGGGGTCGAGGCCGAGATCGGCGACAGCACCAGCCCCTTGGGCCGGCCGATGCGCAGCAGGTCGCCCTGCGCCTGCACCATGAGATCCTGAGCGTAGGTTTCCAGCGCCATGCCCTGCGCCGAGGGCAGCAGGGCCATTTCGACATATTCGCGACGCGACGGCAGGCCCTTGGACGGCGCCAGGGCCGGGGCGACAATCATCTTGTCGCCGACCGCCGGGTCGTCGACCCAGACCGCCTTGGTCACGCCCGAGATCCGGGCCGACAAGGTGGCGGGGTGGACGCTCTCGTCGCGCGCCACCTTGATCACGTCGGGGGTCGCCTGCGAACCCGGCCCCAGGCTGATCTTCCAGGCGCCGCCCAGCCCTTCGGCGACATAGGGCGTCCCCGACGGCGCGACGATCCGAAGGGCGCTGTAGTCGGCGCCCTTGAACGCCTGGATCTTCGAATAGCGGATGCTGGAGGTCGGCAGTTTGCCGATGTCGATCCGGGCCGGGGTGTCGAACACGACCCAGATCGCCTCCCCCCGCCGGAAGACCGCGACGCCGGCCGGCGCCGCCCAGTCGAACGTCAGGGTGACCTGCTGGTCCTGCTTGGAAAACTCGGGACGCACGACGCCGCCGGCGGGCATCGGGTTGGGCCGACCGACCGGCGCGGCGGCGGGCGCGGCCTGGGCGGCCGGCGCCGCGCCCGGCCGGGCGAAGATGTTGACGAAGTCGACGCCGTCCGCGTTGCCCAGCCGCGCGTCGGCGTCGTCGGTCAGGGTGACGACGATCTCCAGCACGCCGTTGACGTGGCGAGCCTCGGACGACTTGACCCAGCGCGGCGGGGCGATCGTCAGCGTGGAGAGATCGGGATTGGCGTCGCGGCTGAACCGCATCACCAGCGTCTGCCCCTCGCGGTGCGAGACCATCTTCGCGCCGCCGATCCAGTGGAACTCCAGGCGCGAGAAGTCGGCTGCCTGCGCCACGCGCACGTCCAGCGCGCCGCGCGCCGCGACGGGCGGCGGGCCGGCTTGCACGGACGGCGCCAGCGTCCCCGCGATGCACGCGGCGGCGACGCTGGAGCGCAGGAGCTGGCGAAGGGTCATGGGCCTCCCTTAACCGGCCTTCTTGGGCGCGGGCTTGCCGGCCTTGGCGCCCTTGGCCTTCGCCGCGTCCGGCGCGTCGCCGGCCAGGCCCGCGTCGGCCTGCTGGGCCGGAGCGGCGGCGTTCGGCGCGGCGGCGTTGGCCGAGGCGTTGTCGGCGATGGCCGCCTTGCCCTTCTCGACGACGGGGTTGGCCATCCGCGCGGCCAGACGCTCGGTCAGGATCTTGGCCTCGTTCGGCGCCATGTTGGCCAGGATCTGCGACAGCGCGCGCTCCTTCATCTTGGCGGCGATCGGCAGGCGGACGTCGTCGGACAGCAGCGTCATCCGGGCCGCGGCGTCCTTGGGCTTCATGCCCTGATAGACGGTGACCAGGCGGTCGACCTCGGCCTGCTTCTTGGCGTCGACCTGGCCCAGCAGGCCCTGGATGTCGCCCTTCAGGCCGGTCAGGGCCTTCATCTTGGCGTCCAGCTTGGCCTCGGCGGCGGCCAGCAGCTGCAGCTGGACATCGATGTCTTGCTCGCGCTGGTCCAATTGGCCCCGCCGGGCGCCCAGGCTTTGCAAAACGCGCAGTTCGGCGGGCGAAAGACCCGCCTCCTTGGCCAAGGCGTCGGCCGAAGGGGCGCAGACGCGCGGCGGCGGCGCGTTGGCGGCGGCCGGCTGGCCCGCGCCCTCGGCAGAGGGCGCTTCCTCGCCGCCCTTCGAGTCCGCTTTGGCGTCCTTCTTCGCGTCAGGCTTGGCCACGCCCTCGGCGAAGGCCTTGGCCCCGCTCACCAGGTCCGGCAGCGACTTGGCGCCGGCGATGGCGTTGATCGCCAGGACGCCCCCGACAGCGACGCCGACCAGGGGCAGGATACGCGGAACGTTCTTCATCGGCGGGGCGCTCTGGGATTGCTTCCGGGACGCAGGCCATCGCCCGGTCCCTCGAAGAGGTCATCATCGATCCGCGCCCGTGAACGCGGGGTTTCGCGGGGCGCGCTCGGCGTCCCCAGGACGGGGCGCGCGGCCGGCGGGAGGCGGTCCTCGCGCTCCAGCAGACGCTCGAAATCCTCGGCCTTCAGGCGGCGCCGCTCGGCCAGGGCGTCGGGCTCGGGGTCGCGGAGGCCGCGCTCGGACGGCGCCGGACGCGGCGGCGCCAGCGGACCGCCGCGCGGGGACCGCTCGACGACGGGCGCGGATAGCGGCCGGTTGATCCGCTCGTCCAGCTGGGCCGCCAGGGCCTGGGCGCGTTCGATGCGCACAGCCAGGGTCTCGGCCGCCTCGTCGGTGGCCGCGCGCAGATCGGCCAGCCCCTGTTCGGCCCGCGCGGCGGCCTGGTCCAGTTCCTTGACGGCCTTGGCGAAGCCCTCGTGGCTGTCGCGCAGAGCCTTCAGGCGGCGCTCCAGACGCCAGCCAAAGGCCAGGGCCGCGATCAGCAGCACCGCCAGGAACCCGTTCATGGCGAAGGCGACGAGGCTCATTTCAGTTTCTGCACGGCCTTCTTGGCGGCCGGCGTCAGCGGCGCCTCGGCCCGGATGGCGATCGCGTGGTTGCGCCGGCCCATGCGGCCGCGCGTCAGCGGAATGGCCCCGGCGCGCAGCTCGACCAGGCTGTCGGGCGTGGCGTTCAGCATCAGGGTGTCGCCGACCTGCATGTTCAGCACGCGCGAGAGCGGCACCTGCTGCTCGTCCAGCACGGCGCGGACCTCCATCTGGGTGGTCCACAGCTCGGTGGCCAAGTGGCCTTCCCAGATGTTGTCTCGGCCGAACTTCTCGCCCATGAACTGCTGCAGCAGCATCTTCCGGATGGGCTCCAGCGTGGCGTAGGGCAGCAGGAGCTCGATGCGTCCGCCCCGGTCTTCCATGTCGATGCGCAGCTTGACCAGGATCGCCGCGTTGGCCGGCCGGGCGATGGCGGCGAAGCGCGGGTTGGTCTCCAGACGGTCCAGCGAGAAGCTGACCGGGTGCAGCGGCTCGAAGGCGCTCTTCAGATCGTGCAGCACCACCTCGATCATCCGCTGCACCAGCACGCGCTCGATCGTGGTGTAGGGCCGCCCCTCGATGCGCATCGCCGCCGTGCCGCGACGGCCGCCCAGCAGCACGTCGACGATCGAGTAGATCAGGTTGGAGTCGACCGTCAGCAGGCCGTAGTTGTCCAGCTCCTCGGCCCGGAACACCGCCAGGATCGCCGGCAGCGGGATCGAGTTCAGATAGTCGCCAAAACGGATCGAACTGATGTTGTCGAGGCTGACCTCGACGTTGTCGGAGGTGAAGTTCCGCAGGGACGTCGTCATCAACCGCACCAGGCGGTCGAAGACGATTTCCAGCATCGGCAGGCGCTCGTAGCTGACCAGCGCCGAGTTGATGATGGCGCGGATGCCGGTGCGGTCGTCGCCGCCGTCGCCCGAGAGATCGAAGCCCAGAAGACTGTCGATCTCGTCCTGGTTCAGGATGCGCTCGGAGCCCGCCTCGCCGCCGCCGTCGTCCCAGCCGCCCATGCCGCCCGAGAAGTCGCCGAACGCGTTGGTCCCCTCGCCGCCCTCGCCAAGAGCGCCCGTGGGGTTCTGCTCGGCCCATTGGGCCATCGCCGCCTGATCGTCGAGTTCGTCCGCCATGATCCTTCGCCCAACCGGCCAGAGGCCTAGTTGATCAGCATCTCCTCGATGAGGACCGCGTTCACCTTGGCCGGCGCGGCGACCAGGTTCACGCGTCGCAGCAATTCGACGCGCAGCTGGTAGGTGCCCTGCGAACCGTTCAGGTCCTCGGGGCGCAGCTCGCGCAGGAAGGTCTGGAACATGTCCTGCAGCCTGGGCAGATTCGGCGTCAAAGCATCGGCCGTATCGTGGTCCGGCAGCTCGAAGGTCAATTTCAGCTTCAGGAAGGTCGACTTGCCGTCGGCCGTCTGCATGTTCACGACGATGTCGGGCAGGGTGTAGAACACCACCCCATCGGGGCCGTCCTTGATGACCGGGACGCCGGCGCCGCCGGCGGCGCCTTCCTTGCCCTTTTCGCCTTCCTTGCCCTTCTCTTCCTTCTTTTCTTCCTTCTTCTTTTCCTTCTTTTCCTTGCCGTGCTCGCCCGCCGCCGCTTCGGGCTTGGGCTTCAGCAGGAAGAAGGCCGCGGCCCCGCCGCCGCCCAGCACCAGAACGCCCGCCGCGATGGCGATGATCAGGATCGGCGGCTTCTTCTTGGCGGGGGCTTCGCCTTCCGCGGCGCCGTCTTCGCCTTCGGGAGCGGGAGCTTCCTTTTCGGGTTTCTTGGCCACGCGCGCGGTTCCTTGGAATCTATGCCCATACACATGCGCGAGACATGGTTAACGATGTGTTTTGGCGGCCATTTGGTCGCAGGCTGAATCTGCCCGGCAGACTCCGCCCCACACCCCGGCGTTAACCTTCCTATTCATTGATTTATAAGGTGTTTTGGCGCTGGCACGAAGGTTGCTTCAAGGGTTGCGGCGCATTTGTCGCGCCAGCCGCCCGAGTTAACTCGCCATGGACAACGCGCTCTACGTGGGCCTGTCGCGTCAGATGACGCTGCGCCGCCAGCTCGACATCGTGGCCAACAACATCGCCAACGCCAACACGATCGGCTTCAAGACCGAGGACCTGATGGTCCGCACCGAGGAGGCCAAGCCGGCCAAGACCCTGGACGGGAGCTCGCCGGTCAAGTTCGTGCTGGATTCGGGCCTCGCCCGCGACTTCACGCAAGGTGCCCTGACCAAGACCGGCGGCGACCTGGACGTGGCCATCGAGGGCAAGGGCTTCTTCCGAGTCCAGACGCCGGCCGGCGAGCGCTACACCCGCGACGGCCGCTTCACGACCAACCCCGAAGGCAAGCTGGTCACCCAGGGCGGCAATTCCGTCCTGGACGAGGGCGGCGGCGAACTGACCATCGACCCGGCCCTGGGCCCGGTCTCGATCGGCAAGGACGGCACGGTCACGCAAGGCGCGGTCCGGGTCGGCAAGATCGCCGTGGTCCGCCCCGACGACCTGTCCAGCTTCGCCAAGGACGGCGACAACCTGTTTCGCAATACGTCCAACACGACCCCGCAGGTCGCGCCCGACGCCCAGGTCCAGCAGGGAATGCTGGAAGCCAGCAACGTCAACTCCGTCGTCGAGATCACCAAGCTGATCGAGGTTCAGCGCGCCTACGAGGGCGTGTCGAAGATGATGGACAACACTTCCGAACTCTCCCGCACGGCCGTCGATCGGCTGGGCAAGGTCAATTAAGGGACGCTAGCCGATGCAAGCTCTCCGCACCGCCGCCTCGGGCATGGCCGCCCAGCAGCTGAACGTCGAGGTCATCTCGAACAACATCGCCAACATGAACACCGTGGGCTTCAAGCGCCAACGGGCCGAGTTCCAGGACCTCCTGTACCAGACCTACGAGCGGGCCGGCGCCCAGTCGTCCAGCAACGGCAACATTGTCCCGACCGGCGTTCAGGTCGGCGGCGGCGTCAAGGCCGGCTCGGTCTATCGGATCACCGAGCAGGGTACCCCGACCCTGACCAACAACCCGCTGGACGTCGCCATCCAGGGCAAGGGTTACCTGCCGATCCTGCTGCCCTCGGGCGAGACGGCCTATACGCGCGCCGGCAACTTCTCGACCAACGACCAGGGCCAGGTGGTCACCGAGGACGGCTACGTCGTCCAGCCGGGCATCACCATTCCGCAGAACGCCACCGGCATCACGATCAGCAAGACCGGCCTGGTGCAGGTCACGCTGGACGGCCAACCCGCGCCGCAGACCGTCGGCCAGCTGCAACTGGCCAACTTCATGAACGAGGGCGGGCTGGAAGCGATCGGCGACAACCTGTTCCTGGAAACGGGCGGTTCGGGCGCGGCCAACCTGGCGGCGCCGGGCCAGCCGGGTTTCGGGACCCTGCTGCAGAACTACACCGAAGCCTCGAACGTCGACTCGGTCTCGGAAATCACCGCCCTGATCACGGCCCAGCGCGCCTACGAGATGAACTCGAAGGTGATCACCACGGCCGATCAGATGCTGCAAACCACCTCGCAGATGAGGTCGTAAGCTCATGAAGAACTTCCTGATCCTGACCGCCGCCGCCCTGGCCTTCGCCACGCCAGCCACCGCCGGAAACCCGGTGACCCTGCGGATGGACACCACCGACGCCGACGGCCGCATCACCCTGGGCGACCTGTTCGACGGCGTCAGCGGCCCGGCCGCCAACCTGATGGTCGGCCAGCGTCTGGGCCCGACCGCCGTGCTGGACGCGGGCCAGGTGCAGGTCATGGCCCACCGCGCCGGCTTCGACTGGAACAACGCCAACGGCGTTCGCCGCATCATCGTCCGCGAGGGCGCCGACAACGGCGGCGTTTCGCAAGGCGGCGCGCCGGGGGCCCGCCCCACGGCGGCGCGCGGCAATGTGGAAGTTCTTGCCTACGCCCGCGGCATCGCCACCGGGGAGGTCTTGCAGCCCGAGGACCTGATCTGGGTGAAAATGGCCGGCGCGCCGTTCGACGCCCCCCGCGACGCCGACGCCATGATCGGCATGGTCGCCAAGCGCCCCCTGCGTGAAGGCGCCGCGGCCCAGAGCCACGACGTCTCGGCCGCCCAGGTCATCAAGACCGGCGAGCTGATCACTGTCACCTATGAAGACGACGGAATTTCCCTTTCGCTTCAAGGCAAGGCGATGACCAACGCCGCCGCCGGCGAGATCTTCACCGTCCAGAACACCCTGTCCAAGAAGATCATCCAGGCCGTCGCGACCGGCCCGGGGGCCGCCGTCGTCGGTCCGCAGGCCCAGGCCTTGCAAGCTCGCTCGCAACCCGTCCGCTTCGCCGCTCGCTAGGAGTTTCCGCCCATGCGTCGCCCCGTCCTCATCGCCGCCGCCCTCCTCCTGGCCCCGCTGGCCGCCTGCTCGACCGTCAAGGAAGCCGTCAAGGGCCCCGACCTGGCCCCGGTCGGCTATCCCGCCCAGCTGGCCCCGATCCAGCAGCAGTTCGTCTCCGCCCGCGAGCCGGCGCCCCAGCCGGCCTCGGCCAACTCGCTGTGGCGCGTCGGCGCCCGCGCCTTCTTCAACGACCAGCGCGCCAGCCGGGTCGGCGACATCCTGACCGTGCTGATCGACATCGACGACAGCGCAAACACCAAGAACCAGACCGCCAGCTCGCGCACCTCGGGCACCAAGGCGGGCGTGCCGCACCTGCTGGGCCTTGAATCGAGCCTCGGGAAGATCCTGCCGGGCGGCTTCAGCGCCGCGAACGCGCTGGAAACCAACTCGACGACCAACAACGCCGGCGCCGGCAGCGTGCAGCGCTCGGAAAAGATCAGCCTGACCATCGCCGCCGTGGTCAGCTCGGTCCTGCCGAACGGCAACATGGTCATCCAGGGCACCCAGGAAGTCCGCACCAACGCCGAGGTGCGCCAGCTGACCGTCGCCGGCATCGTGCGTCCCGAGGACATCTCGTCGGCCAACACGATCAAGCACACCCAGATCGCCGAGGCCCGCATCAGCTACGGCGGCCGCGGCGACATCAGCCGCGTCCAGAAGACCCCGGCCGGCCAGTCGCTGATCGAGAAGTTCTCGCCGTTCTAAGCGCGCCAGAGACTTGCAAGACCTTCGGGCGCGGCGCCGCGAGGCTTCCGCGCCCGATCCGTTTCAGGAGCCGTTCAGGTCTCTCCGGCGTTGATCGCCGTAGGAGGGGCCGTCATGAAACGCCGCATCGCCTTCGCCGCCCTGGGATTCGCCACGCTGCTGGCGGGCTGCGCGCATGAGAAGGCGGGCCTCGACGGCTACCGCTGGGCCTATCTCGAAGGCGGCTCCGAGCCCCCTCGCCTGGCCTATGGCCGCCCCGACAGCGACGACGTTGTGCTGATGTTCACCTGCCAGCCGGGTCGCGACGAGATCACGGCATGGGTCGAGGCGTCCGACAAGGAACTGGTCCTGGCGTCGGGGCGGGCCGAGAGCCGCTTCCCCGGCGCGCACGTGGCCGACGAGATGAGCGAGACCGGCCACCTCGAAGCCCAAGGCAAGGCCAGCGCGCCGGCGCTGGCGGCGTTCAAGCGCACGGGCGAGCTGACGCTGGTGACCGAGGGCGAGCGGCACAGCCTGGCGGCGACAGGCGCCGACCGTGGCCGCGTGCGGGCGTTCTTCAAAGCGTGTGGAGCTTAGTGGATCTTGATACCCGTCATCCCGCGCTTCATGCGCGGGACCCATGGTTCAGCTTTCACTTAAGAAGGCCATTCGGGCGCGCCCTGCGGCGGACGAATGGGTCCCGCGCATGAAGCGCGGGATGACGATAAATTGAAGTTCTGAAATGGGTGGTTAGGCGACCTTCAGCGCTCTTCGATCATCCCACAGCGACCCATCATCGAGGCGCGCGGATCATGGCACACACCCCTTGCTGCGCATCGCGACGTACTGGGCAAGAGGCGGCATTCCGGCCTTCTTGCGCCACAAGTCGACAGCATTTGGGTCTTCGAGGGGTTTAGGGGACCAAACACCCGGAGCCGTGCAATCGCCCATGACGCCGAAGCGACCAGGGCGTCCCGCATAGTGCGCCGTCTGATCGTACAGCATGGCGTAGTTCTGCCCCTTCGTTTCGCCGGTCTCCCAGAGCGGCTCGAGCATGGCGAGCACCTCACGCTGGAAGGCCAGGTCATGTCGGGCGTGCTGGACGATCAGCCAGGCGGCGCCGTCCGCGTCAGCGCCATAGATCGAGATTTTGTACCAGCCGTGCTCTCTGAGTTGGCCTTTCAGCCAATCGGCGTTGGCAACGTTCATGGGGCACCATTCGCCTGCGATCATCGCGTCCAGATAGGCAAGGGCGCCCTCGTCCAAGCCCTTCTCCCACGCGGTATGGATGCCCGGCCCAAAGAAAGCTCGCAATTGAAGGGTGTCCATGGTGGAAAACTGATCCTCGGCCATCCGCCGATACAGTTCCGCCAGTCGGGGATCGGGTTCGGTTTTGGCGCGGGCCGCCATTCTTCCCACGAGGCCATACGGCGAGGCGACCTGCGCGCCGTCGAGGTACGGCGCCCTCAAGGCTTGTCGACGAGCCAGCGCGCCCTCGGCGTCGGCAAGTGACCGAGCATAAGCTTGAGGATCGGACGTCCGACGAACAAGCTCCATTTGCGCCGAGGCGGCGATCTGGACTGGGCTTGCGCAAGGGCCAGCGACCTTGGCCTGCTTAAAGCGCCCGTTTTGAAGTCGCCCAACCGCAGCGTCCACCTCAGCGGCGAACGCGGCGTCGCCTTTCTCCCGCTTTAGCGCGAAGGCTTGCTCGACGGGGATCGGGCCGCGCTCCAGCCTGATGGGCTCAGACGCTAGCAACGCCGCAATGACGACAAGGAAGATCATAGTCCACCGTCGCTGGAAGATGTTGTTCCGTGGGCGCCGCCCACAACCGCGACCCTAGGTCAGCGATCACACCTTGCGCAATCGAGCCCATCCCGGCGTCCGACTTGCGTGGATGGCGGCCTAAAGACTTCAGTGCCCTGACAGCAGGACCAGGAAAAACAAGCACCCCACAACTGCGTTGAGCAGATAGAACGCCACACCGAACCAAAAGTAGATGGGCGTCTGGGCCTCAGTCACAGACCAGCCCAATCCGTATACGACCCGCGTACGGAAGGCCTTCCTCGCAAGCCAAGCAAATAGGCCGACAAACGAGGCCAAGAAGCCCATGGCGAAGTAGATCATAGGTAATGATAGCGCATGGATCAGAGTCCGCTCAGGGTCGAAAATCGCCTCGGGTCTCCTTTCAGAAACCCGACCTTCACCACTCGCCGGAAGCCAGCCCCTCTCAGAGCGCCCCTAAGCCCGCCGCCCCGCCCCCGCCGCGCTGACATTGTCCATGCCCAGCGCCGAGAGCGCCCCGCGCAGGATGCCGTCGGCGTCGAGGCCGGCTTCGGCGTACATCGCGTCGGGCTTGTCCTGGTCCTGGAAGACGTCGGGCAGGCACAGGGTGCGGATCTTCAGGCCGCGATCCAGAGCGCCGTGCTGGGCCAGGGCCTGCAGCACGAAGCCGCCAAAACCGCCCATGGCGCCCTCCTCCACCGTGACGATCGCCTCGTGTTCGCGCGCCAGGCGCAGCAACAGGTCGAGGTCGAGCGGCTTGGCGAAGCGGGCGTCGCAGACCGTGGCCGACAAGCCGCGCGCGGCCAGCAGATCGGCGGCCTTCAGGCTTTCGGAGAGGCGCGCGCCGAACGAGACGATGGCGACGCTGGTCCCCTCGCGGACGATGCGGCCCTTGCCGATCTCCAGCGGCTCGGCGATCTCGGGCAGGTCCAGGCCCAGGCCCTCGCCGCGCGGATAGCGGAAGGCGCTGGGGCGATCGTCGATGGCGGCGGCGGTGGCGACCATGCGGGCCAGCTCGACCTCGTCGGCGGCGGCCATCAGCACCATGCCGGGCAAGGCCCCCATGAAGCCGATGTCGAAGCTGCCGGCGTGGGTCGGACCATCGGCGCCCACCAGGCCGGCGCGGTCCATGGCGAAACGCACCGGCAGACGCTGGATGGCCACATCGTGGACCACCTGGTCATAGCCGCGCTGCAGGAAGGTCGAATAGATCGCCGCGAACGGCTTCATGCCGTCGGCGGCCAGGCCGGCGGCGAAGGTCACCGCGTGCTGCTCGGCGATGCCGACGTCGAAGGTGCGCTCCGGATAGGCCTTCTGGAACAGATCCAGGCCCGTGCCCGACGGCATGGCGGCGGTGATGGCGACGATCTTGTCGTCCTTGGCCGCCTGCTTGATCAGCTCCTGGGCGAAGACCTTGGTATAGCTGGGCGGGCCGCCGGCCGCCTTCTGCTGCTGGCCGGTGACCACGTCGAACTTGGCCACGGCGTGCAGCTTGTCGGCCGCGCCCTCGGCCGGGGCGTAGCCCTTGCCCTTCTGGGTGACGCAGTGGACCAGCACCGGCTTGTCCTGGAACGCCTTGGCGTTCTTCAGCACGCTGACCAGGGCGTCCATGTCGTGGCCGTCGATCGGGCCGATATAGTAGAAGCCCAGCTCCTCGAAGAAGGTGCCGCCGGTGACCATCCCCCGGGCGTATTCCTCGGCCTTTCGGGCCGCTTCCCGCATCGGGGTCGGCAGTTTCTCGACGACGGTCTTGCCCAGCTTGCGCACCGAGCGATAGGCGCCGCCCGAGACCAGGTTGGCCAGATAGGCGCTCATGCCGCCGACCGGAGGGGCGATCGACATGTCGTTGTCGTTGAGGATGACGATCAGGCGCTTGGTGGCGTCGGTCGCCGCGTTCATCGCCTCATAGGCCATGCCCGCGCCCAGCGAACCGTCGCCGATCACGGCGATGACGCTGTTGTCCTCGCCTTTCGCGTCGCGCGCGGCGCAGAAGCCCAGGGCCGCCGAGATCGAGGTGGCCGCGTGGGCCGCGCCGAACGGGTCGTATTCGCTCTCGGCCCGCTTGGTGAAGCCCGACAGCCCGCCGCCCTGGCGCAGGGTGCGGATGCGGTCGCGCCGGCCGGTCAGGATCTTGTGCGGATAGGCCTGATGCCCGACGTCCCAGATCAGGATGTCCTTGGGCGTGTCGAATACGTGGTGCAGCGCCACGGTCAGCTCGACCACGCCCAGCCCCGCGCCCAGGTGGCCGCCCGTCACCGACACCGCGTCGATCGTCTCGGCGCGCACGTCGGCCGCCAGCTGCTTCAGCTCGGCGATCGAAAGCCCCCGCGTGTCGGCGGGCGAAGCAATGGTGTCGAGCAAGGGGGTCTTGGAGGGCATGTCGGAAGAAAGCGCGGTCAGTTGCGGCGGTCCAGCACGAAATCAACGCTTTCGCGAAGATGTTCGGCGCGGTCGCCAAAGATTTCGAGATGGGAACGGGTCTGCTCGGCCAAAAGCGTCACGCGCTCCTTGGCCGCGTCGAGGCCCAGCAGCGTGACATAGTTGGTCTTGCCCATGGCGGCGTCCTTGCCGCCGGCGGCCTTGCCCAGCGTCTTGGGGTCGCCCTCGGCGTCCAGGATGTCGTCGACGATCTGGTAGGCCAGCCCCAGGTCCTGGGCGAAGGCCATCAGGGCGGCGCGCTCGCCTTCCTTGGCGCGGGCGATGATCAGCGGGATCTCGAAGGCGAAGGCGATCAGGGCGCCGGTCTTCAACCGCTGCATCCGCGCCACCGCGCCCAGGTCGTCGCGGACGCCCAGGATGTCGATCATCTGGCCGCCGACCATGCCGCGCGCGCCCGAGGCGATGGCCAGCTTTCGCACCAGCTCCGAACGGACATGGCCGTCGTCGTGGGTGTCGGGATGGGCCATGATCTCGAAGGCCGCCGTCTGCAGCGCGTCGCCCGCCAGGATGGCGGTGGCTTCGTCATAGGCCTTGTGCACCGTCGGACGGCCGCGGCGGACGTCGTCGTCGTCCATGGCCGGCAGGTCGTCGTGCACCAGGCTGTAGGCGTGAATGCACTCCAGCGCGCAGGCGGCCCGCAGCACCGGCCGCTCGGCCAAATCGAACATCTTGCCGGTCTCGAGAGCGAAGAACGGCCGCAAGCGCTTGCCGGGGCCCAAGGCGGCGTATCGCATGGCCTCGGTCAGGCGGCTTTCTGGCCCGTCGGCGCGCGGCAGCAGCTCGTCGAGCGCCACCGTGACGATATCCGCGGCCTGGACGATCCGCCTGGCGAGGTGGGTCACGCGCGCCTCCCTTCGCTATCCGGGCGGTGTGGGGTCATCAGTTGAACTCCGCCGGCTCGGCGGCGACGGTTCCGCCCTGGCCCAGGACGATCTTCTCGACTTTCAGACGCGCGGCTTCCAGCTTCTTCTCGCAGTGGGCCTTCAGCGCTGCCCCGCGCTCATAGATGTCGATCGAGCGCTCCAGCGGCGCCTGGCCCGATTCCAGCTCGGCCACGATCCGTTCCAGCTGCGCCAGGGCTTCCTCGAAGCTCAGGCCAGAGATGTCGGCGGGGATGGCGGCGGCGTCGGTCATTTCAACTCTCGGGGGAACGGCGATCAACCTAGTGGCCCAGGCCGATGCGGGCAACGGCGTAGAGCCATGGCATGGTAAAGGGAAGAGGCTTTGCGCGATCAGGTCCGGCGGAACCGCTTCAGGCTCCAATAGCCGTGCCCCTGGTCGAGCAACTTGGTCAGCCCACGTCGCTTCAGCGACCGGGCGATCATCCAATTGAAGAACCCGTGCGCCAGGACCAGCACGTCCTGGCCCTGGTCGGCCAGCGCGATCAGCCGATCGGCCACCTGGTCGGCGCGGACCTCGGCCTGGGCGCGGGTCTCCTGACCGCCGTGATGGTCGAAGAACCACCACCAGAACCGGGCGAAGAACCCCAGGCGCTTGGGCGACATGCGGATCCAGGTCGGCCAGGGCGGCGGCGGCAAAGGCGCCTCGATGAAGGCCTCGTCGGCGGCGTAGGCCTTGCCCGCGACCACCGCGTTGGCGGTCTCGATCGCGCGGCGGCGGGTCGAGGCGATGATCACGTCGGCGTCGCGGGCGATCTGGATCAGCCCGTCCGGCGGGCTCTGGCCGTCCTTGAGGCCGCCTACTTCGTATCGCGCCCACCACGCGCCGTATTCGGGGGCGTTCAGCCTGACCTTGCGCGACAGCGCCGGTTCGCCGTGGCGGGCCAGGGTGATGATCCCCGTCCTGGCGGCGGGAGATGCGTGGTCGGCGATGGTGACGTCGGCCATGTTGTAGAGAAGCCGGCGGGCGATGAAGCCGCTCCGTCCCCTCCCCCTCCTGAACAGCGCGCGCGGACGCGGCCGCCAAGCGGCCAAGCGCCGGACGGTGGTACTCGCCCGCGCGAGAGGACACAAGCCGTCCGCGCGTCGGCGGTCGGCCGTCGATGGCCCCGACGCGCCGAACGGGTATAGAGGGCGACGGACAAGGGAGGAGTCAGACCGTGAACGCCGTCACCACCATCCGCCGCGCGACGGTCGAGGACGCCGACACGGTGTCCAGCCTGGGCGCGCGCACCTTCGCGGAAACCTTCGCCCACCTCTATCCGCCCGAGGATCTGGAAACCTTCCTGGCCTATGCCTACGGCCTGGAGCGCACGCGGAACGATCTGGCCCATCCCGACAAGGCGACCTGGCTGATGGAGGACGAGAACGGCGAAGCGATCGGCTACGCGCTGGCGGGTCCCTGCGACTTGCCGCACGACGACGTCCGGCCCGAACATGGCGAGCTGAAGCGCCTCTATGTGCTGCGAAGCCGCCAAGGCGGCGGGCGCGGTTCGGCCCTGCTGAAGACGGCTCTGGACTGGCTGGAAAAGGACGGGCCCCGCCCGCTGTGGATCGGCGTCTGGTCCGAGAACTTCGGCGCCCAGAAACTGTATGGCCGCCTGGGGTTCGAGAAGGTCGGCGAATACTATTTCCCGGTCGGCGAGACGCGAGACCTGGAGTTCATCCTGCGGCGAGGCTGAGCGGGCGTCACCAGCCCGAGGCGGTTCGGCGGGCCCGCGCCGACTCGCCCGGTTGCGTCTCGTTTCAGAACCCTCCATTCTCTCGAACATCTGTTCGAAAGCGCCGCCGATGTTCCTCCGCTTCTTCTCCGAGCTCCGCCAGGCCAAGGTGCCGGTGTCCTTGCGCGAATACCTCCTCTTGATGGAGGCCCTCGACAAGGACGTCATCGACCGCTCGGTCGAGGACTTCTACTTCCTGTCCCGCGCCAGCCTGGTGAAGGACGAGAAGAACCTCGACAAGTTCGACCGCGTGTTCGGCCACGTCTTCAAGGGCCTGGAAACCGTCGGCGAAGGCGTCACGGCCGACATCCCCGAGGAGTGGCTCAAAGCCCTGACCGAGCGGTTCCTGACAGACGAGGAGAAGGCCGCGATCGAGGCCATGGGCGGCTTCGAGAAACTGATGGAGACGCTGCAGGAGCGGCTGCGCGAGCAGAAGAAGCGCCACGAGGGCGGCAACAAGATGATCGGCTCGGGCGGGACCTCGCCGTTCGGCAACAATGGCTACAATCCCGAGGGCGTGCGCATCGGCCAGGACAAGAGCCGCCATGGCCGCGCGGTGAAGGTCTGGGACAAGCGCGAGTACAAGAACCTCGACGACAGCGTCGAGCTGGGCACCCGCAACATCAAGGTCGCCCTGCGCCGCCTGCGCAAGTTCGCCCGCACCGGCGCGGCCGACGAGCTGGACCTGCCCGGCACGATCAAGGGCACGGCCGAGAAGGGCTATCTGGACATCCAGCTGCGCCCCGAGCGTCGCAACGCCATCAAGGTGCTGATCTTCTTCGACATCGGCGGCTCGATGGACGGCCACATCAAGCTCTGCGAGGAGCTATTCAGCGCCGCCAAAACCGAGTTCAAGAACCTGGAGTTCTACTACTTCCACAACTGCCTCTACGAGGCGGTCTGGAAGGACAACAAGCGGCGTCACACCGAGAAAATCCCGACCTTCGACGTGCTCCACAAGTTCCCGGCCGACTACAAGGTGATCTTCGTCGGCGACGCGACCATGAGCCCCTACGAGATCACCTATCCGGGCGGCAGCGTCGAGCACTGGAACGAGGAACCCGGCGCCGTCTGGATGCAGCGGGTCAACGACATCTATCAGAGCTGCGTCTGGCTGAACCCGACGCCCGAGCGGCACTGGGATTACACCCAGTCGATCGGCGTCATGAAGCAGATCATGGCGGGCCGCATGTTCCCCTTGACCCTGGAAGGCCTGGACAAGGCCATGCGGGAGCTGGTGCGCGGGTAGCGACCCCGCCGCGTCGCCCTTCGCGCGTCTTCAAACGCCGCGGCGCCGCGCGGCTTGACGAGGACCAACGCCCAGGGCGCCGCCGCCAGCTACCGCGCCTGGACCTCGTAGGCGCGAATGAAGGTGTCGGTCGCGGCGTCCGCGACGGCCAGAAGCGTGGCCTCGTCGATCGGGCCGCCCGAGCCCTCCAGCAGACGTTGGACGGGTCCGGCCTCGCAGAGCGCGTGAAGCTGGTAAACCGCCGTCCACGGATCGGCGCGGCGCATGCGGCCGGCGTCCATCGCCTGTTCGAAGTCCTCGGCCATCCGCGTCCAGCCCCGCTTGGGCCCGTTCTCGTAGAACAATTTCCCGAGGTCCGACTTGGCGCCTTCGGCATAGACGATCCGGCGGAAAGCCACGACCTCGTCCGTCGTGATGAAGCGCAGGAACGCCAGAACGAAGTCGTGAATCGCCTCCGCCAGGTTGTCGTTCTCGTGCAGGATGTCGAACAGCGGCTGCACCTGGGCGGCCCCCTTCTCGATCATCACCGCGACGAACAAATCCTCCTTGGACGCGAAGTAGCTATAGAGCGTCTGCTTGGAGCCGCCCACGCGCGCGGACACCTCGGCCATGCTGGCCGAGTCATAACCGCGCTCCAGGAACACGCTCTTGGCCGCCTCTAAAATGGCCAGCCGCTTCTCCTCGCTCTTCACCCGCATCGGTTCGCGGCCTCCCAATCTCTTTTCTGGACCAAGCTGTACACTTTTCGCTTGACGCCGTCATGCCGAAATATAATTAGACCATACTGTACGGTTTGAAAACGAGCAGCCGATGCCCTCCCCAAGCTCCCTCCGCGCCGTGATCGCCAGCCTGTTGCTGGCCAGCGGCCTTGGCGCTTGCGCCGCCCTCCCCGCCGTCACGCCCGCGCAGGCGCCGAAGCCCCCCGCCGCCTATGCCTCGGCGACCAGCCTTTCGGCGCCCGCCGCCGATTGGCCCCGGGACCGGTGGTGGACGACCTACGGTGATGCGCAACTGAACGCTCTGATGGACGAGGCCCTGGCCGACGCGCCGGATCTGGCGGTCGCCAAGGCCCGCTTGGCCAAGGCGGAGGCCGCCGCCGGTCAAGCTCGCGCGGCGACGCTGCCCAGCCTCGCGGCCAACGGCGCCTATGCCTCGGTCAAGCAGAGCTACAACAACGGCGTCCCTCCGGCGTTCGTGCCGCACGGCTATAACGACAGTGGCCGGACCACCCTGGATTTCGGCTGGGAGCTGGACTTCTTCGGCAAGAATCGCGCGGCCCTCGCCGCGGCGACATCGGACGCCGACGCCGCCGAGGCCGACGCCGCCGAAGCGCGCCTGGCGCTCTCCACCAACATCGCCGCCGCCTATGCCGATCTCGCGCGGCTCTTCGCCGACCGCGACGCCGGTCAGGACGCGGTCCGCATCCGGCGACAATCCGCCAGCCTCACGGCCGAACGGGTCGCCAACGGCCTGGAAAACCAGGGCGCGGCCGACCAGGCCGAGGCGCGCCTGGCCTCGGCGCGCGCCGACCTGGCCTCGGTGGACGAACAGATCGGCCTGACCCGCAATCGCCTGGCCGCCCTCTTGGGCGCGGGTCCCGACAGGGGTCTGGCCATCGCCCGTCCCACGGTCGGCGCGATCAAGGCCTTCGGCCTGCCGACGGATCTGAGCGTCGACCTGATCGGTCGACGCCCCGACGTCGTGGCCGCCCGCCTGCGCGCCGAGGCGGCGAGCCATCGCATCAAGCAGGCCAAGGCCCAGTTCTACCCCGATGTGAACCTGTCGGCCTATTTCGGCCAGCAGGCGCTGGGCCTGGATCTCCTGACCAAGGCCGGATCACGGATCGGCTCGATCGGCCCGGCCGTGCGCCTGCCGATCTTCGAGGGCGGGGCCTTGCGCGCCAACTATCGCGGCGCGGCCGCCGACCGCGACGCCGCCGTGGCCACCTACAACGCGACCCTGGCCAAGGCTCTTCAGGATGTGGCCGACGCCGCCGTCAGCGCTCGCGCCCTGGACGTTCGCCTGAGCGAAAGCCGAGCGGCCCTGCGCGCCTCCGCCGCCGCTCACGACATCGCCGTCCAGCGCTATCGCGGCGCTCTGTCGACCTATCTCGACGTACTGACCGCGGAGGACGCGATGATCGCCGACCAACGCGCCGTCGCCGACCTCGAGACCCGCGCCTTCACCCTCGACATCGCGCTCGTGCGCGCCCTCGGCGGCGGCTTCCGCGCCGCCTGACCCAAATTCTCTCCGGAGCCGCTCCCATGTTCGACAACGAAGCTTCTGGCCAAATCCCGGCCGCCAATACCCCCGTCGCCGTGTCCGCGCCCAAGGCCGCCGACACTTCGAAACGGAAGCAGCTGTTCGCGGGCCTGGCGGGTCTGACGTTGGCCGCCGGCCTCGGCTACGGCGCCTGGTACGCCCTGGTCGGATCCCACCACGTCGAGACCGACAACGCCTATGTCGCCGCCGATGTCGCCCAGATCACGCCGCTGGTCGGCGGGCCCGTGCGCAGCGTCGAGGTTCGGGACACTCAGACCGTCACGCGCGGTCAGGTGCTGGTGACCCTCGATGACAGCGACGCCCGCATCGCCTTGGCCTCGGCCCAAGCCGATCTCGCCAAGGCCGAGCGTCGCGTGCGGGGCTACCTCGCCACCGACCAGAGCCTGGCCGCTCAGATCACAGCGCGCGAGGCCGACCAGACCCGCGCCGCCGCGAGCCTGGCCTCGGCCCAAGCCGACCTTGAGCGCGCCCGCATTGATCTTGAGCGCCGCAAGGCCTTGGCCGCCAACGGCGCGGTGTCCGGCGACGAATTGACCCGCGCCCAGAACGCCTTCGCCAACGCCCAGGCCGCCGCGGCCTCGGCCAAGGCGGCCGAGACACAGGCCCAGGCCAATCGCGCCGCCGCCGTCGGCTCGCTGACCGCCAACGCCGCCCTGACCGACGGGACCACGGTCGACACCAATCCCGAGGTCGCGTCCGCCCGCGCCCGGGTCGAGCAGGCCAAGCTGGACCTCGAGCGCACGGTCATCCGCGCGCCGATCGACGGCGTCGTCACCCGCCGCAATGTCCAGATCGGCCAGCGCGTCGCGCCCGGCGCGCCGCTGATGCAGGTCGCGCCGATCCAGCAGGCCTATGTCGACGCCAACTTCAAGGAAGGCCAGCTGCGCAAGGTGGCCATCGGCCAGCCGGTCGAGTTGAAGTCCGACCTTTACGGAGGCTCGGTGACCTATCACGGCAAGGTCGTGGGACTGTCGGGCGGCACGGGCTCGGCCTTCGCCATGATCCCCGCGCAGAACGCCACGGGCAACTGGATCAAGGTGGTGCAGCGGCTGCCGGTGCGCATCGCGCTGGATCCCGCCGAGCTGAAGGCCCGTCCGCTACGCGTCGGTCTGTCGATGACCGCCGCCATCGACACCCGCCGCTGATCACCCGCGAGCCTCCAAGGATCACCGTCATGGCCCAGGCTTCCCCGACTCCCGCGCCGCCCCTGTCCGGTCCGATGATGATCTTCGCGGGCCTCATCCTGGCCGCCGCCAACTTCCTGGTGGTGCTGGACACCACCATCGCCAATGTCTCGGTCTCGAACATCGCCGGCGCGCTGGGCGTTTCGCCCAGCCAGGGCACATGGGTGATCACCTCCTACGCCGTCGCCGAGGCCGTCGTCGTGCCGCTGACGGGCTGGCTGTCGGCGCGGTTCGGGGCGGTCAAGGTGTTCGTGCTGGGCATGTTGGGCTTTGGCCTCTTCTCGTTCCTGTGCGGCCTGGCGCCGTCCTTGAGCCTCCTGGTGCTGTTCCGGGTGTTGCAAGGCGCCTGCGGCGGCCCCCTGATGCCGTTGTCCCAAACCCTGCTCCTGAAGGTCTTCCCGCCAAAGTACGCTCCGGCGGCGACGGGTCTCTGGGCGATGACGACCCTGGTGGCGCCGATCCTGGGCCCGATCCTCGGCGGCGTCCTGTGCGACAATGTCGGCTGGGCGTTCATCTTCTGGATCAACGTGCCCGTGGCCGCGATCTGCGGCTGGCTGGCCTGGAAGCTCTTGAACCGCTACGAAACGCCGCTGGCCCCGGCCAGGGTCGATGTCGTGGGCCTGGCGCTGCTGACCATCTGGGTCGGCGCGCTGCAGGTCATGGTCGACCTGGGCAAGGAGCACGAGTGGTTCGCCTCGCCCCTGATCGTGACCCTGGCCGTCATCGCCCTGCTGGGCTTCTTGGCCTTTCTGATCTGGGAGCTGACCGACGCCAATCCGATCGTCGATCTGCGCGTCTTCCGGCATAGGGGCTACAGCGCCAGCGTCGTCACCCTCAGCGTCGCCTTCGGGGCCTTCTTCGGGATCAATGTGCTGACCCCGCTGTGGCTGCAGCAGAACATGGGCTACACGGCCACCGACGCCGGTCACGTTTCGGCGTTGCTGGGCGTCACGGCGGTGATGATGGCCCCGTTCGCGGCCAGCCTTTCGGCCAAGGTCGACCCCCGCCGCCTGGTGTTCGCCGGCCTGGTCTGGATGGGCCTGATCACGGTGATGCGCAGCCAGGCCAATTCGCAGATGGGCTTCTTCGACATCGGCCAATGGCTGCTGCTGCAAGGCTTTGGAATGCCGCTGTTCTTCGTGCCCCTGACCGGCCTGGCCCTGGCTTGCGTCGACGAGCCGGAAACCGCCAGCGCGGCGGGTTTGATGAACTTCTGCCGCACCCTGTCGGGCGCGATCGCCACCTCGATCGTCAGCACGGTGTGGACCGACAACGCCAGCCGCAATCACAACGACTTGGCGGGCGTGCTGAACGATCCTCAGGCGGTCATGGACCAGATGGGCGCCGTCGGCATGTCGACCGAGCAGGCGCGCGGGACCGTGGACCAACTGGTCCAGGGCCAGAGCGTGATGCTGGCGACCAACCAGGTCTTCCTGGCCATGGCCGTGCTTTTCGTGGCCGCGGCCTTGATCATTTGGCTGGCCCCGAAGCCAACCCGCGTGGTCGACACCTCGGCGGTGCACTAACCGAACACAGCGGCGCTTTCGCGCCGGTCAAGGTCCCTCAAGGGCAGATCACCTTGCCGGCGATAGAGGTCATGGCGTTGTTAGGATCCAGGCGCGGGCCTTTCGACCCGCGCCTGGCGACCTTCGGGGGAGCGAAGGACTTTAGAAGGTGTACGAAGCGCCGAGGAAGAACTGGCGCCCCGTCACGCTGAACACCCGCTGGGCGCGGCGGACCTTGCCGCTCCACTGGTCCGCGGCCTGGTTGGTCAGGTTGAGCGCGTCAAAGGTCAGCTTCAGGTGGGGCGTCAGCTTGTAGGAGGCCGACGCGTCGACGTTGGTGGTGGCGTAGCTGCCGTTGGCGTCCGGCACTTCGGACTTGAACGGCAGGGCCGTCAGGTACTCGTCGCGATAGGCCACCGACACGCGGGCCGACAGTTTCTGGTCTTCGTAGTACAGGGTAGCGTTCACCGAGTGCGGCGAGACGTTCAGGAACTGGTCGTGGATCTGGGTCGCCGGCGTCGTGGCCGTACCGGACGACAGATAGTAGAGCACCGAGCTGTCCACATAGGTGTAGTTCAGCATCGTGCCGGTGTTCTTTAGGAGGCCCGGCAGGAAGTGGAACGGCTGCTGGTAGTTGATTTCCAGGCCCCGGATATACCCGCCCTGGGTGTTGCGCGAACGGGTGACCAGATAGGGCGTCGAGGCGTCCTGACCGGCCGGCAGCAGGGCCAGCGGCAGGCCGGTCGTGCCGTAAGCCTCGGTCGTCGCGATCGTTTGGATCGAGCTCTCGATCTGCTTGTCGAAGACCGCGACCGAGACGATCGAGCCTTCGGAGGGGTACCATTCCAGGCTGAGGTCGTAGTTCTTGGCGCGATAGGGATCCAGGAACGGGTTGCCGATCGAGGCCGATTGCGCGCCGAAGTTCGTGTTCACCGAGCCGCCGGGCGTCAGATTGCCGAAGCTGGGGCGGGCCATGACACGGGCCGCGGCGAAGCGGGCGACCAGGTTTTCCCGAAGGTCCAGGGCCAGGTTCAGAGACGGCAGCCAGTCGCTGTACTTGTGGTTCACCGTGATCTGCGAGGTCAGCGAGGTGTAGCCCGTGGCGTCCAGATCGGTCTTGACGTAGCGCACCCCGGCGTTGCCGCGCAGGCGGTGGCCGCCCAGGATCTCGGTGTCGAAGTCGGCTTGCAGGTAGGCGGCGGTGTCCTTCTCCTCGACCGAGCGGTTGTTGCCCAGGGCCGAGTTGATGGCCAGGGTGAAGTCGCCGTACTTGTTGGCGCAGTTGCAGAGCAGGCCCAGCTTGTCGATGTAGGCCGAGACGTTCGGCACGACCCAGCCGGTGACCGAGCCGGCCGGCAGGCCCAGCTGCTTGCCGAAGCCGGTGACCTGCTCGCTCAGCGGCGCCGTGCCGGGGAAGTCGGCGGCGAACTGCGCGAAGTTGAACGGGATCGTGCCCGTGGCCGTCACGGCCGTGGAGCTGTTATTGGCGTAGAGGCGCTGCACCTGCTTGGACTGGAAGTCGAACGCCTTCAGCGACACGCCGCCCTTGATCGTGAAGACGTCGTTCAGGCGGTACTTGGCGTTGGCTTCGCCGGTCCAGAGCGTGTTGAACACCGCGGCCTTCACGACTCGGATGTCGGGCGTCAGGCCCGTGCCGGCATTGGTGAAGGTGACGTTGGCGGGGTTGGTGACGTCGTAGCCGTAGTTGATGTACGGGCGGCGGGCGTCGTTACGCGCATCCCAGATGTAGCCCGGCTTGTTGAAGCCGTCATAGGACATCAGCACGTCCCAGGGCTGCTGGAAGTCCGATCCCGAGTGGCCGACCTTGGCGTTGACGCTGAGGCGGTCGTTGAAGCGGTGGTCCAGGGTTAGGCCGATCTGGTGGGTCTTGGTGGTGGTCTGACTCTTTTCCTCGATGTGTTTGATGTCGACGTTGTTGATCTTCATGTAGTCGACCTGCCCGGTGTCCTGGACGTGCACGTCCATGATCTGGGAGTCGACCCGGCCGGCGAACAGCGGGAAGGCCGCGCTGGCGCCGTTGACGTTGCGGTTCAGCGAAGCGTTCGACAGGGCGTAGTCGGAGCGGTCCTGGTCGAACTGCGAGTAGACCAGATCCAGGGTCACGTCGGTCTTGTCGCTCGGCCGCCATTGCAGGCCGCCGGTCATGCCCAGGCGCTTCTGGTCTAGCTGGAAGCGGCCCAGGCCGGGGTTGCGGGGCAGGAAGACGTTGGGCCGGTTGATGGCCGCATAGGCGGTCGGATCCGACGGCAGGCCCGAGAAGCACTGGCCGGCCGGACGGTTACCCGAGCCCGACAGGGGATTCACATACGGGATGGGGGTGTTGATCACCGTGTTGCCGGATTGGCCGGCGATATTGGTCGCGGTGCCGCAGAAGCCGTTGTTCGCGTCCGAATAGTCCGACTGCGAGGTGTCGCTATAGCCCTCTTCCATGGCCTTGCGCTTGCTGTAGGCCAGGGAGAACAAGGCGCCGAAATTGCCCCAGGTGTCGCTGATCAGACCGGCGAAACGCGGGGCTTTGGTCTTGTTGTTGTCGTAGTAGGCGCCCTGCAGCGAGGCGGCGGCGCGGAAGCCCTTCTTGTCGAACGGACGGCCGGTCTGCAGGTCGACCGTGGCGGCCAGCGAGCCTTCGTCCATCTCGGCCGACTGCGACTTGCTGACGGTGACGCTGTTGAACAGCTCCGAGGCGAAGGTCGAGAAGTCGAAGCCGCGCGAGCGATTGATGCCGGCGACCACGCCAAGCGTCGAGCCCGTGGTGGCCGAATAGGCCTCGATGCCGTTGAGCGTGGTGCGGACGAAGTCGCCGCCCAGGCCCCGAACCGTGATGTTGCGGCCCTCCCCGCCATCACGGGTGATCGACACGCCTGGAATGCGCTGGATGGACTCGGCCAGGTTCGCATCGGGGAAGCTGGCCATGTCGTCGGCCTTGATCACGTCGACGATGTTGTTGGAGACCCGCTTGGTGTTGATGGCGCTGGTCAAGCTGGCGCGGAAGCCGGTGACCACGACCTCCTCGACCGCGGTGTTGTCTTGCGCGACTGGCGTCGGGGCGGTTTGCGCCGCCGCCGCGAAGGCCGTCAGCAGCGAAGCGCCGACCGAAAGCGCGAGCACCGAGCATCCCGTCCGCAAGGCGCCATTGTTCTTGGACTGCGAGCCCATGGTTTTCCTCTCCCTTGGCGGCCCCGCTCGCGCGCGGCCGTGTTGATCGTCCGGCCGCTTTGACAGCGGCTCGCCATTGGGAAAGACGGGCTTGGCCTATTGAGCCAACGCTAGAACGGAACTGCCCAAATCTCATATAATGAGAGATCATCCCAACTTGTAGGGAGAATAGCGTTGCTTTGGCGTTTATCCAGCCCAAATTGCGTTCGGCGCGCATTTATTGCGGATGAGCGACAGCGACTTGGCCAGTGTCGGAGATGAATCTGGAAGCCCGCGACCTGCTTCTGGGCGAGGCGATGGGCCGGACGCATGACCGGACCCTTGCCTTGTCGCCGCCGCGCCGCCCGCGCGAACGCCCCCTCGACGCCATCGGCCTGGAGCTTTGATGGACGACCGCTCGAGGAACGCGGAATGCGCCAGATTAAGTCCCGTATTTCAGGATACTGTCCTGTATTTTGGCATTGAACCCTTTCCGTCGCGGCGTTACCAAGGTCGCCGGACTCTGCACGCGAAAGGGAGGCGGCATGATCCTGGACCGGCGCACCCTGCTGGCTGGCCTCGTTCTCGCGCCGAGCGCCGCGCTGGCCAGGGAGGACGCCCCCGTGTGGGCCTTCGATTTCAAGACGCCCATCGGTCCTTATGACCCCGCCGTCGGCCACGGCTTCGAGCCAGGCCCCGGACGCCTATTCTCGGTCAAGGTTCCCGAAGGCGACTACCGCGTCACCCTGGAGCTGGGCGGCGACAAGGCTTCGGAGACCACGGTCAAGGCCGAGTCGCGACGGCTGATGCTGGAGACCGTCCGCGTCGGCGCGGGCAAAACCGAAACTCGCGTCATCGTCGTCAATGTCCGCCGGCCGGAATTGGCGCCGCCGCCGGCCAACGCGCCCGGCGGCAAGCGCGTGGCGCTGAACGCGCGCGAGGACGGCAGCTATGACTGGGACGATAAGCTGACCCTGGAGTTCTGCGGTCCCGCCGCCGCCGTGCGCTGGCTGAAGATCGAGCCCGTCACCGTCCCGACCCTATTCCTGGCTGGCGACTCCACCGTCACCGACCAGCGCTTCGAGCCCGCCGCCGGCTGGGGCCAGATGCTGCCGCGCTTCTTCAAGCCGGACCTGTCGGTCTCGAACCAGGCCGAGTCTGGGGAGACCTTGAAGGCGTTCCTGATCGAGCGGCGGCTGGACAAGATCCTCGGCAAGATCAAGCGGGGCGACTGGCTGATGATCCAGTTCGGCCACAACGACCAGAAGTCCCAGTGGCCGCAGACCTATGTCGACGCCGCCACCACCTATCGCGACTATCTGCGCGCCTATGTCGGCGAGGCCCGCCTGCGCGGCGCGACGCCGGTTCTGGTCACCTCGATGCACCGCCGCAAGTTCGACGAGACCGGCAAGATCGTGAACACCCACGGCGACTATCCGCGGGCGGTGCGCGAGACGGCGAAGGCTCTGGACGTCCCGCTGATCGACCTGCACGCGATGAGCGCGACCTTCTACGAAGCCCTGGGCCCAAGGGACGCCTGGAAGGCCTTCAATGACGGCGGCAAGGACGCCACCCACCACAACAACTACGGCGCCTATCAGCTGGCGCGCTGCGTGATCGAGGGGATCCGGGCCACCATGCCCGACCTCGCCGCTCATCTGGTGACGGATCTGCCGCCCTTCGATCCGGCCAAGCCGCCCTCGCCCGACACCTTCGCCGTGCCCGCCAGCGCGACGTCCAGCCAGGAAACGCCCCGTGGGAATTAAAGTGGAAACCGATCGCCGCGCCCTGCTAGGCCTCGCCGCCAGCCTGATGGCGGCCCCTGCCCTGGCCCGCGCCGCCGAAAGCCCGGTGGAAACGGTCGACCTCTGGCCCGGCGCGGCGCCCGGCGGCCAGAAGGTCACCGTCACCGAAAGCGTGATCCTCCGCACGCCTGGCGGCGATCCGAACGACACCGCCTTCCTGAACGTGACCCGGCCCTGGCTCACCATGCGGCGGCCGGCCAAACCGAACGGCGCGGCGGTGCTGATGATCCCCGGCGGCGGCTATGTGCGCGTGGCGGTGGGCAAGAACGGCGGACCGATCGACGCCTGGCTGGCCAGCCTCGGGATCACCGCCTTCGTGATGGACTACCGCCTGCCCGCCGACGGCTGGGCGGCGGGGCCCGATGTCGCCCTGCAGGACGCCCAGCGGGCCATGCGCCTGATCCGCGCCCGCGCCCCGTCTCTGGGTGTCGATCCGGCCAAGGTGGCTGCGATCGGCTTTTCGGCGGGCGGCCACGTCGCCGCGCGTCTGGCCACGCAGTTCGGCCGCGAGACCTACGCCCCCGTCGACGCCGCCGACTCGCTGCCGACCCGGCCCTTCGCGGCGGGCCTGTTCTATCCGGTGATCACCGGAACGCTCCCCTACGCCCATGGCCAGTCGGTGAAGGCGCTGTTGGGCGCGACGCCCACGGACGCCCAGCGCCTGGCGGTCTCGGCGGAACAGCATGTGCCCGCCGACGCGCCGCCGACCTTCATCGCCGCCGCGGCCGACGACAAGGTCGTTCCGGTCGAGAACAGCGTCCTGATGTGGCAAGCCCTGCGCGCCCGCGGGATCCCCGTCGAGATGCACCTGCAAGAGGTGGGCGGCCACGGCTTTGGCCTTAGGGACCGCGACGGCGATCTGGCCCCGGCGATGATCGCGCTCGACGCCTTCTTCAAGCGCCACGGCCTCTACGCGTGAAGCTCGCGACCGACGCCATCAACGCCGCCATCGTCGCCGCCCACGCGCGCGGCGGCGGCGAGGTCGTGCTGCCGGCGGGCCGCCACCTGTCGTTCTCGATCCGCCTGCTCAGCGGCGTCACCCTGCGGCTGGAAGAGGGCTGCGTGCTGGAAGCGGCCGACCCGGCCCGACACGGCGGCGCCTACGATCCCGCCGAGCCCAATCCGCATGACCTCTGGCAGGATTTCGGCCACTCGCACTGGCATAACAGCCTGATCTGGGGCGAGGACGTCGAGGATGTCGCCATTATCGGTCCCGGCCGCATCGACGGCGCCGGCCTAACCCGCGAAGGCCCCGGCTCCCGCTGGCGAAAGCAGGCCGGCGAGTTCCCCCTCAGCATGGCCGGTCTCTCGGCCGAGGCGATGGCCGAGCTGTCGCCGCGGGTCGAGGCCATGGCGGGCCTGGGCAACAAGGCCATCGCCCTGAAGCGCGTCAAGCGCGCGCGGATCGAGGGGCTGACGATTTCTCGCGGCGGTCACTTCGCGGTGCTGGCGACGGGCTGCGAAGACCTGATCCTGCGCGACCTCGTGGTCGACACCAACCGCGACGGCCTGGACATTGACGCCTGCCGCGACGTGCTGGTCGCGGGCTGCCGGGTGAACACGCCCAACGACGACGCCATCGTGCTCAAGAGCTCCCTGGCGCTGGGCGAGCCGATCGCGACGGAGAACGTCATCATCGAGCACTGCGAGGTCAGCGGCTTCGATCTCGGCACGATGCTGGACGGGACCTTTGGCCGGACCCAGCAGGTCTCGCCCGACCAGGATCGCGTCACCGGCCGCATCAAGCTGGGCACGGAGTCCAACGGCGGCTTCAAGGACATCACCATCCGCGACTGCCGTTTCGTGCGCTCGCGGGGCCTGGCCCTGGAGGTTGTGGACGGCGGCACGATGGAGAACGTGGTCTGTGAGCGGCTGCATCTGCGGGAGGTGACCACCGCCCCGATCTTCCTGCGCGTCGGCGACCGGCGGCGCGGCCCGGAAGGCACGCCGCTGGGGGCGATGCGCAACATCGTGCTGCGCGACATCGACGCTTTCGACGTCCTGCCCGACTACGCGGCCACGCTGGCGGGTTTGCCGGCCTCGCCGATCCAGGACGTGACGCTCTCCAACATCCGCCTGTCCTATCGCGGCGGCGGCGCCGCGGAATGGAGCGAGCGCCGGCCGGGCGACCTGCCCGACGCCTATCCAGAACCCAGCATGTTCGGCCCCTCCCCGGTCTGCGGCCTGTGGGCGCGGCATGTCGACGGGCTGAGGATCGACAACCTGACCATCGAGACCGCGACGCCCGACCCGCGTCCCGAGCGCCTGTTCGAGAATGTCCGCGAGGTCGCCGCGTGATGCTCGACCGCCGCGCTCTGCTGGCGGGCCTCGCCGGCACGCCGTTCGCGGGCCAGGGCAAGCGCCTCTTCTCGGACGACTTCCGCCACGGCCTGAAGCGCTGGGCGGTCGAGGCCGAGAAACCCGCGATGGTCTCGGCAAGGGACGGCGTTCTGGACATCGTGGCGCCGGCCGGCTTCACGGCCTGGTTCAAGCCGGAACTGGTCGGTCCCATCGCCATCACCTACAAGGCCCAGGCCGTCTCGGCCGGCGGCGCGTTCGACCGGGTCAGCGACCTCAACTGTTTCTGGATGGCCCGCGAGGTCGACGGCGGATCGCCGCTGGACCACCCGCGCTCGGGGGCGTTCGCCGACTACGACACGCTGAAGACCTACTATGTGGGCCAGGGCGGCAACGCCAACACCTCGACGCGCTTTCGCCGCTATGTCGGGCGCGCGGGCGAGCGGCCGCTCCTGCCGCGCCACGACCATTCGGCCGCCGACGAGATGCTGACCCCCAATCGCTGGGCCACGGTGCGTCTGGTCGCCGACGGCGAGCGCATCGAATACTGGAGCGACGGCCGGCGCTTGTTCGAGCACCACGATCCCTCGCCCTATACGCGCGGCTGGTTCGCGCTCCGGACCACGCAGAGCCATCTGCGGATCCGGAACTTCCAAGTTTACGGCCTACTCCCAACCGGGCGGTAGGGCATCCGGCGCGGCGTCGCCGACCAGGGCCAAGAGCTCGAACAGGTTCAGCGCCCACTGCGACGACTGGTTTGTCGAGACATTGGCCATCTCGTCGATCGGCTTGAGCACCATGGGTCCTTCCACCCGACTGATCGGCGCGGGGCTGCCCTCCTGACCGCTCTTGGTCTTGGCCAGGAACTCCTTCCAGGCGCGCTGGGCCAGGGCCGGGTCGTTCAGCTTCTTCGAGGCCCAAGCCGTCAGGCGCGCGTGCCAGACGGGGAACTCGAAAATCCGATCGACCGCCTTGGGCCCCAGCGCCGCCCGCCGCTCGGCCAGAGGCGCGTTATAGAAGACGCAGAAGCGGGTCCAGGCCTTGGTCCAGGCCGGATCGTCGATCAGCCCGTCCAGCTCGAACACCAGCTCGGCCCCGCCCATGATCGTGACCAGGTGATAGCTGGTCGTGAACGCGGTCTTGGGGTCGTAGAGCGTGGCGGTGGCCGGGTCGTAGCCGAACGGCGGCCCCGAGAACATGCCGTTGGACGAGGCGGCGATGGCGTTCAGCCCCCTGACGATCTTGTCGCGCCATTTCGTGTCGCCGGTCCGCTCCCAGGCCGTCAGCCAGTTGCTGGCGAAGGCGAACCAATCCGGACCGGTGCGAGCCTGGGTCGGATAGTCGGTCTTTTCGGCCACCTTGCGGACCGGATTGACCGCCAGCAGCGCGTGGTCGGCGTCGACCAGACTGGCCATCAGGTCGCCGGTCCGCTCATCGGCGGTCAGGTAGTAGTAGTGGCGGCGCAGCAGCGACTGGCTGATCCGCGCCTCCTTGGCCCCGTCGCCCCAGTGGCTGACATTGTGCCGCGAGCCCAGACCCTTGAATGGGCCGAGATGATAGACGTCGACTTCGCCGGTGTGGCGGGTCATGGCCTCGGCCATGCGGAAGATGTCGGCGCGGCCCGTGCGCAGGAACGCGGTCCAGAGCCAGAGGTCGGGCACGAGCTCGCTGTTGTCCCAAGCATAGCCTCCGACGTCGTAGCGCCAGACGTGCCGGTCCTGGTCGTAGGTGTGCATCACGTCGCCGTGGTCCCAGAACCCGTACCAGCGTCGCTGCTCGATCTCATGCTGGTAGAAGCCCAGCAGACGCTCGTGGGCGGCCTCCAGCTTGGCTTTCACCGGGGTGGAGCGATCGATCGGCGCCCAGACGCCGAACACGCCGCAGGTGTGGTAGTAGGCCGGCGCGCCGACCGGCAGGGGCGGCTCGGCGGTGGTTCGCGCCATGCCCGACAGCGCCTCGCGCGTGGGCGTGGCGGCCACCGGCCACAAGAAGACCTGGTTGGTGCGCGCGACGCCCAGCGGCGTCGAATGGCCGGCCTCGACGTCCTCGTACTGGATCTCCAGCCCGTGGGCGAGGTCGCTATAGTGGCGCAGGTCCATGGCCTGGGCCTGGGGCGACCATAGCCAGAGCGTCACGGTGGCGGCGTCGGTCGTGGCGCCCTCGATCTCGAGCCCCGTCGGATGGCGCTGCCAGAAGTGGCGCAAGCCGAAGGCGACCCCGCCCGAGACGCCGCCGACATAGCCGAAGCCAGGCGAACGGCCGCCATGATCGGCGCGCAGCCAGCTGCTCTTGGCGTTCGTGCGCTTGTCGATCGCGAAGGCGTCGGCGTCGCCCTGGAACAGGCGGTAGCCATCCCAGGCGGGCACGGTGGCCAGCTGGTCGCGGGTCTTGGCGTCCATCGACGCCAGGTTAGGCGCGCGTTCGCCGCGTAGCTGGTCCTGGAACTTGCTGGCCAGGGCGAACTTGACCGGCTGCCAGCCAGGGATGTTGCGAACGGCCTCGCCCCACATCCCCTCGCCTTCCCCGGCGAAGCGCACATGCCGGTTGTGGGGCTCGTCGGTCAGCGGGACGTCGAAGCGGATCCCCAGGCCGGCGATGAAGTCCTTGTTCCCGTCGCCGTCGAACACGAAGCTGTGGGTCAGGGTCAGCCGTCCCTCGACGTCGATCGCGACGCGGACGGTGAACGGCAGCCAATCCCGCCCCGCGCCGCGATGCTTGCCCTCGAAACGCACCACCGCCCGCACCGGACCCCGCTGCTCGACGGCGACCGTATCGATCACGCCCTCGAAGACCTGGGTCTCGCGCGGCGCGAGATCGCCCGGCGGCAAGGTCTGGTTCAGGCAGACGAGCCGTCCGCGGCTCAAGGTCTCGCGGCCCGCCAGGCTGACGCTCTCGATCAGATGACCGCCGGCGCGAGCGAAACGGCAGACCAGATCGCCGGCGGCGACCTCGATGCGCTCCGGCGTCTCGCGAACCTGGACGGGTTTGGCGGGCGCGATCGGCTTGCCGGGCTTGACCTGGAAACCTTTAGCCGGCGCGCCCGAGATCGCGTGGCCGGTCCATTTCAGCGACCCGTCGGGCCAGTAGGCCAGCGGCCAGCTTTGCAGCGGCAGCGCCTGTCCATCCGGTCCCGCCGCCGTCAGCGGCGTCTTCGCCTTGACCGTCCCGCGCGGCCAAGGCGTTCCCCAGACGGCCGCGCCCGGCGCCCGGGGCGGGGCGTCGCCCAGCCAGTGCAGGTCGGCCAGGACCGGCGGGGGCTTGGCGGCCCGCGCGGCCTCCGGAGCGACGACCGTGAGCGCGAGGCTCGACACCAGCACGCCGCGACGCGTCGCTCCCTTGATCACGCGAACGCTCCTTAGCACCTCGGGCCGCCCAGCTCGCGCACGCGCCCATTATGAACACAGACACTCTAGTGTCACATGTTGAGAGATCAATGCATTTTATGGGAAGACACCATGTGGGTTTCGTGATGTAACCTTCAGCGATCCTGAGCGGGCTCCGATGCTGGCCCGCCATAGAGAAGCCGAACGGCGCAACCCGGGATCGCTTAGGGCTTTCGAGGGAGGACGCGCTCATGACTCCAACGGCAACAACACTCACGGCCGCCGCCTGCGCGATCGCGCTGCTGGCGACCGGCGCAACCCAGGCCGCCCCGCGCTGGATGGAATCGCTGGATCGCGGCGTGGTCGCCGCGCCCGCCGCGGGCGGTGGCGTCCTGGTCAGTTGGCGGCTGCTGGGCGACGACCCGGCGGGCGCGGCCTTCAACCTCTACAAGGGCGGCAAGAAGCTGAACGCCAAGCTCCTGACGGGCGCCACGAACTTCGTCGACAAGACGTCGGGCGCGGGCGGCTACACCGTGCGCCTGGTCAGCAAGGGTGAGGAAGGCCCAGACAGCAAGCCGGCCCAGGTCTGGACCGACGGCTACCTGACGATCCCGATCGAGCCGCCGCCCGGCGGGGTCACGCCGACGGGACAGGCCTATACCTACACCGCCAACGACGCCAGCGTCGGCGATCTGGACGGCGATGGCCGCTACGAGATCATCCTGAAATGGGACCCGACCAACTCTAAGGACAACGCCTTCGGCGGCTACACCGGCGACGTCTATCTCGACGCCTATACCTTGGAAGGCAAGCGCCTGTGGCGCATCGACCTGGGCCGCAACATCCGGGCCGGGGCGCATTACACCCAGTTCCAGGTCTATGACTACGACGGCGACGGCAAGGCCGAGGTCGCCATGCGCACCAGCGACGGCACGATCGACGGGACCGGCAAGGTGCTGGGCGATCCCAACGCCGACTGGCGCGAGACCGGCGGCGAGCGTCCTCAGGCCGACCGCACCGGCGCCGAGGTCAAGGCCGATGGGACCAAGGTCGCCAAGATCCAGGGCCGGATTCTCAAGGGTCCCGAGTTCCTGACCATCTTCGAAGGCGCGACCGGCAAGGCCCTGGTCAGCGCCCCCTATGCGCCGCCGCGCGATCCGCGCACCGATGCGCCCACCGTGGCGCAGATGACGGAGATCTGGGGCGACGGCTACGGCAACCGCTCCGACCGCTTTCTGGCCGGCACGGCCTATCTCGACGGCCAACGGCCCAGCATCATCATGGCCCGCGGCTACTACGGCCGCTCGACCATCGCCGCCTGGGATTTCCGGGACGGCAAGCTGACCCAGCGCTGGCTGTTCGATAGCGCCGCGCCGGGCAACGAGGCCTATGGCGGCCAGGGCAACCACCAGCTCAGCGTCGCCGATGTCGACGGCGACGGTCGTGACGAGATCATCTACGGCTCGATGGCGATCGACGACAACGGCAAGGGCCTGTGGAGCGCCCGCCTCTTCCACGGTGACGCCATGCATGTCGGCGACCTGGATCCCACCCGCCCGGGCCTGGAGAAGTTCGGCGTCCACGAGGAGATGAAGAACAACGGCGGCATCGGCGCGGCCATGCTGGACGCCCGCACAGGGAAGGTGCTGTGGAGCACGCCGTCGGACCATGACGCCGGGCGAGGCCTGACCGCCGACATCGACCCGCGCTTCCCGGGCGAGGAGGCTTGGGGGGCGAACCAGGACGCGCTCTATACCGCCCAAGGCAAGGTCATCGAGGGCGTCAAGCACCCCCGCCAGACCAACTTCGCCATCTGGTGGGACGGCGACGACCTGCGCGAGCTTCTCGACAAGAACCAGATCAGCAAGTGGGACTGGAAGACCGGCCAGTCCGTGCCTCTGCTGACCGCCGAGGGCGTGCTGTCGAACAACGGCACCAAGGCCACGCCAGCCCTGTCGGCCGACATCCTGGGCGACTGGCGCGAGGAGGTGATCTGGCGGGCCGAGGACAACAAATCCCTGCGGATCTACGAGACGCCCTACCCCACCGAGCGCCGCCTCGTGACCCTGATGCACGATCCGCAGTACCGCGTCTCGATCGCCTGGCAGAACACCGCCTACAACCAACCGCCGCACACCAGCTTCTATCTCGGCCAGGGCATGAACACCCCAACGCCCGCGGCCATCGTCACCCGGAAAGCGTCCCAATGAAATCGTTTCTGATCGGCGGCGCGGCCGCCCTGCTGCTGGCGAGCGTCGCCAGCGCCCCCGCGATCGCGCAAGACATGCAGACGGCCGCCAAGCCCGGCGCGCCCGAAGCGCCCCTGGAGTGGATCGATAAGACGACCGGCCACCGCATCGTGCGCCTGTCGCGCGAGGGCGGCAGCTCCAGCCTCTATTTCAACTACAACGCCTATACGCCCAAGGGCGACCGCCTGGTCTTCTCGTCGCCGACCGGCATCACGGCCATGGACCTGAAGACCCGGGCGTTGACCAAGATCGTCGAGGGCAAGGTCCGGCTGCTGTTCGTGGGTCGCAAGACCGGCGCGGTCTATTACGAGCAGAACCTCACCGCCGACCCGATGGGTCCCAAGGCGGTGATGGCCACCGATCCCTACACCAAGGCCACGCGCCAGGTGGCCAAGATGGATCGCGGCAGCTTGCAGACGATCAATGCCGACGAGACCCTGCTGGCCGGGGTCGCGGTGCGCACCGACGTGCCGATCCCGCCGAACCTGGCCGACGCCCTGCCCAAGAACCCCGACGACGTGAAGAGCGCCGATGGCAAGGAGCTTTCCTACGCCGAGGGGCGCGAGGTGCAGCTGAACGCGCGTCTCGACAGCCGTATCCCGATGGAGATCTTCACGATCAACACCGTGACCGGCGAGCGTAAGGTCGTGCACCAGGCCACGGACTGGCTGAACCACCTGCAGTTCTCTCCAACCGATCCCGGCCTGCTGATGTTCTGCCACGAGGGGCCTTGGCACAAGGTCGACCGCCTGTGGCTGGTCCGGACGGACAAGGCGGGCGACACGCCGGTCAAGATCCACACGCGCACCATGAACATGGAGATCGCCGGCCACGAATGGTTCAGCGCCGACGGCAAGACCGTCTGGTACGACCTGCAGACCCCGCGCGGCGAGGATTTCTGGGTCGCCGGCTACGAGATCGCCACGGGCAAGCGCACCTGGATGCACCTGGAGCGCAATTCGTGGTCCGTCCACTTCAACAGCTCGCCGGACGGCAAGCTGTTCGCCGGCGACGGCGGCGACAGCGAGATGGTCGCCCATGCGCCGGACGGCAAGTGGATCGTGCTGCTGAAGCCGCGCGCCATCCCGGACGTCGCGGGCATCCACGCCCCCGGCGCGGAGGCCCTGATCCATCCGGGGGTTCTGGACGCCGAGCGCCTGGTCGACATGCGAGGCCACGACTATCGGCTGGAGCCGAACGTCAACTTCACGCCGGACGGCAAGTGGCTGGTGTTCCGCTCCAACATGTGGGGCGCGAACCAGGTCTATGCGGTGGAGATCGCCAAGGCGCGGTAACCTAAATCGCCCTTCCCCTTTATGGGGGAAGGGTTGGGATGGGGGTGGCCGCTGAGCCGATCACCTGCCGACGGCGCTCGTCATCTGGCGCGGCTCCCCTCCCCTTAGCCCTCCCCATCAAGGCGGAGGGAATGGTTCAGGGACAGGTCGGTCCGCCCAGCTTGGCCTGGTTGTCCAATGGCGCCGGATGGACGTGGCGCGAGATCGGCAGCTTCAGCTTCGAAAGGCTGGTCGCGACCAAGGCGGCGCCCAAACGCGCGCCTTGCTCGTTGATGTGGGTGTCGTCATGTACGCCCTCGGGATAGCGGGCGATGTGGTCGTAGGGTTCGTATTGCAGATAGAGCTGGCGCGACGCCAACCGCCCCCTCGCCTTGAGCGCCGCCATCATGTCGCCGTCGAGATCGACAAGCGGGACCTTCAGGTCGGCCGCGACCCGGCGGATCGTCGCGGCGTAAGGACCATGCGCGTCCTTGGGCTCGCCGTTCTCCCACACCCAGCGCGCGATCGGGGTGACCAGGACGGGCGTCGCCTGCTTGGCGCGCGCATCGGCCACGAAACGTCGTAGATTGACCTCATAGGCGCCGTTCGGATCCGTGAAGCGGACGATCTTCTTGGTGTCGGCGTCGTTGTGGCCGAACTGGATCAGCACGGTGTCGCCGGGACGCAGCTGGGCGACTAGCTGGTCCCAAAGGCCTTCCTCGATGAAGGTCTTGGTCGAACGGCCGCCGCGCGCCAGGTTCACGACCTCGACGGTCGGATCCAGGGAACACTTCAGCACCATGCCCCAGCCCATCTGCGGATACTGCGACGGGCTATAGTTGGCGGCGGTCGAGTCGCTGGCGATGACGATCCGCGGCGAGGTCGAGGCGATGGCGGCGGCCAGAGCGAGGGCGGCGATCATGACTTCAGCTCCGCGAGGATAGAGCGGTTGACGCCGCGACGTCCTTTCGCGCCCGTTGGCCCGCCGCCTCGCGGCGATCCGTCGTGGACGACGCGATCATGGTCAGCCCGCTACTGCAGGTTCACGAAGGCGCCGCCGTCGACCAGCAAAGCCGCGCCGGTGACGTACTTGGCCAGGTCCGAGGCCAGGAACACGATCGGGCCGGCCAGGTCGTCGGGCTCGCCCAGACGGCCCAGCGGTATGCGGCCGGCCATGTATTCGCGCTTGGCGACATCGGCCAGGTCTTCCTTGTTGATCGCCGTCTCGATGGTGCCAGGCAGCACGGAGTTGCAGCGGATGCCGTATTTGCCGAGCGCGATCGCCGTCGACTGCATCAAGCTGTGCACCCCGGCCTTGGTCGGGGTGTAGTGGGTCTGCATACCGCCGCCGACCAGGGCGCTGATCGACGAGACGGCGATGATCGCGCCGCCATGGCCTTGGCGGACCATCTGATTGGCCGCCGCCTGGACCATGTAGTAGGCGCCGAACAGGTTCACCTTCATCGTCCGCTCCATGACCTCGGGCGGCATGTCGAGGAACGCGTGGAACGGGCAGATGCCGGCGTTGTTGACGAACACGTCGATCTTGCCGAACGCGTCGACGGAGGCTTGAACGAAGGCGCTGGCCGTCTCGACTTGGGCGACGTCGCCCTTCACGGCGATGGCGCGGCGGCCCAGAGCCTCGATCTGGGCGACAGCGTCCGCGGCCCCGGCCTCGTCGGCGTGGTAATTGATGGCCACGTCCGCGCCATGCTGGGCGCAACCGATCGCCGCGGCCTTGCCGATCCCCTGCGAGGCGCCGGTCACCAGCACCACCTTGTCCTTCAGCAGCATCACTAACCCTTTTTGTTACGCATTCAGCGGGCGACCCGCTTTCCGTTCCAGCCGAGATCGCGGCCGATGGCGTTGGCCGTGTCGCGCACGTCGTCGACCAGGGATTTCATCCGGTCGTCGTCCATGTACTGAGCCGCGCCGGAGACGCTGATCGCGCCGACGATCTGGCCCGAGGCGCCGCGGATCGGCGCGGCGACGCAGCGGATGCGGTCCTCGTTCTCTTCCAGGTCGAAGGCGACCCCGCGCTGGGCGTAGTCGCGCATCCAGTCGATCCACTGGGCCTCGTCGGGCGCGCCGGGGGCCGGCGGCCCTTCAGAGCGGTAGAGCGCGCGCCAGCGGTCCTCGACCTCGTCCAGCACCAGCGCCTTGCCCAGACCCGTCGAGCGGATCGGCTGGCGATCGCCCACGCGGGAGCTGATATTGATCCGGCGGCGGCCGGTCAGCTTGTCGAGATAGAGAGCGCGGTCGTTGTCGAGAACACCCAGATGCACGGTGTCCTCGGTGTTCTCCCAAAGCTTTTCCAGATGCGGACGAGCCATCCGTGGCAGATCCATCTGCTGGCTGGCCAGATAGCCCAGTTCGAGGAGCTTTGAGCCCAGGCTATAACCTTCGCGCGGGGCCTGCGACAGGAACCGACGCTCCACCAGGGCCGTGGCCAGACGGTGAGTCGTGCTGCGGGTCAGGCCTAGCTGCTTGGCGAGCGCCGGCAGGGCTATCGTGCCGGACTCGGCCACGACGTCCAGAAGATCCAGACCCCGGAAGAGGGTCTGGCTGCCGCTGGGGGCCTTGGGCGCCGTGTTTTCGTCATCCGCCACCGGCTCCGCTCCCCTTGACGCTGGTTTCATTTTGTAGCACTACCTCTCACATTGTGGAACGCAAGGCAAGCGGAACGACGGCGACTCTTCTTGAGCCAGCCGGCCTCGCGCACCGATAGCGTGTCACAGCTTATGTTGGGGAGGTAGGCGGGGCCTAAAAGCTCTGTCACGGGCTTACCGGAAGGTTCCGGCGGGCGCGACCTTCCTTGTTCCGGGCGGCGCGGCCGCCGAAAGCTTGGAGCCTCGTCGTCCATGGCGTTTCCGAAGATCAAGCACGTCCGCGCGTTCGTGGTCCGCGGCGGCGGCGCCGACTATCACGACCAGGGCGACGGCCACTGGATCGACGACCACATCGCCACGCCGATGTCGCGCTATCCGGAATATCGCCAGAGCCGCCAGAGCTTCGGCATCAACGTGCTGGGCACGCTGGTCGTCGAGATCGAGGCCGCGGACGGCACGATCGGCTTCGCGGTGACCACCGGCGGCGAGCCGGCCGCCTACGTCGTCGAAAAGCACCTCTCGCGCTTCCTCGAAGGCCGCGATCCCAGCGAGGTCGAGAAGATCTGGGACCAGATGTACTTCTCGACCCAGTACTACGGCCGCAAGGGCCTGGTGGTGAACGCCATCTCGGGCGTCGACCTGGCGCTCTACGACCTGCTGGGCAAGCTGCGCCAGGAGCCGGTCTATGCCCTGTTGGGCGGCAAGGTGCGCGACGAGCTGACCTTCTACGCCACCGGCGCGCGCCCGGACCTGGCCAAACAGATGGGCTTCATCGGCGGCAAGATGCCCCTACATCACGGCCCTGCCGAGGGCGAGGAAGGCCTGCGCAAGAACATCGAGGAACTGGCCACGATGCGCGAGCGCTGCGGCGAGGACTTCTGGCTGATGTTCGACTGCTGGATGGCGCTGGACCTCAACTACGCCGTCAAGCTGGCCCACAAGGCGCACGAGTACGGCCTCAAATGGATCGAGGAGGCGCTGAGCCCCGACGACTACTGGGGCTATCGCGACCTGAAGAAGAAGGCCCCCGCCGGCATGCTGGTCACCACCGGCGAGCACGAAGCCACCCGCTGGGGCTTCCGCATGCTGCTGGAGATGGAGTGCTGCGACATCATCCAGCCGGACGTGGGCTGGTGCGGCGGCGTCACCGAACTGATCAAGATCGCCAACCTGGCCGACAGCAAGGGCGTGATGATGATCCCGCACGGCTCGTCCGTGTACAGCTATCACTTCGTCATCACGCGCCATAACAGCCCGTTCGCCGAGTTCCTGATGATGGCTCCCAAGGCCGACGAGGTGGTGCCGATGTTCCACCCGCAGCTGATCGGCGAGCCCGTGCCCGTGAACGGCAAGCTGAAGCTTTCCGACGCCCCGGGCTTTGGCGTCGAACTCAATCGCGAGGTCGGTCTGCACCGGCCTTACGCCCGCTAGTCCTCCCTGAAGGCTCCTCCCCAATGAAACTGCTCCGCTACGGCCCCAAGGGCTCCGAAAAGCCCGGCCTCCTCGACGCCGACGGCAAGATCCGCGACCTGTCGGGCCACGTCGCCGACATCACCGGCGCCCAGCTGTCTCCGGCCAGCCTCAAGGCTCTGGCCGCCATTGATCCGACCACCCTGCCCCTCGTCGAGGGCTCGCCGCGCTACGGCTGCCCCGTCGCCGGCGTCTCGAAGTTCATCGCCGTGGGCCTGAACTTCGCCGACCACGCCGCCGAGTCGAACTTGCCGATCCCGGAAGAGCCGGTGCTGTTCACCAAGGCGGTCAGCTGCCTGCAAGGCCCGAACGACCCGGTGATGATCCCGCGCGGCTCGGTGAAGACCGACTGGGAAGTCGAACTGGGCGTCGTGATCGGTTCGCGCGCCTCATACGTCACCGAGGCCGAGGCCCTCGACCACGTCGCCGGCTACGTCCTGATCAACGACGTCTCGGAACGCGCCTTCCAGATCGAGCGCGGCGGCACCTGGGACAAGGGCAAGGGCTGCGACACCTTCGGTCCGGTCGGACCGTGGATGGTCACGTCCGACGAGGTCGGCGACCCGCAGAACCTCGGCATGTGGCTGGACGTCAATGGCCAGCGCAAGCAGGACGGCTCGTCCAAGACCATGATCTTCCCGATCAGCAAGCTCGTGTCCTACATCAGCGAGTTCATGACCCTCGAGCCGGGCGATCTGATCACGACCGGCACGCCGCCGGGCGTGGGCATGGGCCAGAAGCCCGAGCCCGTCTATCTGAAGGCCGGCGACGAGATCCGCCTGGGCATCGAGAAGCTGGGCGAGCAACGCCAAATCGTCGTGGCCTGGTCGAAGGAAGGCGTCGCGTGAGCACCGTCTACGCCAATCGTTTCGCCGGCCGCGCCGCGGTGATCACCGGCGGCGCCTCGGGCCTGGGCAAGGCCGTGGCCGCCCGCATCGTCGCCGAAGGCGGCCAAGTCGCCCTCTGGGACCTCGACGCCGAGAACCTGAAGGCCGTCGCCGCCGACATCGGCGCCGCCCATACCGTAGCGCTCGACGTCTCGGACGAGGCCGCGGTCCTGGCCGCCGGCAAGTCCACGGCCGAGGCCCTGGGCCGCATCGACATCCTGGTCGCCTCGGCCGGCATCACCGGCGCCACCGCGCCCGTGTACGAGTACCCGACCGACAGCTGGAAGCGCGTGTTCGACATCAACGTCAACGGCGTCTTCTACAGCTGTAAGGCCGTGGTGCCGTTCATGCTGGCGGGCGGCTATGGCCGCATCGTCAACGTCGCCTCGGTGGCGGGCAAGGAAGGCAATCCCAACGCCGGCGCCTATTCGGCGTCGAAGGCGGCGGTGATCGGCCTGACCAAGTCGCTGGGCAAGGAACTGGCCACCAAGGGCGTCATCGTCAACAGCCTGACCCCGGCCACCTTCGAGAGCCCGATCCTGGAGCAGCTGCCGCAAAGCCAGGTCGACTACATGCGCGGCAAGATCCCGATGGGCCGCCTCGGCGACGTCCACGAGAGCGCCGCGATGGTCTGCTTCATGGCGTCGGAAGAGTGCAGCTTCACCACCGCCGCGACCTTCGACACGTCGGGCGGCCGGACCACCTTCTAAGCCACGGAGTGACTGGAGCCATGGCGTACATCGGCCCCATCGTCGATCCCCACATGCATCTGTGGGACCTCGATCGGCACTACTACGCCTGGCTCCAGGACAGGCCGCTGCCGAACAATCCGGCCGGCGACATGTCCCCGATCGCCTACAGGTCCTTTGGACTGGACGACTATCTGGCCGACGCGAAGGGCTGGAACGTCGTCCAGGTCGTGCACATCGAGTGCGGCCTGCCGCCCAAGGACCAGCTTTCGGAGACCGACTGGCTGCAGTCGATCGCCGACCAGCGCGGCGTGATCGGCGGCATCGTCGCGGGGGCCAACCTCGATGATCCGGATGTCGAGCCGCTGCTGGCGGCCCATGCCGCCCGCGAAAACGTTCGCGGCGTCCGCCAGATCATCAACTGGCACAAGGACCCGGCCAAGACCTACGGCCCGACCGACAAGCTTCTCGACGCCCAATGGCGCAAGGGTTTCGCCCTGCTGGCCAAGTACGGCCTGTCGTTCGACCTGCAGCTCTACGCCTCGCAGATGGCGATGGCGGCCGAGCTGGCCGACGCTCATCCGGACATCCCGCTGATCGTCAACCACGCCGGGATGCCGACCGACCGCGACGAGGCGGGCCTGGCCGCCTGGCGCGAGGGGATGGCCGCCCTGGCCAAGCGCCCGAACGTCAGTTGCAAGATCTCGGGCCTGGCGATGGTCGATCGCGCCTGGACCACCGCCACCCTCAAGCCCTTCGTCCTTAGGGTCATCGAAACCTTCGGGATCGAGCGCTGCCTGTTCGCCAGCAACTTCCCGGTCGAGAAGGTGCACGGCACGTTCGGCGCCTTCTACGCGGCCTATGACGCGATCACGGCCGGGTTCAGCGACGAAGAGCGCGAGGCGCTGTTCGCCGGCAACGCCCGGCGCATCTACCGGCTGGCCTAATCAGAACAAGAACGACCGGAGGAAGACGATGACGACCCCGATGGCGCAAAGCCGCCCCCTCGCCTTCCGCATGCAGCTGAAGCCGGGCGTCGCCGCCGAGTACGAGCGCCGCCACGACGAACTGTGGCCCGACCTCGCCGAGGCCCTGCGCGATGCGGGCGTCCACGACTATTCGATCTTCCTGGACGAGGAGACCATGAGCCTCTTCGCCGTGCTGCGCCTGCGCCCCGACCACAAGAAGGACGCCCTGCCGCTACAGCCGGTGATGAAGCGCTGGTGGGACTTCATGGCGGACCTGATGGAAGTCCACCCCGACAACAAACCCGTCGAGTGGCCGCTGAAGCCCGTCTTCTACTTCGAGGGTTGAGTGTGCGCTTCGCGCCCGTTCTAGGCCTGATGGCGACTTTGCTGGCCACGCCCGCCGTGGCCGACCCCGCGCGTCTCGACGCGCGAAGCGCCGTCGCGGCAAAGGCGCCGCGGGCGCACGCGATCACCTGGGACAAATACTCGTTGAAGGTCGACGGCCAGCGGGTGTTCTCGTGGGGCGGCGAGTTCCACCCTTTCCGCGTCCCCAGCCCGGACCTGTGGCGCGACATCCTCCAGAAGATGAAGGCCAGCGGCTACAACACCGTCGCGGTCTATTTCGACTGGGGCTACCACTCGCCCAAGCAAGGCGTTTACGACTTCAGCGGCGTGCGCGACATGGACCGCATGCTGACCATGGCCCAGGAAGAGGGCCTGTACGTGATCACCCGCGCCGGCCCCTACGTGAACGCCGAGTTGACCCGGGGCGGCTTCCCGGGATGGCTGGTCAACCAGCAGGCCCGCGCCCGCACCGACGCGCCGGAATACCTCCAGGCCGCCGATGAGTGGCTGAGCCGGATCAACGCGGTCGTGGCCCGCCATCAGCTGACCACGGGCCAGGGCACGGTCATCGCTCACCAGATTGAGAACGAGCTGGACGTCGTCGGCCCGGCGCAACAGCGCTACATGCGGTGGCTGGCCGACAAGGCCAGGGCGGACGGCATTACCGTTCCGATCTTCCACAACGACAAGGGCCGCAACGGCTACTGGGTCCCGAAGGGCTCGAACGTGCCGGGCACGGTCGAAGGACCGACCGACCTCTACGCCTTCGATGGCTATCCGGGCGGCAACTGCAAGGTCGACTCCACGCCGTCCAGCCCCGGCGTCGCGCCCGACTGGGGTATTTACGGCCCCGGCGGCGCCAAGGGCGGGGCCTCGGCCAGCCCGAACACGCCCGGCTTCCTCGCCGAGTTCGGCGGCGGCTGGTTCGACTACTGGGGCAGCAACGGCGACTACGACTGCACGGCCATCCACCGCGGCGTCGGCTATCAGCGGGTGTTCTACGCGACCAACATCGCCAACGGCATCACGCTGCAGAGCTTCTACATGACCTATGGCGGGACCAGCTGGGGCTGGCTGCCGGCCCCGGTCGTGTTCACCTCCTATGACTACGGCTCGGCGATCGACGAGGCGCGCGGCCTGCGCGACAAGGCGCGGGTGATGAAGCAGATGGGCGAGTTCGTCGCCGCGGTTCCCGATCTCACCCGCATGGACAAGGGCGAGGCCGTCGTCCCATCGAACGACAAGGTCCGCGTCTATCACAACGTCAATACCGAGACGGGCAGCCACCTCTATGTGGTGGTTCACAATCCGAGCAGCGCCACCGGCGACGAGACTTTTACCTTCACCGTGAAGACCCGCGACGGCCAGTACGTCGTGCCCAGCCGGATCAAGGGTCAGGACAGCAAGATGCTGATGGCCAGCTACGATCTGGGCGGCCAGCGGCTGGTCTATTCGACGTCCGAGATTCAAACGCACCTGAAATGGAACGACGGCGATCTGGCCCTGCTGTACGGCCGCACCGGCGAGGCGGGTGAGACGGTGCTGCGCTACGCCAGCCCGCCGAAGGTCGAGGTCATCGAGGGCGACGTCCAATCCGCCTTCGACGCGGCCAGGGGCGACCTGAAGCTGACCTACGCGCACAAGGGCCTGGCCCGGGTTCGCATCACCGGCGGCGGCCGTTCGCCGCTCACCCTGCTGCTCGCCGACGCCGAGACGGGCCAGACCTTCTGGCGGCGCGACGACGTGCTGGTCCGGGGGCCAGGCCTCGTGCGCGGCGAAGCGGCCAAGGGCGGCGTCCTCTCCCTGACCGGCGACACCGAAACCGACAGCCCGCTGGAGGTCTTCGCCCCCAAGGCCGTGACGGCGATCCGCTGGAACGGCGCCAAGGTCGCCACCAAGCCCACCGCCTCGGGCAGCCTGCTGGCCGAAAGGCCGCTACCCGGCCCGGCGGCGATCACCCTGCCCGACCTCGCCAAGCTGGACTGGAAGACCGCGCCCGGCTCGCCCGAGGCGGATCCGAAGTTCGACGACAGCGCCTGGATGAGGACGGAAGGCCGCCGGGGCGGCTCGACCGTGCGCGGCCCCACCGGTCAGCCGACGCTGGACATGAGCGCCTACGGCTTCCACAACGGCGACGTCTGGTACCGAGGCCGCTATCACGGCCGCGCCGATATCGACACCCTGACCCTGCACTACGGCGGCGGCGGCGCGGGGATGCTGCAGGTCTGGCTGGACGGCCGCTTTCTGGGTCAGCACGAATTGGACGGCGGCCTGCCCCGCCCGATCACCACCGGCGTGGCGACCTTCAAGCTGCCCGAGGATCTGCGCGGAACCGGCGAGCACGTGCTGTCGGTCATGGTTCGCGACAACGGCCACAATTGGGACCTCGACGCCGACGACTTCCACAAGGAGGCCCGCGGCCTGGTCTCGGCCTCGCTGTCCGGTCCGGGGACCTACAGCTTCGCCGCGCCGATCGCCTGGAAGATCCAGGGAAACAAGGGCGGCGAGGACATCCAGGATCCGGTGCGCGGCGACGCCAACAATGGCGGCCAGTATGGCGAGCGCGAAGGCTGGCACCTGCCCGGCTTCCCCGACGCGGCCTGGGCCAAGGCCGACATGGCCGACACCAAGCCGTATGCCGGCACGACCTGGTACCGCGCCAGCTTCGACCTGGCCCTGTCCAAGGACCAGGACACCACGCTGGGCCTCTCGATCGGCGATCCGGCCCTGCCCCGCTCGCCCAACAAGCGCTATCGCGTGCTGATCTTCGTCAATGGCTGGAACATGGGCCAGTTCATCGCCAACGTCGGCCCCCAGCGAACCTTCGTGCTGCCCAGCGGGATCGTCGATCCGCACGGCAAGAACACCCTGGCCCTGGCCGTGACCAGCGACGGCGCTCCCGGCGACGCGCTGGAGGCCGTCAAGCTCGTCAATCTGCGGACCGTGCGCGGCGGCATCCCCGTGGCCCGCGTCCCCGCCCCCGACTTCAAACCCTGATACCCGACTTCTGGAGACCACCCGTGCCCAATCTCGCCCATGGCCTCGACGCCAAGGACATCAAGGCCAAGATCGCCGCCCTGATCAGCAACCTCGTCGACATCACCGACGAGACCGGCGAGTTCCTGCTGCGCCTGGACGACGGCCGCGTCATCGACACCAAGGGCTGGAACGACTGGGAATGGACCCACGGCGTCGGTCTCTACGGCCTGTGGAAGCAGTACGAGATGCATGGCGACGAGCGCGCCTTCGACATCATGGTCAAGTGGTTCGCCGATCGCTTCGAGGCCGGCACCCCGACCAAGAACATCAACACCGTCTCGCCGTTCCTGACCCTGGCCTATCTCTACGAGGCCACCGGCGACCACACCTACATCCCCTATCTCGAGACCTGGGCCGACTACGTCATGTACGAAGGTCCGCGCACAGAGGAAGGCGGCTTCCAGCACATCGTCTTCAACAGCGAGAACCCGCAGCAGCTGTGGGACGATACGCTGATGATGAGCGTGCTGCCGCTGGCCAAGATCGGCCTGCTGCTCGACCGCCCCGACTTCGTCGAGGAGGCCAAGCGCCAGTTCATGGTCCACATCAAGTATCTGGCCGACCGCAAGACCGGCCTGTGGTTCCACGGCTGGACGTTCCTGGGCCGTCACAACTTCGCCGACGCGCTGTGGGCGCGCGGGAATTGCTGGGTGACGATCGCGATCCCGGAGTTCATCGAGCTTCTGGACCTCAAGCCGGGTGATGGCCTGCGCGCCTTCCTGATCGACGCGCTCGAAGCCCAGATCAAGGCGTTGATGCGGTTCCAGGACGCCGAGACCGGCCTCTGGCATACGATCATCAACGACAAGACCTCGTACCTGGAAGCCTCGGCCACGGCTGGCTTCGCCTACGGCATCCTGAAGGCCGTGCGCAAACGCTATATCGGCAAGGAATACGAGGCCGTCGCCATCCGCGCCATCAAGGGCGTCCTGGCCAATATCGATGAGGCGGGCGAGCTGCAGCAGGTCTCGTTCGGCACGCCGGTGTTCGACACGATCCAGGGCTACAAGGACATCCCGCTGACCTCGATGCCCTATGGCCAGTCGCTGGCCATGCTGGCCCTGGGCGAGTTCCAGCGGGCCTTCATCTAACCACCATCACATCAACCGGTCCGGCTAGGCCGGACCGGCCAAAGGGGCGTGAAGACCCCGCTTCCAAGGGACAAGAGACCAACATGGCCATGCCGGACACCCGCAAACCCACGTGGGCCGCCTATTGGGGCTGGGGCTCCGGCGACATGCTGGGGGCCGGCGCGCAAGCCGTGATCACCGGCTGGCTGGCCTTCTTCTTCATCAATTTCTGCGGCCTCTCGCCGGTCGAGACGGGCCTGATCCTGGGTCTGCCGCGTCTCTTGGAGGCGATCACCTGCCCGTTGATCGGCTACGTCTCCGACAACCTGCGCCACACCTGGATCGGCCGGAAGGTCGGGCGGCGGAAGATCTTCCTTATACTGACCATCCCGCTGCTGCCGGCCTTCGCCCTGATCTTCGTCGCGGGCCAGACCTTCGTCTACTACCTGGCGACCTTCGTCTTCTTCGAGTTCGTCTACACGATGTTCCTGATCCCGTGGGAAACCCTCGCGGCGGAAATGACCAAGGATTACAAGGAGAAGGCCAAGTTCGCCGGCGTGCGGATGCTGATCGCCCAGAGCTCGGCGATCCTGGCCTCGTACCTGCCGACCCTGATCATCAGCCACTTCGGCGGCAAGGACTCGCCGTCGACCTTCCTGATCATGGCCGCGATCTTCGGCGGGCTGTTCAGCCTGGTGGTGACCATCGTCGTGCTGACGACCTGGGAGCGCCCCTACACCGAGGCCGAGAAGCTGATCCAGCCCGAGCCCATGGACTGGGGCAAGGCGGCGATGATCCCGGTGAACATGTTCCGCGACCTGTTCTCGACCCTGCGCCTGAAGGCCTTCCGCCAGCACCTGTCGCTGTATCTGGGCGGCTATATCAGCCAGGACGTCTTCAACACCGCCTTCCCGCTGTTCGTCACCACGGTGATGCTGGGCTCGACCCTGCTGATCTCCCAGCTCATGACGACCATGTACGTGGCCCAGCTGATCTCGGTGATGATCGCCATCAACGTCATCATCCGCACCGGCCCGGTGGTCGCCTATCGCTGGGCCATCGCCAGCGTCAGCGCGGCGCTGCTGCTGTTCCTGGCCTTCTATCTGATCCGGCCGGCCGGCTTCGCGGCGGGCGTCGAGCGGCTCGACGGCAATATCTTCAGCGCCCTGCTGCCCGGCGGTTTCAACGCGACGGTCGTGTTCTGGCTGTTCGTTCCCATCATCCTGGCGGGCCTGGGCCGCGGGACCCTGAACTTCGTGCCGTGGGGCGTCTACAACTACCTGCCCGACGTCGACGAGGCGGTCACCGGTCAACGCCGCGAGGGCATCTTCGCCGGGGTCATGACCCTGACCCGCAAGGTCGCCCAGTCCGGCGCGATCGTGCTGACCACCAGCCTGATCGGCATGGGCGGCTTCGTGGCGGCCGACAAGAACCACCCGGGCGCCGTGACCCAGACGCCGCACGCGATCCAGGTGGTGACCCTGGTCATGGTCGGCCTGCCGATCCTGGTCATGCTGGCCGGCATGGTCATCTCTTGGTCGTTCCGCCTGAACGCCAGGACGCACGCGGTGCTGGTCCACGAGGTCGAGCGCCTGCGCGCCGGCGCGACCGAGGCCGAGACGCCGGAGTCCAAGCGGATCGTCGAGGACCTGACCGGTTGGAAGTGGGAGCGGCTCTGGGGGCGCTAATCCCCCAAATCAAGCCGTTCGAACGCGCGACGCGCCCGAACCTCGGAGGCGCGCGTGGAAGCGCCAAATACCCGCACGCCCCTCATGCACGCGGCAAGAGGACCTGACCCTCGCCATCGGCGCGGATCTCAATTCGTGTCCCGAACCGCGTCGAGCGGGCGGCTAGGCGACGCAGGATCGTTCCGCCTCGCTTAGGGCCGGCGAAGGTTGGCGCGCCCCGCGTGGTCATGTCCGAGGGCCCTCCAAGCCCGATCTCGTTCAAGACGATGGGGAGCAGCCTGACCGAGACACACCGCCCGCCGTCGAAGGCGCATTCCGCGACTACGCTTTCCCAAGCCTCGGCGGGATAGGCGCCTTGTGGCTTCTCCGTCTGGAAGATGAAATTGCCAAGGCCGAAGAACAGCGGAGCCGCGCGATGAACCTCGAGGCCCTGCGCCACCGGCGCTCCATGTCCTACGAACGCCGCCGCCCCCGCCTCCACGCACCGATGGGCGAAGGTCCGCTGCCAGTCGGGAACGTCGGCCATGTCCGGTTCCCAGTCGTGGTTGTGGTGATAGACCACCACGACTCGGGCCCGGCGGCGGGCGACAGCGATAGCCTCCAGGATCCGCGCGGCGTCCGCCTCGACCACCTGACCGGCGGCGTCGCGGCGCAGCTCGTTGACGCCCGGACGCCCCATGGCGGCGGCCCCGCCTTCGCGGATCTTGCCCGTGGCGAAGGCGACGAGGCCCACCGCCCCGACCGGCGTCGCGCGCCAGGCCGGCTCCGATGCGCTCGCGAGGTCAAGGCCGTTCCCGCCGAGGGCAGACCCGCGGCCCGGATCGCGTCGAGCGTATCGACAACGCCCCCCGAACCCAGGTCGAACGCGTGGTTGCCGGCCGTGGCCAGCAGGTTGACGTGCACGCCCTTCAATGTCTCCAACACACCCGCGTCGCCGGCGTGCAAGGTCAGACGCTCGCGCGTGGGGGCGCCCGCGCGCGACCCCTGGATCACCGTCTCGAGGTTGGTGAAGCAGACGTCCGCCCGGGCCAAACGGGCGGCGATCGCCGCGCGGCCCGGCCAATGGGCCGGCGAAAGCTCATGCTCGATCAGCGACTGTCCCAGCAGCGTCAGGCGCAGGTCTCTCCGACCGCTCGCCCGGGCCGCGACCGACGCCGTTAAGGCCGAGGCGAATCCCGCGGCGAGAAGTCGTCTGCGATCCATGGAGCCTTTCCACCCGCCGAAGCCGTAAGGGCGTAGGGTTAGGACCGTGACGCGCGGTCCAGCTAGATCATGCGCCCAGCGCATGACGTGATGTCTCACGGCGCGCGGGCGTCACGTCAAACCTTCGCGGCATGTATGAGTTCGGGGCAGAAAATCGGGGAGACCATACCCTGACGACATGGCCCGATCAGCAAATCCAATAACATTGCGCGCCGAAACCGTCGAAACCTAGGCTTTGACCGTCGGCAGGGGAGCTTACGCGCGGTCGGCGCGGAGCGTGGCTGACGGACAGGGGATCAGTTGATGCAAGCTTCGACCTTGCGCGCCTTGTGCGCCGGAACCGCCCATGTGGCCTTGCTGGCCGCGGGCCTCGCCGCGCCCGCCCACGCTCAGACGAACGCCGCCCCGCCCCGGGCGGACGAGGCCGTGGCGATCGACACCATTATCGTCACCGGTTCGCGGATCCAGCGGCGCGACGCCGACGCCGTTGGAGTGGTCACGACCCTGACCGAGCAGGACATCAAGAATTCCGGCGCCAACTCGGTGGGCGAGCTGCTGCAGAAGCTGCCGTCGGCCGGCGTCAGCCTCAGCAGCAACGGCACCCAGGGCACGTCCTACGGCGCGAGTTCTATCAACCTGCGCTATCTCGGCGGCGCCGAGGGCAGCGGCAACCGGGTTCTGGTCTTGGTCGACGGTCACCGCTGGGTCGACGGCGTGGGCCAACGGGGCTTTCGCGACTTCGTCGATCTCAACACCATGCCGCTGGGCATGATCGAGGGCGCCGAGGTTCTCAAGGACGGCGCCTCGGCGATCTACGGCGCGGACGCCATCGCCGGCGTGGTCAACCTGAAGACCCTGCGCGACTTCGACGGCGTGAAGGTCCAGGCCAAGTACGGCGTCAGTTCGCATGGCGACGGCGCCTCCTATTCGGGCGTCGCCAATTTCGGCAAGCGCTTCGACAAGAGCGCGCTGATCGTGTCGCTGAGCTACGTCAAGGACAAGCCGATCCTCACGGCCGACCGCGACCTGACCCGGGTGACCCTGGTCCCGACGACCTCGGTCGGCACCAGCCCCAACGGTCTCTATATTCTTCCGGGCCTGTCGAATAACACCTATTTCGGCACGCCTGCGGGCTTCGCCGCCTCGGCCACGCCCGCGGCCCTCACGGCGGGTTCGACCATCGGTTCCGGCAGCGCGGCCGACGATGCTTTCCATACCGCCAGCCTGCCGGGCGACTATTACAACACCCAGGCTCAAGGCATCTATTCGACAGGTCCCAGCGAGCGCTACGGGATCTATGGCCGGTTCACCAGCGACCTCACCGATAAGATCAGGCTGAAGGTCGAGGGCCTGTTCAACGAACGCAAGTCCGACCAGCTCTTCTCGCCGGTCCTGCTGGATATCGGCGGTTCCGCCGGCACGATCCGCGGGTTCGCCATCTCCAGCAAGCAAGCCTACAACCCGTTCGGGGTCGCCAACGGCGTGCCCGCCGCCAACGCCCTCGGCTTCGCCGCCAACCAGGCCTGGCGCATCCGCAAGGTGATGAACGAGGTCGGCAACCGCGACAACGTCCAGGACGTGAAGACCTATCGCATCGCCGGCGGATTGGACGGCGAGTTCAGCCTGCTGGGTCGGGACTGGAAGTGGGACGTCTATGGCCTCTATTCCAAGAACAAGATCCAGACCCAGGCCCTCAATAGCGTCAACTACGACAACCTGGCCTTGGGCCTGAGCGACGCCTGCGCGACCGCGGCCGGCTGCACGCCGATCAACCTGTTCGGGACCATGACCTCCGCCCAGGCCGCTTACATTCGCTATACCGCGCGGGAGTCCAACCAGACCGAGATCTACGACGTCACCGCCAACGTCACGGGCGAGCTCTTCCAACTGCCCGCCGGACCGCTATCGATCGCCGCCGGTTACGAGCACCGCACGAACAAGGCCCTCGACACGCCCGACGCCTTCGTCAACGCCCTGCCCACCTACATCCCGACTCCGGCGGCGGGCGCCGCCTACGCCAGCAACACCACCACCACGGTCCAGACCCGCAGCCCCACCAAGGGTCAATACAGCCTGGACGAAGTCTATGTCGAAGCCGCCGTGCCGCTGCTGAAGGACGCCGCTCTGGCCAAGAGCCTCGATGTCAGTCTGGCGGCGCGCTACTCCGACTACGACACCGTGGGCGGCGACAGCACCTTCAAGGTCGGCGTGGGCTGGAAGCCGATCAATGACATCCTGGTGCGCGGAACCTATTCGCAGGGCTTCCGCGCGCCCTCGATCCTCGAACTCTACCAGGGCGGCCGCCAGACCAGCTTCCAGGGCGCGGACCCGTGCAACGGCGGCGCCTCGGCCAATCCCAAGCTGCCCGGCTGCGTGGGCGTTCCCACCGGCTACAACCAAGCCAACTACAATCTGAACGGCCTGATCCCCGGCACCATTTCGGGCAACACCAAGCTCAAGGCCGAGACCGCCGACACCTACAGCGCCGGGCTGGCCCTCAAGCCGCGCTTCCTGCCAGGCCTGACCGCCACCATCGACTGGTACGAGATCACCGTCCACGACGCGATCGCCAGCCAATCGGCCACCCAGATCCTCAGCCTTTGCGCCCAGCAGGGCGGCGTATTCTGCGGTCTGGTCACCCGCGACGCCTCGACCGGCGCCATCACCAATCTGGTGCAGGGCGTTCAGAACCTGTCGCAGATCAAGACCTCGGGGATCGACAGCACGATCCGATACGAGTTCAGCACAGATCTGGGCCGCTTCGCCGCCGTGCTCGACACCTCGTACCTGGAGAGCTTCAAGACCACGAGCCCCAATCCGGCGGGCGGAGCCCCCATCGTCGACGAGCGGGCCGGCAAGGGCGACCAGCCCCGGGCGACCTATCCTCACTGGAAGGGACAGACCTCGCTCGGCTGGAACAAGGGGTCGTGGAACGCCCTCTGGCGCGGCCGCTACATCGGCGGGAGCACGGACGTGACCAACCCCGTCAAGGACGCCCACACCAAGGCGATCTTCTACAACGATCTGGAGGGCGGCTATCAGTTCGACAAGTACGACACCGCCGTCAGCGTCGGGGTGAGCAACCTGTTCGACAAGGCGCCGCCGGCTTCCTACGCCAACGCCCCCATCAACTACGATATCTACACCTACGACGCGCGCGGCCGGTATGCCTATGTGCGCGTCTCGGCCAAGTTCTAGGCTGGTCGCCGGAGCGGTCCGCCAAGGCCGCTCCACCGCCTTCCTCCACGCCGGCTTTTCCGAGGATCATGCGATGAGCTCCCCTTCCGAAGCTCCACAGGGAGCGCCCGCCGACGCGTCGGCGCATGGGCGCGCCCATCCCACGGGATCGCGGCTGCATCCCATACTGGTGATGTTGGCGATGATGCTTTTGGCCGTCGCGGCCACCCACCTCCTGCCCGCCGGCAAGTTCCAGCGCCACGGCAAGCTTGTGGAGCCGGGCAGCTACAAGGTCGTGCCCAAGATCGCGGGACCGACCGCCCTGTTCGCCCCGGTTCCCCCGGACGCCAAGGACAAGCCGGCCCGCGCGGCGAGCCTGGTGTCGCTGGCCACCACCATTCCCGGCGGGATGATCAAGGCCGTCGCCCTGATCTTCATGGTGATGTTCGTGGGCGGGATGTTCGCGGTCATGCGGGCCACCGGCGCGATCGACGCGGGGGTCGACCGGCTGCTGCACCTGACCGCCGGCAATCTTTACGTCCTGGTCCCGATCCTGATGATCGTGCTGGCCCTGGGCAGTACGTTCCTAGGCTTCATCTCGGAATATCTGGTGATCATCCCGATCGTGGCGGTGATCGGCCAGCGGATGGGCCTTCCCAATCTCTTCTCGATGGCCGTCGTCGCCGTCGCGGCCAAGATCGGCTACGCCGCCTCGGTCACCAATCCCGTCGCGCTGGCCATCGCCCAGCCCTTGGCCGGCGTGCCGGTGTTCAGCGGCATGTTGGTCCGGTTCGGCGTCTTCGTCCTTTTCCTGAGCCTGGGCATTGGCTTCGTGCTCCTCTACGTGCGCAAGGTCGCGCCCAGCCCTGGCGATCGGATCGTCGCGGCGTTAAGCGCGCCGCGCCTGAGCCCGCGCCAGATCGGCGTGCTGCTGACCCTGCTGGCGGGCAGCGTCGGCCTGATCGTCGGCGCTCGACTCTGGGATTGGGGCAATCCCGAACTCGCGGCCTTCTACGTGGCCATCAGCGCGGCCATCGCCCTGGTGGGCGGTCTGAGGGCTGGGCAGGCTGCGGACGTCTTCGTCGAAGGCATGAAGTCGATGATGCTGGCCTGCCTGCTGGTCGGGCTTGCCGCGTCGGTGGAGATCATCCTGCGCGACAGCCAGGTGCTGGACACCATCATCGCCGGCGCGACCCAACTGGCGCGAGGACACGGCCCGCCGGTCGTGGCCAACGCCCTGATGGCCATCGAGATGGGTCTGGACGTCGTGATCCCCAGCGTCTCGGGCAAGGCCACGCTCAGCATTCCGATCCTAGCGCCGATCGCCCACGCCTCGGGCGTCGGCGGACAGACCTTGGTCGTCGCCTTCCTGCTGGGCAGCGGCCTGATGAACATGGTCACCCCGACCTCCGGGATGCTTTTGGCCTATCTGGCCACAGCCAAGGTCGACTACCTGCAATGGCTGAGGTTCATCGCCCCGCTGATGGCGGTGCTGGTGATATTGGCGATGGTCATCCTGGCTCTGGCGGCGGTGCGGCTGTGAGCGACACCGGCGACGAGGCTTCCGCGCCCTTCCTTGCACCCGACGACGTGCATGTGACGCGCGACGTCATGATCACCATGCGCGATGGCGTCCGATTGGCCACCGACATCTATCGGCCGGCGATCGACGGGCGGCCGATCGATACGCCCTTGCCGGTGCTGCTAGAGCGCACGCCCTACGACAAGCTTGGAACCAATCACGGCGACCGCACCCGCGATGACCCCACCCCACGCTCGAAGCCGGAACTGGCGGTGGACTTCGCGCGCGGCGGCTATGTGGTCGCGCTTCAGGACTGCCGAGGCCGATACGGTTCGGAAGGCGTGTTCGAAAAGTACCTGAACGAAGGTCCGGATGGCGTCGACACCATCGCCTGGCTGGCGAAGCAGCCCTGGTGCGACGGCCGGGTGGCGACCTTGGGTCTTTCCTATGGCGCGCACGTCCAAAGCGCCCTGGCCTGCCTCGCCCCCCCGGCCCTGGCGGCGATGTTCCTCGACTCGGGGGGCTTCTCCAGCGCCTTTCACTCCGGCATCCGCCAGGGCGGGGCCTTCGAGCTGAAGCAGGCGACCTGGGCCTACAAGCACGCCCTGCTGAGCCCCGCCACCAAGGCCGACCCGGCCCGCCGGGCCGCCTTGAAGGCCGAGGACTTGAGGGCCTGGTTCAAGCGGATGCCGTGGTCGGAAGGCCATTCGCCGTTGGCGGCCGCGCCGGAATACGAGAAATACCTTCTGGATCAATGGCGAAGCGGCCTATTCGGCCCTTACTGGGAACAGAACGGCCTCTACGCGGCTGGCGCCTACGACGCCTATGCCGACGTGCCGATGGTTCATATGAGCAGTTGGTATGATCCCTACGCCCTGACCGCGACGCAGAACTATGTCGGCCTCGCCGCGCGCAAGCGCGGTCCCGTCAAGCTGATCCTGGGGCCCTGGACCCATGGACAGAGATCGGTCACGTACGCCGGCGAAGTCGACTTCGGCGCCGAGGCGGCCCTGGACGGCGCGCTGGCCGCCGACTTCGTGACCTTGCGCCTGGCCTGGTTCGACGCCTGGCTAAAGGACGGCGCCGGTCCCGATCCCCTGCCGCCGGTCAAACTGTTCGTCATGGGCGGCGGCACGGGCCGAAAGACGCCCGAGGGCCGGCTGGATCACGGCGGGCGGTGGCTGGACGCCGACGCCTGGCCGCCGACCACCTCGGCGATCACCGACTACTTCCTGCGTATCGACGGCGGGCTGGACCGCGCCGCGCCGCCGGAGGCCGAAGCCTTCCGGGATTATGTCCATGATCCGGCGCGGCCGGCGCCCACCATCGGCGGGGCGACCGCCTCGGGCGCGCCGGTCATGCAGGCCGGCGCCTTCGACCAGCGCGAGCGTCCGGACATGTTTGGCTGCGAAGCGCCCTATCGCCCGCTGGCCGAACGCGACGACGTGCTGGTGTTCCAGACCCCGCCGCTGGCGGAGGCCGTCGAGGTGATCGGCCCGATCCGCGCCGAGCTCTTCATCGGCTCGGATCAACCGGACACCGATTTCCACATCAAGCTGATCGACGTGCACCCGCCCTCGCCCGACTATCCGGAGGGTTTCGCGATGAATCTGACCACCGGGGTGCTGCGCGCGCGCTATCGCGAGGGCTTCGATCACGAAACCCGCTTGGAGCCCGACCAGGTCTATCGGATCACGGTCGAGGCCTTCCCGACCGCCAACCTCTTCGCGACCGGTCACCGCATCCGACTGGACGTGTCGTCCAGCAACTTCCCCCATTTCGACGTCAATCCCAATTCGGGGGAACCCGAAGGCCACGGAACCTCTCCCCGTCCGGCGCGAAATCGGATCTATGTCGATGCGGCGCGGCCGTCACGCCTGCTGCTGCCGATCACACGGCGATAACAGCGTCGAGCCAGGACCCTCCATGAAGCTGAACCTGCGCAGCCTGGAAGCCTTTCGGGAAACCATGCTGAGCGGCTCGGCCACCGCCGCGGCCGCGCGCATGGGCCTGACCCAGCCGGCCGTCAGCCGACTGATCGCCCAGCTGGAGCAGGACGCCGGCTTCGAACTGTTCTACCGGGAGAAGGGACGCCTCAATCCCACGCCCGAGGCCCTGATGATCTATGAGGAGGTCGACCTGGCCTTTGGCGGGTTGGAGCGCGTCGATACGCTGGTTCGCGACATCGCGCAGTTTAACACCGGCCTCTTGAAGATCGTCGCGCCGCCCAGCCTATCGGAAGGGGTGCTTTCGACGATCATGGCGCGCTTCATGGATCGGTTTCCCAAGGTCCGCGTGACCATCGACTCGCGCAGCACCGAGACGGCGCGCACCATGGTCGCCAATCGTACCGCTGATTGTGGCTTCGTGAAGCTGCCCCTGGATCGCGCCGATATCTCCACCGTGGTCCTGTCGACCAGCGAAACCGTCTGCGTCCTGCCTTCCGATCATCCATTGGCCGCCGAGGACGTGTTGACGCCCGAACGGCTGCGGGACGTCCCCCTGGTGCTTCTGGGCTATGGCACCTGGACGCGACGGCAGATCGACGACGCCTTTCGCGAGCGCAACATCCGACCTGAGGTCAAGCTCGAAACGCACACGGTGGGCTCGGCCTGCGCTTTCGCAGCTCAGGGCGTCGGCGTGGCCATCGTCAACGCCCTGATGGCCGATAACTTCGTGCGCGCGGGCATGACGACGCGGGTTTTCCGCCCCCGGATCCTTCACGAATATGCGTTCATGACCTCGGCTCTGGCGCCGATGAACCGCCTGGCCGCCGCGCTGCTGGAAGAGGCCCAGACCTATTTCGGCGCCCAGGCTCATTCCGCGGCCGGCGCTTCAAATGATTCCATTTGAACCGGACAGGCGCTAAATCAAATGTTTAGAGCGTGATAACCGCCTAAACCGCTTACACTTTCGGCTATCACGCTCTAGGTCAGATAGCCGTGGACGATCTTCACCAGGTCCTCGGCGGCTTGTCGGCGCGCGTCATCGGCCGGCGCGTCGGGGTCGACCATGTGCTCGCGGATGTGGTCTTCGATCACCTCGGCGATGAAGCCGTCCAGCGCGCCCCGGCAGGCCGTGGCCTGCTGCAGAACCCTGACGCATTCGGTGTCGCTCTCCACCGCCCGCTCGATGGCCTCAAGCTGGCCGCGCAGCCGCTTGAGCCTGTTCAGAAGCTTGGTCTTCTCCCGCGCGATATGGGTCATTTTTTTCGACTCTCGGACCTTGAACTATACTCCCTAGGGGTATATCGGCGCTCCCACGGACGTCGACCCCAAAAGGTCGTCCGCCGTGGCTGACGCCAATGTCGTCGGTCGTTCGCCAACCAGACCAAGGGATTCCATGAACCCGCGATCTAGCAGCCCGTCCAACGAGGGCGACAGTCCGCGCATCGCGCTGACCGCCGCTATTTCGTTCGGCCGGTTCGCCGCCCGGAATCGAGGCCTGGTCGTCCGTCACGGCGCGCCCCCGCGCCGATAGCCGGCGGCCGACCTCCCGGGCTTGAGCACACCGCAAAAGCCAAGAGGAGGTCGCCATGACCGCCTGCGTCTTCAAATTCGTCGACTTCGCCCACCTCGGCGAAGATATCCTCGCCTTCTTTCCTCACCTGGTCGCGAACGACTCGCCGCCCGCCGATCACGGTCCGCTGACCGCGACCTGGTCCGTTGGCGCCGATGGACGGCCGCGCCGCGCCTGGCGCGTGACGCCCCCCATGGCCCCGCGCTGATCCGCCAAAACGCCAGGAGCCGAGCTTCCGCCGCCCCAACAAGGCGGCGGAGGACGTTTCACGCTGGCGCCGCTGACACCGAGTAACACTGGCCCGACCACGGTCGCCGTGGCCGCGCCTTCGCATGAAAGACCCAAGACCATGATGATCGACACGACCCCGCCGATCCTGGCCGCCCTCGCCATCGTGCTCGCCGCCTCCGCCCCGGCCTTCGCCGAGGACGCGCCGCCGCCGGCCGAGCAAACCCCGGCCGAACAGACGATGGCCGTGCATGGCCAGGCGACGCTGGTCGTCCAGGGGCATGACCGATTCACCTCGCCCTATGCCGGACGCAACAGCCTGTCGGCCAAGGCCATGGGGCGCGAGACCTTCGACATGACGCTCTATCTGGGCGTCCGCCCGTGGAAAGGCGCCGAGATCTGGATCAATCCCGAGATCGACCAGGGCTTTGGCCTCAGCAACACCCTAGGCGTGGCGGGCTTCCCGAGCGGCGAGGCCTACAAGGTCGGCAAGAGCAAGCCCTATCCGAAGCTGCCGCGCGCCTTCATCCGTCAAACCGTCGATCTGGGCGGCGAGCATCAGGCCGTCGAGGCCGATCAAAACCAGCTGGCCGGATCGCAGGCGGCCGATCGCCTGGTGCTGACCGTCGGCAAGTTCAGCGTCGTCGACGTCTTCGACACCAACGCCTACGCCCACGATCCGCGCCGCGACTTCCTGAACTGGGCGATGATCGACGCGGGCGTGTTCGACTACGCCGCCAACGCCTGGGGCTATACCTATGGCGCGGCCGCCGAGCTCTATCAGGGCCGATGGACGCTGCGGGCCGGGGCCTTCGACCTTTCCAGCGAGCCCAACAGCGCCACTCTGGATAAAAAGTTCGACCAGTTCCAGCTGGTCGGCGAAGTCGAGGAGCGTCACAGCTGGCATGGACAGCCCGGCAAGCTGAAGGTCACGACCTTCGTGACGCGGGGCCGCATGGGCCGGTTCGACGACGCTGTCCGCCAAGCCGCCATTACGGGGACGCCGGCCGATATCGAGGCCGTGCGCCGCTACGCCAGCCGCTCGGGTGTCAGCGTCAATCTCGAGCAGCAGGTCGCGACCGGCGTCGGCGTCTTCGCCAAGGGCGGCGTCGCCGGCGGCGCGATCGAGCCCTACGAGTTCGCCGACATCGACCGCACCCTGGCCGCCGGCGTCTCGGTCAACGGCGCGCGCTGGAAGCGGCCCGACGACACCATCGGCCTGGGCGGGGTGGTCAACGCCATCTCCAGCGCTCACCAGCGCTATCTGGACGCCGGCGGAACCGGCATCCTCGTCGGCGACGGCCGCCTGCCCCATCCGGGCGCCGAGCGCATCGTCGAGGCCTATTACGACTGGGCCCTGACTAAGGCCGTGCACGTCAGCCTCGACTACCAGTACGTCCAGAACCCCGCCTATAACCGCGATCGCGGGCCGGCCTCCATCGGCGCCGCCCGCATCCACGCGCAGTTTTAGGCAAGCGCAGTTGTAAGCGAAGCATGGATCGGCCCGCATTCGGGGTCGACCCGGCTTTCTAGTGGGCCCGCGGCCCGCCCAGCAGCCCGGCGTCGTCTGGCGAGGCATGGCCCACCAGACCGACGCTGTCGGCGGGGTGCTCGGGGGTCACGGTCATGCCGACCTTGAAGCTGGCGACCGTCGCCGCGCCGCCGCCCAGGAGGATGAAGACGTCTTCCTTGCCGTCGCCGTCCAGATCGAAGCCGACCCGCGCGCCGGCCACCGGGCCGGTGACGTCGGTGACCTGGTTGGCCGTCGATTCGCCCAGCGTCGCGCCCTGAACCGCCAGAACATCAGGCACGAAGGCGGTATTGACCACGGTCAGGTGACCCTGTCCCAGCGCGGCCAGGTGATCGCCCTTGGCGGCCGAATAGTCCAGGACCACGCCCAGCAGCGTGTCGGCCTTGGTGGTCGGCGCGTTGGCCGAGACCAGGAAGGTGTCGGCGCCGGTCCCGCCCGTCGCCACGACGCGGGCGTTCATGACGATGGTGTCGTTGCCCGGGCCGCCGTCGAGACGGTCGATCTGGCCGGCCTTGGCGCCGCGGCCATCGATATAGTCGTCGCCGGCGCCGCCATGGATGGTCTCGCCCTCGGGCGTCCCGATCAGCACGTCATTGGCCGGCGTGCCGGTCTTGGTCGTGCGCGTGGCGAGGAAGCCCTGGGCGCCGACGCCGTGGGTCGCGGCGAGGAGCTCGGCGTGCGCGACTGGCGGCGGGGCCTCGGCCGGCGCGCCGCCCGCGTGCGCCGGGGCGCTCTTGGTCACCGTCAGCCCCACGCTTTGAGGCGCGGGGGCCTCGATGGCGATGGCGTGAAGCGCCTGCGGCTTGACCGGCGCGGCGGGAACCTCGGCCGGAGCGACGCTCGGCGCGGCCGCGTGGGTCTGGCCGCGCTCGGCCTCGAGATTGAGCGCCGCGACCAGCTTGGCCGCCACGGCCTGCATCATCGGATCGTCGGCGCGCGGCAGATTGTCGAAGTTCAGCCGGCCCGCCCCGCCCACATCGACGCCGCGCATTTCCAGATAGAGGCCGACCGCGACGACCAGCGACAGGAACGACTGAGCCTCGCGGCTGGTGGGATTGAACGAGACCACCACCGCGTTCGGGTCGCTGGGCGCGCCGCCGGACATTACCTGACGCAGCGCGCTCCACAGGCTGCCGACCTGGTGGAACATGTCCAGCGCCGCGTCGTGCACCACGAACTGCCCGTCGATGCGGGCGATGTGGACCAGAACGTCCTGGTTGGCGTCGGTGACGACGTACCAGGGATCGCCAGAGTCGGTCTGGCCAAAGACGCCGTCGACCTCGCCATAGCTGGCCGACAGCTGCTGGGTGAGCAGCATCAGCAGGCCCCGCTCGTTGGGGCTCCAGTCGCCGGCGGGCGACCGGGGGGCGAAGGCTAGGACCCCTCCCATGACGGCGTCAGGCCTGGGCCGCCAGCGGCGCGTCGCCCGCGTCGACGCCGTCCTCGAACAGCAGGCGGTGGAGTTCGGGCTCGTAATAGCGCAGCAAGGTGCGGGCGAAGGGGCCCGGGTCCAGGCCCAGGGTCCGCGCCCAGATCGCCTGGGTCTCGATCGGCACGCGGCCCAGGCCGTTCTCCACCTGCGAGACGAAGGTGTAGTAGCGGAGCCCCATGCGCTCGGCCAGTTCGGCCTGGGTCAGGCCCGCCGCCTCGCGCGCGCTCTTCAGCCACCGCCCCGCCTCGCGGCGAAGGGACTTGGTGAGCGCGGCCTTGGCCGGGTTCATCGCCGTTCGTGACATCGGTAAGCCAGACTCCGCGCCCCGCGTGGGCGCCCGCTAGTTGTTACACATTACATTAAAACGCAACAATCGGTTCTTGAGGTTGAAAGGCCTCTTGCGAACGGAGAAGGACGCAAATACAGTTTTTATGAAACTACCTTTAACGCAGCAACCGGCAAAGCCGGCGCGGCGCGGCCGAGGACCCAGAGCATGTACGTCTCGATCGATCCCGCCCATGCCCTCGCCGCGGCCCCGGACCTGCGCGCCCCGCGCCTGTCGCTGATCATGGTGGTCTACATGACCGGCCCGGCGCTGATGGAAAGCGTCCGCCACGTCCTGGCCGAGCCCGCCGTGGACGAGTTCATCATCGTCGACAACGGTTCGACTCCCGTCGACGCCGCCTGGCTGCGCGAGCTTTCGCGTCGCGAGCCTCGCGTGCGCCTGCTGCGCGGCCTGGGCAATGTCGGCTTCGCCCGCGCCGCCAATCTGGGCGCCGCGGCCGCCAAGGGCGAGGACCTGGTGTTCCTCAATCCCGACGCCTTTCTGACCCCCGGCGCGGTCGCGGCCCTGGTCGACGCCGCCCGCGATCGTCCCTCCCCCTGCGTGGTCGGGGCGCGGGTCTTCAATCTCGACGGAACAGAACAGCGGGGCGCGCGACGGGGCGAGATCACGCCCGTCACGACCCTGCTCAGCCTCTCGAAGCTTAGCGCCACCCTGCCCCCGCTGCGCCGCTTCGAGATCCACCGGGAGGACGAGCCCCCGCCGTCCTACCCGGTGGACACCCCCACGATCTCGGGCGCCTGCTTCTACATGACGGCGCGCGACTTTCATTTGCTGGGCGGCTTCGACGAGGGCTTCTTCCTGCACGTCGAGGACATCGACCTGTGCTGGCGGGCCCGGAAGCATGGCGGAAGCGTGCTGTTCCAGCCCAACGCCCGCATCGTCCATGTCGGCTCGACCAGCCGCGAGAACCCGCTGGTCATCGAGTGGCACAAGGGCAAGGGCCTGGTGCGCTATTTCCTCAAGCGCGCCGACAGCAAGCGGCGCAAGGCCCTGGCCCTGCTGCTGGCGCCGTTGATCCTGGCCGCGGCGATCGCCAGGCCACTGCTGCGCCAGGCCCTGAAGGGACGGATGCGCGCCCGCCCGGCGCCCATCCCCGGCTAGGACACCGCTCAGCGGCGATCTTGACGCTTGCGCCAAATTCGAACAGTCGTAAGAGTTCCCCACGGGTAAAGGGGAATACTAAGTGAGTCCGACCACCGACGCCGCCGCCTCGCACGAAGTAGAAGCGGCCGAAACCGAGGCCGCCACCAAGAATCTGGTCTTCGTCGCCGCCGAGCGCCTGTTCGCGCTGCACGGCTTTCAGAACGTCTCGGTGCGCGACATCACCGCCGCGGCGGGCGTCAACCTGGCCTCGGTGAACTATCATTTCGGCTCCAAGGACGCCCTGCTGTTCGAGATCTTCAAGCGGCGGACGGCCGAGCTCAATCGCGAGCGGGCCAAGATGCTGCACGAGGCCAACGACCGTAACGCCGGCGATCCGCCGCTGCGCGAGATCCTGGCCGCCCTGCTGACCCCGCCCCTGCGCTGGCTGGCGCCGGACCACGAGCGCCGCATCTCGCTGCAGTTCCTGATCCGCGCCCGCAGCGAGGGCACCGACGAGATCCGCAACGTGCTGAAGACCGACGTCTCGCACCTGCGCCGCTTCTCCGACGCCCTGCTCAAGGCCCGCCCGGACCTGTCGCCGGAAGACGTCTACTGGCGGCTGCACTTCACGCTGGGCATGTTGCACAACAACCGCTTCGCCGAGTTCGACCGCCTGAACGTGCTGTCGGAAGGCCAGACCAGCGAGTCGGACGTGATGGCGCTGCTGGGCCGGATGCTGGAATTCGCCGAGGCCGGCTTCCTAGCCTAGGGAAACAGGAACCGCCCCTGGCCGGAGGCGTTCTGGCTTCGGCATGGGACGGCTGCGCATTTTTCACGAGACGCGGTACTATTACGAGCGCCCGGTGCGGTTCGGCCCGCAGCGGCTGCTGATCCGGCCGCGCGACAGTCACGCCCTGCGGATCGTCGAGGCCAGCTTGCGCCTGTTTCCGCCCGGCCAGACCCGCTGGAGCTACGACGCCAACGGCAACTGCGTCTGCCTGTTTCAGCCGACGGGCCAGGCCGACGCCATGCGGGTGGCCAGCGAACTGGTCATCGACCGCTACCCCGCCCCTCTGGCCCCGCAGCGGGTCGAGAACCCAGACACCCTGACCCCGATCGTCTATTCGCGCGAGGACCGCGCGACGCTCGAGCCGTTCATCGCGCCGGTCACCGACGATCCGGACGCGGTGCTGCTGCGCTGGCTGCGCGGCCTGCACGCGCATCGCGACGAGCCGGCCCTGACCTTCCTGCTTCGCGTCAACACGCTGATCCACCAGCAGTTCGAATACCAAGCGCGCGAGGAAGAAGGGGTAAGGAGCCCCGTCGAGACCTTGCAGGCGCGCGGCGGCGCCTGTCGCGACCTGGCCTGGTTGATGGTCGAGGGCCTGCGCCGCCTGGGCTACGCGGCCCTGTTCGCCACCGGCTACATCCACTCGCCCGGCGCGGCGATCCGGGGGGCGGGCGCCACCCATGCCTGGTGCGAGGTGTTCCTGCCCGACCTGGGCTGGCTGGAGTTCGATCCGACGAACGGCCTGGCCGAGTCCTCCGACCTCATTCGGGTCGCCGCCACGCGCACACCCGCCCAGGCCCAGCCGGTGTCGGGCGCGATCCTGGGCGACCCCGGCTCCTCGCGCCTTCACGTCTCCGTGGATGTGCGATTGATCAACGAAACCAGCCCGGCGGCGTGATAAATTAAGGTTAATAGCGTGCGGGAGGAAAAGCCATGACCAGCGGCTTTCAGAACCAGGACCCTATGCGGAACGTCTGCTTTCCCAAGTGCGAGCCCAAGCCTCAGCACGGCCGAAAGCCCGATGAGGCGTGCGTCAAACTGAAGGAAAAGCGCTCCTTCGAACCCAAACCGGGTCACTGAAACCCCTTCGACGCGAAATGATTTCCCCTTGCGCGCAAGGGCTGTCACGCGGGATGTCTATACAGGGTGTGTGGACGTCATTAACCTCGACGTCAGGGGAATGGGGAGCTGGACGAGATGCGACGCGTCGCGCTCGGATGTCTGCTGGCGGGGGCCGGCCTCGCGATCGCGGGGACGACGGCGACGGCCCTGTCGACCCATGCGCCCGAAGAATTCAACCAGACCCTGACCCTGGCCGGCGGTCCCTCCGCATCCGCCCCCGCCGACGATCCCGATGCGCCGATCGCCACCGCCCGCTACGGCGGCGAGCGAACGCGCGCGCCCGAAACCGCCGTGGCCATGGCCGCCCCCGCCCCCGCCCAAACGGCCGCAACGGTCGCCTTGGCCGGCTCGCCCCCCAGCGAGGTCGAGCTGGCCGGCGCGCCCAAGGCGGTCGCGACCATGGCCCTGGCCGACGCCGCCCCACCGAAACCCGAGCCCGCCCGCCGGGTCGCCGCCCCCGTCGCAAGCCGTGTCCTGGCCGAGGCCGCCCCGAGCCCCGCGCCGCGCCCCGTGCTGAGCTTCACGCGCGGCGCCCCGCGTCCCATCCACGGCAAGCCGCTGAAGCTGGAGGTCAGCGACCAGCCCCTGCCCTTCACGCCGATGGGCCTGCGATCGGGCGCCGTCAAACGCCTGACCCTGAGCGCCTCGAACTTCATGTCCAAGGCGGTGACCTCGGCCGAGGACCTGCGCCGGGGTCGCTGGATGCTGTTCGCGGCCAGTTCGGGCAAGGCCTACGGGCTCAGTCTGATCCGCGACACCTTCGGGGGCTGGCGCAACGCCGGCGTCAGCGAGGAAAAGCTGGCCAGCTTCGGCAGCCGCCAGATCGGCGTGGGCTATCGCAAGAACAGCAGCCAGATCTCGCTCAGCGCCACCCAGCGCAAGTTCCGCGGCCTCGACTATTCCGACAAGGACACGGTCGTCGGCGTCTCGGTGTCGGTGCGCGGACGGTAGGGCGGCTCCTGATCCGATCAATCCAATCAGATCGGAAAAAGTTTTTAAATCAAGATCTTAGAGAATTTTTCGACACCACAACCGTTTCGCGCCTGTCGGAAAATGATCTAGGCGAAAGCAGCCCGGAAAACCCGCTCCCCGGGCGCGATGACCTCGACACATCCGGGGACGCCGTCGAGGCGTATCGGAAGGTGTCAACGGGTTTTGACCGAAGCGGGGGCTGGAATGGTGATCACCTACTACGCCGGGGCCTTAGGCCTGCTGTTCCTTGTGCTGTCCGTGCGCGTGATTTTCGCGCGACGCCGCCTTGGCGTCGGCTTCGGCGCCGTTCAAGACAGCGATCTCGAACGCCGCGTCCGCGTCCACGCCAATTTCGCCGAATATGTTCCCCTAACCCTGCTGCTCATCGCCTTGGCGGAGTTTCGCGGCGCGCCGCCAGTCGTCATCCACGTGCTGGGCGGACTGCTTCTGGCGGGCCGGCTGTGTCACGCGGTGGGCGTGTCGCGCCCCGCCACCGATAACCTCGGCCGCATCGTGGGCATGGCCGGAACCCAGACCGCCCTGCTGGGCGCCGCGGTTTTATGCTTGACGCCCAAGCTGGCCTGAGCGGAGAGCCTCATATGATCGGAGAGCTTCTGCTTCGTGTCGCCTACGGCGCCAATGTCGTCATCCTGGCGCCGGTGCTGGCGGGCCTTCTGCTGGCCCGAAATGGCCCGGGCGTGCCGGCCTTGGGCGGCGAGATCGCCGAGTCGCGGGGATTGCGGCTGCTGCTGGTGTCCCTGTGGAGCGCGATCCTGGCGCTGTCGCTGGCGGGTCTCGTCGCGCCCCGCCTCTTCTGGTCGATCCTGCTGCTGCAGATCATCTACAAGAGCCTCTGGCTCGCGCTCTATGTCGCGCCGCTGTGGCGCGCCAAGGGTCCGCGCGCCGCGCCCTGGGGGCCCGCCATCGTTTTCGCCGCGATCGTGGTTCTCTGGCCCGTGGCGCTGGCCATCGCGGCGCGGGACGGCGCGCTCAGCCTTTAGGGCCGGTCTCCGCGACGGCCGGGAACTCCAGCGCGCCGACATAGCCCAGACGCCGGACCCGCGCCTCGAGATCGTCCAGGCGCGGCTTGGACGGTGGCGATCGCGTGTAGAGAAACACTTTCTTGAGCTCGGGATCGGCGGCGATGAACCATTGCCCCTCCGGATCGCGATCCATGACCACGTAGCGCCAGACGATGAACGGCGCGTAGGCGACCCGAAGCCGGCGATTGACGCCGGGGTCCTCGATCCGCCCGCGCCCGGAGATCGCCCGCCGCTTGCCGTCGACGCCGCCCTGACGGCAATCGTCGACCACGTCGACATGGGTCGGTTCCTTCAGCACATAGCGGGTCGTTCCGGCCACGCAGTCCTTGGTCAGCCGCATCGGCGTGCGCCCCACCTCCAACCAGACGCCCGAATAGTGCGAGGCCGGGTCGATCGGCGCGGCTTGCCGGGCCTGGGCGCCCGACGCCAACGCCAGGGCCGAAAATGCGATCAAGAGGCTAGCGCGCATGGTTTCCATCCTTTTTGGACGATACGCTCCTGGGGCGCCGACGGATGTGCGCTTCGCATCACGCGCCTGGACCCCGGCGGCCCGCGGGCGTAAAGCCCGGGCGTGCCCGAGCCTTCGCCAGAGTCTTCCGCCGCCTCGCCGCTCTCGACCCGCCTGGTTTCGGTGGCGGTCGCCAGCGCGCTCTTGATGGAGTTCATCGACTCCACCGCCCTGTCGACGGCCCTGCCGACCCTGGCCCACGCTTTTTCCGTCGATCCTATCCATCTGAAGCTGGCCCTGACCTCCTACATCATGGCCCTGGCGGTCTTCACGCCGGCCAGCGGCTGGGCGGCCGAGCGCTATGGCGCGCGACGGGTGTTCCTGAGCGCCATGGTCGTCTTCCTGCTGGGCTCTGCCCTGTGCGGCCTGTCGCGCGGGCTGGAGGCGCTGGTCGCCTCGCGGATCATCCAGGGGATCGGCGGGGCGATGATGACCCCGGTGGCGCGGCTGATCGTGGTCGGCGCCTCGCCCAAGGAGCGGCTGCTGACCGCCATGGGCTGGTTCACCATGCCCGCCCTGGTCGGCCCGCTGATCGGCCCGCCGATCGCCGGCCTGGTGCTCAGCGTCGCCGACTGGCCCTGGATCTTCTACATCAACCTGCCCGTCGGCGTTCTGGGCATGATCGCCGTCCTGCGCTTCGTGCCCAAAAGCCAGCCCCGACCCGACATCGGCCCCTTCGACACGGCCGGCTTCATCCTGTCGGCCCTGGCGGTCAGCGGCCTGGTCGTGGTCGCCGAGACGGCGGGCGTCAATCTGCTGCCGCCCGCCGCGCAAGCCCTGCTGCTCGCGGTCTCCCTGGCCTGCGGCTGGGCCTATCTGCGGATCTGCGCGCGCACCGGCCGCCCGATCCTGGACCTCACCCTGCTGCGCTACCCGACCTATCGCGCCAGCCTGCTGGGCGGAACGCTGGTGCGCCTAGGCATCGGCGCCACGCCCTTCCTGATGCCGCTGCTGCTGCAGGTCGCCCTGGGCTGGAGTCCCCTGCGGGCCAGTTTCGTCACCATCGCCACCGGCGTCGGGATCCTGATCGCCCGGCCGTTCGGCACGGCGCTGCTAAGGCGCGTGGGCTTCCGCGCCTCGCTGTCGCTGTTCGTGGTCCTGACCGCGATCCTGACCACCGCTCCCGCCTTCTTCCGAAACAGCACGCCGGTCTGGCTGATGATGGCGATCCTGGTGCTGACCGGCTTCTGCCGCTCCAACCAGTTCATCGCCGCCAACACCATCGCCTATGCCGACGTGCCGGAAACCTCGACGGCGGCGGCCTCGACCCTGGCGGCGGTCTCGCAGCAGGTGGGCTTGGCCCTGGGGGTCAGTTTCGGCGGCATGATGCTGCACCTGGCGCGCGGCGCGGGCGGCGCGCTGACGCCGGACCGGTTCGTCATGCCCTTCACGGCGATCGGCCTGGTGACCCTGCTGGCCCTGCCCGTCTATCTGGCCCTGGACAAGGACGCCGGCGCGGCGATCAGCGGGCGGCCCAAGAGGGCCTGAGCCCTCCCCGCCGCCGCCAGGGGATGTCTCGAGCGTGAGGCTGAAAGTGGAAACCGGTTTCAGCTTATCTCACGCTCTAAACATTTGATTTAGAGCCTTTTTGACCCCTGAAATCGATTCCGATTTCAGACTAAGGGCTCTAGGCGCGCGCCGCCGCGATGCGGGCGCGGGCGATCTCGTCGGCGACCAGATTGGCCGGACGCTTCTCGGCGATCGACTGGTCGATGACCTCCGCCAGGGTCTGGGCCAGGCGGTCCAGCTTGGTCGCGACCCAATCGCCGTCGAAGGCGCCGCCCGCTTCCAGCCCGCGGATCTCGGCGGCCACGTTGATGATGCCGCCGCCGTTGATCACGTAGTCGGGGGCGTAGAGCACGCCGCGCTCGAACACCGCCTGGCCGATCGTGGCGTCGGCCAGCTGGTTGTTGGCGGCGCCGGCGATGATCCTGGCCTTCAGGCGCGGCAGGGTCGCGGCCGAGATCGCCCCGCCCAGGGCGCAGGGCGCGAAGACGTCGGCCTCGACGTCGAAGATGGCGTCGGTCGGCACGATCGTCGCCCCGGTCTTGGCCGCGACCGCGTTCAGGGCCGGCTGGTTGACGTCGGCGATGGTCAGGATCGCGCCGGCGGCGTGCAGCTTCTCGGCGAGGTAGCCGCCGACGTGGCCGACGCCCTGGATGGCGACATGGACGCCCTTGAGGTCGCGGCCCAGCGCGCGCTCGACGCACAGGCGCACGCCCCGGAACACGCCCTCGGCGGTGACTGGCGACGGGTCGCCCGAGGCGGCCGCGTGGCCCTCGAGCCCGGCGACGAAGCGGGTGGTCTTGCGGGTGCTTTCCAGGTCGGCCGGCGAGACGCCGACGTCCTCGGCCGTCCAGTACCGACCGCCCAGGCTGTCGACGGCGCGGCCGAAAGCCTCGAACAGCGCCGGCGTCTTCTGGCTGCGGCTATCGCCGATGATCACCGCCTTGCCGCCGCCCAGGTCCAGCTCGGCCATGGCGTTCTTGTACGACATGCCACGCGACAGGCGCAGAGCGTCGGTCAGGGCCGCGCCGGCGCTGGAATAGTCCCACATGCGACAGCCGCCGGCGGCCGGGCCGCGCGCGGTCGAGTGGATCGCGATAATCGACTTCAGACCGGTTTTTTCGTCATAGAACGAATGAACGCCTTCGTGTCCCTCGAAATCGGGGGAATCGAACAAGGTCATGCTGCCGGTCTCGCCTTAGGCCGAATGAATGCGGCGGGGTGTACGCCCCCTTTCACCGCCTCACAAGCCCGAAGCCCGCCGCCGCGACACCGAGGTTTTGGCCGGCTTGGGCGGATCCAGCGCCGCCATGGCCTTGACGCTGGTCGGGATGGCCGGCGCGGCCGAGGGCGGCCAGGGTCCGGGCGCGTCGCGCAGGAAGGCCGCCGCGTCGTTCCAGACATTGCGCGCCTGCTTGTCGATCAGCAGCAGATGGTAACCGTCGGCGTAATAGGCGGTGCGCGCGCCAGGCTTCAGGCGGGCGATCGCCTCGACCGTCGGCGCGCGCGGGATCACCTGGTCGCGCGCGCCATAGAACCAGGCCGTCGGGACCTTGATCGCGCCCGTCGCGCGCCAGGCCCGCTCCATCAGCCCGACCAGGCCGTAGATCGTGTCGGACCGCGCGCCCCAGATCATCAGCGGGTCGCGGCCCATCCGGCGCAGCTCGTCGATATTGTCGGACGCGGTGATGTTGCGGATCAGCCAGTCCGGCGGCTTGACCACCCATTGGCCGACGGTGTGGGCCGTGACCCATAGGCTCAAGCGATTGGGCAGCGGCTGGTTCGACCAGCCCCAGACGGCCGGTGCGAACAGCAGCAGCTTGTCGACGGCCGGCGGGTTGTCCGAGGCCATGGCGGCGATGGCCAGGGCGCCGCCCATGCTGATCCCGGCCAGGGCGATCCGGGCGCTCGGATGGCGCTGGCGGACGGCGCCGACCAGGGCGCGGACGTCGTCGAGCACCAGCTCGGTCGGCGCCCAGATCCCGCGCTCGGGCGAGCGTCCGAAGCCTCGAATGTCCAGGGCGTAGGTCGCGATCCCCTGCGCCGCCCACGCTTCCGCCGCCAGGTGGAAGGCGTTGGCGTAGTCGTTCATGCCGTGCAGGCCCACGATCACCCAATCGGGCGCCTGGGCCGGCAGCCACCGCATCAGGCCCAGCCGCGCGCCGTCGAAGCTGAGGAAGCCGTCGTCGGTCAGGCGCGGGCCGGTGAAGCCCGGTCCCGCCAGATCCGGCTTCTGGCGCAGCGGCGCGCAGGCGGCCAGGGCGGCGGCCGAGGCGGTCAGGATCAGGGCGCGGCGGTTCATGACGCCAGAATGTCCGCGACCCGTTGGCGAAGATAGGGCGCGACCTCGGCCTCGAACCATGGATTGCGCTTCAGCCAGGCGGTGTTGCGCCACGACGGATGCGGCAGCGGCAGAACCTTGGGGCCGAAGTCGCGCCAGGCGGCGATGGTGTCGGTCATGGTCTTGCCCGTCCGGCCGGGCAGCGCCCAGGCCTGGGCGTAGCCGCCGACCAGCAGGGTCAACTCCACGTTCGGCAGCGCGGCGAGCAGACGGGGCCGCCACAGCGCCGCGCAGCGCGGCGGCGGCGGATAGTCTCCGCCTTTCGGATTGGTCCCCGGAAAGCAGAAGGCCATGGCCGCCACGCCGATCTCGGGCCGGCCGTAGAAGGTCTCGCGATCGATCCCCATCCACTGGCGCAGGCGGTCGCCCGAGCGGTCGTTGAACGGCAGGCCGGTCTCGTGCACCACGCGTCCCGGCGCCTGGCCGGCGATCAGGAGGCGGGTTTCGCTTCGCACGCGCACCACCGGCCGGGGCGTGTGCGGCAGGTACGGCGCGCAGGCCCGGCAGGCGGCGATGTCGGCCAGGATCTCATCAAGGGGCATGATCGCCACTTAGAGCGTGAGGCCGCGAACGCAAGCTTGGCTCAGGTCTTCACCAGCGCCAGGACCTCGGCCAGGCGATAGCCGGCCTGGGCCACCCGGGCGTCGGCGATCGCGCGCATCCGGGGCGCGTAGCCGGCCGGCAGCACCGGCGCGGCGGCACGGTCCGGAGAGGTCGCCAGCTGGCCGTCGCGATAGGCCGCCGTCTTGGCCAGGGTCCAGCTCTCGCGCTCCCAGGCGGCGAACGCGGCCGAGGGGTCGGGGCCCAGATCGTCGCGCGCCGGACGCGGATGGACCGCCTCGACGGCGGCGGCGACGAGGTCGGCGCCGGCTTCGCGGTTCGGAGCGGGACGGTCGGGCGCGCTGTCCCACAGCTCGTGCATGTCGACCGGCGGCGCGCCGGCCTGGCGGCGCACGAAGGCGATGCTGCCGGCGCGGTCGGTCTTGGGATAGGTCCACGACATCCAGTGGCCGGCGTGCAGCGGCTGATGCTGGTCGCCGACCAGGTGCATGATCCAGCACAGCGCGATGGCCCGCTGGGCGCGCGGCGCCTTGGGGTCGCGGGCGATGGCCAGCTGCTCGCGGAACGCCACCTCGGCCTTGCCGACCGTGAACGGGAACACGAACCGCCACGGCGAGACGACCTTGAGCGCGTAGTGCCAGTCGGGCCGGTCGTTGGGGCTCTTGCGCGTGTCGTCGGGCCAGACGGCCATCAGGGCGAACAGCCGACGGTCGCGGGCCGGACCGGTCAGGCCCGCCAGGCGCTTGTCGAACAGCGCGTGGTCGGGGTGATCGCGCATGATCGCCACGATGGCGGCCGCGGCTTCCGGATGGCGGGCCGTCAGCGCGTCATAGGCGATGTCGCCGGTCGCCATATGGCCCTGGTCGTCCCAGGCCCTGGCCGGCGCGGGCGCCAGGGCGCCCAGGGTCGCGGCGGCCGCCACGGCCAAGGTGATCGCGAGCTTGCGCATGATGGTCCCCCTCCTCGGTCCGAAGCGGAGGAACACAGGCGCGCGCGCCAGGGTCAAGTCCCCCGCTGGCCCTAGGAGCCGAGTGCTAGGCGTCGTCCTCGACCGACACGTCGAACTGGGTCGGATCGCCCTCCATCCGCAGGCGGATGCGATAGACGCCGCGAAACTTCTCCGGATTGGTCGGCTTGTTGTGGCGCAGGATCACCACCTTGCCCTCGCGGGCCAGCTCGATGGCGTTGGTGCGCACGTGGCCCAGGATCTGCTGCCAGCGCTCGGGCTGGATGGCCTTGGCGACGTTCATCGGGTCGATCGACTTGCCCGCCGGCAGCGCCGCCAGCTGAGACAGGATCGTGTCTTGGATCGGGGAGGTCATGGGCCTCCCATGCCATGGATTGTCGCGGGAGGCGAGGCCGGCGGCTTGCGCGCCCCGCCGCGTCCCTCTAACTGAACGGCGATAAGAACAGGGCAAGGGAAGAGGCTCATGGACGGAGGCGCGGACGCCTGGAGCGGACCTCGACTGATCGAGGACGGCGAGTGGGCCGGTTGGCGCGCCTGGCATGGCCTGGATCCGTTCGAGGATCAGTCCGGTCCCTTCTACTTCAAGGACGACGACCAAGGCCGCGTGACCGCCGCCTTCCGCGCCGAGAAGAAGCACATGAACGGCGGCGGCTTCATGCACGGCGGCTGCATGATGACCTTCGCCGACTACTCGCTGTTCGCGATCGCCTGGAAGGAGCTGGCCGACAGCCGCGCGGTGACGGTCAGCCTGAACGGCGAGTTCATCGGCCCAGCCAAGCCCGGCGACCTGGTCACCTCGACCGGCGAGGTCATCCGGGCTGGCGGCTCTCTGCTGTTCATCCGCGGCCTGATCTCGACCGGAAGCGGACCGATGCTGAACTTCTCGGGCGTCGTAAAGAAGATCCGGCCGCGCTGACGAGGTTGCTCCCCCGCGACGCGGGGGAGACGCCGCGGAGCGCCCGAGGTGCGAGCGCGGCAGGCGTCCAGCTAGCCCCCTCCGGCCCTCTGGGCCACCTCCCCCGCATCGCGGGGGAGGATCTAAACCCCCGCCTTGGCGGCCGGGCGCTCCATCATGGCCGTCAGCCAACGGTTCACGTGGGTGAGTTCCGCGTCGGGGCGGAAGCGGACCATGCGGGCGAAGTCCAGGCCGGTGACGGCCAGGATGTCGGCGATGGTCAGGCGGTCGGCGGCGATGAACTCGCTCTCGCCCAGCCGCCGGTCGAAGACCTTCAGCGCCCGTTCGGCCGCCTTGCGGTTGGTCTCCGCGACCTCGGGAATCTGGGTCTCGATCGCCGCCAGCGCCGGGTGGGCGTGGCGGACGGCCATCATCAGCGGCGTCGACAGCAGCATCTCGGCCCGCCGGGTCCACATCTCGATCACCGCCGTCTCCAGCGGGTCGCGGCCGAACAGGTTCGGTTCGGGATAGAGGCTCTCCAGATACCGGCAAATGGCGACCGACTCGGTGATCGTGGTCGCGTTGTCGATCTCGAGGGCCGGCACGTTGGGCAGCCCCGCCTTGGCCAGATAGTCGGGCTGGCGATGCTGGCCGCCGAAGATATCGATGTCGACGATCTCGACGTCCTCGATCCCCTTCTCGGCCATGAACCAGCGAACCCGACGCGGATTGGGCGCGCGACGGCTGTCGTAGAGCTTCATGCGGTTCCTCCCTTTTCCACATTAAAAAGCCCTTCCCCTTGATGGGGAAGGGTCGGGATGGGGTGATCGCTGAATCTCCGCAGCGACACGCTCGGCGCTTGGCGGCGGATGTGAAGATCGAGCGCGCGGAGGGTCTTCCAGAGGGCCTTTTCGCTGACCGTCATGGTCTTGCGGAGACGACGGGCGCGTTTGACGGCGCCGGGTGCGTGCCGAAGTCTCGGCGTTTTCTCGGACAGGCTGTCACCCCATCCCCGCCCCTTCCCCATCAAAGGGGAAGGGAGAGGGGCAAGCAACCTTTAGTTGCTCAAAGCCCGAACAGGCTTCGCGGCATCAGCCCGACCAGCGAGCCGGTCAGGCAGGTGGCCAGGAAGCCGGCCATCATGGCCTTCCAGACCAGGCCCAGCACTTCCTGGCGGCGCTGGGGCACCAGGACCGAGAAGCCGGCCACGTTCATGCCGACCGAGCCGATATTGGCGAAGCCGCACAGGGCGTAGGTCAGGATCATCCGGGTGCGCGGGTCCAGCGACGTCGCGCCGGCCAGCTTGATGAAGGCGGTGAACTCGGTGAGGATCAGCTTGACGCCCAGCAGGCCGCCAGCCGTGCCGGCCTCCTTCCACGGCACGCCCATCGACCAGGCCAGCGGCGAGAAGATCACGCCCAGGCCGCGCGCGATGCTCAGCGGCTGACCGCCGACCGGGGGCATGGCGCCCAGGATCTTGTCGACCATGGTGGCCAGGGCCACGAAGACGATCAGGGTGGCGCCGACGTTCAGGGCGATCTGCAGACCGTCGGTCGTGCCCTTCATCACCGCGTCGATCGCGCTGCCATAGGTCTTGTCCTCGGCCGAGAGATCCAGGTCCCCGCCCTTCTCCATCGGATCGGACGGCACGATGACGCGGGCCAGCAGCACGCCGGCGGGCGCGGAGATGATCGAGGCCGTCAGCACGTGGGCGGCGGCGTTGGGCAGCACGTCGTGCAGGATGGTGGCGTAGGCGACCATGGTGGAGCCCGAGACGCAGGCCATGCCGACCGCGATCAGCATGAAGAGTTCCGAGCGCGACAGCTTGTCGAGATAGGCGCGGATAAAGATCGGGCCTTCGATCTGGCCCATGAAGATGGTGGCGGCGGTGGCCAGGGCCGGCGGGCCGCGCAGGCCCAGCGTCTTCTGGAACACGAAGCCGAAGCCCTGGGCCAGCCACTTGAGGATCTTCCAGTGCCACAGCAGCGCCGACAGGGCGCAGACCACCAGGATCACCGGCATGACTCGGAAGGCGAAGATGAAGCCCGCGCCCGGATTGCTGACCGGATAGGGCTGCTGGCCGCCGGCCAGGAAGCCGAACACGAAGGCCGTGCCGGCCTGGGTCGAGCTGCCCAGCCCTTCGACCGCGCCGTTCACGCCACGCATCAGCTGCTGAGCCTGCGGCAGGCCGAACAGCACCAGAACCAGCAGAACTTGGACGATGAGGGCGGCGATCGCCAGAACCCAGGGGAATCGCTTGCGATTCTCGGAGACGAGCCAGCAGAGGCCCAAAGTGAGCGCCAGACCCGCCAGGGCCTGAACGTTCTCGGGACGGAGCATCAAGACGAAGACCTTACGATGAAGCGACGCCCCCGCGACGCCGACCAAGAGGCGAAGAATGACACCAACTACGGCCTCGCGCGCAAGCGCCTTGCGTTAGGAAGCGTTAACGAAGGGCGCGGCGCCGTCCGAACGCGCTTCCGACGCGCCGGGCGTCCCGCGCGCGGAACCCACCCCCTCGGCCCTTTCGTCCGAACCTTGGGTTCCGCGCGCGAACGCCGATCGTCAGGCCGTCGTGTTGACGCCCGTCGCGCTGGACGCGCCGGTCGTGGTCGACGAGGCCGTGGTCGTGGTCATGGCCGCGTCGAGCTGGGCCAACAGCTTCTGCATCATGCCGGCCGCGCTGTTGCTCCCGCCCGCCATCAGTCCGGCGATGGTGGTCGGGTCCGAGGCGTCCTTGCCCTGCTTCAGCATCCGGTCGAACTCGCTCTGGCTCAGCGAGCCGTCGCCGTTCTTGTCGACCGCCTTGATCAAGTTGGCGGCGGTCGAGGACGCGCTGGAGTCGCTGGAATTGGCCGCGGCCAGTTCCGCGGCCGAGATCGAGCCGTCGCCGTTGGTGTCAAGGCTGCTGAACACCTTGGCCTCGGCCGCCTTGTCCGCGCTCTCGACGCCGCCCTTGTGGTGATGGTGGTGATGGCCGTGATGCGCCTTGACCGTCCCATCGGCGGCCGAGGCCGTGGTCGAACTGGCGCCGGAGGTCGCCGCGCCCTCGACGTCCTTTTGGGCGTTGGTGATCGCCGTCTGGATTTCGCTGGCCGACAGGCTGCCGTCGCCATTGGTGTCGAGCGCCGAGATGATGTCCTTGGCCATCTGGTCGGCGCCGCCGCTCAGCACGCCCGAGGGCGCGTTGCTGGACAGGGCCGACGAGATCTCGCTGGCCGAAAGCTGGCCGTCGTTATTGGCGTCGCCGCCCTTCATCACCGAGTTGGTCAGGTCGCTCGCCGATTGAGTGGACAACAGGGCCGTCAGCATCTCGGCGCCGAAACGCGCGCCGAAGCCGCCATCCCCTTGCGGCGGCGGCGGCGCGCCATTGGCGCCGCCCTGCACTTTTTGCCCGATAGATTCGAACTCGCTCAGCGACAGAGCGCCGTCGCCGTTCGTGTCCGCGCCTTGGAACGCGGACTGCTGAATCTGGCGCCAATAGTCCAGATTCTGCGAAGAACCGACGTTTGAAACCGTCATGTCTCGCTCCTTTCCGATGCTAGCCGCCGGCGCTAGCGCGGCGACCGTGGGCGCCGAACAGCCGACGCCCTTCGGAGGGGAGCCAGAAACGTTCCACATTTCAGCGCGTTACAGCGATGAAATGTGTCAGGGTCCAGATAGCCGTTCCCACTCGTCGTAGGGATGAGTCCGGGGGCTATCGCCCCATCAATTCGTCGGCCAAGCCAGCGCGGCCATAGACCTTCGAGAGGGCCTCGCCGATGGCCGCCGTCGTCAGAGCGACCGCCCGGTTGGCCGTCGCGTCGTAGCCATAGGCGCCGCCGATCGCGTGGCTATTGCCGTCGAAGATCGCGCCCATCACCCGCCCCCGCCGGTCCAGCACCGGCGAACCCGAATTGCCGCCGACGATGTCGTTGGTGGTGACGAAGTCGAAAGGGGTGTCGGGCGCCAGGGCCTTGCGCGCCTCCAGCCAGCGCGGCGGGGCCACGAACGGCGGGGCGCCGCTCGCCCGGGCGTAAAAGCCGGCGAAGGTGGTGAAGGGCTCGACCGCTCGACCGCGCTCGCGCCAGCCCGCCACGCGGCCGTAGGACAGCCGCAGGGTGAAGGTGGCGTCCGGATAGATCTGGTCGCCCAGCAGAGCCAGGCGCGCGCCGGCGATGGCCTCGGCGGCGGCGTCCACGGGTCCGGAGACCTTGGCCTCGTAGGCGGCGCGGGCCGCGCGCGCCATGCCGTCGATCCGCAGCACGAAGGCGACCAGCGGGTCATCGGAAGCCTCGACCGCCGCGCGACCGCCAGCCCACAGTTCGGCGCGGAAGGCCGGATCGACCAGTCGGGTCTCCGCGAGCGCGCGCGCCAGGTTTTCGGGACTGTCGCCGCCCAGCAGCGCCTTGACGCGGGGGTCGTCGACGCCCAGCGCCTCGCGGGTCTTCAGCAGCCAGTGCTCCAGATAGATCCGTTCGAGGGCGAGATCGCGCGGCGGGGCGTCCAGCAGCCGGCGCTCTATCCGCGGCAGGCGAGCGTCGCCGTATTCGGGCAGGCGCTCGGCATCGGGCTTGTCGCGCTCCAGCGCTGCCCGGACCAGAAGCCGCGCGTCGTAGAACAGGTCCGAGCCGCCGGGGCCGTTTTCCAACTGCCGATAGGCCGGATAGAGATCGCGCGCCGCGTCCTGCGCGTCGGCGATGCGGTCCCAGGCCACGCCCGCCGTGGCCGCCAGGGCCGGATCGGCGGCGACCCTGGCCTTGAGGGCGTCCTCCTCGGCGCGCTTGCCGGCCATGAAGGCGCGGTCGTTCAGCAGCGCCATCCGCCCCCGGCCGATCTTCACGCCGTTCTCGACCCAGGCCAGGGCCTGGGCGGCGCCGCGCGCGCGGTCCGGATCGTCGGCCCGAAACTGCAAGAGCCGGCCGCGCAGCTCCAGCCGCTGGGCCTGGGCGAGAGGCTGGACGAGATCGCGCTGGGTCTCCAGCTGGGCGACCGTCAGCTGGCGCTCGGTCGAACCGGGATTGCCGACGACGAAGCTGGCCTCGCCCTCGGCCGGCGGGGTCGAGCGCCAGGGCAGGAAGACCGGCGTCGCGGCCGGCGCCTCGTCGACATAGAGCCGCAGGAACGCGACGTCGAAGGCGAAGCGCGGGAAGTTGAAATTGTCCGGGTCGCCGCCGAAGGCCGCCACCGCCGCCTCGGGCGCGAACACCAGCCGCACGTCGTTGTAGCGGCGGTACTTGTAGACCTTGTATTGCCCGCCCCGGAAGAAGCTCACGGCCTGGCAGCGCAGCGTCCGGTCCTGGCCGCAAGCCGCCAGCTCGGCCAGGGCCAGCGCCCCTTCGCGCGCCCGGACATAGGCCTCGCCGTCCTTGCCTTGGACGCTGGCCCGCACCTGGTCGGTGACGTCGGTGATGGTCAGAAGCGCCTCGGCTTGCAGACCCGCGCACCGCTCCTCCCGATCGCGCGCGTCGGTCAGATAGGCGTCCTCGCCGCCGCCGGAGAGGGTCTGGACGCAGTCGGCCACGCAGTGGGCGTTGGTCATCACCAGGCCCTGGCCGCTGACGATCCCGCCCGAGCATCCGTTGGTCAGCCGCACGGCCGAGGCGCGGGCCGCGTCCAGCCAGGCCGCGTCGAGCCGCGCGCCGGTCGCCGCCGCGATCCGGTCGATCGGCGGGGCGTCGAAGGTCCACATGCCCTCGTCGGCCCGCGCCTCGCCACGCGCGGCCAACAGCAGGGCCGCGCCGAACGCGGCAAGAGACGAGAAGGATCGCTGCACGACCAAGCCGCTTAGCGTCCGGATCGAGACCGAACCAGCCCTCGTTCGCGCCCGGGCGCGAATATTTCATCGCGGAAACGTCTGTTACCCCGATTTAACTTGGCCGCTGGACGATCGGCGTTCATTCCTCAACCGTCGATTGGGGGAGCGGGAGTCCGCATGTCGTTGGCCTTGGCCACTCTGCTGTACGAGTGGCGTCGTTACATGGCGGCCGTGGTCGCCCTGGCCTTCTCGGGCCTGCTGGTGCTGGCCCAGGTCGGCATCTTCGTCGGCATCGGCAAGGGCTTCACGGCCCAGATCGACCGCGCCAGCGCGGACATCATGGTGCTGGCGCCGGGCGCCAAGGCGTTGTTCAGCGGTCCGCAAGGCTTGCCGCGCCGCTTCATCCCACTGGTCTACAGCCACCCGGAAGTGACCCAGGTCGCGCCGCTCGACTTCTCCGGCGGCCGCTTCCAGAACATCCTGACGCCCGAACAGCAGGTCAAGGCCCAGGCGGCCGCCAAGAAGGGCGGCAAGGGCGGCGGCCCCGGCGGCGGGACCCGCAAGAGCGAGTTCGTCAACCTGACGGTCATCGACGCCATCCCCGGCTACGTCACCGTGCCGACGGATTATAGCCCGTCGATGATCGAGGCCCTGCGCCGGCCCTTCGCCGTCGCGGTGGACGACACGGCCTTGAAGCGCCTGGGCGTCAAGAAGGGCGACAAGGCCCTCTACAACGGCAAGACCGTCTATGTCGCCGTCGTCACCCACGGCTATCCCAACATCATCCAGCCGATGCTGGTCGTCTCGCGCGACACCCTGCGGATGCTGGGCGAGGCCGACACCGGCCAGCGCGTCGGCCCGCTGATGGTCAAGATCAGCGACCCGTCGCGCGCCGAGATCGTGGCGGCCCAGCTGAACAAGAAGGGCGAAGGCAAGTTCCGCGCCTGGACCCGCCAGGAACTGGCCGACGCCAACGCCAGCTCGATGCTGGACGACCAGATCATCGGCATCATCCTGGGCTTCTCGGCCTTCCTGGGCCTCCTGATCGGCGTGATCATCACCTGGCAGACCCTGCGCGGGGCGATCATGGCCAACATCAAGGAGTTCGCTTCCTTGCGCGCCCTGGGCGTCTCGATGGGCGACCTGCGCAACATCGTGCTGGAGCTGTCGTTCTGGGTCGGCATCGTCGGCGTGCTCGCCGCGGGCCTCTTGACCTGGGTGGTGTCGCTGGTCGCCGCCGCCGGCGGGGTGCCGATGGCCTTCCCGCCCCTGCTGATCGTCGTCGTCGCGATCTTCCTGATCGTCATCGCCATGCTGTCGGGCTTCCTGTCGCTCGGCGTCCTCAAGAACAGCCAACCGGCGGACCTGCTGCGATGAGCTCTGGCGACAACGCCCACAAGCGCGGCGAGACCGCCCTCAAGGCCACCCATCTGGTCAAGCGCTTCAAGACCGGCCGCAGCTATATCGAGGTGCTCAAGGGCGTCGACTTCGACGCCAAGCACGGCGACGTGACCATGGTCATGGGCCCCTCGGGCTCGGGCAAGTCGACCCTGGTGGCCGCGCTCTCGGGCCTGCTCAAGCCCGACGAGGGCAAGGTCTCGGCGCTGGAGGCCAGCGACCTGTGGAGCCTGTCGAACGGCAAGATCGACAAGTTCCGCCTCGACCACTGCGGCTTCATCTTCCAGGGCTTCAACCTGTTCCCGGCGCTGAGCGCCAAGCAGCAGGTAATGACCGCGCTGAAGTACCAGGGCGTCGGCAAGGGCGAGCAGGCCCGTCGCGCCCAGGCGGCGCTGGAGTCGGTGGGCCTGGGCGCCCGCGTCAACCAGCGCCCCTCGGAACTGTCGGGCGGCGAGAAGCAGCGCGTGGCCATCGCCCGCGCCCTGGCCAAGAACCCGAACCTGATCTTCGCCGACGAGCCGACCTCGGCCCTCGACGGCGAGAACGGCCAGATCGTCATCCGCCTGCTGCGCGAGGCCGCCTCGGTGCGCGGGGCGGCGGTGATCTGCGTGACCCACGACCCGCGGCTCGAGGCCTATGCCGACCGCGTCATCCACATCGAGGACGGACGGATCCTGGACGACGTGCGCCGCACGCCCGACGCCGATCCCGCGCCGTTCAGCCACTGATTTCCTGGGGAACCCGACCTATGCCCGGCTTTCTGCGCCGACCCGCCTTCTGGATCGCCATCGTCGTCATCGCCCTGATCGGCGGCGGCTTCTTCTACATGAAGGGCCAGGCGGCCACGAAGAAGAAGCAGCTCGAAACCGCCGCCGCCCAGGAGGAGCCCTCCCCCTACGCCGCCATCGCCCAGGGCAAGGCCGACGTCGAGGGCGGCGTGATCCAGGTGGCCGCCCGCCGCCAGGGCATCGTCCGCGAGGTCTATGTCCAGGAAGGCGACATGGTGAAGGCCGGCCAGCCGCTGGCCAAGCAGGAGGACGACGACGTCCGCCTGGCCGCCCAGACCGCCTCGGCCGCGCTGGAAAACGCCCGCGCCCAGCTGGCGCTCTATCAGGTGCAGCTGCGCACCGCCCAGCGCGAGCAGAAGCGCCTGCAGGCCCTGGCCGCCTCGAACTTCGTCGCCGCCCAGCGGCTGGACAACGCCGCCGACCAGATCGCGCAGGCCAACGCCAATATCGGCGCCCAGCAGGCCGCGATCAGCGTCGCCAACGCCCAGCTGGCCCAGGCCCGCTACAACCAGGAACTGACCGTCATCCGCGCCCCGGCCGACGGCCGCATCGCCCGCCGCTACGCCAATCCCGGCGCCGGCGCCTCGACCCTGAACGTCACGGCGATGTTCGACCTCGAGCCCAACACCAACCGCATCGTCCGCGCCGAGATCGTCGAGGCCGACCTGCCCAATATCAGCGTGGGCCAGGAGATCGAGATCCAGCCCGAAAGCAGCCCCGACAAGGCCTATGTCGGCAAGGTCCTGCGCCGCGCCGCCGTCTTCGGCGCCCGCAAGCTGGCCTCCGACGACCCCAGCCAACGCAGCGACGAACGCGTCGTCGAGGTCGTGGTCAGCGCCGACGGCGCCCCGCTGCTGGTCGGCCAGCGCGTGCTGGTCAAGTTCATGAAGCCCGGCCAGAAGGCGGGCGTGAAGCGGGACAAGCCGACCGCGCCGGTGGCTGGGGGGATGACGAAGAAGAAGGTTTAGGGGGGCGTGGCCTGGCGCGTCTCAACCTATTGAGTTCTTCAGGCGTCGCCGGCTCCGCTATGCCTCCGCGCGAAGTCGATGAACGCCTTGAATGCGGCAGTCGGATTGCGCCGATTCGGATAGTAGAGGCTCAAGGGCGCCAGGATGGGCGTCCAATCCTCGAGCACGCACACGAGACGGCCGGCCTTGATGTCGTCTCGCACGTCGGACTCCATCGCTAAAGCGAGACCGACGGACGCGAGGGCCGCCGTGCGGGCCAGGCTCGCTTCATCGAGGGTGACGGCGCCCTCGACGTCGATGTGGACCGACTCTCCATCCTTCTCGAACGGCCAGCGGTGGATAGCGCCATTGGGAAGCCGCACGCGGAAACAGGAATGCCCTGCGAGGTCCTGGGGGATCATCGGCGTCCCGTGCGCTTTCAGATAGCTTGGTGAGCCAACCACGACATTGCGCCGCGCGCGCCCCAATGGGAGGGCGATCATGTCGCCCGGCACGAGGTCCGCGCTCCGGACGCCCAGATCGAAGCCGCCCGCGACAATGTCCACCAGGCGGCCCTCCGTAACGATGTCGATATGAACGTTAGGGTGCGCGCGCAGGAACGGCAGGACGAGCCAGGAGAAGATCTCCCGCGCAGCTGTCGGGAAGGCGTTGATGCGCAGCGTACCTGAAGGGGTGGCCTGTTGGGAGCGTGCGACGTCCATCGCCTCATGGATGTCGCGCACGGCGGGCGCGATCTGAGCGACGAACTGCTGGCCCGCCTCCGTCAGCGAGACGCTTCGCGTCGTCCGGTTGAAGAGCCGGACGCCGAGCGAGCGCTCCAGCTTTCCGACCGCATTGCTGAGCGCGGTGGTCGAAACCCCTAGCTCGAGCGCGGCCGTGCGGAACTTTCCCCGCCGCGCGACCATCAGGACGGCGTCCAATTCCGCTAGGCTATTTAACGCCATTGTCCCGGATTTCGTGATGAAACGTTCCACATTGTCCCGATTATCACGCGATATGTCCATCGCTACCTTGCTGACGTCGCACGTCTAGCCGCCCCGGCCGCGCGTGCAGCCAGCAGGACAGAAGCTATGTCTCTCGACCTTCCATCCCCGATCGCCGCCTATGTGGCCGCCAATGCCCGCCTGGACGCTGAGGGAATGCTCGAACCCTTCGCGGCCGACGCTATCGTTCGCGATAACGGCGCCGTTCTGCGCGGCCGCGCCGAAATCGGCGCCTTGTTCGAAGAGGCCGTGATCCCCGTGAAGGCGATCTTTACGCCCGACACCGCTCGTCACGAGGACGGCCAGGTCGTCGTCGAAGGCCCCGCCCATGGCGATTTTACGGGCAGCCCGATCCGCTTCACCTACCGCTTCACGCTCGTGAACGACGCCATCACCGCTCTGGAGATTACGGCGTGACCCTCAAGGCTGATCCGATCGAATTCGCCGGCAAGCGCGTGCTCGTCAGCGGCGGCACCAAGGGCGCCGGCCGCGCCATCGTCGACCGCTTCCTGGCCGGCGGCGCCCGCGTGATCACCGCCGCCCGCGGCGCCTCGGAGCCCATCGACGGCGTCGAGTTCGTCCAGGCAGACCTGACGACGACCGAGGGCGGGGAAAGCTTGGCAAAGGCGGCGCTCGAACGTCTGGGGGGCGTCGACATCCTGGCCCACGTGATCGGCGGCTCGTCCTCGCCGGGCGGCGGCTTTGTCGCCCTGAGCGATGATCACTGGCTCGCCGAATTGAACCTGAACCTGCTGGCCACCGTCCGCCTGGATCGCCTCCTGGTTCCACAGATGATCGAGCGAGGCGCTGGCGCGGTGGTGCATGTCACCTCCATCCAGTCGGTCCTGCCGCTCCCCGAGGCGACCACGGCCTACGCCGCCGCCAAGGCCGCGCTTCGGACCTACAGCAAGTCGCTCTCAAAGGAGCTGGGTCCGAAGGGCGTGCGGGTCAACGTCGTCTCGCCCGGCTGGATCATGACCGAGGCGTCCGAGCACCTCCTGAAGCGTCTGCAGGCCGCCAATGGCGGCACGATCGAAGAGGCGCGGCAACTCGTCCTCGACAGCCTGGGCGGCATCCCGATCGGGCGTCCGGCCGCCCCCCATGAGGTCGCCGACCTCATCGCCTACTTGGCCTCCGACCGCGCCGCCGCGATCCACGGCGCGGAATTCGTCATCGATGGCGGGACCATTCCGACCGTCTGATAGGTTCGATGTTCCACGCCCCGCAGTCTAGCTGGGCGTGGAACGATGAATATGGACGTCCATCTCTGAATGACGTGTTCCTGAAGGCGGTCCAATGTCTGGTGTTGGCGCATCAAAGCCTTAGGCCGCCCCTACAACCGCCGCCCCCATGGCCTACATCCGTTTCCTCACGGGGATTGAGCCTCGCTCATCCTCGGAATTCGCGACATGAAAATCAATCCGATCAACACCTTGTCGATTTTACACCCCCGCCAATCCTCGGCGTTCGGCGCCGCGCCATAATCCTAGCCATCCCCGTCGCGGGGGAGGGCGTTTGGATCCGGCCCAAAACGGCGGCGGGGATAGGCTGAGCGGGGCCGCGTGGTCTCGAAGCGGTTTCGACCGGGGTCTGTTCGTTGGATAGATCCGGGATCTCGGAAGAGGCCGTGGACAGGCGAGCGCGGAGCGACAGGA
>NZ_APMP01000007.1 GCF_000372645.1 Caulobacter vibrioides OR37 | reverse complement strand
ACCTTCTCCCTAGGGGAGAAGGCGGGACCCGCGCCGCAGGCGTGGGGGGATGAGGGGTGAAAGCGGTCGACGGGCAGTCCCCTCACCCTCCCATCGCTCCGCGATGGGCACCGCCCTCTCCCGCTGGGAGAGGGTGTCTTTGGACCGCCTCCATCCCCAGGATCGCCGCCTTGCGGGCTAGCCCCCAGTGATACCCCGTGAGCTTGCCGCTCTTGGCGATGGCGCGGTGACAGGGGATCAGCAACGAGATCGGATTGGCGCCGATCGCGCCCCCGGTCGCCTGGAACGCGCGGGGCTTGCCGGCCCAGGACGCCACTTGGCTATAGGTGGCCGTCTCGCCCGCCGGAATGTTCAAGAGCGCCTTCCAGACCTGGATGTGGAACGGCGAGCCGATCAGCACCACCGGCAACGGCCCCTCCCCGCCCGCGAAGGCGCGCAGGGCCATGCCTTGGGCGGTCGCGTCGTCCCGGATCCAGTCGGCGGCGGGGAAGCGGCGGTGCATGTCGGCGAAGGTCGCCGCGTCGTCGCCGTCCGAAAAGGCCAGGCCCGCCAGGCCCCGCTCGGCGATCACGAACAGGCCCCGGCCGAACGGCGTCGGCGCCCAGCCCCAGCGCAATCGCATCCCCGCCCCGCGCCGACGCACCTCGCCGGGCGTCGCCGCCTCCTGGGCGATGAACAGGTCGTGCAGACGCGAAGGCCCCGAGAGGCCCGCGTCGAAAGCCGCGTCCAGCACCGTGCCGCCGGCTTCCAGCGAACGCCGGGCCTCGGCATGGGCGATCGCGGACACGAAGCTCTTCGGGCTGACCCCGGCCCAGCGGGTGAAGATGCGCTGGAAGTGGAACGGCGACAGGCCCACGGCCTGGGCGGCCTCGTCGAGCGAGGGATGTTCGGACCACCGCTCCGCCAGCCAGTCCAGGGCCTTGGCCATGCGGTGATAGTCGACCGAGCGTTCGGCCAGACGGAGCAATTCCTCGCTCGCGGCGGACAGGTTGGGGGCGTCGTAGGCCATGCTCACAGGCTAGGCCCCTTCCAGACTGAACGCCGCCCGGTTCTTGCGGTCATGACCACCGCTCGTTCCGGGCCGCGCGAATGGCCTCCCGCAGGGCGTCGGCGAAGTCCATCCGGTCGTCCGGGCTGAGCGTCCGCCCCACGGTCAGGCGACGGCGGTGGATCATAAGACGCACGCGGGTGTCGTGCTCGCCGGGCTGGTCGACCTCCACCCGGGTGAAGGCGGTCGGCGAGGTCCAGATGGTTCGCGCGCCCTTCTCGTCCTCGCGGCTGACGGTGACGACCTCGGCGGTGACATGGACCCGCTCGATACGCCGCGCGGCGCGGGCGCTGGCCCGCAGCGCCAGCCAGATCCCCAGGACGTCCAGACCCAGGAACGGCAGCACCACGGGCGCGTGCAGAACCAGCAGGAACAGCGCCACCAAGGCATTGAAGGCGATGACGATCCCAAGCACGACCTTCATGCCCCGATCGCTCAGCGACCGGTTCGGGGTGATCTGGGCGTCCATGTAGATCGGCGCGGTCATCGCTCGGGAATTTAGGGATCCGCGCCGCGCTTGGCGAGGCGTCCTTCTTGGCGAGATCGGCGCATCACGGCATGGTCGCGCCGATGGCCAAGTCCCCTGTCCCGAAGAAGAAGCCCGCCGCCAAGCGGATCAGCCCCGCCGAGCGCGAGCGCGTCGAGATCCTGTTCCGCAGGTTCGAAAGCCTGGACCTGCATCCCAAGACCGAGCTCAACTACTCCAACCCCTACGAGCTGGTCACCGCCGTGGCCCTGTCGGCCCAGGCCACCGACGTTCAGGTCAATAAGGCGACTGGCCCGCTGTTCCAGGTCGCCGACAGCGCCGAGAAGATGCTGGCGCTCGGCGAAGAGGGCCTGATCAAATACATCGCCTCGATCGGCCTCTTCCGCACCAAGGCCAAGAACGTCATCGCCGCCGCCCACATCCTGATGAACAAGCACGGCGGCCAGGTCCCGCTGAACCGCGCCGATCTCGAGGCCCTGCCGGGCGTTGGCCGCAAGACCGCGTCCGTCGTGCTGAACGAACTGGACATCGAACCGGCCATCGCCGTCGATACCCACGTCTTCCGCGTCTCGCACCGGCTGAAGCTGTCGAAAGGCAAGACGCCCGACGCGGTCGAGCAGGATCTGATGCGGATCGTGCCCGGCCCCTACCAGACCCGGGCGCACCACTGGCTGATCCTGCACGGGCGCTATGTCTGCGTGGCGCGAAAGCCGAAGTGCGAGGTCTGCAAGATCAGCGATCTTTGCCCGTCGCGGGAGCTGTTTCTGGGGGCGTAGGCCTGCTCGGTTCCTCCCGCGTCGCGGGGGGTGGGCAGCTTGTCTTAACTACCCGATCGCCCGCGCCACCGCTTGGGCGAACGCCGCGCCATGGTCGTGGGCGTGTTCGAGAAAGAGGTCCGGCTCGATGGCCTCCAGCTCCATCAGCTGAGGCGTATGGTCCAGCCCCCGGATCAGGTCGACGCGGGCATAGGTCAGGTCGCCAGGCGCGGCGCTCAGCACCATCTCGGCCGCGCGCAGAGCCTCGGGCTCGGGGGCGATCTCGCTGACCCGACCGCCAAACCGCGGCTGAACGCGGAAATCGCCCTCGACCGCCACCTTGGCCACGGCGTGGCTGAAATGACCGTCGAAATAGAACAGCGACAGCTCGCCCTCTTCGCTCACCGCCGGCAGAAACGGCTGGATCAGCGCCGGACTGCTGGGACAGCCGTCCAGCGCGCCATGACGCTTGATCCGGACGGTGTCGCGCGCGCCGGCCGAGACCTGCGGCTTGACCACCAACTCTTCCACGCCAAAGGCGTCGAAAGCCGCCGCGATCGCCTCGGACGTGAGCTTGTCGTGCGCGTGGGTCGGCACGACCGGCGCGCCCCGCTCGGCCAGTTCGAGCAGATAGGTCTTGGTCGAATTCCAACGCAGCACCGAGACGGGATTGGCGACGCGGACGCCGTCGCGCTCCAGCCGGTCGAGGACGCCTAACCACTCGGCCTCGCGACCGTGATAGCCCCAGGCCAGGGACGGCGTGACCAGCCGCGCGCGGCCCTTGTCGAAAGCGTCCGTCCAGGGCTGGGCCTCGACGGTCAGGCCCCGCGCGCGCAGCGGCGCGGCCAGGCGCTCGAACTGCGGGCGCCAGCTGTCCTCGGGCCGGGGGTCGTCACGGGCGGGGACCAGGATCAGGACGTCCATCATCGGTTTGCTCATGTTGGGCGGGAATTTGCGGCTAGAATGTCGCGGTCCGCGAGGCAAGCCTTGCGTTGCCTTGGACGACCACTTCCTTTAATCGCCTGCTGTTTGCGCCTTTCGGCCCGTTCTTTCAAAGGTTTGCTCCGCTCCATGACCGCGCTTTACGACGTCGCCGGCATCGGCAACGCCATCGTCGATGTCATCGCCCAGTGCGACGACGCCTTCCTGGAGAGGGAGGGCCTGACGAAAGGCGCGATGGCCCTGATCGATCCGGCGCGCGCGGCCAGCCTGTATGAGGCCATGGCGGCGGGCATCGAGGCCTCGGGCGGCAGCGTCGCCAACACCATGGCCGGCATCGCCAGCTTCGGGGGCAAGGCCGCCTATATCGGTAAGGTCGCCGACGACCAGCTCGGCCGGGTCTTCCGCCACGACATGAAGGCGATCGGCTGCGCCTTCACAACGCCGCCGCTGGCCGAGGGACCGGCCACGGCCCAGAGCCTGATCAATGTGACCGCCGACGCCCAGCGCACCATGTCCACCTATCTGGGCGCCTGCGTCGAGCTGACGTCCGCCGACGTCGACCCCGAAATCATCGAGGCGGCCCAGATCTCGTATCTGGAAGGCTATCTGTTCGATCCGCCCGAAGCGCGCCGCGCCTTCGCCAAGGCCGCCGCCCTGGCCCACGGCGCCGGGCGCAAGATCGCCATGACCCTGTCCGACAGTTTCGTGGTCGACCGCCACCGCTCGGCCTTGCTCGGGTTCGTCGAAACCCAGTGCGACATCGTCTTCGCCAACGCGAGCGAGGTCTGCGCGCTGTTCGAGACCACCGACTTCGAAGAGGCCGTCAAGGCTTTGGCCGATCGCTGCGAGATCGCCGCCGTCACCCGCAGCGAAAAGGGCTCGGTGGTGGTCGCCAACGGGCAGTTGCATGAAATCTCGGCCTATCCGGTCGAAAAAGTCGTGGACACGACCGGCGCGGGCGACCAATACGCGGCGGGTTTCCTCTACGGTCTTTCCCAGGGCCGCCCGCTGCCTATCTGTGGCCAGCTGGGCAGTCTGGCCGCCGCCGAGGTGATCGACCACTACGGTCCGCGTCCGCAGGTCTCCCTGCGCGCGCTGGCCCAGAAGAACGGACTTTAGAACTCAGATGGCCCGCACCGCTGAAGTGGTCCGCGAGACGAAGGAGACCCAGATCCGGGTCTGGATCGATCTCGACGGAACCGGCGTCTCGACGATCTCCACCGGCATTGGTTTCTACGACCATATGCTGGAGAGCTTCGCGCGCCACGGCGGCTTCGACCTGAAGGTCGAGACCAAGGGCGACCTGCACATCGACATGCACCACACGGTTGAGGACACCGGCATCGTGCTGGGTCTGGCGGTGAACAAGGCGCTGGACGGCTTCAAGGGCATCCGGCGCTTCGGCTCGGCCTATATCCCGATGGACGAGACCCTGACGCGCTGCGCCATCGACCTCTCGAACCGCCCGTACCTGGTCTGGAAGGTCGAGTTCAAGCGCCCCAAGGTCGGCGAGATGGACACCGAGCTCTTCAAGGAGTTCCACCACGCGTTCGCGATGAACTGCGGGGCGTGCGTGCATCTGGAGACCCTGTACGGCGACAACACCCACCACGTCGCCGAAAGCGGCTTCAAGGCCCTGGCCCGGGCGCTGCGTCAGGCGGTCGAGATCGACCCGAAGACCGGCGGCCAGGCTCCGTCCACCAAGGGCGTGCTGTAAGGATACTCCATGCAGACCGTCGCCCTGATCGACTACGGGTCGGGCAACCTGCGTTCGGCCGAGAAGGCCCTGCGTGAGGCGGCCCGCCGCCGCGCGCTCGACGCCGACATCGTCGTCACCGCCGATCCCGACCTTGTCGCCAAGGCCGATCGTGTCTTCCTGCCCGGCGTCGGGGCCTTTGCCTCCTGCCGCGCCGGCCTGGACGCCACCGGCGTCTACGAGGCGATGAACCAGGCCGTCCACGGCCGCGGCGTCCCGTTCATGGGCATCTGCGTCGGCCACCAGCTGCTGGCCACCGAGGGCCTCGAGTTCGGCGTCACCCCCGGCCTCGACTGGATCCAGGGCCAGGTGAAGAAGCTCGAGCCCGACGATCCGTCGCTGACCATCCCGCACATGGGCTGGAACGCCATCGCGTTCACCCGCGCTCATGCCCTGTTCGCGGGCATCGAGGACGGCGCCCACATGTACTACGCCAATTCGTTCGCCCTGACGCCTTCCAACCCGGAAGATGTCGTCGCGACAACCGACCACGGCGGACCGTTCACGGCCGCGGTGGCCAAGGACAATGTCGCGGGCGTACAGTTTCACCCCGAAAAGTCACAAGCCTCAGGGCTCGCCCTGCTCGCCAACTTCCTGGAATGGCGCCCATGATCCTCTATCCCGCCATCGACCTGAAGGACGGCCAGTGCGTGCGCCTGCTGCACGGCGACATGGAGAAGGCCACGGTCTTCAACACCTCGCCCGCCGACCAGGCCCAGCGCTTCGTCAAGGACGGCTTCTCGTGGCTGCACGTCGTTGACCTGAACGGCGCCATCGAGGGCAAGTCGGTCAACACCGCCGCCGTCGAGCATATCCTGGAGTCGATCTCCATCCCCGTGCAACTGGGCGGCGGCATCCGCACGCTGGAGGGCGTCGAGGCCTGGATCGAGGCGGGCGTCTCGCGCGTCATCCTCGGCACCGTGGCCGTCCACGACCCCGAACTGGTCAAGAAGGCCGCTCGCCTGTGGCCCGAGCAGATCGCCGTGGCCGTCGACGTCCGCGACGGCAAGGTCGCCGTCGACGGCTGGACCGGCCTGTCGGACCTCTCCGCGATCGACCTGTCGCGCCGCTTCGAGGACGCTGGCGTGGCGGCCCTGATCATCACCGACATCAGCCGCGACGGCGCCCTGACCGGCGTCAATGTCGAGGGCGTGGGCGAGCTGGCCGACGCGGTCTCGATCCCGGTCATCGCCTCGGGCGGCGTCGCCTCGGTGGCCGACATCGAGCGGCTGAAGGCCCGCAAGGGCGTCGAGATCGCCGGCGCCATCCTGGGCCGCTCGCTCTACGCCGGCACGATCAAGCCGGCCGAAGCCCTGATCGCGGCGGCCGCCTGATGCTGAAGACCCGGATCATTCCCTGCCTCGACGTGAAGGACGGGCGGGTGGTCAAGGGGGTCAACTTCGTCTCCCTGCGCGACGCCGGCGATCCGGTGGAGCAGGCGAGAGCCTATGACGCCGCCGGCGCCGACGAGCTGATGTTCCTCGACATCACCGCCTCGAGCGAGGGCCGGGGCCTGATCCTGGACGTCATTTCGCGCACCGCCGAGGTCTGCTTCATGCCGGTTTCGGTGGGCGGCGGCGTTCGGCAAGTGCCGGACATGCGCCGCCTGCTGCTGGCCGGCGCCGACAAGGTCTCGGTCAACACCGCGGCCGTCGAGAACCCCGACCTGATCGCCGGGGGCGCCGACGCCTTCGGGGCTCAATGCGTGGTCGTGGCCATCGACGCCAAGGCCCGCGAGGACGGCTCGGGCTGGAACGTCTGGACCTATGGCGGCCGCAAGGACACCGGGATCGACGTGGTCGAATGGGCCGCCAAGGTGGTCGAGCGCGGGGCCGGCGAAATCCTGCTGACCTCGATGGACCGCGACGGCGCCAAGATCGGCTACGACATCCCGCTGCTGAAGGCCGTCACCGCCGAGGTCACCGTGCCGGTGATCGCCTCGGGCGGCGCGGGCAAGACCGAGCACCTGGTCGAAGCCGCCCGCGACGGCCACGCCGCCGCCGTGCTGGCCGCCTCGATCTTCCACTTCGGCGAGATCTCGATCGGCGAGGCCAAACGGGCCATGGCCGAGGCCGGCATCCCCGTGCGTCTCGACGCCCTGAAGGAAGTCGCATGAGCCAGCGCCTGACCGACGTCCTGCAACGCCTGTCCGCCACGATCGAGGCCCGAAAGGGGGGCGATCCGGCGGTGTCCTATACGGCCAAGCTGCTGAACGACCCGGCCCTGGCCGCCAAGAAGCTGGGCGAGGAAGCCGTCGAGACGGTGATCGCCGCCGTGGCCCAGGGCCCGGATGCCTTGGCCGCCGAAAGCGCCGACCTGCTCTACCACTGGCTGGCCCTGATGGCCGCTTCCGGCGTCCCGCTGGACGCCGTGGCCGAGAAGCTGGAAGCTCGCGAGGGAACCTCCGGCATCGCCGAGAAGGCGTCGCGGAAGGGCTAGACCCGCCGCTTCAGCGCCACGTACAGCGCCCCCTCGCCGCCGTGGCGGCGGTCGGCGGTGGAGACGCCGGCGATCATTTCGCGCAGGGACGGGTCGGCCAGCCACTCGGGCGTGCGGGTGCGCAGGACGCCCTGCCCCACCTTGCCCTTGCCGGTGATCACCAGCACCGCCCGGTGGCCCTGGCTGAACGCGCGGCGGATGAAGGCCTCCAGCGTGGCGCGAGCCTGGTCCTGGTCGAGGCCGTGCATGTCTAGCCGCGCGCCGATCGGGTCGCGCTCCTTGACGATCCGCAGCTTGCGATTGGGCTCGATGTGGCCCGCCGGTCCCTTGAGCGGCTTCGGCGCGGGGGCCTTCAGATCCTCCGGATCCAGCCGCAGCGGCGCGATCGAGACCAGGCGCGTCGGCGGATCGGCGGGCAAGGCGGTGTCGGCCTTCAAAGACGGCCGGATCCGCGCCTTGGACCGCATCTTCTCGGGTTTCACCGGCGCGCGCGGCGTCACCGTCGACGCGACGAGCTTCCAGAGCCGCCTGTCGTCGTCCGGACCGGGTGGCGGCTTCCTGGCCACGTCAGGATCGCGGAGTCGGCACGAGCCGATAGAGCCGCAGCGCGTGGCGCACGCGCCCGGCCTCGGCGCCGGCCGCGTCGCCCGTGCCCATATAGAGGTCGGCCCGGACGTCGCCCTTGATCGCGCCGCCGGTGTCCAGCGCCATGGCCAGACGGCGATAGGCCGGGAAGGCGCCCGACAGCTTGGGCGTCGCGGCGTCCAACCAGTAGAGGCCTCCCATCGCGTGGCGGCTGGGATCGACGGCGATGGCGCGGCCAGGCGGCAGCGATACGCCGGCCGAGCCGACCGGCTCCTTGCCGTCGTCCGGCGTTGTCCGGAAGAACACATAACGCGGGTTCAGCCGCATGATCGCGTCGGCCTCGGGGCCGCGATGGGCGGCCAGCCAGGATCGGATCGCCTCGCCCGAGGTGTTGTTGTCGGGCAGCAGGCCCTTGTCGCGCAGGGCGCTGGCGATGCCGACGAACGGCTTGCCATTCGTGCCGGCGAAGACCGCCCGCACCCGGCGCCCGTCCGGCAAGACCAGCACGCCCGAACCCTGGATCTGCAGAAAGAACAGGTCCTCGGGCCGCATCCAGGCCAGGGGCTTTTCGGTCGGGACCGCCTCGATCTCGCCGCGGTCGGGATAGGGGACGAAGGTCGGCCCTTCGACATGGCCGGTGATCTTCTTGCCCACGAACGCCGGATCGAAGGGGCCAAGATCCACAACGGCCAGGTCGGAGGGCAAGCCGCGCATCGGGGCCGAGAACTCGGCGTTGCGCGACATGCGCGCGTCGTAGCGGGGGGCGAAATAGGCGGTCAGCAAGCCCTCGTCGCCGACCGGCTCGGGCCGGAAATTGGCCTCCAGAAACGCCCGCGCGCCCGGCTCGTCCTCAATCACCGTCGCCTTGGCCAAGCGGCAGACCTGGGCCATGGCCGGTTCCTTGGCTACGCCGCAGCCCGCGCGAAAGGCGTTCAAGGCCGCCAGGTGGTCTTCCTCGCTCCAGCCCGTCAGGCCGGAGAACGACAGAGCGGGCGAAGTCGAAGGCGAAGGCGCGGGCGGCGAAACGGTCGCTGGGGGCGGAGCGACGGCTCCCGAGCTCGCGGACGGCGGCGGCGCCGTACTCGCGCAGGCGCTCAGCAGCATGGCCGCCAGGGCCAGCGGCGCGACGGCGCCGGGAACGGCGATACGACGTGTCATTACGCCTCGGCGGCGGCGACGAACGCCAGGCGCCAGTTCGGATTGGCGCTCTTGACCTCGCGCTCGAAGGTCCAGAGCTCCGCCGTGCGACGGTCGTCGACGCCCTCGCCGCGCTCGTCCTTGGTGCGGGTGCGGACCTCGGCCAGGATGCGCACCACGGCCTTGGCGACGTCCCCGATCACATCGACCTTTTCGAGATCCAGGCGCGGCGCGGTCAGGAACTCGACCTTCTCGGCGCGGCCGGCGGTCTCGCGGGCCGCCATGGCCTGCTCGAAATTGTCCATGACTTCCTGGACCAGAAGCGGCTTCAGCGTCTCGCGGTCGCCGGCGGCGTAGGCCGTGACGATCTGCTCGTAGGCCGAGCGCGCGCCGGACAGGAACTTTTCCGGGTCGAAGTCCGGCTGCTTGGCCTTCAACGTGGCCACGCCCTCGATCGCGTGTCCCGGGTTGGCTTGCGGCGCGGGACTGGGCGAGCCCGGAATCGCCCCGGCGGGCGCGTCCTCGGGCTGACGCCCGACCCGGCGGCCCAGGGTGGCGTAGAGCTGGTACAGGACGACGGCGGCGACGGCCGCGAGGAACAGGATCTGGAGCACTTCAGGGTCCGGCGGCGGGCTTTCGAGCCCTTGGGATGGTGTCTATATAGGCGAGAGACGCTCTTCCGTCAGGCGCCTGGCGTTGCGCCAGAACAGCCCGCATGGTAGCAGCGCCCACCTTTTCTCAGGCGTTCTAGCCGCCGATTACGGATTTTATCCTAATGACCGACACCACCGCCCCCAATGGTACCCCTGGGGCGACCCCGGAAGGCGCCGAGGCCGGCCAAGCGGGCATCCGCATCCTGGCCCAGTTCGTCCGCGACTTCTCGTTCGAAAACCCCCTGGCGCCCGACAGCCTGCGGGCCGGCGCGACCCAGCCGGCCATCGACATGGGCGTTGAGATGAACGCCCGGGGCCGTCCAGACGGTCTCTTCGAAGTGGACCTGAAGCTGTCGGCCCGCGCCCTGCGCGAGGAGCAGGCGGTGTTCCACGTCGAGGTGGTCTATGGCGGTCTGTTCCACATCGAAGGCGTCAGCCAGGAAGATCTGGAGCCGGTGCTGCTGATCGAGTGCCCCCGCTTCCTGTTCCCCTATGCCCGTCGTCTGATTTCGGACGTCACGGCCGAGGGCGGCTTCCCGCCGTTCCTGATCGACCCGATCGACTTCGCCGGCGTCTACGCCGCGCGCAAGGCCCAGGCCGAAAACGGCGGCGTGGTCGGCAACGCCTGAGGCGTTGGACCAAGGTGATCCAAGAGGGGCTCGGCCGAAAGGCTGGGCCCTTTTCTTTTCTTTCCAAGCCTAAGGCTGCAGCCTGTACCCGCCCATCTCGGTGATCAGAATCCGCGCCACGGCCGGATCGGGCTCGATCTTCTGACGCAGACGGTAGACGTGGGTCTCCAACGTATGGGTGGTGACGCCCGCGTTGTAGCCCCAGACCTCGGTCAGCAGCTCCTCGCGCGACACGGGCTTGGAGCCCGCGCGGTAGAGGTACTTGAGGATGTTGGTTTCCTTCTCGGTCAGCCGCACCTTCTTCTGCTTCTCGTCGATCAGCAGCTTGGCCGAGGGGCGGAACTCGTAGGGGCCGATGCGGAACAGCGCGTCTTCCGAAGCCTCGTAGACCCGCAGCTGGGCGCGGATGCGGGCCAGCAGCACGCCAAAGCGGAAGGGCTTGGTGACATAGTCGTTGGCGCCGGACTCCAGGCCCAGGATCGTGTCGCTGTCGCTGGCCGCGGCCGTCAGCATGATCACCGGGGCGGTGACGCCGTTCTTGCGCATCAGGCGGCAGGCCTCGCGGCCGTCCATGTCGGGCAAGTCCACGTCCAGCAGGATCAGGTCGGGCTTGATCTCGCGCGACATCCGCACGCCTTCGCCGGCGCTGGCGGCCTCGGCGACCGCGAACTCCTCGTGAAGGGCCAGTTGCTCGGCCAGGGCGCCGCGCAGGTCGTCGTCGTCATCAATGAGCAATAGGGTCTTGCGTTGCGCCATAAGGGGAAACATGCACCGCTGCGCCCCTTCGGGACAAGCCCGAGCAAGGCCTTAAGTCCGGGAGTCGACCGATCATGCCGTTTCGCGCCCATGCCGATGGCCGTTTCGAGCTGGAAGGCCGCGTCGTGCGCTGCGCGATCGGCAAGGCCGGCGTCATCGCCGCCGCCGACAAGCGCGAGGGCGATAACAGGAGCCCGCTCGGCGTCTGGGTCATGCGGGAGGTCTGGTACCGACCGGACGTCTATCCCGAGGGTCCCCAGACCGCCCTGCCCCGCCGCGCCACGCGACCCGACGACGGCTGGTGCGACACGCCGGGCGACCCCCGCTATAACCGCCCCGTCACCCTGCCCTATCCGGCCAGCGTCGAGCGGATGTGGCGCGACGACGATGTATACGACCTAGTGGTGATCCTGGGCCACAATGACGACCCGCCGGTTCCGGGCCTGGGCTCCGCGATCTTCATGCATCTGGCGCGGGAGGGGTATCCCGGCACCGAGGGCTGCGTGGCGCTGGCGCGAGCGGATATCGAGGCGGTTCTGGCCGCCGCGAAGCCGGGAGATGCGGTAGAGATCGCGCTCTAAGCGTAGGCGCGCCGCCCGAAGAGCGCCGAACCGACCCGCACCGAGGTCGCGCCCTCCGCGATCGCGATCTCGAAATCGTCGCTCATGCCCATGGACAGCTTGGCGACGCCGTTGCGCTGGGCGATGGCTCTCAGCTTGGCGAAATGCGGCGCGGGGTCCGCATCGACCGGCGGAATGCACATCAGCCCCTCGACCGGCAATCCATAAGTCTCCCGGCAGGCGGCGATGAAGGCGTCCGCCTCGTCCGGCGCGATGCCGGCCTTCTGGGGCTCCTCGCCGATATTGACCTGGACATAGAGGCGCGGAGCCTTGCCCGCCTTTTGAATCTCATCGGCCAGGACGCGCGCCAGCTTCTCGCGATCGACCGTCTCGATCACGTCGAAGAAGGCGACCGCCTCACGCGCCTTGTTGGTCTGCAGGGGCCCGATCAGGCGCAATTCCAGGCCTTCGCGGCGCTGACTCCAGCGCTCCATGGCCTCCTGGACGCGGTTCTCGCCGAACACTTTCTGCCCCGCGTCCAGCACCGGCGCGATATGCTCCCAAGGCTGGGTCTTGGACACCGCCACCAGCGTCACGTCGCCGGCGGGACGACCGGCGCGGGCCTCGGCGGCGGCGATGCGGCCTTGGATCTCGGCGAGGGCTTGCGACATGGGGAGCTCGATCTTGCGGACGGAAAGCGAACTGGAGGTCCTGTCTAGGACGGCGAGCGGGTTTTCGCCAAGGATCGCGCGCGGTCGGGTTCTGCCGAACCTGCTGTTCTTCACGGACCCGGCCAGGGTGGCCGATCCGGAGGCCGTCGCCCTGCGGCTGCCCCGCGGGGCGGGGATCGTGTTGCGAGCCTTCGGCGCGCCGGAGGCGGTCGACCAGGGCCGGCGGCTGCGGGCGATCGCCGACGCGCGGGGCTTGATCCTGTTGGCCGGCGCCCACCCCCGGCTCGCCGAGGACATCGGCGCCGATGGTCTGCACATGCCCGAACGTCTGTCCGGAGAAATCCCCCGTCTGCGCGTCGAACATCCCGACTGGCTGATCACCGTGGCAGCCCATGACCGTCCCGCGCTGACCGCCGCCGAGCGTGTCGAGGCCGACGCGGTCGTGGTCTCGCCGGTATTTCCAAGCAACAGTCCCTCGGCGGGCGTGCCCCTGGGGATCGAGGGCCTGAACGCGCTGGTCTCCGCCACCGCCCTTCCGGTCTATGCGCTGGGGGGCGTGCGCGCGAACACCGCCGGACGTCTGTCCGGCAGCGGCGTCGTGGGAATCGCGGCGGTGGAAGCGCTGGCCGGCTCTAAATCAAATGTTTAGAGCGCGAGATAAGCTGAAGCCGGTTCCGACCTTCAGCCTCACGCTCTAGAACTTGAACGCGGTTTCCAGGCGAACGCGCGGGGCGGGATCGCTCTGCTGCGCGCGGCGAGCGGCCAAGGCCGGATTGGACTCGCCCAGGCTGACGGCGCCGCCGACCCGGATCGACGGGGTCACCTTGAAATAGGCGCCGGCCTGAACGTCCTGCATTTCCATTTCACGGTTGGTCGGCTGGTCGAGGTCCAGCTTCAGGCCCCAGCGGCCCTTCTTGGCGTCCCAGCGCAGGGTGCGCTTGTCGTCCTGAGGGTACTGCACGCCGGCGGGGGCGCCGCTGGTGAAGTCGTTCTTGGCGGTGAAATCAGGGGCGACGGCATGAGGCTTGGCCTGGGCGAACGCCATCGACGCCGATCCCGAAAGGATCAGCGCGGCGGCTCCCGCCAGAAAGAAACGCGTCGCGACCATCGCTACTCGCCGCCTATACTCTGTTGTCCCCACCCATCCCATATAGGGAAGGGTCCTTGAAAATGCGATTAAAGGCTTGGGCTAAACGCGGTCAACCTCACTGTCGTCGCACTTTCGCCGGTCTTGTACGATTCAATCGTCTCGTGTGGCGATGAGGTCACGCGATTCCTGTTTTGAGGCAGCGCAGCCGTGCTATAGACCGGCTCCCGGCCGCGGGGGCGCGCCTGGAAGCGCGAAGCCGCGCCGGCAAGAATTTGGAGCGAGGTAATATGGCGTTTGAGCGTGGGTCTGTGATGCGCGGCGTCGCCGCGGGTGTCCTGGCTCTGTCGATGCTGGGCATGACGGCGTGCGCCAGCAACAAGGCCCCCAAGACTTTCGCCGCCGAAGGCCAGAAGAAAGGCTTCCTGGGCCTGGGTCACGCGAAGAAGGCTCAGACCCCGGACGCCGCCATCGGCGTCAACGGCTATCTGTGGCGCGCCAGCCTCGACACCCTCGCCTTCATGCCCCTGGCCTCGGCCGACCCCTATGGCGGCGTGATCATCACCGACTGGTACGTGAACCCCGAGACTCCCGCCGAGCGTTTCAAGGCCACGGTCTATATCCTCGACACCCGCCTGCGCGCCGACGGCCTGAACGTCACCGTGTTCAAGCAGTCGAAGGACGCGAACGGCGCCTGGGTCGACGCTCCGGTTTCCGACCAGACGGCCACCGACATCGAAAACGCGATCCTGACGCGCGCGCGCCAGCTTCGCCTGTCGAACATCAAGGGCTAAGGCCCGGCGGGGTCCTCCTTCGAGCGAAGAGGACCCCGAACACCCATATTCCTGCGCGCTCCGGCCGCGAAACCGCCTAGTCTTGCGCGGCGTCGCCTTACGGGGCGCCTTTTCGCATCCAAGACCTGGTTTCCGATGGCCCGCTACAATCCCAAAGACACCGAGCCCAAGTGGCGTGACGCCTGGGCGAAGGCCGACGTCTTCAAGACCGGCGAGATCAACGACGGCCGTCCGAAATACTACGTGCTCGAGATGTTCCCGTACCCGTCGGGTCGCATCCACATGGGCCACGTCCGCAACTACGCCATGGGCGACGTGGTGGCCCGCTACAAGCGCGCCCAGGGCTTCAACGTCCTGCACCCGATGGGCTGGGACGCCTTCGGGATGCCAGCCGAGAACGCGGCCATGGAGCGCGGCGTCCACCCCAAGGGCTGGACCTACGACAACATCGCCGCCATGCGCGAGCAGCTGAAGGCGCTGGGCATCTCGGTCGACTGGTCGCGCGAGTTCGCCACCTGCGACCCGGAATACTATGGCAAGCAGCAGGCTTGGTTCCTGCGCCTGCTGAAGCGCGGTCTGGTCTATCGCAAGGAAGCCTCGGTCAACTGGGACCCGGTCGACATGACCGTCCTGGCCAACGAGCAGGTGATCGACGGCAAGGGCTGGCGCTCGGGCGCGACGGTCGAGAAGCGCAAGCTGACCCAGTGGTTCCTGCGCATCACCGACTATGCCGACGCCCTGATCGACGGCCTGAAGACCCTGGACCGCTGGCCCGATAAGGTTCGCCTGATGCAGGAGAACTGGATCGGCCGCTCCAAGGGCCTGCGCTTCAAGTTCCAGTTCGCCAATTCCAATGGGGGCGAAGCGCCGGACGGCTTGGCCGAGGGCCTGGAGGTCTACACCACCCGTCCCGACACCCTGTTCGGCGCCAGCTTCGTCGGCATCGCCCCCGAGCATCCTCTGGCCGAGCAGCTGGCGGCCGAGAACCCGCAGATCCAGGCCTTCATCGCCGACTGCCGCAAGGGCGGCACCTCGGAAGCCGAGATCGAGAGCGCCGAAAAGCTGGGCTACGACACCGGCCTGCGGGTCACGCACCCGCTGGACCCGTCGATCACCCTGCCCGTCTGGATCGCCAACTTCATCCTGATGGACTACGGCACCGGGGCGATCTTCGCCTGCCCGGCCCACGACCAGCGCGACCTGGACTTCGCCCGCAAGTACGGCCTGCCGGTGAAGCCGGTGGTGCTGCCCAACGGGGAGGATCCGGCGACCTTCACGGTCGGCAAGGAGGCCTATGTCGGCCCCGGCAAGATCTTCAATTCCGAATTCCTGGACGGCATGGACGTCGAGACCGCCAAGGCCGAGGCCGTGGCGCGCATCGAGGCGGCCGGCCAGGGCCAAGGCGCCACCGTCTATCGCCTGCGCGACTGGGGCGTCTCGCGCCAGCGCTACTGGGGCTGCCCGATCCCGGTCATCCACTGCGAGACCTGCGGCGTCGTGCCCGTCCCGGAAGACCAGCTGCCCGTCGCCCTGCCCGACGACGTCACCTTCGACAAGCCGGGTAACCCGCTGCTGCGTCACCCGACCTGGCGCCACACGACCTGCCCGTCCTGCGGCGGCAAGGCCGAGCGCGAGACCGACACGCTGGACACCTTCATCGACAGCAGCTGGTACTTCGCCCGCTTCGCCGACACGCAAGCCGCCGAGCCGGTCGGCAAGGCCGCGGCCGACTACTGGCTGCCGGTCGACCAGTATATCGGCGGGGTCGAGCACGCGATCCTGCACCTGCTGTACGCCCGCTTCATCACCCGCGCCCTGAAGGACGAGGGCCTGGTCTCGGTGGAAGAACCGTTCGCGGGCCTGTTCACGCAAGGCATGGTCACCCACGAGGCCTACAAGAACGAGGCCGGCGAATGGGTCGAACCTTCCGACGTGGTGATCAAGGTCGAAGGCAATAGCCGCTCGGCCACGCACGCCAAGACCGGCGCGCCGATCGTCATCGGCGACATCGAGAAGATGTCGAAGTCGAAGAAGAACGTCGTGGCGCCCGAGGACATCTTCGAGGCCTACGGCGTCGATAGCGCCCGCCTGTTCGTGATGTCCGACAGCCCGCCCGAGCGCGATGTTCAATGGACCAACGCCGGCGTCGAGGGCAGCTGGCGCTTCACGCACCGCCTGTGGAACGAGTTCGACAGCCAGCCCGCCGGCGACTTCGCCCACGACGACAGCGATGAGGCGGCTCTGGCGTTGCGCAAGGCCGCCCACAAGCTGATCGGCTTCGTCACCGACAGCATCGAGGGCTTCCGCTTCAACAGCGGCGTGGCGCGCCTGTACGAGTTCCTGAACGCCCTGAAGGCCGCTCCGGCCGAAGGCGCTTCGGACGCTGTCCTGGCGGCCCGGGCCGAGGCCCTGAACATCCTGGCCCGGCTGGTCGCCCCGTTCACCCCGCACCTGGCCGAGGAGGCCTGGGCGAAGATCGGCGGCGAAGGCATGGTCGTCAACGCTCCCTGGCCCAAGGCCGACCCGGCCCTGGCCGCGGACGACGAACGCGTCCTGCCGATCCAGATCAACGGCAAGCGTCGCGGCGAGGTGAAGGTCAAGGCCGGCGCCCCGGACGACGAAGTGACCAAAATCGCGCTGGCGGATCCCAACGTCATGGCTCACCTTGAGGGCGTCACGGTCCGCAAGGTGATCGTGGTGAAGGACCGCATCGTCAACATCGTGGCCAATTGAGACTCCAAGCGACAACGATGAAACGCACCCTGGCAGCCGCCACAATCGCGCTTTCGGCCATGGCCCTGTCGGGCTGCGGCTTCACCCCCCTCTACGCCCGTCCCGGCGTCGAGGGTGGCCTCTCCAGCATCGAGGCCGTGGCGTCCGAGGGTCGCGCCGGCTACCTGCTACGGGAAGCCTTGGACGACGCCCTGGCGCATCACCAGGGGACTCAGCCGGCCTATCGGCTGACCTATTGGATCAGCGAGCGTCGCTTCCCTCGCGGCGTGCGCCTCGACAACGTGGCCAACCGCTACGAGCTGCAGATGACCGTCACCTGGCGCCTCGTCGACGCCAAGACAGCCGCCGAGGTCCACAAGGGCGTCACGCCCGTATCGGTCACCTATGACTCGGCCGACCAGCCCTATGCCGCGATCGCCGCCCAGGAAGATGGCCAGCAGCGGGCCGCGACCGAGGCCGCGCGCCGAATCCAGCTGGACCTGGCCGCCTGGCTGGCGGGCAAGGCCCCGGCGTAAGGCCTCGGGATGATCCTCTCCAAGCGTCCGGACGTCGAGCGCTTCCTGAAAGAGCCGACCCCGGACATTCGGGCCGTGATCATCTACGGCAAGGACCGAGGCGTGGTGCGCGATCGCGCCAACGCCCTGGCCAAACGCGTCGTCGCGCGCCCCGACGACCCCTTCGACACCGCCCAGCTCACCGAAGGCGATCTGGACAGCGATCCGGCCAAGCTGGAGGACGAGCTGTCGGCCCTCTCGCTGATGGGCGGCCGCCGCCTGGTGCGCCTGCGCCTGACCGGCGAAAAGGCCGGTCCGGACAAGGCCGCCGCCGAGGCCGTCACCCGCCACGTCGAGGGCCTGCTCAATCCCGACGCCTTCTTCCTGATCGAGGCTGGGGCGCTGGGTCGCGACTCCCAGCTGCGCAAGATTGGCGAGAAGGCCAATGGCTGCGCCGTCATCCCCTGCTACGAGGACGAGGCCGGCGACCTGGCCCGCCTGACCCGCGACACCCTGGCCAATGACCGGGTCGGCCTGAACAGCGAGGCGCTGGAGCTCTTCGTCTCGCGGCTGCCCAAGGAACGCGGCGTCGCCCGGGCGGAGATCGAACGTCTGGCGCTGTATCTTGGCCCAGGCAGCGGCATCAACGCGACGGCCGCTGACCTGACGGACTTTCTGGGCGTCGAGCCCGAAGCCTCGCTGAGCGACGCCGCCGCCGATGCGTTCGGCGGCCGGGCCGGCGCGGCCCAGACCGCCCTGCGCCGCGCCGCCGCCGAAGGCGAAGGCGGCCCCGCCGCCGTCCGGGCCATCAGCTTCTATCTGGGCCGTCTGCGCCGGGTGTTGACCCTGCACAAGAACGGCGTCGACCTGCAGGCCGCCGCCAAGGCCGCTGGAATCTTCTGGAAGCAGGAGCGCGAATTCCTGCGCCAGGCGCGCGCTTGGAACCTGGAAGCGATCCTGGACATCCAGGGCGAGGTCCTCGCGGCGGATCGGGCCTGCAAGAGCTCCGGTTCGCCCGACCAGCTGATCGCCGAGCGTCTGGCTTTGATGATCGCGGGCCGCGCCCGCCGTCTGGGGCTGTAGAGCTCCGAAAACCGCCCCAAAAGCATTGTTTGCGCGGCTGTGGACGACTTTCCAGAAATCCTTTCGCCAGAAGGGTTTGTTGCCAAAAGCACCCCGGATCGCCCTCCGCTCACGAAAACGGCGCCTCCCCTAGTACGGAAACGCGCCGCTCCATGCGCGACAGAGGCGATTTTCGGACGCTGCGAAAAGCGCCCGCACGCACGCTTTTATGTGCAAGCGGTCAGACCCCGCGCGTCAGACGATTGCAGAGATCGTCCAGCTGCTCGAGCGTCGCATAGCTAATGGTCAGGGTTCCGGTCGACCCACGATGATCGATCGAAACGTCCAGGCCAAGCACCGACGACAAGTCGGCTTCCAGCGCCTGGGTGTCGGTATCCTTGACGCGAGGCGGGCGACCGCCCTTGTTCTTCGACGGCGTCGCGGTCGGGGCCTTGCGGGCCAGGGCCTCGGTCTCGCGCACCGACAGCCCCCCTTCGATGATTTGCTTGGCCAGGGCCACCGGATCGGCCGCAGCGGCGATGGCCCGCGCGTGACCGGCCGACAGCTCGCCGCTGACCAGGTAGGACTGCACTTCGTCCGGTAGGGCCAGCAGACGCATCGTGTTGGCGACGTGGCTGCGGCTCTTGCCGATGGTCTGGGCGATTGCTTCCTGGGTGCGATCGAACTTCTCCACCAAGACCTTGTAGGACAGGGCCTCTTCCAGAACGTTCAGATCGGCGCGCTGGACGTTCTCGATGATGCCGATCTCCAGCACCGCCAGGTCGTCCAGTTCCCGCACCATGATCGGCACGCTGCGCAGGCCGGCGCGCTGAGCCGCGCGCCAACGGCGTTCACCGGCGACGATCTGGTATTCTCCGGGCGAGCCCGGCGCGGGACGGACCAGGATCGGCTGCAGGACGCCCTTCTCGCGGATCGAGTTGGACAGGTCCTCCAGATCTTCCTCGCGGAAGGTGCGGCGCGGCTGGTCCGGGTTGCGCTTCAGGATCTCGATCGGCGCTTCGCGCGAACCGCCGGTATTGGCCCCCGGCGCTTGGGCCGGCGCCGCCTCGACCTCGCCCAGCAGAGCGGACAGACCACGACCCAGACCACGCCGGCCCTCGGAACTACCGGGCTCACCCACCACTACGGACTCCATCATCTTCTCGGTCAAACTCGGTATCGGTACTTGGAAACTCGGGATCAGGCCGCCTGGGCCTGGCGATCGCGCTCGCGGCTGATCACCTCGCGCGCCAGCTTCAGATAAGCCTGACTGCCGGCGCATTTGAGATCATACAGCAGGACAGGCTTGCCGAACGACGGGGCCTCGGAGACGCGCACATTGCGCGGAATGATCGCGTCATAGACCTTGTCGCCGAAGTACTCGCGGACATCCCGGGCGACCTGCTCGGACAGGCTGTTGCGCCGGTCGTACATGGTCAGCACGACGCCCTGGATTTCGAGGCGCGGATTGAGGCTGCCGCGAATGCGTTCGATGGTCCGCATCAGCTGAGTCAGCCCTTCGAGGGCGAAGAACTCGCACTGCAAGGGCACGAACACCGCGTCGGCGGCGGTCATGGCGTTGACGGTCAGCACGTTCAAGGACGGCGGGCAGTCGATCAGCACATAGGTGTAAGGGCCGTTAGCGCGGATCGGCTCCAGGGCGTCGCGCAGCCGGTAGGACCGACGGGCGGTCTGACCCAGCTCGATCTCGATGCCCGAGAGATCGGCGTCTGCCGGTATGACGTCCAGGCCGGGCAGCTCGGTCTTCACGGCCGCGTCGACCACGGGCGCCTCACCCATCAACACGTCATAGAGGGTAGTTCGGCGCGCGGTGCGGCCGATCCCCAGCCCCGTGGAACAATTGCCTTGGGGGTCGGCGTCGATCAGCAGTACACGCTCGCCGCACGCGGCCAGGGCGGTGCCGAGGTTGATGGCGGTGGTGGTCTTGCCCACCCCGCCCTTCTGGTTGGCGATGGCGAAAACGCGGAGAGGATTAGCGGACACGGGAAAACCTCTTCACTTGAACGATACGGCCCCGGGGGTCGCTTTGACTGGGATGCAGATCACTCTCGAAGTTCCAGGCCTTCTGGGCCTCCGAGAGCTCGGTCGCGACGTCCTGGCCTTTCAGGAAAAGACCGGTCGCGCCCCTGCGCAGATAGGGTTCGGCGAAGCCGAGCAGCTTGGTCATCGGCGCGCAGGCCCGGGCCGTCACGACGTCGACCTTCAGGCTCAGATCCTCCGCGCGCGCATTGTGGATCTGGACCGGCAGATCGAGATCCTTCGCCACCACCTCCAGAAAACGGCAGCGCTTGGTCATCGATTCCACCAGATGCACCCGCGCCCCGGCCCTACCCTTCAGGAGTACGGCCAGCACCACGCCAGGCAGGCCGGCGCCGGCGCCCAGATCCGCCCAGGTCAGAGCGTCCGGCGCGAAGGCCAGAAGCTGGGCGCTGTCCAGCGCGTGACGGGTCCAGTAGGTGGCGATGGTCAGCGGGCCGACCAGGTTCATCACCTCATTCCACTCGGCCAGCAGCGTTTGATAGCGCGCGAGATCGGCGAGCTGGGCGTCCGACGCGCCCGTCATGGCTTGATAGCCCGCCGCGTCCAGGACGGGCGGTTCGACGAGCACGGCTTCAGGCTGCACGGCCGCGCCTCACATAGGCGAGCAACGCGGTCAGCGCCCCAGGGGTCACGCCTTCGATGCGGGCCGCTTGGCCCAGGGTCAGCGGCCGGACCCGCGCCAGCTTTTCCCGCACTTCGTTCGACAGGCCGCCAATTTCCCCGTAGTCGAGATCGGCGGGCAGGCGCAGGTCCTCGTCCTTGCGCAGCGACTCGGCGTCGGCCCGCTGGCGATCCAGATAACCGGCATAGGCGGCCTCGATCTCGATCTGCTCGCGGACATCGGTGTTCCACGTGAAAACCTCGGGCCACACCCGGCCCAGGTCGTCGAGGGTCACATCGGGATAGGCCAGCATGGCGAACACGTCACGTCGCACGCCGTCGCTATTGACCTTGAAGCCCGCCTTTACCGCCTCGTTCGGGGTCAGGCTGACCGAACGCGCAAAACCGCGCGCCGCTTCCAGACGGGCTTTCTTGTCTGCCCAAGCGGCCGCCCGCCGCGCGCCGACGACACCCAAGGCGATCCCGCGATCGGTCAGCCTCTGGTCGGCGTTATCGGCGCGAAGGGTCAGGCGGAATTCGGCACGGCTGGTAAACATTCTATAGGGCTCGGTCACGCCCCGCGTGACGAGGTCGTCGATCATCACCCCGATATAGGCCTCATCCCGAGCGAAGATCGCCGGCGACCTCCCCTGCACGGCCAGGGCCGCGTTCAGACCGGCCACCAAGCCCTGGGCGCCCGCCTCTTCATAGCCGGTGGTGCCGTTGATCTGGCCCGCCAGATAGAGCCCGGGCAGACGCTTGGTCTCCAGCGTGGCGTACAGCTCGCGCGGGTCGACATAGTCGTATTCGATCGCATAGCCGTAGCGGATCACCTCGACCTTCTCCAGGCCAGGGATCGTGCGCAGGAACAGCAGCTGGGTTTCTTCCGAAACCGACGTGGAAATGCCGTTGGGATAAACGGTGTTGTCGTCGAGGCCTTCGGGCTCGAGAAAAATCTGATGGCTGGTCTTGTCCGCGAACCGGACGACCTTGTCCTCGATCGAGGGACAATAGCGGGGCCCAACGCCCGAGGCGCGGCCGCTATAGACCAGGGACTCCCCGATCCGCTCGGCGATGATCCGATGGGTTTCCTCGGTCGTGAAGGTGATCCCGCAAGCGATCTGAGGAACGTCAATCTTGTCGGTCAGGGACGAGAATGGGATCGGCGAGTCGTCAGCGGCTTGGCTCTCCAGCCGGTCCCAGGCGATCGTCCTGCCATCCAGGCGCGCCGGCGTTCCGGTCTTCAGCCGGCCCATCTGGAAGTCTAAGGCGTAAAGCCGGTCGGCCAAACCGATCGAGGGCTGATCGCCGACCCGACCTGCGGGAATGCGATCCTCGCCGCGATGGATCACGCCCTTCAAGAAGGTGCCGGTAGTCAGGATTACACGTGAAGCGCGGTAGGCGCGGCCCCCAGCGTCGATCACGCCCGCGACCGCGCCGGCCTCCACGATCAGGTCCTCGGCGGCCGCGGCGATGATGTCGAGGTTCGGCGTCGACGCCAGTTCGGCTTGCATGGCCTCGCGATAGAGACGGCGATCGATCTGCGACCGTGGGCCTCGCACCGCCGGTCCCTTCGACCGGTTCAGCATCCGAAACTGAATGCCGGACCTGTCGGCAATACGGCCCATGACGCCGTCCAGGGCGTCGATCTCGCGGACAAGATGCCCCTTGCCCAGCCCCCCGATGGCCGGATTGCAGGACATTTCGCCGATGGTTTCGAGCTTATGCGTCAGTAACAAGGTGCGCGCGCCCGCACGCGCGGACGCGGTCGCCGCTTCGCAGCCGGCGTGGCCGCCGCCAATGACAATGACATCCCAGGAGTTGGACAAGAGACTCGGCCTCAATGCGAACGCCCCCGACGGGCGGGGGCGTTGGACTCGACATATACGCCAATCAGGCGATCAGGTCGATGTGACTCGTCGGCGTTCCACGTGAAACGCTCTAACCGCAGCTGTGAGCAGCCTGTGGATAGTCGGCGCGTGTTTCACGTGGAACATCACTTGCCGATGCAAAAGGTCGAGAAGACACGACCCAGAACATCCTCGGGGTCGACCCGGCCCGTGATCTTTTCCAGGGCCCGAGCCGCCAAGCGAACGTCCTCGGCCGCCAGCTCGACTTCCAGGCCGGCGTCGGATAGCGCGCGGGCCAGATAGCTCTGGGCTTCCCGAAGCCTTTCGGCATGACGCAAACACGTCGCGGCGGGAAAGTCGGCGCCGGACAACGCGTCGGCCACGGCAGCCGCAAGCCTGCTTCGAAGATCATCCAGCGCCGAAGCCGATCGCGCGGACAGACGAACAACCTCAAGCCCCTCCCCTCGAGCCCAGCGCTCCGCTTCGTCGAGCGTCAGGGTTTGGGCGATATCCACCTTGTTCAGCACCAGCCAGTCGCCGGGCCGAACGGCGTCCTCAAGCTCCACGCGATGTTTCACGTGAAACCCGTCGACGACCCAAAGCCTTAGGTCAGCATCCTCGGCCCAGGCCCGCGCCCGTCGCACGCCCTCGGCCTCGATGGCGTCCGACGTATCCCGAATCCCCGCCGTATCGGCGAGAAGAACCTTATAGCCTCCGAGCACCAACGGAACTTCAATGACATCCCGAGTCGTACCGGGTGTGTCCGTAACGATCGCCGCCTCCCGCTCGGTAAGACCGTTGAGCAGCGTGCTCTTCCCGGCGTTCGGCGCCCCGATCAAGGCGATCCGGAAGCCATCCCGAACCCGGCGGCCACGGGCGACGTCGGCGAGCGCCAGATCGAGTTCGGCTTTCAAGGTTCTCAAGGCCGGCCGAGCGCGCTCCGCGACGGCCTCGGGAAGGTCCTCATCGGGGAAGTCGACCGCCGCTTCGAGCATCGCCTGGGACTGAACCAGCAGGTCGCGCCAGCGATCGTAGCGCTGGCTCAAGGCGCCGCCCAATTGACCCAGGGCCTGTCGTCGCTGCGCCTCGGTCTCAGCGTCGATGAGGTCGGCCACGCCCTCGGCCTGGGCCAGGTCCAGCTTGCCGTTTTCAAACGCGCGACGAGTGAACTCCCCGGGTTCGGCCAGGCGTAGGCCAAGATCGCTCAGGGCCGACAGCAGAGACTCCACGACGGCTCGACCGCCGTGCACGTGAAACTCCGCGCTGTCCTCTCCGGTATAGCTGGCCGGACCTTCGAACCTCAAAACCAGCGCCTCATCCAGCGCCACGCCCTCGTGGCGCAAGGTCCTGAGCGCCGCCAAGCGTGGGCTCGGCGCGGACCCGCACAGCGCTTTGACAGTAGACAGCGTCGCCGGACCCGAGACCCGCACCACGGCCACGGCCGATCGTCCCGGCGCGGTGGCCAGGGCGAAGATCGTATCGGTCATGGTCTCAGTCGCGTTTGCCGGCGGCCGCGCCGGCGGCGGCCGTCATCAACTTCCGGAACTGTTCCTGCGCCCCGGCGCCGAACGCCATCCAGTTCTTCAACAGTTCGTCCGGCGCCAGCATCGCCATATTGGCGTCCATCCGGTTCTGCATCTCCTTGACGAGGTGCTCGTTCAAACCGCTGACATCCGGAAGCCCTAAAAAGGCTCGCGCCTCGACGGGCGTGCAATCGATCTCGATGGTCATCTTCATCGGGTGGTTCCCTTCAGTCAGGGCACGATATTGTTATGGGGCAAGCCCGTCGGCGCAGGTTAGAGCGCTTTGGTCGAAAGTCACATCGACCAGTATGGACGGAGAGCTGCGATGAGCGAGACCCTCACGATCACCACGCCGGACGGCGATTTCTCGGCCTATGTGGCGCGCCCGGAGGCGGACAAGGCTCCCGCCATCCTCGTGATCCAGGAGATCTTCGGCGTCAATAAGGTGATGCGCGACATCTGTGACGGCCTGGCCGCGCAAGGCTATGTCGCCGTGTGCCCCGATCTGTTCTGGCGGATCGAGCCCGGCATCGACATCACCGACCAGTCCGAAGCCGAATGGAAGCGCGCCTTCGAGCTGTTCAATGCCTTCGATGTGGACACGGGTGTCAACGACATCGCCGCCACCATCGCCGCGATCCGCGCGATGCCCGGCGTCGAGGGCAAGGTCGGCGCTGTCGGCTATTGCCTCGGCGGCCTGCTCGCCTTCCTGACCGCGACGCGCACGGACGCCGACGCCGCGGTCTCGTACTATGGCGTGGGTATCGAAAAGCACGTTGGCGAAGCCGAGAAGCTCAACCATCCGCTGCTGATGCATATCGCGGAGAAGGATCAGTTCGTGCCGCCGGAAGCCCAGCAGGTGATCCTGCAGGCGCTGAAGGACCATCCCCAGATCGAAATCCACACCTATCCTGGCCGAGACCACGCGTTCGCCCGCGAGGGCGGCGCGCACTACGACACCGGTGACGCGGCCAAGGCCAACGCCCTGAGCCTGGCTTTCTTCAAGAAGGCGCTGGGCTGATGCTGGCCGTCCAGGCGGTTCACACAGGCGGACCCGAAGTGCTGAAGGCCGTCGAGGTCGAGGTTCCCTCGCCGGCGGCCGGGCAGATTCTGATCAAGCACCACGCCATCGGTCTGAACTATATCGACACCTATCATCGCTCCGGGCTCTATCCGGTGAAGCTGCCGGCCGTGATCGGACTGGAGGCGGCGGGCGTCGTCGAGGCGATCGGCGAGACTGTCACGCGGTTCAGGCCGGGCGACCGCGTGGCGTACAATGGAACGCTCGGAGCCTATGCCCAGGCGGCCGTGGTCCCGGCCGACCGAGCCGTGAAGGTTCCGGATGGCGTAAGCCTGGAGACGGCGGCGGCGGCGATGCTCAAGGGCATGACCGCGGAGTTTCTGGTCCGCCGATGTTTCCACGTGAAACCCGGTGATCACGTGCTGATCCACGCGGCCGCCGGCGGCGTCGGCCAGATCCTGGTGCAATGGTGCAAGGCCTTGGGCGCGACGGTGATCGCCACCGCCGGCTCGAAGGCCAAACTGGCCGTGGCCAGGGACCTGGGCGCCGATCACCTAATCGACTACAGCGACGAAGACATCGCGGCCCGGGTCGCCGAGATTACTAGCGGCCAAGGCGTCGCGGTCGTTTATGACGGCGTGGGGAAAGACACCTGGGACGCCAGCCTGAAAAGTCTGTCCCGTCGAGGGACGCTCGTGACCTTCGGCAACGCCTCGGGTCCAGTCCCGCCCTTCGCGCCGCTGGACCTAGGGGCCAAGTCGCTGTTCGTGACCCGCCCTCGCCTGTTCGACTATATCGCCACGACCGAGGAGTTGGATGAAAGCGCCGCGGCGCTGTTCGCCCTCCTCGCCTCCGGCGCGGTGAAAATCGACATCGGCCAGACCTTCCCCTTGGCCCAGGCCCGCGCCGCGCACGAGGCCCTGGAAGGCCGAAAGACCACGGGCGCGACCTTGCTGGTCCCGTAGAGGCGAGATGCTCCCCCGCAACGCGGGGAGCTGCCGCGGAGCGGCTGAGGGGGCTCATGCGGCATAAGTTCAGGTGACCCCCTCCGGCCCTCTGGGCCACCTCCCCCGTGATGCGGGGGAGGAACTTCAAAAGAAAAAGGCCCCGGTAATACCCAGGGCCTTTCTCTTTCCGAACGAGTCCGGCTAGACTCAGGTGTTCATCGACTGGAAGAAATCGCCGTTGGTCTTCGACTGACGCAGCTTGTCGAGCAGGAACTCGATCGCGTCCGACGCGCCCATCGGGTTGAGGATGCGGCGCAGGACGTAGGTCTTCTGCAGCTGGTCCTTCGGCGTGATGAGCTCTTCCTTGCGGGTGCCGGACTTGAGCACGTCGATGGCCGGGAAGATGCGCTTGTCGGCCACCTTGCGGTCCAGGACGATTTCCGAGTTACCGGTGCCCTTGAACTCTTCGAAGATGACTTCGTCCATGCGGCTGCCGGTGTCGATCAGGGCCGTGGCGATGATCGACAGCGAACCGCCCTCTTCCACGTTACGCGCGGCGCCGAAGAAGCGCTTCGGACGCTGCAGGGCGTTGGCGTCGACACCGCCGGTCAGCACCTTGCCCGACGACGGGACCGTGGTGTTGTAGGCGCGGCCCAGGCGGGTGACCGAGTCCAGCAGGATGACGACGTCGCGCTTGTGCTCGACCAGGCGCTTGGCCTTCTCGATGACCATCTCGGCCACCTGGACGTGACGGGTCGCCGGCTCGTCGAAGGTCGAGGCGATCACCTCGCCCTTCACCGTGCGCTGCATGTCGGTGACTTCTTCCGGACGCTCGTCGATCAAGAGGACGATGAGGTAGCACTCGGGATGGTTGGTCTCGATCGACTTGGCGATGTTCTGCAGCATCACCGTCTTACCCACGCGCGGCGGGGCGACGATCAGGCAGCGCTGGCCCTTCCCCAGCGGGGCGACGATATCGATGACGCGGCCCGAGCGATCCTTGATCGTCGGGTCCGGCAGCTCCATGTGCAGGCGCTCTTCGGGATAGAGCGGCGTCAAGTTGTCGAAGTGCACCTTGTGGCGCACGTTCTCTGGGCTTTCGAAGTTGATCTTCGAGACGCTGGTCAGGGCGAAGTAGCGCTCGCCTTCGCGTGGCGAGCGGATCGCGCCCTCCACGCTGTCGCCGGTGCGCAGGCCATACTTCCGGATCTGCGACGGCGAGACATAGATGTCGTCCGGACCCGGAAGATAGTTGGCTTCCGGCGAGCGCAGGAAGCCGAAGCCGTCCTGCAGCACTTCCATGGTGCCCGAACCCGAGATCTCCACGCCTTCCTCGGCGAGGGTCTTCAGGATCGCGAACATCATGTCCTGCTTGCGCATGGAGTTGGCGTTCTCGACCTCGAAGGTCTCGGCGAACGCCAGCAGGTCGGCCGGGGACTTCTCCTTCAGCTCCTGCAGAGACATGGACTTCAGGCCCAGGGCCGCGACGGCGTCGGCGATGCTGGAGCCTTCGTCCTCGCCTTCCGCTTCGGCTTCGACCGAAGCTTCGGTGGCGACGTCGGCGGTGTCCGCGACGGTCTCTTCGATGGTCGCCTCTTCGGCGCCCAGGCTTTCGTTTTCGGTTTCTTCGGTCATGACAAGACTCAAGAGTGGGCGCGGGCCCCACGACGGAGTCCGGCCGGTAGAACTTCATGGGTCATGCCCGGTAAGGCCGGGACATGCGCGTCGATTGACGATGACGCGGATCGTTCGGGGAACGGACCTTGGAGCGGAAGGCTCGCGGGGCGCGCCAGGACGGGCGCCGGTCCGTGAAGGAGGCGGTCCGCCGATAGCGGACCTATCGCCGATGCAAATCACGCGGCGGACGGCGGGTCAAGCGCCCGCCGCCGTTTAGTGGTTCAGGAACTTGGTCGTCACCGAGACGACGATCACGATGGCCAGCACGAACGGGATCTCGTTGACCATCCGCCAGAACTTTTCCGAGCGGGGATATTCGCCCTTCTCGAATTTCTTGCGCGAGGCCGACAGGAAACCGTGGAAGCCGTAGAGCCCGACCAGCGCGACCAGCTTGGTGGCCATCCACGGCTCGGCCAGGAAACTCCAGCCGCGGATCTGGCTGTCAGCCAGGATCAGGCCCAGGCCGAACAGGGCCGTGGCGATCGAGGCCGGATTGATGATCCCGCGCAGCAGACGGCGTTCCATGACCGTGAAGGTCTCGGCCATCTCCGAGCCCGGCGCGGCCTTGCTGTGATAAACGAACAGGCGCGGCAGGTAGAGCATCCCGGCCATGAAGGCGATGACCGACAGGATGTGAAGCCCGCGCACCAGGTTGAAGTGCGCCACCAGGAAATCCATCACACCGCGGCTCCCTCTCGGCACGGGCACTTCGACCATTCAGGACCGCAGCGCCAGCCGCAGGCCGGGGCGACCGAACCGGCGCGTTCAGCCAGAGCGCTGCGAACGGCGCTAGCCAAGCCGTCGATAAACTCCGGCGCGCCGCCCAGGGCCGGGACGCGAACGTAGGGCGCGGCGCCGACCTCTTTCGCCAGCTCGGCGTATTCGTGGTCGAGTTCGACCAGGGTCTCGACGTGCTCGGAGACGAAAGCGATCGGGGTGATCATCACGCCCTTGCCCTCGGCGCCGGCGCGGCGGATCTCCTCGTCGGTCGACGGGCCGATCCATTTCAGCGGTCCGACCCGGCTCTGGTAGCAGACGGTCCAGTCGATCCCCGCCGGCAGCTTGGCGGCGACGGCGGCGGCCGTGGCCTCGATCTGCTTCTGGTAGGGGTCGCCGGCCAGAATGACCTTTTCCGGAAGCCCGTGGGCCGAGAACAGCAGGCGGATATTGCTCGGCGAGCCGGCCTTCTCCCAGGTCTCGCGGATCATCCGGGCGTGGGCCTCGATCAGTCCCGCCTCGGTCGGGTAGCAGCAGACGGTCGTCTCGGCGCCCGAGCCCTTGTAGGCCTTGCGCCACGCCTTGAGCGACGAGCCAGTCGTCGTGGTCGAGAACTGCGGATAGAGCGGCAGCAGCACGACCTCGTCCGGGGCGAAGGCCGCGACCTGACGCGCGGTCTCGTCGGTCAGCGGATGCCAGTAGCGCATGGCGATGAAACACTTGGCCTCGACGCCGGGCAGAGCGACCGCGAGGGCCTGCTCGAGCGCTTCCGCCTGATTCTTGGTTTCCGGCAGCAAGGGCGAACCGCCGCCCATGATCGCGTAGTTGGCCTTGGCCATCTTCTCGCGGGTCGTGGAGATCAGGGCCGCCAGCGGATAGCGGATCAGCGCCGGGGCGCCGATGATCGCCGGGTCGCGGAACAGGTTGAACAGGAACGGCCGGACGGCGCGCGGACCATCGGGTCCACCGAGATTGAACAAGACGACGGCGAGCTTCTGGCTCACTTGACCACCTTCTGTCCGGTCACCCGCTCCAGCACCGCCTCGACGTGCGCGATCGGCGTGTCCGGCAGGATCCCGTGCCCCAGGTTGAAGATATAGGGACCCTGGTTCCACTGTTCGAGCAGTTCGTCCACCCGCTTCAGCAGCGCATCGCCACCGGCCCGCAGCAGCAGCGGGTCCAGCGCGCCCTGGATCGTCTTGGTCTTCTGGATCGCTTGGCCAAGCTTGGCGCTGGCCTGGGTGTCGAGCGCCACGCCCTGAACCGGGACCTGGGCGGCATAGCCCTCGACCAGGGCGCCGGCCCCGCGCGGGAAGCCGATGATCGGCACGGTGACGCCCCGGGCGCGCAGGCCCTCGACGATCTTCTTGTGCGGCTGGGTGACCAGCCGATCGAACAGCGGCTCGGACAAGCCCTCGGCCCAGCTCTCGAACAGCTTCAGAGCTTGCGCGCCCGCATCGACCTGCATGGCCAGGTAATCGACGGTCGAGTCGACCAGCACCTGGATCAGGGCGTCGGTGGTTTCCGGATTCTGATAGGCGAAGGTCCGCGCGCCGCTGCGATCGCTGGAGCCCTTCTCGATCATGTAGGTCGCCACGGTCCAGGGCGCGCCGGCGAAGCCGATCAGGGCCTTAGACGGATCAAGCGCCGAGCGAACCTTCGTCAGCGTCTCCCCGACGAGCGATAGGGCCTTGCCCGCCTCTCCGGCCTTTTCGGCCATGGAATCGACCGACGGCATCTCGCCCAGCTTTGGGCCCTCCCCGGCCTCGAACCAGACCTTCTGGCCCAGAGCGCCCGGGATCAGCAGGATGTCGGCGAAGACGATGGCCGCGTCGAACGGGAAGCGCCGCATCGGCTGCAGCGTGACCTCGGCCGCCTTTTCCGGATCGAAGCAGAAGCTGATGAAGTCCGGCGCCGTGGCGCGCACCGCGCGATACTCCGGCAGATACCGCCCCGCCTGGCGCATGAACCAGATCGGCGGATGGGCGTGTGTCTCGCCCGAAAGCGCCGAGAGAAATTTAACCGTTTGTTGGGACTTTGGGGCCGAAGACGTCATGTCCGCGTTAAAGCCCGGCGAGAGCCAGCGCTCAAGCCCGTAAGTCCCTTAAGACCCTCCTATCATTTCTTAATAAGAAATTAAGATTGAAAGAGGTCGAGGCAGGGCAACCGCAAAGCGGGGAAAACGCCCTTTTGGCGCGTGACTCGCACAGTCCATCCGCTTCCGCCCCCAGGCCTTCCCACATGTGGTTAAGGCTTTGTTAATCGTGTGGACAGCTAGACAGCTCGTTGAATTTCTTAACGAACGCTTAACGCATCGAAGGGTGCGATAAAGACCGCGCTCGATTCCGTCCTCTGGTTTGGACAAGCCCTATCCCCTTATCGGGGGATGCGGCGCGAGCTTGGGGATGGTAGGCGGGAAATGCGACCGTTGATCACAGCGGCGCCGTGTCACGACGTTCGGCGGACCATTCGGCCCCCGGTCGTCCCCAGGGGCAGGACAAGTGGTTAAACAACCGTTAACGGATGATCCACAGGAGAGTCTGGCTCATGGCGGCGAGAGCGAGCGGCTCCCGCCGCGCTTCGCCACCTATTTCCATATCCATCTGGTGTCGGACTCCACCGGCGAAACCCTGAACGCGATGGCCCGCGCCGTCTGCGCGCGGTTCACCGATATTCTGCCGATCGAACATATCTATGCCCTGGTCCGGTCCACGCGGCAGCTGGATCGGGCGCTGGAGGAGATCGCCGGCGCGCCGGGCGTGGTGATGCATACGATCGTCGATCCGGGCCTGCGCGCCGCGCTCGAGGAAGGCTGCCGCAAGCTGGAAATGCCTTGCATCGCGGCCCTGGATCCGGTGATCAGCGCCATGTCGCGCTATCTGGGCGCGCGGATTTCGACACGCGTCGGCGCCCAACACGCCCTGACCAACGACTATTTCGACCGTATCGAGGCTTTGGACTACGCCATCGCCCACGACGATGGCCAAGGCGGCCAGGACTTGACCCAGGCGGACGTCATCCTGGTCGGCGTGTCGCGGACTTCGAAGACCCCGACCTGCATCTATCTGGCCCATCGCGGCGTGCGCGCCGCCAATGTGCCGCTGGTGCCGGGCCGGCCACCGCCGCAGGACCTGTTCGAGCTGAAGAACACCCTGATCGTCGGCCTGATCACCTCGCCCGACCGCCTGATCCAGATCCGCCGTAACCGGCTGCTGTCGCTGAAGGAGAACCGCGAGAGCGACTATGTCGACGCCGACGCGGTGCGGCAGGAGATTATCGCTGCCCGGCGCCTGTTCGAGCGGATGAACTGGCCGGTCATCGACATAACCCGGCGCTCGGTCGAGGAAACGGCGGCGGCGATCATCAATCTGCTGTCGGGCGGCCGCGGCAAGGTCGAGGTCCTGGGATGACCCCCGTCACCCTCGCCTCGCAGAGCGCCGCGCGACAGATGATCCTGAAGAACGCCGGCGTCGCCTTCGAGGCGGTGAGCCCCGGCGTCGACGAGGACGCGGCCAAGGCCGCCTTGCTCGCCGAACAGGTCGCGCCGCGCGACATCGCCGACGCCCTGGCCGAGATGAAGGCGGTCAAGGTCTCGACCAAGCGTCCGGGCCTGGTGATCGGCGCCGACCAGACGCTCGACCTCCGTGGCAAGCTGTTCGACAAGGCCGAGACGCTGGCCCAGGCGCGCGAGCATCTTCTGGAACTGCGCGGCCAGACCCACAAGCTGCACGCGGCCGTCGTCGTCGCCCGCGACGGCCAGCCGATCTGGCGCGTGGTCGAGAGCGCCGCGCTGACGGTGCGCCCGTTCAGCGAAGCCTGGCTGGACGCCTACATAGAGCGTCGCGGCGAGGCCCTGCTGTGGTCGGTCGGCTGCTACGAGCTGGAAAGCGAGGGCGTTCAGCTGTTCAGCCAGGTCGATGGCGATTACTTCACGATCCTGGGCCTGCCGCTGATCGGCCTGCTCGATTTCCTGCGTCTTCACGGAGCGCTCGCCGCATGACGATCTCTGGAGCCGCGATCGTCGGCGGCGTCTGCGGCCAGCCGATCCGCCATTCGATGAGCCCGATCCTGCACAACGCCTGGATCCAGGCGGCGGGCCTGGACGCGGCCTATGTTCCTTTCGCGCCGGCGGCCGACCGGTTCGAGACGTTTATAGACGGCCTGCGAGGCGGGGCGGTGCGCGGTCTCAACGTGACCATTCCGTTCAAGGAACGGGCGCTGGCTCGCGCCGACACCGCCAGCGATCTGGCCCGGATGGCCGGTGCGGCCAATCTGTTGATCTTCAACCCGGACGGCTCGGTCCATGCCGACAATACCGACGGGCCGGGTCTCTTGAGCGCGATCGCCATCCAGGCGCCAGGCTTCGACGTCGCGGCCGCGCCGGTGGTGATCCTCGGCGCGGGGGGCGCGGCGCGGGGCGCCGTGGCCGCGCTACTTCTGGCTGGCGCGCTCCGGGTGACGGTGGTCAACCGGACCCTGGCCAGGGCCCAGGACTTGGTCGACGCCTTCGGGACCAAGGTCTTCGCCGCGGCGGAAGCCGCCCTCCCCCACTTGCTGGCGGAGGCGGGCCTGGTGATCAACGCCACTTCGCTGGGCCTGGGCGGCGGCGACGGCCCGGCGGCCGACCTTTCCCGGACTCCGGAGACGGCGGTGGTGATGGACATGGTCTATAAGCCGCTGCGCACCGAATTCCTGCAACGCGCTCGGTCGACCGGGCGCCGGGCGGTCGATGGTCTGGAGATGCTGTTGCGCCAGGCCGAACCAAGTTTCGAGGCGATCTACGGCGTCGCGCCGCCCGCCGACGTCGATGTGCGGGCCATCGCGCTGAAACTGTTGGGCGAGGACTGAGCCATGCTGGTGCTGGGGCTGACCGGGTCGATCGGCATGGGCAAGTCGACCACCGCGACCTTGTTTCAGGCCGAGGGCGTGCCCGTCTACGACTCCGACGCGGCGGTGCACGCGCTTTACGCGACCGGAGGCGCGGCAGTGGCCCCTGTCGAGGCGGCGTTTCCGGGCGTGGTCGTCAATGGCGCCATCGACCGGGCCAAGCTCAGCGCCCAGGTGGTCGGCGATTCCGAGGCCCTGGCCAAGCTGGAACGGATCGTTCACCCGCTGGTCGGCGCCCATCGCATCGGCTTTTTCGAGAAGGCCCAGGCCGAGGGTCACGAGATCGTCGTGCTGGACGTGCCGCTGCTGTTCGAGACTGGCGGCGAGAAGAAGGTCGACAAGGTGGTGGTGGTTTCCGCGCCGGCCGACGTCCAACGTCAGCGCGTTCTGGCGCGCCCGGACATGACGCCCGAGAAGTTCGAGGCGATCCTGGCGCGTCAGACGCCGGACGCCGAGAAGCGCGCGCGGGCCGACTTCGTCATTGATACGAGCCAGGGAGTGGACCACGCCCGCGATCAGGTCCGCGACCTTCTGACTCTGTTGAGAACCTCCCGCTCCGCTTGAAGCCGGCCGCGAACGGTCGCATGGAGGGATCATGGCCCGGGAAATCATCCTCGACACCGAAACCACCGGCTTCGATCCCAAGACGGGCGACCGCCTGGTCGAAATCGGTTGCATCGAGGTGGTGGACTTCATGCCCACCGGCCGCTCATTCCATGAATATTGCGACCCCCTCCGCGACATGCCGGCGGAGGCCGAGAAGGTCCACGGTCTGTCCAGCGCCTTCCTGACCGGCAAACCCAAGTTCCATGAGATCGCCGATAGGTTTATCGACTTTGTCGGGGACAGCGTCGTGGTCGCCCACAACGCGGCGTTCGACCGCCAGTTCGTCAATTTCGAACTTGAGAAGTGCGGCAAGACGCCGATCCACGAGGAGCGCTGGATCGACACTCTGGCCATGGCCAAAAAGCGCTTCCCGGGCATGTACAACTCGCTGGACGCGCTGTGTAAGCGGTTCAAGATCAGCCTGGACAGCCGCGAAAAGCACGGGGCGCTGATCGACGCCCATCTGCTGGCTGAGGTCTATCTGGAACTGCAGGGCGGCAAGGAGCGCGCCCTGGAGCTGACCCACGCCGTCGAGGTCCTGGCCGTCTCCGCCGCGCGACAAGGATCGTATGGCGCTCGCCAACGTCCGCTGGCGCCGCGCTCGACCGATGCCGAGCGGGAGGTTCACGCCGCTTGGGTTCGCAAGAACCTCAAGGACCAGGCGCTGTGGATCAAGCATGGCGTGGTGTCGGCCGAGGGTTGATCCCACGATCGCCAGCCTCCCGCAGGCGCGCGCCACGGCGTGTCCCTTGACGCCCCCTCGCCAAGACCCCAGAAGCCGGACGTGACCGACGCCGCCCAGCCCCCCGCCGCCGACGCCCCCGCCCCCAAGAAGGGCGGGCTGCTGAAGTCTTCGATGATCTATTCCGGCCTGACCCTGGTCAGCCGGTTCATGGGCTTCGCGCGGGACCTCGCGGTCTCTTATCGGATGGGGGCCAGCCTGACGCCGGCCGCCGACGCCTATAACGCCGCCCTGGCCTTCCCCAACCTGTTCCGCCGGTTCTTCGCGGAGGGCGCTTTCGCGGCCGCCTTCGTGCCGGCCTACGCCAAGTCGCTGCAGACCGATGGCGAGGAGGTCGCCGACATTCTGGCCGCCGACGCCATGGCGTCGCTGGCGGCGGCGACCATCATCATCACCGTGGTCTGCCAGCTGGCCATGCCCTGGCTGATGATGCTGATCAGCCCCGGCTTTGCCGCCGATCCGGCCAAGTACAAGCTGGCCGTGCTGCTGACCCAGATCACCATGCCCTATCTGCCGTGCATGGCGATCGTGGCGCACCTGTCGGGCGTGTTGAACGCCCGCGACCGCTTCATCCTGTCGGCCGGCGCGCCGATCCTGCTCAACCTGTTCACCCTGGCCTTCATCCTGCCGCAGACCACGGCGATCGGCGCGGCGAAGTCCGGCTCGGTCGGGGTCATCGCCGCCGGCGTCGCTCAGGCGGCGCTGCTGACCTGGGGCGTCAACAAGTCCGGGGCCAAGGTCCACTGGCGGCTGCCGCGCCTGACGCCCGAGGTGCGCGCGCTGATCGGCAAAGCTATCCCCGGCGCCCTGGCGGCCAGTGCGACCCAGGTCAACATCTTCATTTCCGGCAATCTGGCCAGCCACGTGGCGGGCGGGCGGACCTGGCTGGCGACGGCCGACCGGCTCTACCAGCTGCCGCTGGGCCTTGTGGGCGTGGCCATCGGCGTGGCCTTGCTGCCGCGTTTGTCGCGCGCCGTGCACTCGGGCGACCGCGAAGACGCCCAGAGCGCCATGGACCAGGCCATCACCCTGGCCATGGCCCTGACCCTGCCAGCCGCCGCCGCTTTGGTCGCCATGCCCGGCTTCCTTTCGGACGGCCTCTACACGCGCGGCCAGTTCACCGCCTTCGACGCCAGCCAGACGGCGGCGGCGCTGTTCTTCTACGGCCTGGGCACGCCGGCCTTCGTGCTGCAGCAGCTCTATTCGCGCGCCTTTTTCGCGCGTGGCGACACCAAGAGCCCGATGCGTTTCGCCCTGATCTCGGTGGCCGTGAACATCGCGTTCGGCGTGGTGCTTTTCCATCTGGTGGGCGTGAAGGGCATCGCCGCGGCGACGGCCATCGCCTCGTGGCTCAATGTCGGCCAGATGGCTTTCGTCCTGGCGCGAAAGGGCGAGTACGGCCCCTCGGGCCAGACCTGGTCGCGTCTGATCCGCACCCTGCTGGCCAGTCTGGGCATGGGTCTTCTGCTGGCGACGGCCTCGCACTATCGCGACGTCATCGAGGCGCCGCTGCGCGCCGTCGGTCTGCATGGCCGCGCCCTGGGAGCCAAGGAGGTCGCCCTGGCCCTGACCTGCCTCGCGGGTCTCGCCGTCTATCCGCCGCTGCTGTTCCTGTTCGGCGGCGTCAGGCCGGCCGAACTGAAGACGGTGCTGAGGCGCGGCAAGGCTTGATCCCTGCCCGCGAGGAGGCTAACCAGCGGGCATGGCTCCGATCGGTCCCCTCGCGCCGCGATGGCGCGGCTCCAACTGACCTCGATCCTCGCGTTTCGACGCGATGCGCTTCCACGCGCCCGAGCCATTCCAGTCGAATTCGACAGCCCAAAATTTTCTCAGCAAGGCTGAACCCATGACCGACCAAGCTCCCGTCACCTATACGGGTCCGTCCCGCGTGCTTTCGGGCGTGCAGCCCTCCGGCGCCCTGCACCTGGGCAACTATCTCGGCGCCTTGGTGAAGTTCGCCCGCCTGCAGCACGAGATCGACACCTTCATCTTCGTGGCGGACATGCACGCCATCACCGTCTGGCAGGACCCGGCGGCGCTGGCCCAGCAGACCCGCGAGATCGCGGCGGCCTACATCGCCTCGGGCCTGGATCCGGACAAGGCGACGATCTTCCCGCAGTCGGCGGTGCGCGAGCACGCCGAGCTGGCCTGGATCTTCAACTGCGTCGCCCGCCTCGGCTGGCTGGACCGCATGACCCAGTTCAAGGAAAAGAGCGGCAAGCACAAGGAGCGCAGCTCGGTGGGTCTCTACACCTATCCGGTGCTGCAGGCCGCCGACATCCTGATCTACAAGGCCACCCACGTGCCGGTCGGCGAGGACCAGAAGCAGCACCTGGAGCTGACCCGCGACATCGCGGCCAAGTTCAATCACGACTTCGGCGCCCCTGGGGGAGCTTCCGCGTTCTTCCCGCAGCCCGAACCGCTGATCCAGGGGCCGGGCGCGCGGGTGATGAGCCTTCGCGACGGCTCGGCGAAGATGAGCAAATCGGATCCGTCGGACTATTCGCGGATCAACCTGACCGACGACGCCGACGCGATCGCCCAAAAGATCAAGAAGGCCCGCACCGATCCGGAACCGCTGCCCGAAACCCTGGACGAACTGAGCGCCCGCGCCGAGGCCGACAATTTGGTCGGGATCTTCGCGGCGCTCTCTGGCCAGACGAAGGCCGAGGTGCTGGCCGAGTACGCCGGCAAGGGCTTTGGGACCTTCAAGCCGGCCCTGGCCGAGCTGGCCGTCGAGAAGCTGGCCCCGGTCGGCGAGAAGATGCGCGGCCTGCTGGGCGATCCGGCGGTGCTGGACGCGATCCTGGCCAAGGGCGCGGAGAAGGCTCGCGAAGCCGCCGCCCCGACCCTGTCCGAGGTCAAGAAGCTGGTCGGTTTCTGGGGGGCTTAGGGCGCGTTAGGTTTAAGTGTGAGCGGTTAAACCGCTCGAACGCGCTCTAAATATTTGAATTTAGAGCCTGTTTATCCGCTTCAAATGATTCCATTTGAAGCGGACAGGTTCTAGGCGCCTTGGCGCCCTAAGGTCCCGATACGAAAACGCCGCGCCAGCCTCTGACTGGCGCGGCGAATCTTTTTTGGGAGGGCGGCGCGGCCTAGATCCGCTCGGGGATCCGCACCATCATCCGCTCGTAGCCCTTCACGAAGGTCGAGTACACGCGCTTGGGCTCTTCCAGCACCTCGATCTTGGGGAAGCGCTTGAGCACCTCTTCCCAGACGATCTTCAACTGCATCTCGGCCAAGCGGTTGCCGACGCAGCGGTGAATGCCGAAGCCGAACGACAGGTGGCGGCGGGCCTGCGGGCGGTCGATGATGAATTGGTCGGCGTTCTCGATCACCGTGTCGTCGCGGTTGCCCGAGACGTACCACATGACGACCTTGTCGCCCTTCTTGATGGTCTTGCCGTTCAGCTCGTAGTCGGCCAGCGCCGTGCGGCGCATGTGGGCCAGGGGCGTTTGCCAGCGGATGATCTCCGAGACCATGTTCGGGATCAGGCTGGGATCGGCGCGCAGCTTGGCTTCTTCCTGGGGATTTTTCGACAGGGCGTAGAGGCCGCCGGTGATCGAGTTACGGGTGGTGTCATTGCCGCCGACGATCAGCAGGATGATGTTCCCCAGATACTCCATCGGCGGCATGTCGCGGGTGGCCTCGCCGTGGGCCAGCATCGAGATCAGGTCGTTGCCCGGCTCGGTCAGGTTCACCCGCTCGTTCCAGAGATTGGTGAAATAACCCAGGCACTCCATCAACTCGGCGCGGCGGGCCTCCTCGCTTTCGATGATGCCGCTCTCGGGCGAGGCGGTGGCGATGTCCGACCAGCGCGTCAGCTTGCGGCGCTCTTCCCAGGGGAAGTCGAACAGGGTGGCCAGCATCTGGGTGGTCAGCTCGATAGACACTCGATCGACCCAGTCGAAGGGCTCGTCGATGGGCAGGCTGTCGAGAATGCGCTGGACCCGCTCGCGAATGATCCCTTCAAGCTTGGCCAGATTGGTCGGCGAGACGATCGGACTGACCGTCTTGCGCTGGATATCGTGCTTGGGCTGGTCCATGGCGATGAACATCGGCAGGACGAAGTCCTCGTCGAAGTTCCGGATGGTGATGCCGCCCAGATGCGCGTCCGACGAGAAGACCTGGTGGGTCGTGTCGACGGTCATGATGTCTTCGTAGCGGGTGATCGACCAATAAGGCCCGGTCTCTTCATCCCCCTTGGAGAAGTGGACGGGGTCCTCCTTCCGCAGCCGCTCGAAAAAGGGCCACATCGCATCGGCCTGGAACAGGGCCGGCCGGGCCACGTGAAACTCCTCCAGCGGCGTCGCATAGGCTTCGGCGCGCGCGGCGTCCTTCAGGTCGATCGAACCATCGCTCATCTCGGATCCTCCCGCGGATCATTGTTCTTTCGTCCATACCGCCAGAAAATGACGCCAGTGTCACTTTCAAAATTCGATGACCTTGTCCTTGGAGCGCCGTGGCGGCCGGTCTTGCGTCAACACGTCGCGAGGTCCATCTGGAGGCCATGTTCATTCAGACCGAAACCACGCCCAATCCCGAGGTCCTGAAGTTCCTCCCCGGCCGAGAGGTTCTGGGCGAGGGCGCGCGGGAATTCCGCACCCCGGAGGAGGGCGACGCCTCGCCCCTGGCCAAGGCGCTATTCGAGCTCGGCGACGTGACGCGGGTGTTCTTCGGCCCCGACTTCCTGACCGTGACCAAGGGCGAGGACGCCCAGTGGCCGCATCTGAAGGCGCCGATCCTGGCGGCGATCATGGATCACTTCACCAGCGGTCGTCCGCTGCTGCTGGACGCGGTCGAGGCCGGAGGCCATGACGACGGAGACTATGACGAGGACGCCTCGCAGATCGTCGCCGAGATCAAGGAGCTTCTCGACACGCGCATCCGCCCGGCCGTGGCCCAGGACGGCGGCGACATCGTCTTCTCGCGCTTCGAGCCGAAGACCGGCGTGGTCTGGCTGCACATGCGCGGCGCCTGCTCGGGCTGCCCGTCCTCTTCGGCGACCCTGAAGTCGGGCGTCGAGAACATGCTCAAGCACTATGTGCCGGAAGTGACCCGGGTCGAGCAGACGCTCTGATTTTCACCGGATCGGTGGCCGCGGGTGTTGCCCGTCTCGGCTCCAAGGTTATATTGTAACCATAAGAGTTGCGAATAGACCTTGTAAGGATCGCTCATGGCCAAGCTCGAAGACGCCTCGCTCGCCCAGCTGTTCACCGAAGCCCGCACCCGCAACGGCTGGGATCCGACGCCGCTGCCGGAGAGCGTGCTGCGCGAACTCTATGAGCTGACCAAGTTCGGTCCGACGGCCGCCAACTCGAGCCCGGCGCGCTTCTACTTCCTCACCTCGGAAGAGGCCAAGGAGCGTTTGGCCAAGCTGTCCTCGGGCTCGAACGCCGCGAAAATCCGTCAAGCGCCGTGCACCGTGATTGTCGGCTACGACCTCGACTTCCCCGAGACCCTGCCGAAGCTGTTCCCGCACGCCCCGGGCGCCAAGGACTGGTTCAACGACCTGGCCGCCCGCGAATGGGGCGCGCTGCGCAACAGCTCGCTGCAGGGCGGCTACTTCATCCTGGCCGCGCGGGCCCTGGGCCTGGACGTCGGCCCGATGTCGGGCTTCGACAACGCCGGCGTCGACGCCGAGTTCTTCGCGGGCACGAACATCAAGAGCAACTTCATCGCCTCGATTGGCCACGGCACGGAAGAAGGTCTGTTCCCGCGCAATCCGCGCCTCGACTTCGACGAAGCCGCGAAGATCCTCTGACCCGCGAACGTCTCTAACGATCAAAAGCCCGTCGCCCGAAAATGGCGACGGGCTTTTGTGCATCGGGCGCGGATTCGCTAGAAGCTCTTTATGACCTTTCGTCCCGCGCTTCTCGCCCTGCCGCTCCTGCTGCTCGCCGCCTGCGGCCAGGGGGAAAAGACGCCCGCCGCCCATGACGCCAGCCCGTCCGAGGCGGCGCCCAAAGGTCCCGTCCGCGTCGCGGTCGCGCCCTATACGGGCGGCGTGCTGAAGATCACCAAGGACGGGGTCGGGCCGATCAATGGCGCCACCGCCTTCGACCTGGCCACGCTGAAGGTTCTCTTCCCCAAGGCCAAGGTCGAACAGGCCTTCCTGCATTTCGGCGAGGGTCCCGCCCAGCCGATCATCAATGTCGAGCAGGATAAGGTCCCGCTGCTGGAGATCGGCAAGACCGACGAGGGCGAGATCGCCTATGTCCGCGCCGCCGCCGGCGACGTGCGCGGTCCCAAGGACGAAGCGCTGCTGGCCAAGTGGCGCGACCTGGGCTTCACGCTGGATCATTGCCGGGCCGGCGAGGGGCGCGAGGTCAACCAGACCATCTGCGTGCGTCCCGAGGCGCCGACCGTGTCCTATGTCTTCGGCGTGCCTGGCTATACGGGCAAGGGTCTGCAGTCGGAGGCGGCCCTGAAGGCCAAGGGTCAGCTGAACGAGCTGGTCTGGCGGCCCGCCGAGGGCGCCAACGTGGCCTCGGCCTAGCTCATGATCCTTTCGATCGACACCTGCCTGGGCGCCAGCTCGGTCGCCGTCCTGGACGGCGAACGCGTCCTGGCGGCGCGCAGCGAGCCGATGACTCGCGGCCATCAGGAGTGGATCGGGCCCATCGCGCGCGAGACCGTCGCCGAGGCCGGCGTGGCTTTCGCGGATCTCAAGCGTATCGGCGTCACCGTCGGACCCGGCTCGTTCACGGGCCTGCGTGTCGGCCTGGCCTTCGCCAAGGGGTTGGCCACGGCGTTGTCGATCCCCTGCGTGGGCGTCAACACGCTGGAGAGTCTGGCTTTCGGAACCCAGGGCTTCGTCGCGGCCGTTCTGGATGCGCGGATGGAGCAGGTCTACATCCAGGTCTTCTCAGACGGCGTCTCGCTGATGGCGCCCGACGCCCTGGGCCTGGGCGAGGCCGCCGCGCGCCTCGCCGAGCTCTATTCGGGCGGGCCGGCGACCTTGGTCGGCTCGGGCGCGCCGTTGCTGGCCAATGTGCTGCCGGACGCCGCCGTGCTGACGCCCGTCGCGCCCGATCCCGTCGCCGTCGCTCGCCTGGCGGACCGAAAGCCGGTTCCGACCCATTCCCCCCGGCCGCTCTATCTGCGCGCGCCCTACGCCACCTTGCCCGCCGCATGAACCTGCGCCCTGTCGGCTCCGAAGCCGCCTTCGACCTCGCCGATCTGCACGACAAGGCCTTCGACCGGCCCTGGACGGCGGTGGAGTTCGACGACTTGCTGAAATCCCCGGGCGCCTTCGCCGTGCTGGGCGAGGCTGGAGAGCCCGCGGTGTCCAAGGGCTTCATCCTGTGCCGCTCGATCGCGGGCGAGGCCGAGATCCTGACCATCGCCGTCGATCCGGCCGCCCGCCGACGCGGCTGGGGCGCGGCCCTGGTCGAGATGGCCGCCGGAATCGCCGCCGAAACCCGGGCCGAAGCGATGTTCCTGGAGGTCGCGGCCGACAACGCGCCGGCCATCGGGCTCTATCAGTCGGCCGGTTTCGCCCGGGTCGGGCTCCGCAAGGGCTATTATCCTCACCCAGATGGGGCCAAGGACGCGCTGGTCATGCGCCGGGCGCTTAACACTTAAGGGCTGATTGCCTATCTTGCCGGCGACTCAGACGGAGGGTCCGCCTTGGATCGACTCGAAAAGGCCTGCATCGAAAAGGGCATGCGCATGACGGACCAGCGCCGCGTGATCGCGCGCGTGCTGTCGTCGGCCGAGGACCATCCCGATGTCGAGGAGCTGCACCGCCGCGCCCACGCCATCGACCCGCATATCTCGATCGCCACGGTCTACCGCACCGTCCGCCTGTTCGAGGAAAGCGGCATCATCGAGCGTCACGACTTCCGCGACGGCCGCTCCCGCTACGAGGAGACGCCCGATCATCACCACGACCACCTGATCGACATGAAGACCGGCAAGGTCGTCGAGTTCGTGGACGAGGAGATCGAGGCGCTGCAGAACGCCATCGCCAGGAAGCTGGGCTACAAGCTGATCGATCACCGGCTCGAGCTTTACGGGATGCCGCTGGAGGACTGATCCTGGGCGGGTTCTCGCGGCGCCGGGGAGGATCCCGCCCTTGCGGAACGGGCCTCTCGACCCCATAACCTCGCCGGATGAGCGAGACCCCGCGCAAGCGCCTCTTTATCAAGACCTACGGCTGTCAGATGAACGTCTATGACAGCGAGCGCATGGCCGACGTCCTGCGCCCGCTGGGCTATGGCGTCGTCGACGATCCCGAGGGGGCGGACCTGGTGGTGCTGAACACCTGCCACATCCGCGAGAAGGCCACCGAGAAGGTCTATTCCGAACTCGGCTACATCAAGCAGATGAAGGACCGGAAGGCGCAGGACGGCGGTCGCATGACCATCGCCGTGGCCGGCTGCGTGGCCCAGGCCGAAGGCAAGGAGATCATGAACCGCCAGAAGGCGGTCGATCTGGTCGTCGGCCCGCAGGCCTATCACCAGCTGCCCGAGCTGATCGCCCGCGCCCACCGCGCGACGGGCGAGCGCCTGGCCGCCGACTTTGCCGCCGACGAGAAGTTCGACGCCCTGCCGGCCGAGCGCCACGTGACCGGGGTGACCGCGTTTCTCACCGTGCAGGAAGGCTGCGACAAGTTCTGCACCTTCTGCGTCGTGCCCTACACCCGCGGCGGCGAGTGGTCGCGGCCGGTGAACGACATCGTCGAGGAGGCCAAGCGCCTGGCCGACCAGGGCGTGCGCGAGGTCACGCTGCTGGGCCAGAACGTCAACGCCTATGACGGCGACGGCCAGACCCTGGCCAAGCTAGTCCGCCAACTGGCCAAGATCGATGGCCTAGACCGCATCCGCTATACGACCAGCCACCCGCGCGACATGGGCGAGGACCTGATCGAGGCCCACGGCGAATTGCCGGAGCTGATGCCCTATCTGCACCTGCCGGTGCAGGCGGGCAGTGACAAGATCCTCAAGGCCATGAACCGCGACCACACGGCCGAGAGCTATGTGCGCCTGATCGAGCGCATCCGCGCCGCGCGTCCGGATATCGCCATGAGCGGCGATTTCATCGTCGGCTTCCCCGGCGAGCGGGACGGCGACTTCGAGAAGACCTTGGATCTTGTCCGCAAGGTCGGCTTCGCCAGCGCCTTCTCGTTCAAATATTCGCGTCGTCCGGGCACGCCGGCCTCCGCCATGCCGGGCCAGGTCGAGGAAGAGGTCAAGGCCGAGCGCCTGGAACGCCTGAACCAGCTGCTCGACGAGCAACAGCGCGCCTTCAACGCCGCCCAGGTCGGCAAGGTGCTGCCCGTGCTATTTGAAAAGCCCGGCCGCCACCCGGGCCAGGTGGTGGGACGCAGTCCCTATCTGCAAGCCGTCCACGCCGAGGGCGGGGAGCAACTGATCGGGAAGATCGTTCCCGTTCGTATCGAGAGCGCCGCCAAGATGAGCCTGGCGGGCGTGCTCGAACCTGTTCTGGAGACCGCGTGAGCCGCACGCCCGAGTTCCTGCCGCTGTCCGACGACGCGGTTCACGCCGTGTCGGGCCCGTCCGGCCGTCACGCGGCCCTGATCGAAGACGCCTTCAAGGTGCTGATCGAGACCCCCGGCGGCGGCGTCACCATCACCGGCGACGCGCGGGGACGCACCGGCGCCAAGCGCGCTCTGAGCGCCCTGGCCGCCCGCGCCGACGCCGGCGAGGAAGTGGTCGAGGCCGATGTCCGCATCGCCATCGGCGGCGCTCACGAAACGGGCGGCCAGGCCTCGCCCCGCGCGGTGCGCAAGGGCAATGTCTCGCCAAAGACCAAGAGCCAGGCTCAGTACCTTGAGAAGATGGCGACCCACCCGCTGGTCTTCGGTCTGGGTCCGGCCGGCACCGGCAAGACCTTCCTGGCCGTCGCCCATGGCGCGGGGATGCTGCTGCGCGGCGAGGTCGATCGACTGATCGTCACCCGCCCCGCCGTCGAGGCCGGCGAGAAGCTGGGCTTCCTGCCGGGCGACCTGAACGAGAAGGTCGATCCCTACATGGCCCCGGTCTGGGAGGCCCTGACCGACATCATGGGCGCCGACCAGCTGCGTCGCCGTCGGGAAAAGCTGGAGATCGAGGTCGCGCCGATCGCCTTCATGCGCGGCCGCACCCTGGCGCACGCCTTCGTCATCGTCGACGAGGCCCAGAACTGCTCGCGGCTGCAGATGAAGATGGTGCTGACCCGGATCGGCGAGGGCGCGCGCATGGTGGTCACCGGCGACCCGACCCAGGTCGACCTGCTGAACCCTCGGGATTCGGGCCTGGCCCACGCCGTCTCGATCCTGGAAGGCGTCGAGGGCGTGGCAGTTTCGCGCTTCACCGCGTCGGACGTGGTGCGGCACCCGCTCGTCGAGCGCATCGTCAAGGCCTATGACGCGGACGCGGCGCAGAGTACTCCCCGCTAAATGACCATTACCGTCGATATCGAGATCGAGGATCAGGCCTGGCTGGCCGCCGCCGAGGACGCCGAGGTCCTGGTCTGGCGCGCCGCGCAGGCCGTGCTGGACGCGCACGAGGACATCGTGGGGCAGGGGATCGTGATCCTGCTGACCGACGACGACAGCGTTCAGGTCCTGAACCGCGACTTCCGCCAGAAGGACTATGCGACCAACGTCCTGTCCTTCCCCGCGCCGCGAGATCCCCTCGTCAATCCGGAGGGCCAAATCGGCGACATAGCCCTGGCCTATGGGGTTTGCGCCCGCGAGGCGGCCGAGCAGGGCAAGCCTCTGGCCCACCATCTGCAACATCTGGTGGCGCATGGCGTGCTTCATCTCCTAGGATATGACCACGAGAGCGACGACGAGGCTGAAGCCATGGAGGCGCTCGAACGCGAAATCCTGGCGGGTCTGGACGTTCCCGACCCTTATGCTGGCGATGAAGAGGGGCGCTGACAGGGGCCATGCCCAGCGACGAGCCTAGTCAACAGCCCGCCGTTCCGGTTCGACGAAGCCGGGGCGTGCGGGCGTTCCTTCGACGTATGCGCCGCCGCCTGATTGGCGGCGACGAGCCGCAGCGGCCGCCCGAGCCGCCGCCGGCCAGCGGCGCGGTCGACATCGTCGACCAGGCCGAGGCCTTCCAGACTCTCCGGGTCGCCGACGTCATGACGCCGCGCGCCGACGTCGTCGCCGTCGAGCTGTCGACCCCGTTCGAGGCGGTGGTGGCCCAGTTCGCCGAGGCCGAGCATTCGCGGATGCCGATCTATCGCGAGACGCTGGACGACCCGGTGGGCGTCGTCCACGTCAAGGACATCTTCCATCTGCTGGCCGATGACGAGAAACATCCGGCCCCCGGCGACCTGGTCCTGAGCAAGCTGCGCCGCGACGCCCTCTATGTGCCGGCCTCGATGAAGGCCGCCGATCTGCTGCTGCGCATGCGCACCAGCCGCATCCATATGGCTCTGGTCATCGACGAGTTCGGCGGCACCGACGGTTTGGTCTCGATGGAGGACCTGATCGAGGCGGTGGTCGGCGAGATCGACGACGAGCACGACGACGCGGCCGCCGTCTCGGTGGTGGCGCGTCCGGGCGGGGTCTATGACGCCGACGCCCGCGCGCCGCTCGAGGAGCTTGAGGTCGCGCTGGGACGCGAATTGGCGCCGTCGGAAATGGAAGAAGACATCGACACCGTCGCCGGCCTCGTCGTCGCCCTGGCCGGCCGCGTGCCGCAGCGGGGCGAGGTCATCGCCCATCCCGACGGCTACGAGTTCGAGGTCGTCGAGGCCGATCCGCGTCGGGTGCGCCGCGTGCGCGTGCGTGGCGGTCCCGCGCCGGAGGCCGCAGCGGATGGCGCCTCACAGAGCGTTCCGGCTTCGTGACCGTCTGGACCCGTCTCCGGGATCATCGGCTTTGGTCCGGCCCCTGGCCAGCGCTGGCGGCGGGACTCGCGGCCGCCTTGGCCCACCCGCCGTTTGGCGTCCTGCCGGGTCTGCTCGGCTATGCGCTGCTTCTGCGTCAGCTGGACGGCGCCAGTCCAGAACGACCTCTGCGGTCCGCCTTCTGGCGAGGTTGGCTGGCGGGCGTGGCCTATTTCGGTCTTGGCACTTGGTGGATCGCCGAGGCCTTCATGGTCGACGCCGCCAACCAAGGCTGGATGGCGCCGTTCGCCGTCGCCGCCATGGCGGGGGGGCTGGCGCTCTTCTGGGGCGCGGCGGGCCTGGTCTATCGCGCCATTGGCCGCAAGGGACCCTGGCGCGTCCTGGTGTTCGCCGGAACCTTCGCGGCCCTGGAATGGACGCGCGGCCACATCCTGACGGGGTTTCCCTGGAACCTGCCTGGCGAGACCTGGCGGGCCGGGTCATGGCCGTCTCAGGCGGCGGCCCTGGTCGGGGCCTATGGCCTGACCTGGATCACCCTGGCCATCGCCGCCGCGCCGGCGGTCTGGCGCGAGGGCCGGGGCGGGCGTATCGTTCTAGGCGCCGCGGCCGCTGGCCTTGTCGCCCTTTACGGCTACGGCGCGGCGGTCGAGTCGCGGCCCCTGCCGGAAGGATCGCCGGTCGCCGTGCGCCTCGTCCAGGCCGACATCCAGCAGGACGCCAAGTGGGACGCCACGCGCTTCGCCCGGATCGTTCAGTCCTATGTTTCGCTGACGGCCAAGCCCTACGCCGGCAAGCCCGCCGACCTCGTCATCTGGCCCGAGGGCGCCTTGCCCGCCGCCGTCAACGACTATCTGGCCCCGGGAACCTGGGTTCGCGAGGCGATCGTCGACAGCCTGAAGCCGGGTCAGATCCTGTTGATCGGCGGCTATCGCTATGAGGGTCCGGTCCAGGCGCCGGTCTACTACAACAGCCTGATCGCCTTGCGCCGCACGGCGACCGATCTCGAGCCGATCGGAGTCTATGACAAACACCGGCTGGTGCCGTTCGGCGAGTACCTGCCAGCCGAAAAGTTGCTGACCGCCATCGGCTTCAAGAGCCTCGCCCATCTCGGGGACGGCTTCGCCACCGGACCCCGTCCCGCGCCGTTGCGCCTGTCGCCCGACCTGCTGGTCCAGCCGCTGATCTGCTACGAGAGTCTTTTCCCGGGTCTGGCGCGCCGCGATCCCGAGGTGCGGGCGCTGATCAATGTCTCGAATGACGCCTGGTTCGGCGTGACGTCCGGCCCGCTGCAACATCTGAACCTGGCCAGCTACCGGGCGATCGAGAGCGCCCGCCCGATCCTTCGGGCCACCCCGACCGGCGTCACCGCCGTGATCGACGCTCGCGGCCGAATCAGGCCCGGAGCGAGTTTGTCCTTAGGACAAAGTGGAGTCGTCGACGCCTCAATACCAGCGATGGGAGAGGTTACGCCCTTCGACCACTTGCGAAATGGCGCGTTTTGGGTCCTTCTACTGATATCTATGGTTGCGTCAGCTCGTGTTTGGTCAGGTAAAACCTCTTCGTCTATTGCGCGGCTGAAAGAGTTAGGCTGAATTAAAACCGCAATTTCAGCTATCAAGCGTGGGCATGAGCCAGCTCTTGGAAACCGAACGCCGCCCCAATCCCGTCGACCTTCATGTTGGCGCGCGTATTCGAATGCGCCGGAAGCTTCTGGGCGTCAGCCAGGAGCGGCTGGCCGAGGATCTGGGCCTGACCTTCCAGCAGGTCCAGAAATACGAGCGCGGCGCCAATCGCGTCAGCGCCAGCAAGCTCTACGAGATCGCCCGTAGTCTGCAGTCGTCGGTCGGCTATTTCTTCGAAGGCCTGGCCCAGACGACGAGCGAAGGGGTCGCCGAGGACGGAGAGCCCTTCGTCCACGACTTCCTGATGACCCCCGAAGGGCTGGAACTGGCCACGCTGTTCCCGCGCATCGGTCGCCAGAAGGTGCGCAAGCGCATCCTTGAGCTGGTCCGGTCGATGGCCGAGGAAGAAGGCGCGGGCGACGAGGAGGACTGACGCCCTCTTCAGACAAGCTCGCCTTGATCGCATAAACATATCTTTATATGGTTCCGGTCTAATTGGACGCCGAACTGGGCGCCCCAAGCGCCCGCGCGCATCCTCAAGGCCGGAGCTGTCTCTTGAACCGTTCGTCCTACATCTTCACCAGCGAGAGCGTCTCCGAAGGCCACCCCGACAAGGTCGCGGACCGCATCAGCGACACGGTCGTCGACGCCTTCCTGACGGCCGATCCCGAGGCGCGCGTCGCCTGCGAGACCCTGGTGACGACCAATCGCATCGTGCTGGCCGGCGAGGTCCGCGCCGGCAAGCCCGACGGCGACAAGAAGGCCAACAAGCAGCTGACCAAGGACATCATCGCCTCGCTGGAGCCCAAGGTTCGCGCGGCGATCAAGGACATCGGCTACGAGCAGAAGGGCTTCCACTGGCAGAAGGCGAAGTATTCGAACTTCCTGCACGGTCAGTCGGCGCATATCGCCCAGGGCGTGGACGCCACCGACAAGAAGGACGAAGGCGCCGGCGACCAGGGCATCATGTTCGGCTACGCCAGCACCGAGACCCCCGAGCTGATGCCGGCCACGCTGCAATACAGCCACAACATCCTCAAGCGTCTGGCCGAGTTGCGCCACTCGGGAGAGCTTTCGGAACTCGAGCCGGACGCCAAGAGCCAGGTGACCCTGGAATATGACGGCCACGGCCGCCCGCAGCGCGTCGTCTCGATCGTTGTCAGCCACCAGCACAAGAAGAAGATCGACGGCAAGGCCGCGACCTCCAAGCGCGTTCTGGACCTGATCAAGCCGCACATCCTGCCGATCTTCCCGGATGGTCTGATCACCAAGAAGACCCAATGGCTGGTCAATCCGACCGGCCGCTTCGAGATCGGCGGTCCGGACGGCGACGCCGGCCTCACCGGCCGCAAGATCATCGTCGACACCTACGGCGGCGCGGCCCCCCACGGCGGCGGCGCCTTCTCGGGCAAGGACCCGACCAAGGTCGACCGCTCGGCGGCCTATGCCTGCCGTTACCTGGCCAAGAACGTCGTGGCCGCCGGCCTGGCCGACCGCTGCACCATCCAGATCGCATACGCGATCGGCGTGGCTCAGCCGGTCTCGTTCCACGTCGACCTGCATGGCACCGGCAAGGTGGATCCGGCGGTGCTGGAAAAGACCCTTCCGCAGCTGATCGGCGGCGCGACGCCCCGCGCCATCCGCGAGCACCTGCAGCTGAACCGCCCGATCTACGCCCGCACCGCCGCCTATGGCCACTTCGGCCGAACGCCGGACAACGAAGGCGGCTTCTCCTGGGAAAAGACCGATCTGGTCGGCGAGCTGAAGGGCCTGGCGTAAGCCTCATCCCGCGATCCGCGAGGCGGGCTCCGATCCTGGTGGGTCGGAGCCCGTTTTCATTTCCAGCACAGGGCTTTAAGACCCCGCTCCATGACCAACCCGCAACAACCCCACGGGCCGCTGCGCTCTTTCGGCCGTTTGAAATCGCGCCCGGTGAAGCCGCGCCAGCAGGCCCTGCTCGACACCCTGTTGCCCGAGATCGCCGTGCCTCAAGGTCCGTTCCGGCCGCTGGACCTGATGCCGGACGCCGAGGCTGTATGGCTGGAGATCGGCTTCGGGGGCGGCGAGCACATGGCGACCCAGGCCGGCCGCAATCCCAACGCCCTGGTGATCGGCGCCGAGCCGTTCGTCAACGGCGTGGCCAGCGCGGTCCGTCACGTGGAGGAACAGGCGCTTAAGAACGTGCGCATCCACGAGGGCGACGCACGCGACGTCGTCGATTGGTTGCCCGACGCGTGTCTGGACCGGGTGTTCATCATGTTTCCCGATCCCTGGCACAAGGCCCGCCACAACAAGCGCCGCCTGATCCAGCCGCAATTCGTCGCCAGGCTGGCCCGTGTGATGAAGCCCGGCGCGGGCTTGCGTTTCGTCACCGACTGGGCCGACTACGCCGAGTGGACGACCGAGCGCGTGCTGGCCGATCCGAGCTTCAGGTTCGCTGACGAGGCCGCCGATCGCAACGTGATCCCGGCCGACCACGTCACCACGCGCTATGAGGAAAAGAAGCTCGGCGACTGCGCGCCGGTGTTCCTGGATTTCGTCAGGGCCTGACCCGGCTCCAGCCAGACAACAGCGGAACAGTGGCGAACGCCGCGCCGCCATCTTTCGCGCGTCCGGCTATGGTTGCTTGCAGGATATCCCCAGCGATGACGCCGGGCGGTAAGTCCCGCAGATAGATCTTGATCCGCCGCTGCCCGGGGGCCTGGACATCGCCCGCCGCCTGTCCAGAAGCGATGTAGACGAAGCGGCCTCGGCTGTCCGCGCGCACAAAGCCGCCGCCGGGGCGCGGCCCTTCCGGCGTAGGCGTCAGCGTAATGGGAATATCGAAGGAAAGATCGCCGTCGGCCGCCCGGACCGGATCGATCGGCCGACTTTTGGCGTCGTGCTTCGCGAAGACGACGCCAGATGGCGGGTTGGCCAAGATGATCCGAAGCGTCAGATCAATCCTGGCCGCCACGGTTAGTACGTCTCGTTGTGGCGCTTGATCGCCGCGCGGATGATGTCGGCGGTCTCCTCGATGTCGGCCCAGCCGGTGATCTTGGTCGACTTGCCCTTTTCCAGATCCTTGTAGTGCTGGAAGAAGTGGGCGATCTGCTCGGTCAGGATGGTCGGCAGGTCGCGCCAGCTCGACACGCCCGTATAGAACGGGTGCAGCTTGTCGACCGGCACGGCCAGGATCTTCTCGTCCGAGCCGGCTTCGTCGACCATCATCAGGGTGCCGATCGGGCGGCAGCGAATGATCGCGCCCGGCACGACCGGGGTCGGACCCACGACCATGATATCGGCCGGGTCGCCGTCGTCGGCCAGGGTGTGCGGGATGAAGCCGTAATTGGCCGGATAGAACATCGCCGTGTGCAGGAAGCGGTCGACCATCAGGGCGCCGCTTTCCTTGTCGATCTCGTATTTCACCGGCTCGCCGCCCTGCGGGATCTCGATAATGGCGTTCAGGTCATACGGCGGGTTGGCCCCGGTCGGGATCTTGGAGAGGTCCATCGTGACTCTTTTGATGTTCTTGAGGTCCGCGGGGAGGCGGCCTGCGCGGGGCGCTTATAGGCGCAAATGGTCGCGGCGCGGAAGAGGTGTGCGCCGACGGAGTCGACAGCGTCCGGCAATTCGCCTATAAAGCGCTCTACATCGTCCGTTAGCGCTAGATGGCGCTTTCGAGCGGCGGCCCGAAAGGCTGCCGCTTTTTGTTTGGCCGAAGCAGGCCGGAGAGTTTGAGTGCGCGGCAAGACGCAGGAAGACCGTGATCTGATCGAGATGCTCGATCCCGTCGCCGAGAGCCTCGGCTACGAGATCGTCCGGCTGCGCCTGATGGGCGGGACCGAGCAGCGTCGACTGCAGATCATGGCCGAACACCCGCTGCTGGAAGACGGCTCGGGCGGCGACATGAACGTCGAGGACTGCGCGCGCCTGTCGCGCGGCGTTTCCGAGATCCTGGACGCCGCCGATCCGATCGCCGGCGAATATACGCTGGAAGTGTCCAGCCCCGGCATCGACCGCCCGCTGACCCGCCTGAAGGACTTCGAGGACTATGCCGGCCTCGAGGCGCGCATCGAGCTCGACCGCGTCGCCGAGGGCCGCAAGCGCTTCAAGGGCGAACTGGCCGGGGTCGAGGACGACCAGGTCGGCCTGAACATCGAGGGCGAGGACGACGTCACCGTCTACTTCCCCTTCGCCTGGATCATCGACGCCAAGCTCGTCATGACCGACGCCCTGATGGATCGGGGGGCCAAACAGCGCGCCGCCCGCCTGAAGGCGGAAAACGACTCATCCGACAACGAAGACCTGTCCGAAAGTGAAGAGGACTGACCATGGCCATCGGCATCGCCGCCAACCGGCTTGAACTCCTGCAGATCGCCGACGCGGTCGCCCGCGAAAAAGGCATCGAGAAGGAAGTCGTCATCGAGGCCATCGAGGACGCCCTGCAGAAAGCCGCCCGCGCCCGCTACGGCGCCGAGCACGACATCCGCGTCAAGATCGACCCGAAGACGGGCGAGACGACGCAGAAGCGCGTGATCGAGGTCGTGGCCGACGACACCGACCTAGAAGGCGAGATCGGCAAGATGCCGCTGGCCATCGCCAAGCGGACCTGGCGCGACGCCGAGATCGGCAAGGTCTACGAAGAGGCCCTGCCGCCCTTCGAGATCGGCCGCGTCCAGACCCAGATGGCCCGCCAGGTCGTCATGCATAAGGTCCGCGAAGCCGAGCGCGAGCGCCAGTACGACGAGTACAAGGATCGCGTCGGCGAGATCGTCAACGGCAGCGTCAAGCGCGTCGAATACGGCAACGTCATCGTCGATCTGGGCCGGGGCGAAGGCATCATGCGCCGCGACCAGTCGATCCCGCGCGAGAACTTCAACGTCGGCGACCGCATCCGCGCCTACATCTACGACGTCCGTCGCGAGACCAAGGGCCCGCAGATCATGCTGAGCCGCGCCCACGGCGGCTTCATGGCCAAGCTGTTCGCTCAGGAAGTGCCGGAAGTCTACGACGGCGTCATCGAGATCCGCGCCGTGGCCCGCGACCCGGGTTCGCGCGCCAAGATGGCCGTCATCTCGAACGACAGCTCGATCGACCCGGTCGGCGCCTGCGTCGGTATGCGCGGCTCGCGCGTCCAGGCCGTCGTGGCCGAGCTGCAGGGCGAAAAGATCGACATCATTCAGTGGTCGGAAGACGAGGCCACCTTCATCGTCAACGGCTTGGCGCCGGCGGAAGTCTCCAAGGTCGTCATGGACGAGGAAGACGAGCGCGTCGAGGTCGTGGTGCCGGACGAACAACTGTCCCTGGCGATCGGCCGTCGCGGCCAGAACGTGCGCCTGGCCTCGCAGCTGACCGGCTGGCAGATCGACATCATGACCGAAAGCCAGGAGAGCGAGCGCCGTCAGCGCGAGTTCGCCGAGCGCACGGCCCTGTTCCAGGAAGCCCTGGACGTCGACGAGGTCATCGCCCAGCTGCTGGTCACCGAAGGCTTCGTCGCGGTCGAGGACGTGGCCTATGTCGAGCCGCACGAAGTGGCCTCGATCGAGGGCTTCGACGAGGAGACCGCCGAGGAACTGCAGGCGCGCGCCCGCGAGTACCTCGAGAAGGAAGCCGCCGAGCTGGACGCCAAGCGCAAGGCCCTGGGCGTCGAGGACGCGGTCCTGGCCATCGAGGGCGTGACCCTGGCCATGGCCGTCGCCCTGGGCGAGGGCGACGTCAAGACGGTCGAGGATCTGGCTGGTCTGGTGCCGGACGACATGCGCGGCTGGTTCGAGACCAAGAACGGCGAGCGCGTGCGCGAGCCGGGCATCCTGGAAAGCTTCAACCTGTCGCCGGAAGACGCCGAGGCCCTGATCATGCGCGCCCGCGTCGCCATGGGCTGGGTCGAGGCGCCGCCGGAGCCGGAGTACGAAGAAGCCGAAGCCGCCGCCGAGAGCGAAGAGGCCTAAGCGCCTTCGCGCGTCAAACAACGGCCTCGCGGAGCGATCCGCGGGGCCGTTCGCCGTTCAGGAACCATGACCGACCAGACCCCCAAGACCCACGCCGAAGCCAGCCGCCAGCGCAAGGACATCGTCCTGGGCGAGGCGACCGACGAGGCGCGTCTGATCCGTTTCGTGGCGGGGCCAGACGGCGCGGTGACGCCCGACGTGGCCCGCAAGCTGCCCGGGCGCGGGATCTGGGTCGCCGCCGACCGCGACTCCGTGACGACGGCGGCCAAGAAGGGGCTCTTTTCGCGCGCCGCCAAGGCCAAGCTGACCGCCGCGCCGGACCTGGCCGATCAGGTGGAAATGCTCCTGGCCCGTCGCGTCCTGGACGGACTGGGCCTTGCGCGGAAGGCGGGGAGCATTATCTCGGGATACGAGAAGGTGGTCGCCGCCCTGGGGACGGGCAAGGTCGCCTGGCTGATCGAGGCGTCCGACGGCGCCGAGGACGGTCGCCGCAAGGTGCTTTCGGCCGCTCGAAGGGCTCCCGTTCCGCCTCGTCTGCTCGGCGCGTTCAATTCCGATGAATTGGGTTTGGCCTTGGGCGGGGAGAATGTGATACACACCGCTCTCCTTGCCGGGCGCGGGATCGATCGCTGGACATCGGATGTCGAGCGTCTATCAGGCTTCCGCCCGCTTCTGCCTCCCGAGTGGTCGGCGAACGGACGTGAGGAAGGCTAGGGCTTTTCAGTCCCACCGGGGAACCGTCGGTGCGATCGAAAAGCTCTAGAATCTTTGAAGTGTGGCGCGGCCATCCGGGTCGCGTCCGTGAGCGAAGGGTCGGGAAACGCGCTTGCCTCGGCAGGTACGTCCAGGCCCCTTTCTCACATGGAAAGAACGGTTTTTTAGCCGGGTACCGCCCGGCGGAAGTACAAGCGAGCGCATGAGCGACGAAAACGAAAACGGCCGACCCGGCGGACGAGCCCCGATGACACTGAAGCCCCGCCAGGGCTCGGTGAGCGCAGGGGTCGTGAAGCAGAGCTTCAGCCACGGCCGGACCAAGACGGTGGTGGTGGAAACCAAGCGGACGCGTCCTCACGCGCCCGCCTCAGGTAATCTCGCCGCGCCGTCTTCGGCTGAACGTCGCCATGGCGACGCCCCGGCGCCCCGTCCGCAGCAGCCGCAATCGAGCGGCGGCGGCGGTGGTTCGGCCGGCGGCCTGTCGCAGGAAGAACTGCGCGCCCGTCAGCGCGTCGTCGACGCCGCCCGCGAAGCCCAGGCTCGCCAGCAGGCCGAACAGGCCGCCGCCGAGGCGCGCGCTCGCGCCGCTCAGGAGGCCGCGCAACGCGAAGCCGCCGCCAAGGCCGCGGCCGAACGCGCCGCCGCCGCGCCGCCGCCGAGCGCTCAAGCATCCGCCCCAGCTCCGGCTCCGGCCGCGCCAGTGACGCCGCCGCCGGCCGCGCCGGTCCAGCGTCCCGTCGCCCAGGCGCCGGCCGCCCCGCAAGCGCCGCGTCAGGACGGTCCGCGCCACGACGCGCCCCGTCATGAAGGCCAGCGGCACGACGGTCCGCGTCCGTCGGCGCCGGGCCAGACCCGCACCTACGAGCCTAGCCGCGACCGCCGCGACGATCGTCCCAGCACGACGACCTATCGTCCGGCCCCGCAAGGCGACCGCCCGTTCAACCAGCGCGCGCCGCGTCCCGACGCCGGCGCCAATTTCGGACAACGGGCTCCCCGTCCCGAAGGCGACCGCCCGCGCGGTCCGCGTCCCGACGACCGGGGCGGTGATCGCGGCGGCTATCGCGGCGACCGTCCCCAGGGCGGCGACCGTGGCGATCGTCCGCAAGGCGACCGCCCGCAGCAGACCGTCCGTTACTCGGCGCTCGCGCCGCGTCCGGCGCCGGGTGGCCCTCGGGGTCCTGGCGGCCCCGGCGGTCCGCGCGGTCCGCGTCCGGGCGTGCCCGCCTCGGCTCCGGCCACGCCGGAAATCCAGCGCGCCACGCGTTCGGCGCCCCGTCCCGGCGGCGCGGTCATGGACCGTCGCCCCGACGAGGACGACGATCGTCGCAAGAACGCGGCCCCCAACAAGGCCGTCTCGCGCGTCAAGGGCGCCCCGCAGCGCCGCGAAGGCCGTCTGACCATTCAGGCCGTGGCCGGCGACGGGGATTCCGCCGACCGGATGCGTTCGCTCGCCTCGGTCCGTCGGGCTCGTGAGCGCGAAAAGGAAAAGCGTCGCGGCGGCGCGGTCGAACAAGCTCGCGTCTCGCGCGAAGTCGTCATCCCGGACGTCATCACCGTGCAGGAGCTGTCCAACCGGATGGCCGTGCGCGGCGTCGACATCATCAAGTTCCTGATGCGTCAGGGCGTGATGCTGAAGATCAACGACGTCATCGACAACGACACCGCCGAGCTGGTGGCCACCGAGTTTGGCCACACCGTCAAGCGCGTGTCGGAAGCCGACGTCGAAGAAGGCTTCATCGGCGCCGACGACCACGACGATCACATGGAGACGCGCCCCCCGGTCGTCACGATCATGGGTCACGTCGACCACGGCAAGACCAGCCTGCTCGACGCCCTGCGTTCCACCGACGTGGCGGCGGGCGAAGCCGGCGGCATCACTCAGCACATCGGCGCCTATCAGGTTCGCCTGAAGGACGGCCAACGGGTGACGTTCCTCGACACCCCTGGCCACGCCGCGTTCTCGTCGATGCGCGCCCGCGGCGCCAACATCACCGACATCGTGGTGCTGGTCGTGGCCGGCGACGACGGCGTGATGCCCCAGACGATCGAGGCGATCAAACACGCCAAGGCCGCCGAGGTGCCGATCATCGTCGCCGTCAACAAGATGGACAAGCCGGGCTCGGACGCCACGCGCGTGGTCAACGAACTGCTGCAGCACGAGATCGTGGTCGAAAGCCTGGGCGGCGACACCCAGCTGATCGAGGTCTCCGCCAAGGCCCGCACCGGCCTGGACGACCTCTTGGAAGCCATCCTGCTGCAGGCCGAAGTGCTTGACCTGAAGGCCAACCCCGACCGCGTCGCCGACGGCGTCGTGATCGAGGCCAAGCTCGACAAGGGGCGCGGCGCCGTCTCGACGGTGCTGGTCAACCGCGGCACGCTGAAGCGCGGCGACATCGTCGTGGCTGGCAGCCAGTGGGGCAAGGTCCGCGCGCTGCTGAACGAGCGCAACGAGCAGCTCCAGGAAGCCGGTCCCGCCACCCCGGTCGAGATTCTCGGCCTGGACGGCGTGCCCTCGCCGGGCGACGCGTTCGCCGTGGTCGAGAACGAGGCCCGCGCTCGCGAGCTGACCGAGTACCGCATCCGCCTGAAGCGCGAGAAGTCGCTGGCCCCGGTGGGCGCCGGCGCTTCGATGGCCGACATGATGGCCAAGCTGCAGGACAAGAAGCTGAAGGAGCTGCCGCTGGTCATCAAGGCCGACGTGCAGGGCTCGGCCGAGGCGATCATCGGTTCTCTGGACAAGATGGCCACCGACGAGGTCCGCGCGCGGATCATCCTGTCGGGCGCTGGCGCGATCAGCGAAAGCGACGTCATGCTCGCCAAGGGCGCCGGCGCGCCGATCATCGGCTTCAACGTCCGGGCCTCGGCCCAGGCGCGGGCCCTGGCCGAGCGCGAAGGGGTCGAGATCCGCTACTACGCGATCATCTACGACCTGCTCGACGACATCAAAGGCGTGCTCTCGGGCATGCTGGCCCCGATCCAGCGCGAAACCTTCCTCGGCAACGCCGAGGTGCTGCAGGCCTTCGATATCTCGAAGATCGGCAAGGTCGCCGGCTGTAAGGTCACCGAGGGCGTGGTCCGCAAGGGCGCCAAGGTCCGGATCATCCGTCAGGACATCGTCGTTCTGGAACTGGGTACCCTGCAGACGCTCAAGCGCTTCAAGGACGAGGTCAACGAAGTCCCCGTCGGCCAGGAATGCGGCATGATGTTCGCCGGCTTCCAGGACATCAAGGTCGGCGACGTGATCGAGTGCTTCACCGTCGAGGAGATCAAGCGTCAGCTCGACTAACGGCTGGTCGCTTCTGGTCACGAAAAAGGCGCGGATCCTGCGATCCGCGCCTTTTTTGCGCCTCACGATCGCAACGGATCGACACGTCAACGGTTTGTTCGCCCTCTAGGGATCAGCTTCCCTGAAGCTTGCGGACGGCATGCGATGCGGATCACGTTTCTCGAATGCGGGGCCTCGCCCAGGCCCACCGGCGGCGCCCGGGTGCTGTACGAACACGCCAATCGCCTCGTCGCGCGCGGACACGCGGTCAGCGTCGTGCATCCGGTCTATCCAGAAAGCCGGCCCGGCTTTCTGGCGGGGCTGAAGCAAGGCGGTCGCCACAAGCGCTGGGCGCGGACCGGCGAGTGGTCGCCGCGCGCGTGGATGGACGTCGATCCGCGCGTCGACAGCCTATGGACCCCCGATCTCTCATCCGCCCACGTGCCCGAGGGTGACGTTGTGATCGCCGCCCACTGGCGGGCCGTGGCGCCGATGAACGCTCTGTCGCCCGCCCATGGCGCGCGGGTCTTCTTCTCGCGCCAATGGGACTTCGCCGAGTTCGCGGAACTGGAGCCGGGGGTGCGCAAGGCCTGGGCCGCGCCGTGTTTCAAGATGGTGGTCAACCGACGCGCCGCGGAACTGGCCCGCGTGTTTGGGCCACGGCCCTGGCTGGCGCCGCACGGCCTGGACTCCCGAGCCTGGGACATAGACGTTCCCCTGGCTGACCGCGATCCCGACCTCCTGATCACGCCCTGGCGAGCGGCGCGGACCAAGGGGTTCCACGACGTGCTGGACGCCTGCGAGTTGGCGCGGCGCGAACGGCCGACGCTACGCCTGCTGACCTTCGGGACCGAACCGATGTCGATCCGTTTGCCCCACTGGGTCACGCACGTCCCGGCGCCGGATCGCCCGGCCTTGCGCGCCCTCTACAACCGCGCCTCGGTCTTCGTGGGCGCCGGACATAACGAGGGCTGGGGTCTGGCCGCCAGCGAGGCGGGCCTATGCGGCGCGGCTCTCGCCCTGACCGACAATCCCGGCCACGCCGAATATGCCGACCACGAGCGAACGGCCTTGGTCTCGCCGATCCGCGAGCCGGCCGCCTTGGCTGTCAACATCCTGGCCCTGGCCGAGCGGTTGTCGCTGCGCCAGAGGCTGGCCCTGGCCGCCCGCGCCAAGCTTTCGACCTTTACCTGGGAGCGGGCCAGCCGCACGTTCGAGGCCGGGCTGATGGCCTGCATCGAGGCCGAGACGCCTCGCGCCGTCGCCTCCTGAACCGGTCTGGAAAAGGTCGAATTCGCGGGCTAGAGCCTTTAGCCTGAAATCGGAATCGATTTCAGGCGTCAAAAAGGCTCTAAATCAAATGTTTAGAGCGTGAGATGAGCTGAAACCGGTTCCCACTTTCAGCCTCACGCTCTAGAGCGGAGGCGATAGGAGGACCCATGCGTATCCGTTCGCTTCTGGCCCTGGCCGCCGTGGGCGTCTCGCTCGCCGCCTGCTCGACCGTGGACCGCTTCGACGCCGCCGGCGATGTCCATGCCCTGCTGGTCGCGATCCGCGACAACGACCGGGCGGGCTTCGACGCGCATGTCGACCGTCAGGCCCTGAAGGGCCAGATCGAGGCGCGGCTGATGGACGAGGCGCGCCAGCGTCAACCCGGCGACAAGTGGATGGCGGTGGCCGCCGTCCTGGCGGGGCCCGTCGCCGACGTCGCCGGCGAGGCTCTGATCCGTCCCGAGACCTTCCACGCGGCGGCCAACTATTACGGCTACACGCCCGACAGGCCGCTGCCGGGCCGGGTGGCGATCGCCAGCGCCTTGCGCCCGGCGGGCGACGGCCGGGTCTGCGCGGCCAAGAAGGACGGGCCCTGTATGCTGATCTTCACTCGCGAAGGCTCGACCTGGCGACTGACGGGCTTCGACCCGCAGGCGGCCAATTTGCATCTCAAGCGATGAAGCGGGCGATCCTCGCGGGCCTGAGCCTGGCCGTTCTGACGACTTCGGCCGCGCGGGCCGAGACCCGGATGTTTTCGTATGACCCGATCTCTCCCGACGCCAAGCGGCTGACCGGAGCGGGCGTGACGATCCTGTTCAACCAGGGTCTCCTGGGCGGCGCCCGGCCGATCAAGGTCCTGGCCACGGGCGTTCCCGCCCAGGCCCTGCTAAAGGCTGGACGCGAGAAGGACCTGGGTCCAGGCGGGCTGAAGGCCATGGATGGCGTGGACGCCGACGCCGCGCTGTTCGAGGTCGATCCCAAGGCCGCTCAGGGCAAGATCTATCTCCGCGCCTTCTGCCCGGGCTCGACGCGGCTGTGGCTGTCGTTCAGCGCCATCGCCGTTCGCCGCGATCTGCGGATCCAGGCGTTCGGCGACGATCCCAAGGCCGACGGCAAGGCGCGTCTCTGCGGGACGTTGGACTTTTCTTATCGCGGCGAGTGGCGTCTGCCCAAGAACCGGATGCCCGATCCGATGGAGGATTGGACCAACGAGCCCAATCACCCGAGTCCGGATTGAGGGTTTCCGCCCCGCTCCTCAGTCGCCGAGAGCGTTTCCGCTGAAAACCAGCATCCACTTTTCCGCGCGATGCTCTAGCTTCGTCCTGAAGCAGGGGAAGGGCGCGGGATGGCCGAGGATCCGTTGGTGGGTTTCGAACGGTTCGTGTTCGACGACGGGCGCTGGAGCCGCGAGGTGTTCCGCATCGGCGCGGGACCGGCGGTCATCGTCATTCACGAGGTTCCGGGTCTGCATCCGGGCGTGCTGGAGTTCGCCCGCGACCTTGCCGCCTCCGGCCTGACCGCCTTCTGTCCCAGTCTGTTCGGCAAGCCAGCCAGGCCGGTGTCGCGCGGCTACGCGATCGGCGAGATTCTCAAGAACATCTGCGTTCGGCGCGAGTTCAGCGTCTGGAAGGACGGCCGCTCCAGCCCGATCGTCGACTGGTTGCGGGCCCTGGCGCGACAGGTCCATGAAGAGTGCGGCGGCAAGGGCGTCGGGGCGGTGGGCATGTGCTTCACCGGCGGCTTCGCCCTGGCGATGATGACCGAGCCCTCGGTCGTGGCGCCGGTGATGTCCCAGCCCTCGTTGCCGCTGAAGGACAAGGGCGGTCTCGACTGCTCGGCCTCGGAGCTGGCCTGCGCCAAGCGGCGGTTCAAGGACGAGGACCTGTCGCTGATGGCCCTGCGCTTTTCGTCGGACAAGCTGGTGCCCGACGCCCGCATCGCGCGCCTGAAGGCCGAGTTCGGCGACAAGGTCGAGGTGATCGAGCTGGCCGACGAGGACGCCGCGCCGGGCGTGCCGATGGCTCCGCACTCGGTGCTGACCCTGCACCTGCACCGCTCGATCCCCGACTGCGGGACGATGCGGGCGCGGGACCAGGTAGTGGCGTTTTTTCGCGAAAAGACGGGCGCTTAGCGCTTCTGTCCGGCCAGCCGGCGCGTCAGCGGACCGCTGGCGATGATCAAGGCCGCGCCCGCGATCAGGGCGCCCAGCGAAACGAGGCCCAGTTGGGCCGACGAGGCCGCCTCGGCGCCGAGCGTCGAGGTCGGATGGGCGAAGGCCGGCTGGATCAGCACCATGCCGAGCGTGAAGCCCAGCAGGGTCTCGAGCCCGCCCGATATCATCAGAATCGCGCCCAGGGCGCGCAGGACGAAACGCATCAGGTCTTCGGTGGTCGCCATGGCCAATCCCCCTTGCCCATGACTCCAACCTACAGCGAGGGGCTTAATTCACCCTTAGCGCCGCTGGACTTTTCCCGCCGACGCGCCTAGACACCCCGCCTTCCGATTTTCCCCGCGCACCGGCGTTCGATCCGCCGGCCGGGCCGCAAGGACATCCCGCGCCATGAAGCGCCACGCCGACACCAAGAAGGGCGCCGCGACCGGCCCCTCGCAACGCCAGCTCCGCGCCGGCGAACTGATCCGCCACGCCCTGGTCGAAATCCTCCGCGAGGAGGAGCTGCAGGACGAGGCGCTGCACAACATCTCGGTCACGGTGTCCGAGGTGCGGATGAGCCCCGACCTCAAGCACGCCGTCTGCTTCGTCGAGCCGCTGGGCGCGGGCCTGACGGGCGAGGACACCACCGAGGTGATCAAGGGCCTGAACCGGGTCGCCAAGTTCCTGCGGGGCCGGCTGGGCCGCAGCATCGACATGAAGTTCACGCCGGACCTGAAGTTCATTCACGACGAGAGCTTCGGGACCGCCGCCTATATGGACAAGCTGTTCCTGGACCCGCGGGTCCAGCAGGACACCCGGACCCTGTCCGACGTGCTCGGCGAAGACGACGAGGACTAGGCCATGGCCCGCCGCAAGAAGGGCGACGCCGTTTCGGGCTGGATCTGCCTGGACAAGCCCTACGACCTGACCTCGACAACGGCGGTCAGCCGCGTGCGCCGCGCGTTCAACGCCCAGAAGGGCGGCCATGCCGGCACGCTGGATCCGCTGGCGACGGGCATCCTGCCCATAGCGCTGGGCGAGGCGACCAAGACCGTTCCGTTCCTGATGGACGCCGACAAGGCCTATCGCTTCACCATCGCCTGGGGCCGCGACACGACGACGCTGGACCGCGAGGGCGAGACGACCGCGACGTCCGACATCCGACCGACCCGCGAGCAGGTCGAGGCGGCGCTGCCGGCCTTCATCGGCGAGGTCAACCAGGTCCCGCCGAACTTCTCGGCCATCAAGGTCGACGGCGAGCGCGCCTATGACCTGGCCCGCGACGGCGTCGAATTCGAGCTGCCGACCCGCAAGGTGGCGATCTTCGGACTCAAGATCGTCGACCAGCCGGACGTCGATCACGTCACCTTGGAGATGGAGTGCGGCAAGGGCACCTATGTCCGCGCCGTGGTCCGCGACCTCGCCAAGGCCCTGGGAACTTGCGGTCACGTCGCAGAGCTGCGCCGCACGCGGGTGGGGGGCTTCTCGGAGGACGAGGCGATATCGCTGGAAACTCTTGAGAATTTGAGCTATGAGGCCCGGCTGTCGGAGGCCTTGCTTCCGGTCGAGACCGCGCTGGACGACATCCCGGCGTTGGCCGTGACCGATGAAGACGCCTTCCGGCTTGCACAGGGACGCGCCATCGTCCTGCTCCCAAGGCAGGTTGAAACGCTGAAAGCCGAGCTCTCGCCCGGCGATCGCACCGTTTCCGCCATGTCCGGCGACAGGTTGGTGGCCCTGTGCGAGATGCGCGCCGGGCGGCTCAATCCGGTGCGGGTCTTCCAACTCACCTGAGCGGAGACTTACCGATGTCGATTACTCTGGAGCGCAAGGCCGCGCTCATCGCCGAACACGCCCGCGGCGCGGGTGACACCGGCAGCGCCGAAGTGCAGGTCGCGATCCTCTCGGAACGCATCTCGAACCTGACCGAGCACTTCAAGACGCACAAGAAGGACAACCACAGCCGTCGTGGCCTGCTGAAGCTGGTTTCCCAGCGTCGCCGGCTTCTCGACCACCTGAAGAAGTCCGACGCCGGTCGCTATCAGTCCCTGATCGAAAAGCTGGGTCTGCGTCGCTAAGGCATCCAGGTCCGCCGCCTCGCCGACGCGGGGCGGCGGATCGCGTTTTTGGAACCTGGCGTCCGAGACAGGCCGGACACCTGGATTCCGAGACGGTTCTTTCCTCCCCATGACGGGATCGGAAGAATCGTTCGTCCGTCCGAGGGTTCACGTCCTCAAACCCGCCTGTCGAACTGGATGAGGATCATCGGGCCGGCTTTCGTTAGCCGTCCGCCCCTGTCCGCCCCGACGAGAATCCGCTCGCGGGAACCGAAAGACGAAAAATGTTCGACATCAAACGCAAGACGATCGAGTGGGGCGGCAAGACGCTGGTCCTCGAAACCGGTCGCATCGCCCGTCAAGCCGACGGCGCGGTCCTGGCCACCATGGGCGAAACCGTCGTCCTGGCCACCGCCGTGTTCGCCAAGACCCAGAAGCCGGGTCAAGACTTCTTCCCGCTGACGGTCAACTATCAGGAAAAGACCTTCGCGGCCGGCAAGATCCCCGGCGGCTTCTTCAAGCGTGAAGGCCGTCCGTCGGAAAAGGAGACCCTGGTCTCCCGCCTGATCGACCGTCCGATCCGCCCGCTGTTCGTCAAGGGCTTCAAGAACGAAGTCCAGGTCGTGACCACCGTGCTGCAGCACGACCTCGAGAACGATCCCGACATCCTGGCCATGGTCGCCGCCTCGGCCGCCCTGACCCTGTCGGGCGCCCCGTTCATGGGCCCGATCGGCGCCGCCCGCGTCGGCTGGATCAATGACCAATACGTGCTGAACCCGACGCTCGACGAGCTGAAGGACAGCAAGATGGACCTCGTCGTGGCCGGCACCGCCGACGCCGTGATGATGGTGGAATCGGAAATCCAGGAGCTCTCGGAAGAGATCGTGCTGGGCGGCGTGACCTTCGCCCACAAGGAAATGCAGCCGGTGATCGACGCGATCATCGAACTGGCCGAGCACGCCGCCAAGGAGCCCTTCGCGTTCGAGCCGGAAGACACCGACGCGATCAAGGCCGAGATGAAGGCCCTGGTGGGCGCGGACATCGCCGCCGCCTACAAGATCCAGAAGAAGCAGGACCGCTACGAAGCGGTCGGCGCCGCCAAGAAGAAGGCCATCGCGGCCATGGGCCTGTCGGACGAGAATCCGGCCGGCCACGACCCGCAGAAGCTGGCCGGCATCTTCAAGGAACTGGAAGCCGACGTCGTGCGTCGCGGCATCCTGGACACCGGCCTGCGCATCGACGGCCGCGACGTCCGCACCGTTCGCCCGATCCTGGGCGAGGTCGGCATCCTGCCGCGCACCCACGGTTCGGCCCTGTTCACCCGCGGCGAGACTCAAGCGATCGTCGTGGCGACCCTGGGCACCGGCGACGACGAGCAGTTCATCGACGCCCTGGAAGGCACCTACAAGGAATCCTTCCTGCTGCACTACAACTTCCCGCCCTACTCGGTCGGCGAGACGGGCCGCATGGGCTCGCCGGGCCGTCGCGAGATCGGTCACGGCAAGCTGGCCTGGCGCGCCGTGCGTCCGGTCCTGCCGGCCAAGGAAGACTTCCCCTACACCCTGCGCCTGGTCTCCGAGATCACCGAGTCGAACGGCTCGTCCTCGATGGCCACTGTCTGCGGCTCGTCGCTGGCCCTGATGGACGCCGGCGTGCCGCTGAAGCGTCCGGTCTCGGGCATTGCCATGGGCCTGATCCTGGAAAAGGACGGCTTCGCGGTTCTGTCGGACATCCTGGGTGACGAGGATCACCTGGGCGACATGGACTTCAAGGTCGCCGGCACTAGCGAAGGCATCACCTCGCTGCAGATGGACATCAAGATCGCCGGCATCACGCCCGCGATCATGGAGCAGGCCCTGGCTCAGGCCAAGGAAGGCCGCGCGCACATCCTGGGCGAGATGAACAAGGCCATGGACGCGCCGCGCGCCGACGTGGGCGACTTCGCGCCGAAGATCGAGACGATCAACATCCCGACCGACAAGATCCGCGAAGTGATCGGCTCGGGTGGCAAGGTGATCCGCGAGATTGTCGCCACCACCGGCGCCAAGATCGACATCAACGACGACGGCGTGGTCAAGGTCTCGGCCTCGGACGGCGCCAAGATCAAGGCGGCGATCGACTGGATCAAGTCGATCACCGACGAAGCGGAAGTCGGCAAGATCTACGACGGCAAGGTCGTCAAGGTCGTCGACTTCGGCGCCTTCGTGAACTTCTTCGGCGCCAAGGACGGCCTCGTCCACGTCAGCCAGATCAGCAACGAACGCGTCGCCAAGCCGTCGGACGTGCTGAAGGAAGGCCAGATGGTCAAGGTCAAGCTCTTGGGCTTCGACGACCGCGGCAAGACCAAGCTGTCGATGAAGGTCGTCGACCAGGAAACCGGCGAAGACCTGTCCAAGAAGGAAGCGACCGAAGAGGCGTAAGCGTCCTTCCGTGTCCAAATCCTGACGTTAGCGAGCGGGCGGTTCCGAAAGGGGCCGCCCGTTTCGCGTTTTAGGGTTGTTTGTGTTCCTTATTTGTTCCAACCTTGGGTGGTTGGAACAGGAGGGGGGCGATGACCGATCACGTCGTGCAGTGCGGCGCCTGTAGGGTCGATGTCCAGGTCGTGCGCCGGGAGGAGGGCGAGATGGCTCGCTGTCCCGTCTGCGCCCGGACCGCGCCGAAGGACGAGGCGATCCGGGTGGCCCGAAGCGCTCTGATCGACGTGGTCATGCGCGACCTCGACGAAAATCTCCGCGCGATCGTCCGCGCCAGTCCCGCCTTGGGCTACCGGCCGGTCCAGGCCTATGACTGGGTGGTGGACGGCGCTCCCGGTCCGTCGCGCTTGGACGCTCGCTGAAGCGTTCCGGCGCCCTCCGCCGCCAGAGCCTTCAGCGCCTCGCGAAGGCGCGGGGTGGCGAAGTCCAGGAACAGGCGGGTCTTCAGCGGCAGGATATCGGCGGGCGCGTGTAGCAGGCTGACCGGTTGGGGGTCGGGCTCGAACGACTCCAGCAGCAGCTGAAGACGTCCCTGGGCGACGGCCTCGGCGCATTGGTAGTGCATCAGTCGGCTCGCGCCCACGCCTTGTTCCGCCGCCCAGGCCGCGGCGTCAGCCGTCGAGGCCGACAGACGCGACCGGACCGGGACCTCCACCAAGCCGCCGGCGGGCGCGCGCAAAAGCCAGGCCGCCGTCGGACCGCCGAAGTCGAAGGTGACGCAGGGCAGGGCGGAAAGATCGTCGGGGGTTCGCGGGACGCCGCGCGCGGCCAGGAACCCAGGGCTGGCGCAGATCACCTGACGCATCTGGCCGACCCGGGTGGCGATCAGGCCGCTGTCGGGCAGCCGCCCGATCCGCAAGGCCATGTCGACATGATCCTCGACGAGGTGAAGGTTCCTATCCGACAGCAGCAGGCGCACGTCGACCTCGGGGAACGCCTCCAGGAAAGCGGTCACGATCGGCAGCAGGTAGTGCCGGCCAAACACGACAGGGCCCGTCAGGGTGAGTTGGCCCTGGGGCGCGGTGTATTCGCCGGCCGCCGCCCGTTCGCTGGCCTCGACCGCCTCCAGGATGCGCCGGGCAGAGACCAGATAGGCCTCGCCGGCCGGAGACAGCGCCAGGCGGCGCGTGGTGCGGATCAGCAGTTGCGCGCCCAGATGCCGTTCAAGCTCGCCCAGCCTTCGACTGACCGTCGCCAGCGGCAGCCGCAATCGTCGCGCGGCGGCGGTGAAGCTGCCTGCCTCGGCGATGGCGACGAACACCGACATGGCTTGGAGGCGGTCGATCATTATCTATCAAAATGAGATAATTATTCTCGAAAGGCCAGGATTATCTTTCCGGCCAGCAGGGCGCACATGCTCGTTGTCGCCAAGGTCCGGCGACGTCAAACGAGAGAAAATCCTCATGTCCCGCATCGCCGTTCCGGATCTGGCCAACGCGCCGGAAGCTTCGCGCCCCATCCTCGACGCCGTGAAGGCGCAGCTGGGCGTCGTCCCCAACCTGTTTCGCCTCGTGGCTCTCAGCCCCAACGCGCTGACCGGCTTCACCAGTTTCTCCGGAGCCCTGGCCAAGACGCTCGACGTCAAGACCCGCGAGCGGATCGCGCTGGCCGTCGCGCAGGTCAATGGCTGCGGCTACTGCCTGTCGGCCCACACCTACCTCGCTCTGAACCTGGCCAAGCTGACCCCCGACGAGGTGTCCAACGCGCGTCGCGGCGGATCGGTCGATCCCAAGGCGAACGCCGCCGTGGTCTTCGCCGACAAGGTCGCGCGCGACCGGGGCCATGTGTCCGAAAGCGACCTGGACGCGGTCCGCGCCGCGGGCTTCAGCGACGCGCAGATCGTCGAGATCGTGGCGCTGGTCGCCGAGAACGTCTTCACCAACTTCCTCAACGAGGTGGCCGCCACCGAGATCGACTTCCCGGTGGTGGACGCCGCCCAACCCGACTGACGCCAAGTCGCCAACGGCGGAGGGACCCTTGGCGTCCCTCCGCCGCGAGGCCCCGCCAATGGGAGCGCCGACATGTCGAAGTACAGCTTTCTCGATTTCGCCAGTTCGCCAAGCGTCCGCGCGGCGCAGGCGGAGATGGGCAGCGACCGGATGTGGACGCCGGGCGGCGTCGATCGCGTCTTCGAACGGTTCACCGCCGAAGAGGCGGCGTTCATCGCCGAGCGCGACAGCTTTTACCTGGCCAGCGTGTCCGAGCAGGGGTGGCCCTATGTCCAGCACCGAGGCGGCCCGCCGGGCTTCCTGAAGGTCATCGACGACATCACGCTGGCCTTCGCCGACTATCGCGGCAATCGGCAGTACATCAGCGTCGGCAACACGGACGCCGACGATCGGGTCGCGTTGATCCTGGTCGACTACCCGCGCCGCGCCCGTCTGAAGATCTTGGCCCACGCCGAGCGATTGGCTCTCGATTTCGACCCCGCCCTGACCGGCCGCGTCACCGAGGGTCTGGGACGGGCCAAGCCCGAGCGGATCTTTCGACTGCGCCTGGCCGCCTTCGACTGGAACTGCCCGCAACACATCACGCCGCGCTTCACCGAGGCCGAGATCGAGCGGGCGTTAACGCCGCTGCGCGATCGCCTGGAGGCGCTGGAAGCCGAAAACCGGCGGCTGCGCGCGCGGCTCGCCCAGAACGAGGACTGACCATGGACCTTCAACGACCCCCGCTCCCGCCGTTCGACCTCGACAGCGCCCGCCGCAAGGTGCGTCTGGCCGAGGACGCCTGGAACAGCCGCGACCCGGCGCGCGTGGCGCTGGCCTATGCCCCGGACTCCCGATGGCGCAACCGCGACGAATTCCTGGTCGGCCGCCCGGCGATCGAGGCCTTCCTGACCCGTAAATGGGCCAAGGAGTTGGACTACCGCCTGATCAAGGATCTCTGGGCCTACCAGGACGATCGGATCGCGGTGCGCTTCGCCTACGAATGGCGCGACGAGTCGGGTCAATGGCGCCGGTCGCACGGCAACGAAAACTGGGCTTTCGACGCCAACGGCCTGATGACGCGGCGTCTGGCCAGCATCAATGATCAACTGATCGACGCGGGGGATCGCAAGTTCCACTGGCCCGCCGGGCCGCGACCGGACGGGCATCCCGGCCTCGAACATTTCGGGCTCTGAGCGGATCGGCGTCAGCCGCGCGGCGTGACCTTGATCACCGCCGTGTCGGGGGCGCCGTTGCCGCCTCGGCAGGCGGCGTATTTGAACTTCAGGTCCATGCAGACCCAGACCTCGGTCAGGTGGCCGTCCTTGACCCGGATGTTCAGGCCCTCGGGCTGGATCTTGCGGTTGCGCTCAAGGAAGGCCTTGCGGATCTCCGCGCCGGTCATGACGCCGTCCGCGCCGGGGTCGAGTTCGGGCACGTTCAGCTTTTCGCGGACCTTGCGCTCCTTCTTGAAATAGTCCTCCGGCGTGGCCCAGTTGCAGGTCCCGTGCGCCTGCCATTCGTGCTGCAGCAGCCGGGGCGAGGGCGTCATGCAGAGATTGGCCTTGATCGTCGATACGCTGATCGGCGCGCCCGGGCGGCAATAGCGCGGATGCACCTTGTCCGGTCCGTTCGGCCAAAGACCGTGCACCGTGAAACCGAAGCGGTTGTTCTGGCACTGGATGACCTTGTCCGACTCCGGAATCCCCGATCGGCAGGCTTCCGGCGACCAGAACAGGGCCAGAAGATAGGCGGCGATCGGCACGTCCGGATGGACCTCGCTCGCCGGGGGCGGCTCCGCCTGAGGCGCGTTCACCGTCAGCGGCACCGCGCAGGACCGAATGTCGTTGGCCTTAGCCGTTCCGGCGGCGGTGGCGAGGACGGCGGCGAGGACGGCGACGGTGGCGGTCTTCATGGCAAGCTCCAGGTACGCGGAGCGGGATAGGAGGCGCCGCCGCCCCCGACGTCAAGCCATGCTTAACGCCTAACGCCCTCTGGCCTCGGTCGCCATCCGCAGAGCCAAACCGCCCAGCACCGTGGCCATCAGCCAGCGCTGGATCAGGGCGAAACCGGGACGGGCCGACAGAAACGCCGCGATGGTCCCGGCCGCGAAGCAGATGGTCCCGTTGACGGTCATGCTGACCAGGATCTGCGACAGGCCCAGCGCCAGCGACTGCGTCAGGACGTGGCCGTGCTCGGGATGGATGAACTGCGGCAGCAGCGACAGATAAAGCATCGCGGCCTTGGGGTTCAGAAGATTGGTCAGGAAGCCCATGGCGATCAGCTTGCGGGGACTGTCCTTGGGCAGGTCGCGCACCTGGAAGGGCGCGGCGGCGCCCGGCTTGATCGCGTGCCAGGCCAGCCAGCCCAGATAGAGCGCTCCGCCAAATCTCAGGACGTCATAGGCGATCGGCGCGGCCATCAGAAGGGCGGTGATGCCCAGCGAGGCGCATACCAGGTAGACGATGAACCCCGCCGCCGTGCCGATCAGCGACACGACGCCCGCCCAGCGGCCTTGCGAGATCGAACGGCTGACGACGTACAACATGTTCGGCCCCGGCGTCAGGGCCATCCCCAGACAGATGAGGACGAAGGCGATCCAGGTCTTGGCTTCGGGCATGGGCGCGGCTCCGCGATCTAGAGGTTTCGGGATGCGCCCAGGCGAACGGCTCCGTCCGATGACGTCCGCGCTTCCCGAGGGTTGTTTCCCTCCGAACGCCAGTCGCGCGGACAGGAGCGCCTTAGCATCGGGACCGGGCCTTTGGGAGAGCCGGCGCGGCCCCGTTGCTCAAGACCCGCGAACCCCCACGCTAAAGATGATTCTGAGAACGATTATCATTGCGACTGCGTTGCAAGATCGCTAAGAACGCCTCGCAATTTCAGGAAGGGCCGTTAGACGGCTCCGGGGATAAGGGTAATCATGCGTAATTCGAACGTCGCCGGCCGCGATTTTTCGGGCGTCGCCAGCCGTCAGGGACGCGCCCTCGGCGTCGCCGCCGTGGCGGGATTGGCCGGCCTTTGCCTCGCGCGGCCCGCCGCGGCCGCGCCGGCGCCCGGCGCCGATGCGCCGATGGCCGCCACGCCGACGGCCGCCTCCGACAGCACCGAGGTCGCCGGCGTGCGGATCGACGGCAAGCGCGTGGCCGACCCTTCGTCGAGCAAGTTCACCGCGCCGCTGGTCGACACGCCCAAGTCGGTGACGGTGATCCCGTCCAAGATCATCGAGCAAACCGCCGCCACGTCGCTGACCGATATCCTCCGCACTTCGCCGGGCATCACCTTCGGGGCCGGCGAAGGCGGACAGCCCCTGGCCGACCGCCCGTTCATCCGGGGCCAGGCCAGCGCCAACAACATCTTCGTCGACGGCGTCCGGGACACCGGCGGTCAGACCCGCGAGGTCTTCGATCTGGAGCAGGTCGAGGTCGTGAAGGGTCCCGATAGCGCATACAGCGGCCGCGGCTCGGGCGGCGGCAGCATCAACCTGTCGTCCAAGACCCCGAAGGCCGAGACCTTCGCGCGCGGTTCGGTGGGCGTCGGCACGGATGAATATGTCCGCGCCACCGCCGACGTGAACTACGCGATCAACGACAGCGTCGCGGTGCGCCTGAACCTTCTGGGCGCGGAGGGCAATACGCCGGGCCGCAAGGGGGTCGAGTTCAGCCGCTGGGGCGTCGCGCCGTCGCTGGCCGTGGGTCTGAACGGCGACACCCAGATGACGGTCAGCTACTACCACCTGGATACCGACCAGACGCCGGACTACGGCATTCCGCTGCTGACCAAGACCACGGAGCCGCGCACCGCCTCAGGGATCCTGGCCGTGGATCCGCGCAGCTTCTATGGCGTCGCCGACCGCGACTATCAGAAGACGCGCTCCGACATCGTCACCTTCGCGATCGACCACAAGATCGACGACGACCTCGCCGTGCGTCAGGTGGTCCGCTATTCGAAGTCGCTGAACGACTACATCGTCACCAATCCGGGCGACGGCGGCGTGGCCCAGCTGGTCAATGGCCAGTGGTGGATGAAGCGCGGCACGAAGACCCGCTGGAACCCGACCACCACCGTCGCGGCGGTGACCGACCTGCACGGCAAGAAGACCCTGGGCGGCCTGGAGCACAGCTTCGACCTGGGCCTGGAGCTGAGCCGGGAGGAAAACCGCAACGCCACCTATTCGACCTTCACGACCTCCGGCGCGGCCTGCCCGGCTGGCTTCACGATCGCGGCGAACACCCTGGCCAGTCTCGGCGCGGGCGACTGCACCCTGGTCTATCACCCGAACGACAAGGACAGCTGGACGGGCATCATCAACCGCGGCCCCGCCTCCCGGAACGTCGCCAAGACCGCGGCCGTCTATGGCTTCGACACCATCAAGTTCGGCGACCGGTGGCTGCTGAACCTGGGCCTTCGTCACGACCACTACGAGTCGGCCGGCGTCGATGTCGCCACCACCCAGGCCAATGGCGTCTTCACCTCGGTGACCTATACGCCGCGCCACGGATCGTGGGACTTCACCAACTACCAGGCCGGTCTCGTCTACAAGCCGACCGAGCACGCCAGTCTCTACGTCTCCTACGGCACGTCCTCGACGCCGCCCGGCATCTCCGGCGGCGACCAGAACGCCAACACCGCCACGGGCTCGGGCAATCTGTCCTCGACCCAGCTGGTTCCGGAGGACAGCAAGAGCGTCGAGGCCGGGGCCAAGGTCAATCTGTTCCACGACTCGCTGGCCCTGTCGGCGGCGGCCTTCAAGACCACGCGCAAGAACGCCCAGATCCAGGTCGACAACGGTGTCTACGCCCAGGTCGGCGAGGTCGAGGTCAAGGGTTTCGAGCTCGGCTTCTCGGGCAATGTCACCCCGAAGTGGCAGGTGTTCGGCGGCTATGCCTATATGGACAGCGAGCTGGTGCGCGGGGCGGTGACCGTGGCCGCCAATGGCGGCGTGGTGACCAATCTCAACACCGGCGATCCACTGGCCAACACGCCCAAGCACAGCTTCTCCAGCTTCATGACCTACAAGATCACGCGCCGGTTCTCGCTGGGCGGCGGCGCCTACTACGTGTCGAAGAGCTTCGGCGGCAACCAGGGCGGCGCCGGCGGCGGGACCAATAAGGTCTACGCGCCGGCCTACTGGCGCTACGACGGCTTCGCGTCCTGGACGATCAACGACCAGGTCGATCTGCAGCTGAACGTCCAGAATCTGACGGACAAGCGCTACATCATGCGCACGAACGGGGTGCACCACGCCGATCCGGCTCCGGGTCGTCAGGCGATCCTGACCGTCAACGTGAAGTACTGACCTCCCCTCTCCAGGTGCTTCACGACCCGACGCCCCGCCCGACCCAGGCGGGGCGTCACCCTTTTCCGGCCTTCTGCCGCCCGTCTGATCCGGATCAAGGCGGGATGCCGGGGGCGGGATAGGTCCGACACCCCGATCCAGGAGCGAACCGCGAATGATGCTGCAGATTCCCCAGGTGCTGACCAAGGCCGAGGTCGCCGAGTGCCGCGCCATCCTCGACGCCGGTCCGTGGGTCGATGGCAACCTGACCTCGGGCTTCCAGGCCGCGCGGGCCAAGGCGAACGAGCAGCTGCCGCAGGATAGCGAAGCCGCCCAGAGGGTCGGCGCGGTGATCCTGCGGGCGCTGGAGGCCAATCCGCTGTTCGTGTCGGCGGCCCTGCCCCAGATCATCCTGCCGCCGATGTTCAACCGTTATGGCGAGGGGATGGGCTTCAAGGACCATGTCGACAACGCCATCCGCCGGGATCCGTTCAGCGGTCGCCGTCTGCGCACGGATCTGTCGGCGACCCTGTTTCTGGCCGAACCCGAGGATTATGACGGGGGTGAGCTGGTGGTGAACGACCTTTACGGCGTGCATAGGGTCAAGCTGGAGGCCGGGGACATGATCCTCTATCCCAGCTCCAGCCTTCACCATGTGACGCCGGTCACCCGAGGCGCGCGCACGGCCAGCTTCTTCTGGATCCAGAGCCTGATCCGCGACGACGCCCGGCGCACGATGCTTTTGGAAATGGACGTCGCCATCCAGCGCCTCGCCCAGCGGGCGGAGCCCGACGACGAGGCGATCCTGTCGCTGACCAGCGTCTACCACAACCTGCTGCGCCAGTGGGCCGAGGTCTGAGCGACGACGAAATGTCATTTTCGCGGAACGTCGATATGCCGCGAGAACCATAAGTTTACGGTTGCGTCTCACGATCCGCGAAACTCAGGCGGGAGACGGAATGTCCCAGGCGTCGATCCACGAAGGAACAGAACGCGCGCCGTTCGGCGAAGCCGAGGCCGCGCGCTGGTTCTTCGACAACGCCAGCGACCTGTTCGCCGTCATCTCGGCCGAGGGGCGCTTCGAGGTGGTCAACGCGGGCTGGATGGCCCTGACCGGCTGGAGCCGCGAGGAACTGATCGGCCAGCCCTGCATCAAGTTCGTCCACCCCGACAGCCACGCCGAGTTGATCGACACCGGCCGGCGGATGCGCGAGACCGGCGCGGCGATCAATGAGCTGAAGGTTCGGCGCAAGGACGGCGGCTGGATCTGGCTGCAGGGCCGTTCGCGCCTGGGTCCCAACGGCGAAATGGTCGGGGTGCTGCACGACATCAGCGCCGAGGTCGAGAGCCGGGCCGAGTTGGAAATCGCGCGACGCACTCGCGCCCTGTTGGCCGAGGAAGCCGGCATCGGCGTCTGGACCTATGAACCGGACGGCGATCGCATCGACTGGTCGCCCGACGCCCTGGCCGCCGCCGGCCTGTCGCCGGCCGACGTCGCCACCGCCGATCTCTTCTTGAACCGCCTTCCCGAAGACCGGCGCGAAGAGGTTCGCCTGGCTTTTCAGCGCGCGGTCCACACGGGCGAGGGCGGGGTGCTGGAATATCGGCTGCGCGATAACAGCGGCCGTTGGTTCACGTTCCGCAGCACCTTTCGCGCCGAACCGCGCCTGGGCGGTCTGTATGCGTTGCGAGGAGTTTCGCAGAACATCACCGACGTGGCCCGCAGCCGCGACAAGGCGCTCTGGAGCGAACGACGCGCGCGTCGCCTGGTCGAGGACGCGCCGTTTGCCGTCGCGGTCTACGATGTCGATCTGCGCCTGCGGATGGTCAGCCCCCGGTTCCTCGACATCTTTCGAGCGACCGAGGAAGGCGTCATCGGCAAGTCGCTCACGGAATTGACCCACGGCGAGCGCCGGCGCTTCGTCGAGGGCGTCGGCCGGGCGCTGGCCGGCGAGGTCGTCACGCGGCGCGAGGACCGGCTGACGGACGCCGAGGGCCAGGAGCGGACCTATCGCTGGGAAGCGCGCCCCTGGCGCGACATGACCGGCGAGGTGGTCGGCGTGATCACCTACATGGACGACATCACCGCTCTGGCGGCGGCGCGGCGCGAGGCAAGGGCCAACGCTCGCCGTCTGAAGGTCGCCCTGGGCGCGGCCCGGGCCGGGGTCTACGAGGTCGATCATGAACGCGGCAGTTTCTGGGGTTCGCCCGAATTCCATCGCATGATGGGGCGCCAGATCGACTACGAGGACGTGCGGGCGGCGGCCTGGCCGATGATCCATCCCGACGATCGCGAACAGTTCTACGCCGCCTCGGCCGACAAACGCGGGGCTGGCGACTGGAACGGCCACGAATATGACGTGCGCCTGCTGTCGCCCTCCGGCGAGGTCCGCTGGGCGCGGGTGTTCCACGAGGTGCGGCGCGACGCGGCGGGCCAGGCTCGCAAGGCGTTCGGCCTGGTGCTGGATATCGACGAGAAGAAGAGGGCGGAGCTGGCTCTGGTCGCGGCCAAGCGCGTGGCCCAGGCGGCCAGCGAGGCCAAGGCCCAGTTCCTGGCCAATATGAGTCACGAGATCCGCACGCCGATGAACGGGGTGCTGGGGGTCCTGCACGTGCTCAAGCGCGAGCTGCCGGCGGGCGACAGCGCCGACCTGCTGGCCGAGGCCCTCGCGGCCGGCCAGATGCTGTCGACCCTGCTGGACGACGTCATCGACATCTCGCGCATCGAGGCTGGACGGCTGGACTTGAACCGCGAGCCGGTCGATCCGCGCGAATTGGTCCGGAGCGTGGCCCGGCTGCTGGCCGGCCAGGCCGCGCAGAAGGGGCTTCGGCTGGAGCTGGATCTGGCCGACGATCTGGGCTGGGTCGAGACCGACCCGACCCGCGTGCGCCAGGCCCTGTTCAACCTGATCGGCAACGCCGTGAAATTCACCCCGCGCGGCTCGGTGACGGTGCGGCTCCGCAAGGAGGAGGACGACGAGGGCGCGCGCCTGGTGTTCGACGTGATCGACACCGGCATCGGCGTGCCCCTGGACGCCCAGGCGCGGCTGTTCGAGCGGTTCCAGCAGGCCGACGCCAGCACCACCCGCCGGTTCGGCGGCTCGGGCCTGGGCCTGGCCATCACCCGCAAGCTGGCCGAGATGCTGGGCGGCGCGGTATCGTTCTGTTCCACGCCGGGCGAGGGTTCGACCTTCACCCTGACCATCGCCGCCTCGCCGGCGGCCACGCCAAGGCCGGTCGAGCGCGAGTCCGACGATCTGCTGACCGGCCTGAAGGTGCTGGTGGTCGAGGACAATCCGACCAACCAGCTGGTCGCCCGTCGAATTCTGGAGCAGCTGGGCGCGGCGGTCAGCGTCGCCGACGACGGCGCGTCGGGCGTGGCGGCGGCGCGGGAGGGTGTCTTCGACCTCATTCTGATGGACGTGCAGATGCCCGGCATGGACGGTCTGGAGGCGGCCCGCCGCATCCGCGCCCTGCCGGGGCCGGCCGCGCGCGCGCCGATCATCGCCTTGACCGCCAATGTGATGGCGCACCAGCGCGCGGCCTATCGCGCCGCGGGCATGGACGGGGTCGCCGCGAAGCCCATCGCCCCCGCCGCCCTGGTCGCCGAGATCGTTCGTCTGTCCCAGGCTGGGGCGGATCGCCGGGAGGCGGTGGCCTAGCGGCCTTGAGCCCCTTTCCCCTAGAGCCTGAACCACGCTAAGCAGGGTCGAAAGAGGGGGAAGCCATATGGCGGTTGGAAGTCAGGAAGGCGCTTCGATGCGCACGGTGGTCGCGGCGTCGTCCGCCGGCACGGCGTTCGAGTGGTACGACTTCTTCATCTTTGGCAGCCTGACCCAGGTCATCTCCAAGACCTTCTTCGCGGGACTGAACGACACCGCGGGCTATATCGCCGCCCTGGCCCTGTTCGGCGTCGGCTTCGCGTTCCGGCCGCTGGGCGCCCTGGTGTTCGGCAAGATCGGCGACCAGGCCGGCCGCAAGGGCGCCTTCCTGGCCACGGTGCTGCTGATGGGCGGGGCGACGTTCGCCATCGCGTTTCTGCCCACCTACAAGCAGGTCGGGATCCTGTCGCCGATCCTGCTGATCCTGATGCGCTGCGTGCAGGGCTTCGCCCTGGGCGGCGAATACGGCGGCGCGGCGATCTACGTCGCCGAGCACTCGCCGGCCGGCAAGCGGGGCTGGTCGACTTCGTGGGTGCAGACCTCGGCCGCCTTCGGCCTGTTCGGCGCCTTGCTCGTGATCATGGCCACCCGCGCCACCGTCGGAAACAGCGCCTTCGACGCCTGGGGCTGGCGCATCCCGTTCGGCGTCTCGATCGGCCTGCTGGGCGTCTCGGTGTGGATGCGCATGAAGCTGAGCGAAAGCCCGGCCTTCGCCGCCATGAAGGCCGAGGGCGAGGCCTCCAAGGCGCCCTACGCCGAGGCGTTCGGCCAATGGAAGAACCTCAAGCTCGTCCTGTTGGCCTTTTTCTCGATGATGTCGGCCCAGGGCGCGGTCTGGTACACCAGCTTCTTCTACATCCAGACTTTCATGGAGAAATTCCTGAAGGTCGATCCGGTCGACATCAACGGCCTGATGATGACCGCCACGGCGATCAGCGCGGTGTTCTACGTCGTGTTCGGCTGGCTGTCGGACAGGATCGGCCGCAAGGCGGTGATGCTAGGGGGCATGACCCTGGCGCTGCTGTTCTACTTCCCGGGCTTCCATCTGCTGGAGAAGGCCGCCAATCCGGCGCTCGCCGAGGCGACCGCCAAGGCGCCGGTGGTGGTGATCGCCGACCCGGCCGATTGTTCGCTGCAGTTCGACCCCGTCGGCAAGACCGCCTTCGTCACCTCCTGCGACATCGTCAAGAGCGCCCTGGCCAATGCCGGCGTCTCCTACGTCAACCAGGCCGCGCCGGCCGGAACCGTGGCGACGATGAAGGTCGGCGGCGTCGTGGTGACCTCCGAAAGCGCGGCGGGCCTGCCGAAGGCCCGGTCGAAGGCCGTCAAGGCCGGCGTCGAGGCCCGGATCAAGGGCGCCCTGACCAAGGCCGGCTATCCGACCAAGGCTGACCCGGCCCGCATGAACAAGCCGCTGATGCTGGGCGTGCTGTTCGTGTTCGTCATCGCCGCGACCGCCTTGTTCGGGCCGCTGGCGGCCTGTCTGGTCGAGCTCTTCCCGACGCGGGTGCGCTACACGGCCCTGTCGCTGCCCTACCATATCGGCACCGGCTGGGTCGGCGGCTTCCTGCCGTTCTTCGCCTTCGCCATCGTGACGGCGGTCGGCGACATCTATGCCGGCCTGTGGTTCCCGGTGGTCTTCACCCTGATCAGCGTCCTGACCACCGCGTTCCTGCTGCCCGAGACCCGGGGACGGTCGCTGACCTGAGACGGGCGCGGCGTCGATCGCTCAGGCGCTGGGCGCCGCCAGCAGCACCTCGATGGCGACTCCGGCCTGGGTCAGCGCGTGGATCTGGGCCGGATCGACGGCCTGGGTGATCAGCCGGACGATCTGACGACCCTCGGCGGCCAGCTGGATCAGATGGTCGGCGGTCGCCGTCGCGGGGTCCATCCGCTCGGCGTCGCGGCGGGCCATCTTGATCACCTCGGGATCGGCGTCGGCGTCGATCACCAGGACGTCGGCGGCGCCCAGCGCGCGCACGGCGCGCAGGGTCAGGAGGTCCGCGGGCCCCTTGCCCGCGACGAACCGCACCATCCCCTTTCGCCCCGCGCCGCGCGCCAGGGCTTCGCGAAACAGCTGACCGGCCTTTTCCATGTCGCCCTCGCGCGCGGCCTGGGCGGCCTCGCCCAACACCGCGTCGCGCAGAAAGGCCCGCCGCTCATGCAGGGTCGGCAGGGCCTTGCGCACCTCGCCCTGGAAGCGGGCCAGCAGCGCCGCGACCCGGCCCATGCCCTCGGGCACCTGGGCCTCGATATCGTTGCGCAACATCGTGGCGAGCACCGGCGCGGCTCCCCCGGTGCCGACGGCGGCCACCACCTCGCCCCGATCGATGACGGCGGGGGTGTTGAAGTCGCAGAGGTCGGGTCGGTCGACGACATTGACCAGCACCCGCGCCGCCCGCGCCGCGCCGGCGGCGGCCTGGACGAACACCTCGTCCTGACTGGCGATGAAGGCCAGGGTCGCGCCGGTATAGGAACCGGGCAGATAGGCCTCATGGCCCTCGAGCCGAACGACCGTGGCCGGCGACCCGTCGAACAGACGCGCCTTGGCGTCGGCCGCGTCGCCGACGCCGGCGATCACCACCTTGCGGCCGGCCAGGGGGAAATAGGCGGGAAAGGAATCCAACGCGCGAACCTCGAAAGACCTATTGCGAGCGGCAGTCGTCATAAGGGCCGCCGGGGAAACCGTGAAGCATGGCGTCGGGACCCTTGCTCCAGATCTCGGCCGCGCCGTCGGCGTAGCGCGCGCCCGAGCCCGAGCGGGCCAGCTTCAGGACCTTGGTCGCGCCGCCGGCCGTCACCACCACCTGCTTGCCGCGTAGGGCGTAGGCGGCCGTGAAGGTCTTGCCGGCCTTGCAGCGGTAGAAGATCGGCGTGTCGGTGGCGTCCATCGGGACCACGGCGGCGCAGCCCGCCAGCGTGAGGGTCAGGACGGATAGGGGCAGCAGGACGCGGCGCAAGATCAGACCTCCGTTGGGCGCGGGCGCGAGCATAGCGGGTTTCGAAGACGGCGCCCGCCCGCCTTCGCGGACGCGAAGCGATTTTGATCCCTCGCGCGTTCCCTAGAGCCTCGCGCGTCAAAACTTAATCGTTTTGACGCGATAACGAGGCTCTAAATCAATTACTTAGAGCGTGACTCGCGCCGAAACCGGTTCCCACTTTCGGCGTCACGCTCTAGAAGCGGCGCTTTTCGAATTTCTCTGGCCAAGACCAGATTGAACAGTGTTAGGTTTGGTGGGGAGAAAGCCTGGGAGGCGACAACGCGATGGCCCTGACTCTGGATATCAATGGCAAATCCGTCAGCGTACAGGCGACGTCGGACACGCCCTTGCTTTGGGTTCTGCGCGACGAACTGGGCCTGACGGGCACGAAGTTCGGCTGCGGCATGGCCCAGTGCGGCGCCTGCACGGTTCATCTGGACGGCCAACCGATCCGCTCGTGCGTGACTCCGATCGAGGCGGTCGGAAGCGCCAAGATCACCACGATCGAGGGCCTCGGCGGCCAGCATCCGGTGCAACAGGCCTGGGTGCGCCACGATGTTCCCCAATGCGGCTACTGCCAGTCGGGCCAGATCATGTCGGCCGTGGCTCTGCTGGAGCGGAACAAGCACCCGTCCGACGAGGACATCGACAACGCCATGACCGGCAACATCTGCCGTTGCGGGGCCTATCAGCGGATCCGGGCGGCGATCCACGACGCGGCCGAGACCGGTCCGCCGATGGGCGAGCCGCACGCCGATATCGACGAGGCCATCGTCGCCGCCTCGGGCGCGACCCATCGGGGGGCTGGCCGATGAACGCGCCCTTCAAGCCCGCGCCGACCCGCCGTGACGTGGTCGTCGCCTCGACCCTGGTCGGCGGCGCGTTGCTGGTCGGCTGTTCGCCCGCCGACCTCATGAGCGCCGGCTCCAAGGTCGAGGTCGGCGCGTTCGGGCCATTCATCAAGATCGCCCCCGACGGCGTCGTCACCGTCGTGTCCAAGCATATCGAGTTCGGCCAGGGCAATCACGCGGGCCTGTCGGCCATCGTCGCCGAGGAGCTGGACGCCGACTGGAGCAAGGTCAAGGTCGAGCAGGCGCCCGCCAACGCCAAGCTCTACGCCAATGGCGCCCTGGGCGCGCAGCTGACCGGCGGTTCGTCGGCGATCTCCAACTCTTGGGACCAACTGCGCAAGGCCGGGGCCGGCGCGCGCGCCATGTTCGTCCAGGCCGCCGCCAACAAGTGGAATGTCGCGGTCGGCGAGATCACCGTTAAGGACAGCGTCCTGACCCACACGTCGGGCAAGACCGCGACGTTCGGCGACCTGGTGGCCGCCGCCGCCAAGGTCAATCCGCCCACCGACATCAAGCTCAAGGACCCCAAGACCTTCACCCTGATCGGCACCGACCGCGTGCGTCGCAAGGACGCCCAGGCCAAGAGCGACGGCACGGCCCGCTACACCCAGGACGTCCGCCTGCCCGACATGCTGACGGCGGTGGTCGCCCATCCGCCGCTGTTCGGGGCCAAGCTGAAGAGCTTCGATGCCGCCGACGCCAAGAAGGTGGCCGGCGTGGTCGACGTCTTCGAGATCCCGACCGGCGTGGCCGTGGTCGCCCAGAGCACCTACGCCGCCCGCATGGGTCGCGAGGCGCTGAAGGTCGAGTGGGACGACGGCAAGGCCGAAAAGCGCGGTTCGGCCAAGATCGCCGAGGACTTCCGCGCGGTGCTGACGGGCAAGGACTCGTCGGCCAAGTGGGAGCCGTTCGACCAGCGCGGCGACCTCTCGAAGCTGGACGCCGCCAAGGGCGAGCAAGTGTTCGAGACGACTTACGAGTTCCCGTATCTGGCCCACGCCACCATGGAGCCGATGAACTGCGTCGCCTCCGTCGACGGCTCCGACGTGAAGATGGTCTTCGGCTCGCAGGGCCAGACCCTGGATCAGCTGAACGCGGCCAAGATCGTCGGCTGCCTGCCGGGGTCGGTCCAGATCGAGACCCTGTTCGCCGGCGGCTCTTTCGGTCGCCGCGCCAACTTCCAGTCCGACTACGCCGCCGAGTGCGTCCATATCGCCAAGAAGGTCGGCAAGGGCCGCCCGGTGAAGCTGGTCTGGACGCGCGAGGACGACATGCGGGCCGGCTACTTCCGCCCGCTGACCCTGCACGCGGTCAAGGTGGTGCTGGACAAGAACGGCTATCCCGCCGCCTGGCGCCACCGCATCGTCACTCAGTCGATCATGAAGGGCTCGCCGATGCCGGCGGGCAAGGGACCCGACGGCACGGCGATCGAGGGGACGCAGGGCTCGCCCTATCTGAAGGCCACGCCGGTGGTCGACGCCCAGGTCGCTCTCCCGGACGCCGGCGTGCCAGTGCTGTGGTGGCGCTCTGTCGGCGCGACCCACACCGCCTTCGTGATGGAGCACACGATCGACCAACTGGCCGCCAAGGCGGGCAAGGATCCGATCGAGTATCGCCGGGCGCTCTATACGAAGGCCGGCGCGGATCGACATCTGGCGGTGTTGAACCTGGCCGTCGAGAAGGCTGGCCCGGCGCCGGCGGCGGGCTGGTCGCGCGGCGTGGCCGTGCACGAAAGCTTCGGCTCGGTCGTGGCTCAGGTGGCCGAGGTCAAGCTGGTCGACGGCGCCCCGCGCGTTGGCCGGGTCGTGACGGCCATCGACTGCGGCGTCGCCGTCTCGCCGGACCAGATCGCGGCGCAGATGGAAGGCGGAACCTGTTACGGGCTCTCGGCGGCGCTTTACGGCGAGGTCACCCTGACGGACGGCAAGGTCGACCAGAGCAATTTCGATCGCTACCGCGTGCTGCGCATCAATGAGGCGCCGACCGTCGAGACCAACATCGCGCCGTCCGGCAATCCGCCCAGCGGGGTGGGCGAGCCAGGCACGCCGGTGATCGGTCCGGCCGTGGCCAACGCCCTGCTGGCCCTGAACAAGACCGCCACCACGCGCCTGCCGCTCGTGCGATCCAACGTCTGATCGCAAAGAGGCTTCGCTTCTCGCTGGACGATTGGCCATTCCCCGATCATCTTGGGGCATGGTCAAGCGTGACAGTACCGATTTCGAGAGGTCGACGCCCCTTGAGTGGAGGCGTCCTGATCGGATTCCGGCGCGATCGCGATTCGGATCGACTCCGCGCGGCGGGCCCGGCGCTGTCTTCCGTTTGGAGATCGGCCGATGAGGACCTTGCTGGGGGCGGATCTCGACGCGCTGGCCGACGCCGAGGACTTGGCCGAATTCCGGCGATGCTACGCGGCGCTAGACCCCGCCCGTCGGCGGGTCTTGATGATGCTGATCCCGCGGCTACTCGCCTTGCAGGAGCGGGGCGATATGGCGGCGGCGCTGGCGTTGGTCACCGAGATCCGGCGCATCGTCGCCACGCGGGAGCGGCCTTCGCATTAGAGCGCGTTAGGTTTAAGCGGACAGTCTCTAGACGGCGGCGTCCGTGACGCGCGCCAGGTCCTCGGGGCGATCCACGTCGAGATGGATCCCCGGATCGTCCACCGCGACGGTCTTGAGGCCTATGCTTCCATCCCGCAGCAGCGTCCGGGCGCCTTCGTCCCCCGACAGGCCGCGAAGCGCGGGAAACCAGGCGGCGCCGAACAACACCGGGTGGCCGCGCCGACCCAGGCGCGTGGGCGCGACGATGTCGTCCGGAGCGGTGAAGGCTCGGGCGAGGCGCGTTGGCGTGGATGGGTCGATCGCCGGCATGTCGCCCAGCAGGACGAAGACGCCGGTCGCGTCGCGGGACAGGGCGAGGGCGGCCGTCCGCAGCGACGCGCCCATGCCTTCCGACGGGTCCGCGATCTCGACCACCGCCAGACGGTCCGTCGCTCCAGAGCGGGCGACGACCTCCTCGACCGCCTGGCGCAACGCCGGATCGGGTCCGATCGCCACCAGGACGCGCCGGACGGGCGCTTGAAAGGCGGTGCGCAGCGCCCCGGCCAACAGCGGTCCGTCCCCCAGCGGAGCTAGCAGCTTGCCGCCGCCGAAACGGACGCCCTGGCCCGCCGCCAGCACGATGGCCTCCAGCGATGTCGTATCCCTTTGCTTCACGGGCTCCAGCGCCTATCTTGCCAACGCACATGACGCCCTATGACGACAGCGCCGCGCAAGCGGTCTCGACGACGGCGCCCCGCCTGTCCAGGCCCGTTCTGGTCGACGGCTTTGGGCGGGCCGTGACCTATCTGCGGGTTTCGGTCACCGATCGCTGCGACCTGCGCTGCCGCTACTGCATGGCCGAGCGGATGACCTTCCTGCCCAAGGCGGAGGTTCTGACACTCGAGGAGCTGGATCGTCTGGCCTCGACCTTCATCTCTCTGGGCGTGCGCAAGCTGCGGCTGACCGGCGGCGAGCCGCTGGTGCGCCGAGGCTTCATGGACCTGTTCGCCGGCCTATCGCGCCATCTGCGCTCCGGCGCGCTGGACGAGTTGACCCTGACCACCAACGGCACGCGGCTGGAGACTCATGCCCACGATTTGGCGCGATATGGCGCGCGCCGGATCAATGTCTCGCTGGACACGCTGAAGCCCGACCTGTTCCGCGAGCTGACGCGAGGCGGCGATCTGGCCCGCGTCGTGGCCGGGATCGACGCGGCCCTGGCCGCCGGCGTCGCCGTCAAGATCAACACCGTCGCCTTGAAGGCCGACAACGCCGCCGAGCTGCCGGCGCTGATCCAATGGGCACACGCCCGCGGCTGCGACCTGACCCTGATCGAGACCATGCCGCTGGGCGAGGTCGACGAGGATCGCACGGACCAGTTCCTGTCGCTGAAGGACGTCCGTCGCGAGCTCTCGTCATTTTGGACTCTGGAAGATATCCAGCACGCAACCGGCGGGCCGGCCCGCTATGTTCGGGTCGCCGAGACGGGGGGACGGCTGGGGTTCATCACGCCGCTGAGCCATAATTTCTGCGACACGTGCAATCGGGTGCGCCTGACCTGCACGGGCACCCTGCACACCTGCCTGGGCCGCGAAGACGCCAGCGATCTGCGGGCGGTGCTGCGCGGCGGCGCCAGCGACGCGGAGCTGCGGGCGGCGATCTTCGCGGCGATCGGAGCCAAGCCCCAGGGCCATGATTTCCAGATCGCCGCGCCGCGTCCGGCCGTGGCGCGCCACATGTCGACGACGGGGGGCTGAGCGATGGCGCGCGTGCTCCTGTTTGGACGTCTGGCCGATCAGGCCGGCTGGCGCGATCGCCGGATCGAGGCCGACGATCTCGCCGGTCTCCGCGCCGCCCTGGCCGCCGCCGATCCAGAGCTGGGCGAGGCGCTGGCCGGGCCCGGGGTCCAGGTCGCCGTCGACAAGGTTCTGGTCAGGGGCGAGGCCGTGCTGACGGCGGGCGCGGAGGTCGCTTTCCTGCCCCCGATGAGCGGCGGATGAGCGTCAGCCTGACCGATCGGCCGTTCGAGCCTGGCGCTCTGGTGACGGCTTTCTGCGCCGGGCGCGAGGAGACCGGCGCGGTCGCGACCTTCGTGGGTCTGGCGCGCGCCGAGAAGGGGCGGGCGACGGTTCTGGAGCTGGAGGCCTATCCTGGCTTCACCGAAGCCGCGATCGGCGAGATCGTCGACGCCGCCATGCGCCGGTTCGGCCTGCAGGATGTCGTCATCGTCCATCGGGTTGGCCGCATCGCCCCGGGCGAGGCCATCGTCTTCGTCGCCACGGCCGCCGGTCATCGTCGCGAGGCTTTCGAGGCCTGCGACTTTCTGATGGACTATCTGAAGAGCCGCGCGCCCTTCTGGAAGAAGGAGCACGGCCCTGGCGGCGTCCGCTGGATCGAGCCGACGGACCGCGATAGGACCGACGCCACACGCTGGGATCAGGAGTAGCCAATGTCGGACGCGATTCTGAAGCCAGGCGGCGGGATCAAGCCCGAACTGCCGTTCAAGCCGGTGCGCGTGGCGATCTTGACCGTCTCCGACACCCGGGACGAGGCGACCGACACCTCCGGGCAGATTCTGATCGAGCGTGTCCAGGCCGCCGGCCACGCGTTCGCCGGTCGGGCGGTGGTGCGCGACGATATCGACAAGGTCCGGGCCCAGGTCCGCGCCTGGATCGCGAGTGGAGACGTCGACGCCATCGTCACCACCGGCGGCACCGGCCTGACCGGCCGCGATATCACGGTCGAGGCGCTGGAGCCGCTGTTCGACAAGAAGATCGACGGCTTTTCGGTGGTGTTCCACCTGGTGTCCTACGCCTCGGTGGGGCTCTCGACCCTGCAATCGCGGGCGACGGCCGGGCTGATCGACGGCGTTCTGGTCTTCTGTCTGCCGGGCAGCAACGGCGCGGTGAAGGACGGCTGGGACAAGGTGATCGCCGCTCAACTCGACAGCCGTCACAAGCCCTGCAACATGGTCGAGCTGATGCCGAGGTTCCGGGAGTCGTGAGCAAGCTCACCCATATCGATGATCAGGGCCGGGCCCGGATGGTCGATGTCTCGGACAAGCCGGCGACCGCCCGCGAGGCCGTCGCGACGGGCTTCGTGCGGATGAGTCCCGAGACCCTGGACCTGGCGGTGTCCGGTCAAGGTCGCAAGGGCGATGTCCGCGCCGTGGCCGAGCTGGCCGGCGTCATGGCGGCCAAGCAAACGTCCAACCTCATTCCGCTATGCCATCCTCTGGCGCTGTCCAAGGTCGCGGTCGAGGTCGCGCCGACCGACGGGGGGCTCGCCGTCACCGCCCGCGTCAAGACCACGGGCCCGACCGGCGTCGAGATGGAGGCGCTGACGGCCGTTTCGGTCGCCTGCCTGACGATCTACGACATGCTGAAGGCCGCCGAGAAGGGCATGGTCATCGAGGCGGTGCGCCTGCGCGAGAAGACCGGCGGCAAGTCGGGCGACTGGACGGCGGACTGACCGTCCAACCTCCCTGAAGAAGGCTGACTTCAAGCCGCCTGACGGCGCGCCGCCTCGCTGATCCGAAGTTCGGCCATCCGCTCGGCGAGGCGCGTGGCCTCGCGCGCCAGGGCGTGACTGGCGGCCGTGGTCTGTTCCACCATCGCGGCGTTCTGCTGGGTCACTTGGTCCATCTGGTTCACGGCGGTGTTGACCTCGGCCAGGCCGCGAGCCTGCTCCTGGGCCGACGCGGCCATGTCGCGGACCAGGTCGTCGATCTGCTCGACCTCGGCGGCGATCAGGCGTAGGGCCTCGCCGGCCTTGCCGACATGGTCGACCCCGAGGCCGACCTCGCTGGCGCTGGCGGCGATCAGGGTCTTGATCTCCTTGGCGGCCTCGGCCGAGCGCTGAGCCAGGGCCCGCACCTCCTGGGCCACGACCGCGAACCCGCGGCCCGCTTCGCCCGCCCGCGCGGCCTCGACGCCGGCGTTCAGGGCCAGCAGGTTGGTCTGGAAGGCGATTTCGTCGATCACCCCGATGATCTGGCCGATCTGGTTGGAGGATTTCTCGATCGCGCCCATGGCTCCGACGGCCTGATCGACGATGGTCCCGCTGGCCCCGGCGGCGTCGCGGGCGCGCTCGACCACCTGCCGAGCCCGGCCGGCGCCCTCGGCGGTCCTGCGCACGGTGGAGGTGATCTCGTCCAGCGCGGCGGCCGTCTGTTCCAGGCTGGCCGCTTGCTGTTCGGTCCGGCGCGACAGGTCGTCGGCGGCGTCGGTGATCTCGCGGCTGCCGCCGTGGATCATGCTGGTGGCTTCCAGCGACGCGGCGATGACGGCCGACAGCTTCTCGGCGGCGGCGTTGAAGTCGACGCGCAGGCGCTCGTAGCCGTCGGGGTACGGTCGATCGATCCGGTGCGAAAGATCGCCTTCCGACAGTCGTCGCAACGCTTGCGCCAGATTGTCCACGACGGCGGTCTGGGCGGCTTCGGCCTCGTCGCGGCGACGTTCGGCCTCGCGGCGCTCGCGCTCCAGGGCGTCGCGCACGTCGGCGGCTTCCAGCTCCTTCTGGCGGGCCTCGACGGCGTCGCGGAAGGCGTGCAAAGCCTCGGTCATCTGCCCAAGCTCATCACCGCCGGTCTTCTTGGGCAGGGCTGCGTTCAGGTCGCCGGCGGCCAGACGGCGCAGGGCGCTCGTCACCGCCAACAGCGGCGAGACCAGGCCCCTGCGCGCGGCGACCATCAACACCGCGGCGAAGGCGGCGGCGGCCAGCAGCAGGGCGCCCATCACGACCTGGCCCGTCAGGCTCATCGTGCGGGCGGCCTGGCCGTCGTGGCTGGCGGCGGCCTCGATCTTGGTCGAAGCCTGATCCATCTTCTCCTCGAGCGCCGAGAACTGCTTGGCGAAGCCCGGCAATTTCGCGCGCGCGCCGGCGGCATCGACGTCGGCGCGTCCGACGATGTCCCCGGCCGCGGCGATATAGGCTCCCAGCGGCGCCTCGACCTCCGCCAGGGCCGCCTTCACCGACGAGTCTTGCGCCATGCCCTTGCTGGCGGCGATCGCGTCCTTGAAGGTCTTGGTGTGCTCGGCGAGGTCGGCGCGGACGGTCTTGATATCGACGCTCAGGTTCGGATCCGACGACATGATCGCGCCCATGACATCCGCGCGCAGGGCGTCGTGCATCATGTCGGCTTGCATGTGCTGGCGCAGGATCTTGGCCGAGGTCGCCGAACGGGAAAGGGCGTCGTCCAGGCTGAGCGCCACCCAAAGGCCGGTTCCGGCCGTCGCGGCGCACAGAAGGGCCGCGCCCGCGGCGGCGCCCATCACCTTCTGACCCAGGGATGCCATGTCGAATTCTCCCGCGACGCCGAAATCAGGCGAAAGAATGCCGGCCAACATGTCTAACGGTTCCTAACCAGGACGGCTCGGAATGGGCGACAAAACGTCGCGATACACTGCTTGGTGGCATTTCGGGAGGCGCGGGGGCGAGGTGAATCGCGCCAAGATCCTGGCCGGTCGCGCGGATGAAGTCTTTTTAAATCAGTCGCTTATGGAATCTTTAGCCCGATGACCTTTTCATGGGTATCGGGAAGTGGCCTAGCGGGGAATCTCGCTGGTCTTTACCAGCGCCACCTGCCGGTAGACGGCGGCGATCTCGAAATAGCGGCCGAACGCGGCGTGGAACTGGTCGACGGCCTGCTTGACGCCCGGCCCGCCGATCTCGCTGATGTCGTGCCAATAGTCGTCCAGCACCATCATGCCGCCGACGCTGAGCAGGCTGGCGCAGAAGCACAGATCAATCAGCACCGCCAAGGCCGTGTGGCTTCCGTCGACATAGATCAGGTCGAACCGCTCGCCGCGTTCCAGCATCTGGGGCAGCACATAGGTCGAGAAGCCCTTGTGCGTCGAAAGGCTTCTAAAGCCGCATCGCGCCATGTTGCGGTGAAAGCGCGGCTCCACGGCGTGGTATTTCTCTTCCGGGTTCAGGGCCTCGTCGAACCACGGATCGATGACGGTGACGGCCAGGCGCTTTGGCAGCAGCCAGTCCATGAAGGCGAGGTTGCGGCCCTCATAGGCGCCGATCTCCATGTAGCGGATCGTCTCGCCGTCCGGCCGCTTGGCCGCGAAGTCGCGCAGCAGCGGGGCCACGAACGGGATGTTATTGCTGGCCCAGGTCGAGGTAAACTCGAAGCCGGCCCGTTCGGCGTGGGCGTTGAAGGCGTCGACAACGCCCGGATCGCGCTGGCCGCCCAGCAGGGTCCTGGCCAGGTTCGGAGCGAGGCGTGGATTGATCTTGGTAAGCGAGCGCAGCTTGGCGAGGCCGGCGCGGTGGGTCACCGTCTCGGCGTCGAAATGCATGTCGGTCCCGTCGGCCACGGCGCGTTCCTCCATCGGTCGCGAGGGAGGCTAGGGCAAAGGTCTTAAGGAACGGCGATCACGCGACGACGATCAGTCCGTCGCGGACCTCGACCGGCCACGGGAAAAGCCTGTCGCCGGGACAGGGACCGGCGACGCAGGCCCCATCCTCGATCCTGAACAGGGCCGCGTGGCCGGCGCACAGGATCAGATCGTTCTCGCGCGTCAGATAGCGGCCGGCGAAACCGGCGAGCGGCCAGCCAGCGTGCGGGCAGCTGTCGACATAGCCGACCACCCGCTCGCCGCTGCGGACGACGAAACCGGCGAACAGGGCGTCGCCCTCGCGCCAGCGGAAGCCCTTCGAGCCGGGCGAGGGAATCTCGTCCAGCGCGCAAAGCGCCGTGCCCGGCGCGGGGCGGGCGGGATTGTCGGGATCGACGCGCAAGGCGGCTTAAAGCGATCCGATCGCCAGGCGCCAGGGTCGGACCTCGACGCTCTCGAACACGCCGGCTCCGGTGAAGGGATCGTTGTCGGCCTGGGCCTGGGCGGCGGCCAGATCTTCGGCCTCGACGATCAGCAGCGAGCCGATCGGATTGCCGTCATCGCCCAGCAGGGCGCCGGCCAGCTTCAGGCCCTTGGACTGGTTCAGATAGTCCAGATGAACGGGGCGCGTCGCCAGGCGGGTTTCCAGCGCGCCGGGCTTGTCCTTGCAGAGGATGGCGAAGAGGGCCATGCGGTGATCCTTGTCTCGGGCTTCGGGTTTCAGGCTTCGGGCTTTAGGGGACGGGAGAGCAGGCCCTGGATGGCGGCGTCGACCTCGACCTCGCCGGCCAGGATCGCGGCGACCGCCTCGCAGATCGGGGTTTCGACGCCCAGCTTGCGGGCCAGGGCTCGCACGGCCGGCGCCGAGGCGACCCCCTCGGCCACCGAGACCTTGCCGGCCAGGGCCTGGTCCAGGGTCAGGCCCTGGCCCAGGGCCATGCCGACGCTCATGTTGCGCGACTGGGCGCTGGAGCAGGTCAGGACCAGGTCGCCCAGGCCGCAAAGGCCCGACAGGGTCTCGGGCCGGGCGCCCAGGGCCACGGCCAGGCGCGTCAGCTCGGCGAAGCCGCGGGTGATCACCGAGGCGTGGGCGTTGCGGCCCAGGCCCTTGCCCTCGACCACGCCGCAGGCGATGGCCAGCACGTTCTTGACCGCCCCGCCGGCCTCGGCGCCGATCAGGTCGTTGGCCGTGTAGGGGCGGAAGGTCGGGGTGGCGATGGCTTCGGCGATCTCTCGGCCCAGGGCTTCGTCCGCGCAGGCCAGGGTGACGGCGGCGGGCAGGTTGCGGGCCACCTCGCCGGCGAAGCTGGGCCCTGACAGCACCGCGATCGGCGCGTCCGGAAGCGCTTCGGCCGCCACTTCGGTCATCAGCTTCAGCGTGCCCTGCTCGACGCCCTTGGCGCACAGCACGACCGGAGCGCTGGCCTGGCGGTGCGGGCCAAAGGCGGTCAGGGCCGCGCGCAGGTGCTGGGCGGGCGCGACGGCCAGGATCAGATCGCACGCGCCGAGGTCCGAGAGCTCGGCGACGGCCTCGATCGTCGGTTCCAGCCGCACGCCAGGCAGGAAGACGAGGTTCTCGTGGGTCTGGTTGACCGAGGCCACGACCTCGGGCTCTCGGGCCTGCAAGGAGACCCGCAGGCCGGCGCGCGCGCAGACCTGGGCCAGGGCCGTGCCCCAGGCGCCCGCGCCGATGACGCCCACATGCGCGAAGCGCCTGATATCGCTCATGCCTTGGCTCCCTTGCGGCCGTAGGCGTTCATGGGATTGGCGAGGGCGGCGGCCTCGTCCAGCGGCCAGCGCGGCCGGGCGACGGCGTCGAGATCGTCCGATAGGCCCAGCGCCAGCCGCTCGGCGCCCGCCAGGGCGATCATGGCGGCGTTGTCGGTGCAATAGGCCAGTGGCGGGGCGGCGAAGGCGAAGCCGTTCTTCTCGCAGTCGGCCAGCAGGGCCGCGCGCACCGCGCCGTTGGCGGCGACGCCCCCGGCGACGACGAACCGCAGGTCTTCTGGTCCGTGTGTTTCCTTGTAGAGCTTCATCGCCCGGTCGACCCGCTCGGACAGCTGTCGGGCGATGGCGAACTGGACGCCGGCGGCCAGGTCCCGGCGCTCGTCGTCGGTCGTCAGCGTCTCGGCGATCCGGGCGGCGGCGGTCTTCAGGCCCGAGAACGAGAAGTCGCAGTCCTTGCGGCCCAGCAGGGCGCGCGGCAGGTTGTAGCGGCTCGCGTCGCCGCCGACGGCCAGCTTTTCCAGGGCTGGACCGCCCGGATAAGGCAGGCCCAGGGCCTTGGCGATCTTGTCGAAAGCCTCGCCCGCCGCGTCGTCGATCGTGGAGCCCAGACGCTTGCAGGCGCCGACCCCGGCGACCTCCAGCAGCTGGCAATGGCCGCCCGAGACCAGCAGCAGCAGGAACGGATAGGCGATGTCGGCGCCCAGGCGGGCCGAGACCGCGTGGCCTTCCAGGTGGTTGACCGCGACCAGCGGCGCGCCGGTCGCCAGCGCCACGGCCTTGCCGAACGCCAGGCCGACCATGACGCCGCCCACCAGGCCCGGACCGGCCGTCGCGGCCACGCCGTCCAGCTGGGCGAAGGAGAGGCCCGAAGCGCGCAGGGCCTCGGCGGCGATCGCGTCGATCGCCTCGACGTGGGCCCGCGCGGCGATCTCGGGCACCACCCCGCCGAACGGCGCATGCTTCTCGAACTGCGTGCCGATGATCGAGGACAGCACCGTGACCGTTCCGTCCTCGTCGCGGCGCACGACCGAGGCCGCGGTCTCGTCGCAGCTGGTCTCCAGGCCGAGGACGGTGAGCCCCGAGGGCTTAAGGCCAGATTCCGTAAGGACTGTCATATGTTGCGGGCCTTCCGCCGCTCCTGTAGCAGCGAAGATGAAATTTCGTCTCCGCAGGTAACGTTCCGACCGTGTCCCGGCAACCTCCCATCCGCATCGGCGCCCGTGGCTCCAAGCTCTCCCTGGCCCAATCGGGCCTGATGCAGGCGCGGATCGCCCATGCGCTCGGCGTTCCGGCCGACGCTTCGAAGGAAGAGATCGAGGCCGCCGCGCCCCTGATCCCGATCGTCACCAGCGGCGACCGCATCCAGGACCGCCGGCTGATGGAGATCGGCGGCAAGGGCCTCTTCACCAAGGAGATCGAGGAAGCGCTTCTGGACGGCCGCATCGACTGCGCGGTCCATTCGCTGAAGGACATGCCGGCCGAGCTGCCGCCCGGCCTCGTTCTGGCCGCCACGCCGGAGCGGGAGGACCCGCGCGATGCGTTCATCAGCACCGTCTGCGAACGGCTCGAGGACCTGCCGAAGGGCGCGCGCCTGGGCACCGCGTCGCTGCGTCGCCAGGCCCAGGCCCTGCACCTGCGGCCAGACCTCGAGATCGTCATGATCCGGGGCAATGTCGACACGCGCCTGGCCAAGCTGGAGCGGGGCGAGGCCGACGCCATCCTGCTGGCGCAGTCGGGGCTGAACCGCCTGGGACTGGGCCACCTGCCCCAGAGCTGGCTCGATCCCGACGCCTGTCCGCCGGCGCCGGGGCAGGGCGCCCTGGTCATCGAGACCCGAGCCGGGGATGTCGACGCGCCGTGGCTGAACGCCGTCCGTTGTCGCGAGACCACCATCGCCGTCGCCGCCGAGCGCGGGGCGCTCCTCGCTCTGGAAGGCTCGTGCCGCACGGCGATCGGCGCGCGGGCGACGCTGGACGGCGCGCGCCTGGCCATGATCGTCGAGGCCTTGACGCCCAACGGCGCCCAGCGCTTCCGCCGCCAAGGCGAGGTCGTGCTCTCCGGCGCCGACGACGTCGCCGAGGCCCGCGCCCTGGGCCTGAAGCTTGGCGCCGAGGTCCGCGCCGAGGGCGGCGACGCCATCCTGGCGCCGGAATAGCCGATGGATTCGGGCGCGCCGGTCTGGATCACCCGCGCCCGTCCCGGCGCCGAGACCACCGCCGCCCGCGTCGCGGCGCTGGGGTTCGAGGCGGTGGTTGATCCGCTGCTGGCGGTCGAGACCCTGGCCTTCGCGGTCGACCTCTCCGATGTTCGGGCCTTGGCCTTCACCAGCGCCAACGGCGTCGAGGCGTTCACGCGCGGAAGCGCCGAGCGGGGCCTGCCGGTCTTCGCCGTGGGCCGCGCCACCGCCCGCGTCGCCGAGGCCGAGGGCTTCGTCTCGGTGACCAGCGCCGACGGCGACGTCCAGGCCCTGGCGCGGTTGATCGCGGAAACGGCTCCGGGACCGGTCCTGTGGGCGGGGACGACCGCGCCGGCCGGCGATCTCGTCGCCCTGCTGAGCGGCCTGGGCGTTCCGGCGCGAGGCCTCGCCGTCTATCGGACGATCATCCGCGATCCCTCCGACGAGACGCTCGCGCGCCTCGCGGCGCCCGCGACCGTCCTGCTGCATTCGCCGCGCGCCGCCCGGGCCCTGGCGGCGATCCTGGCCCGGCGAAACACGCTCCGGCCGCGCGTCCTCTGCCTGTCCGAGGCCGTGGCCGCGCCCGTGCGGGACCTCGCCGTCGTCGCCGTCGCCGCGCGCCCCGACGACTCGGCGCTGCTGGACCTGCTGAAGGCTTAAGCGCGACGTTGCGCGGCGCGCGCGCGTGGGGCACGAATGGGCCATGAACGCCGTTCCAGACCCCGCTGAAATCGTCGCGCCGAGCGATCCGGCGCTCTATGCCCGCCGACGGGTGATGGGACCCGGCGTCTGGCTCTGGCTGCTGACCTGTCTGCTGTGCGCGATCCTGGGCGCGGGCGTGGCCTGGTACGGCCCGACCCTGTTCCCGGCCAAGGCTCGGACGGCCGAGAGCGCGGTGACGGCCGCGCCCAGCCCGCGCCCGCCGGCCGAGCGTCTGGTCGAGGCCCCGGTCGAGACCACCCAGACGGCCGTAGCCCCGCCCGCCGCCGCCGCCGACGTGGAACGTCTGGACGGCCGAATCACCGCCCTGGAAGGCGCCCAGAAGGGCGTGGTCGACGCCGCCGCCGCCGCCCTGGCCGTCTCGACCCTGTCCGACGCGGCGGCGACCTCGCGTCCGTTCGGCGAGGAACTGGCCGGGCTGCAGCGCGTGCTGCCCCCGTCGCCCGACCTGCGCGCGCTGGAGCCCCTGGCCCGCACCGGCGCCCCGACCCGCGCGGGCTTGTCAGCCCAGTTCCAGGCCCTGGCCGGCCGCGCCGCCAGCGCCGCGCGCGATCCGGGCGCCGACGCCGACCTGCTGGCCCGCATCCGCTACGCGCTGTCCAGCATCGTCTCGATCCGTCATGTCGGTTCGACCAAGGGCTCGACGCCCGACGCCGTTCTGGCCCGCATCCAGAACCTGCTTGAGGAAGGCGATGTCGAGACCGCGGTTCAGGCCCTGAGCGGCCTGCCCCAGGCGACGCAGGACGTGCTGGCGCCGTGGGCCGCCGCCGCCAACCGCCGGATCGACATCGACCGCCACCTGTCCGCCGTGCGCGCCGACGCCCTGGCGGGCCTGTCGCGCGCTTCGCGGGCGCCGGTTCCCCAAGACGCGCCGCTGGTCGCGGCGCCCCCGGCGGCGCCATGATCCGCTTGGCCTTCGCCCTCTTCCTGGTCGCCGCCGTCGCGGTCGGGACCCTGGCCCTGGCCGGGGAGCCTGGCCGCGCGTGGCTGGAATGGATGGGCTGGCGCGTCGAGATGACCGCCGCGGCCGCGGCGCTTTTGTCCCTGTTCTCGGCCCTGCTGTTCACCCTGATCTGGCGCGCGGTGATATGGGTCGTCGAGGCCCCGCGCCGCGCCGCCCGCGCCCGGGCCGAGGCCAAGCGCAAGTCGGCGGTCGAGGCCTTGTCGCGCGGCTTCCTCGCCGTGGCCGCCGGCGACGGCTCCGAAGCCCGCCGCCTGGCCCAGAAGTCGGCCGAGCTGGCCGAGGAGGCCCCCGCCCTGGTTCGCGTCCTGGCCGCCCAGGCCGCCGAGGCGGCCGGCGACCTTCCCGCCGCCAAGGCCGCCTACAACGCCATGCTGGGCTTTCCCGAGATGCGCCTGGCGGGCCTGCGCGGCCTGATGCAAGCCGCCCTGGCCGAGGGCGACAAGGCCGCCGCCGTCCGCCACGCCGAAACCGCCTATGGCCTGGCCCGCACCGCCCGCTGGGCCTGGCGCGCGCTTCTGGACGCCCGGCTGGAGGCCGGCGACTGGGCCGCCGCGCTGGAGCTGGTCCAAAGCGGGCTGGAGCGCAAGATCATCACCCCGGCCGAGGCCGAGCGCGGCCGCGCCGCCCTGCTGGCCGCCTCGGCCGCCAGCCTGGAAGACGCGCTGGAGCCCAAGACCCGCGCCCAGGCCCTCGACTTCGCGACCCAGTCGGCCAAGCTGAAGCCCGACTTCGCCCCCGGCGTGGTCATGGCCGCCCGCCTGCTGGCCGACGACGGCAAGACCGCCAAGGCCAGCCAGCTGATCGAAGCCGCCTGGAAGGTCCAGCCGCACCCGGCCCTGTGGCTGGCCTATCGCGACCTGAAGACCAACGAGACCCCCAAGGCCCGCGCCCATCGCCTGGCGGCCCTGGCGGCCCTCAAGCCCGACGCGCGCGAGAGCCGGATCCTGCGGGTCGAGAGCGCCCTGATCGGCGGCGACCCCGCCGCCGCCCGCGCCGCCGCCCGCCTCCTGGACCACGACGCCCCCACCGCGCGGTTCGCCGGCCTGATGGCCCGGGTCGCCGCCGCCAACGGCGAGGCCGACGAGGCCCGCGCCTGGGTCTTCCGGGGCGCCGAGGCCGCGCGCGAGCCCGACTGGTCCGATCTCGACCCCGAGGGCCGCGCCTTCGCCTATCACCGCGAGGACTGGGCCCGCCTGACGGTCAGCTATGTCGAGACCGGCCAGCTGATCCATCCGCGCCACGAGCGCCGCGAGCGGACGATGAACGACCTGCCCGAACTGCCCTCGGCCTATGTGGAATCGACCCCTTTCATCCGCGCGGCCGAGACCGGCGGGGCCCTGCTGCCCATTCCGGACGACCCCGGCGTCTTCGACGCCCCGCCGATTTCCGACCCTCCGGAGGGTCCCAAGGGCGGGGGTCCGGCCCCTCGTCGCAAATCTGGCGCAAGACGGCGCTTGGCAAGCGGCTCGCGCGCCGCTAAATAGGCGCTCCCTTCGCCCCGGGGCAGCCGCTTCGGGGTCCGTGGGCCGCCTTAGCTCAGCCGGTAGAGCGGCGCATTCGTAATGCGTAGGTCAGGTGTTCGAGTCACCTAGGCGGCACCACTCTTTTCCAGAACATCGTCGGATCGAGGCGCCTAGCGCTTGAAGTCGCATAGGGCCGGATTGGCCGCCGCTTCCGGGCGCAGGCTCAGCTTTTGGAAGCTTATCTGGCCGGCGCCTTGCGGCAGGAAGCTGACCGCGCGCGTCACGCCGTCGGCGCTGCGGACGTCGAGTTCGTAGGGCTGGGTCGAGTCGCCGTTCGTTCCGGCCCGCTTCCGCGCGATGACGTCGCCGTCGCGCAGGCCGGCGCGGGCGGCGGGCGTGTCCGGGCGGAGCTGTGTGACGGTCAGAACCCCTGAGGCGTCGGCCTTGGGCTTGAAGCCGAGGTCGAACGTCGGAACCGTGACCTCGATCACGTCGGCGCAGGGCGCGAAGGCCGTGGGGGTCAAGACGATCGGCTCGCCGCGTTTCGCATAGGCTTCGATGTCGGGCGCGACGTCGACGCCATGCTTGGCCATTTCCTCGGCGAAGAGATCGATCGGCGAGACATCGGGACGGGCGGCGGCGGTCTTAGCCTGGGCTCGCAGGACGTCGTCGAGGCTGGCGCCCTTGGCGCGCAGCCGCTCGTCCCACAGCGCCGCCAGCAAGGCTCCGCGCTGATAGGGCAGCTTCTCGGCCATGGGGTCGGTCCAGAACGCCTTTCCAGCCTCCTGGCCGGTCATGCGCCGGGCCGGCGAGGCGGCGTAGGCGCGCAGCATATCGTTCCACAGCGCGACGAATTGCGAGGGCGTGATCAGGCGCTCGCGCGCCAGGAGCCGACGCATGTAGAAGTCGGTGAAGCCCTCGCTGAACCAGTAGCGTCGCGGCTCCAGGAGGGGCGCTCCCAGCCTGGACGGGTTCCATTCGTGGAAGAACTCGTGGGCGAGATAGGGACGCAGATCCTCCAACGTCATGCCGGGCGTCGCCGTCAGGCTGAAGGCCTTGTTCAGGCCGACGCCGTGGAAAGACTGGTCGCCGGCCGAAGCGATCGTCGCGGCGGCGACCATGTAGGGCGCGCCGGCGTCGTCGCCGAAGAAGGCGCGTTCGGCGCGAAGGATCGTCCAGAGTTCCTGGGCCAGCACGGCGTCGGGAACGGCGTCCAGCCGGCCGTGGATGACCAACCGCAGCGGGCCGGCGCGCGTGGTCCGCAGGCCGCGACCGCCGATCAGCTGGCCCCGAGCCATGTCTCCTACCGTCAGCTTGGCTTGGCCGGCGAAGGACGAATCGACCGGAAAGCCCTTGGGCCAGCCGGACCAGCGGAACTGGGCCGGCGCGTCGTCGTGCCCCTCGATCCTGGGCAGGGCGGTGGCGGTCAAGGCGTAGAACCAGTCCGGTCGGACCCAAGGCAGGGCGGGCGAGCCATCAGGGTCGGAGTCTTTCGGCTCGTGGTCGATCGCGGACGGAATATCGTAGCGGACGGTCAGGCGGCCGCCCGGCGTCGCGCGGAGGACGCGGACGCTGTCTCCGTCCTCGGCGATCGAGGCGAAGCCGTCGACGGTCAGGTCGCGGAAGTTTCGCCACAAACGGTCATGACCCATCCAGTGATCGGGGAGCTGAAGGCGCGCGCGACCGCTGGCGTCCGCGATCAGGTCGATGCGGACCCGCAGCGCGACCAGGGCGCCATGATCGAAGCGTGGCGAGACCGTATAGGTGACCGGCGCGGTCCGGGCCGCCGCCGTTGTCGCCAAGCCCAACGTGATCGCCAGGACCATCGCCAATCCACGCAAGACCGTTCCCCGTTTCTTCGCCGCCTCGACATCCTGAGGTGGTTCCTCGCTCCGCGCCACCGCCTTGACGACTGTCGCGGAACTTTGCCGTGGCCGACCCCGTTCTCCTGCCACAAGGAGCGTCGCCATGACCAAGACCGCCCATCCCGCCGTTGATGACGAAACCGCGCTGGAGGAGGTGATGACCTTCCTCGACGCGCCGCCCGAGACGGGCAGTCACGACGACGCGCGGTTTGGGGCGCGGTTGCGGCAGGTGATCGCCGCGTCGATCCCGGCCGACGACGGCGACGCGGCCGAGGACGCGCCGAAGTTGGACCTGAACGAAGACCTGCGCCGGCGGCTCGAGGCCGTGGCCAAGCGGCGTTCGGAGGGTCACTATTTCGGCGACCATCCCGATGGGATCGGGCCGACCCTGGGCATGGATCTCAGCCGCTCGTGACGCCCCGTTCGGTGCGACAAAAAGGTCGCCGACGCTTCGGTTAACCTTGCCTTGAGCCCGTCGCCCTAGGGTCGCGAGACCTTAGACCGCGTCGGGGGACGAGATGGTTTCGAGACGGCTCCTGTTGGGAGCGCTGGCGGGTCTGGCCGCGCCGGCCCTGGCCTTCGCCGAGGGCGACGATCCGCCCAAGCCCAGCCTCTTGACCAAGAAGGGCCGCCGCACGCGCAAGGCGCTGAAGACCCAGGCGTCCGACAGGGCCGCCCTCGACAAGGCGCTGGCCGATCTCAATCCCAAGCCCCCGGCCGCGCCCGCCGCGCCTGCGCCCGCGTCGGCCGAGCCGCGCGCCGCGATCAGTCCCGACGAGGCGCTGGGCCGGCTGAAGCAGGGCAACGCCATCTTCGCGCGGGGCGGCGCCAGCATCGTCCTGCCGTCGATGGGCCGCCTGGGCGAGCTGGCCCAGGGTCAGGCGCCGTTCGCCGTCATCGTCGGCTGCAGCGACAGCCGCGTCGCGCCCGAGCTGATCTTCGACTGCAATCTGGGCGAGGTGTTCGTGGTCCGCGTCGCGGGCTCGACGGTGAGCCGCGAAGGCCTGGGTTCGATCGTCTACGCCGTCGAGCACCTGGGCGCGCCGCTGATCGTGGTGCTGGGCCACACGAAATGCGGCGCGGTCAGCGCCGCCGTCGACGTGGCGACCAAGCACGCCGAGCTGCACGGCGCCCTGTTCGAGATGGTGCTGCCCATCGTTCCGGCCGTGCTGGAGGCCGAGGAAAAGCATCCCGCCGACCTGAAGGACGCGGCGATCCGCCAGAACGTCCGCGACGTCGCCGCGCGCCTTCGGGTGGCCGACGGCGTGCTGGCCGAGCGCCTGGGCGAGGGCCGGCTGAAGATTGTCTCGGCCTGTTACGACCTGGCCAGCGGCCAGGTGGCGTTCGACGCCTGACAGTGTCATCGCGGCGCCGTTGACCCCCGCTCGCGCTTAGGTTCAAGTCGCTCCTGAACCGCGCAAGACATGGGGAGACAACGGATGTCGACGGACGAGACGCCGCCGGAAGGCGCCCGCGACACCTTCGCTTCCCGTTTCGCGCGCCTGCGCCAGCAGGTCGCCGATCGCTGGCCCGCCGCTCTGAAGGGCCCGGTGGCCGTGGCGGTGGCGGCGGCCCTGGTGATCGGCTTCGGCGGCGGTTTCGCGGTCGGCAAGGGCGGCCTGTTCTTCGGCGGGACCAAGCCGGCCGGCGCGGAGTCGGTCAAGGGCGAGGCCTGGTCGCTGTTCGGCAAGCCGCGATCGGCCAACGCGCCCCGGCGCGGCATTCCCAAGCCCGAGGGCTTCGCGGTCTGGCAGACCCGCGTCGACACCAGCGGTCCCGATCCCCTGGCCTGCGTCCGGATGAGCAAGGACCTGGATCCGTCCAAGCCCTATGCCGACTTCGTGCTGGTCTCGCCGGATCTCGGCCGCCAGCCCTCGGTCCGCGTGAAGGGCGACGAGCTGTGCCTGGGCGGCGTCGGCTTCACCGACCATCGCATTACCCTGCTCAAGGGCCTGCCCGCCAAGGGCGGCGACACCTTGGCGGCCAACGCCGATGTCGATTTCACCTTTGGCGACAAGCCTCCCTATGTCGGCTTCGCCGGCGACGGCGTGATCCTGCCGCGCGAGGAGTCGGACGGCGTCGGCATCGAGACGATCAACGTCCAGACCCTGGCCATCGAGGTCTGGCGCGTGCCGGATCGCAACCTGGTGCGCAAGTCGATCAGCGCCCCCGATCCGACCGGCGAGGGCGACTGGGCCGGCGACTATGGCGAGGACTCCGTCGGCGACGACGGCCGCCAGGTCTGGAAGGGCAAGGTCCAGGTCGCCGGCGGCGCCACGGCTCAGAAGACCACCACGGTCTTCCCGCTGGGCGCGGTGCTGAAGGAGATGAAGCCCGGCGCCTATGTCATCAAGGCGCGCGACGCCTCGGGCGGCCGCAGCGCCGAGACCGACAGCGACAACAACCCGGCCCAGGCGCGCCGCTGGATCGTGTTCACCGACATGGCCATGCTGGCCTATGACGGCTCCGAAAGCCTGGACGTCGTGGTCCGCTCGCTGAAGAGCGCCAAGACCCTGTCGGGCGTGCGCGTGGCCCTGGTCGCCGCCGATGGCGAGTCCCTGGCCGAATCCCAGAGCGACGCCGACGGCCGGGTGCGCTTCCTGAGGCCGCTGTTGAAGGGCGAGGGCGCCTCGCGGGCCAAGATGGTCATGGCCTATGGCCCGCAGGGCGACCTGGCGGTGCTGGACCTCGACCGCTCGCCGGTCGATCTTTCCAAGCAGGGCGTCGGCGGTCGCACCGAGGGCGGCGTCGACGGCCGCAGCGTCGCCACCGACATCGACGGCTATCTCTACGCCGACCGCGGCATCTATCGCCCCGGCGAGACCGTCCACCTGACGGCCATGGTCCGCGACCGGATGGCCAAGGCCGTCTCGGACCGCAAGGGCGAGATCATCGTCAAGCGTCCCTCGGGCGTCGAGTTCAAGCGCTATCCGTTCAGCCAGGCCAACGCCGGCGCGGTGCTGGCCGACATCGCCCTGCCGCGCTCGGCGCCGCGCGGGCGCTGGACCGCCGAGCTGCATGTCGAGGGTATCGAGGACGCGGTCGGCTCGCTGTCGGTCTCGGTCGAGGACTTCGCGCCCCAGCGGCTGGCCGTCACCACGACGGGCCAGGAGTCCCAGCCGGTCGGCGCGGGTCAGACCCGTAAGGTCGACGTCACCGCGCGCTTCCTCTACGGCGCGCCGGGCGCGGGCCTGCAGACGCAGGGCGAGGCGCGCCTGCGCGCCGACCCCAACCCGTTCCCCGCCTTCAAGGACTATGCCTGGGGCGACGCGGCCAAGCCGTTCGAGGAGAAGTTCCTCGACCTCGGCTCCACCGTCACCGACGGCGAGGGCCGGGCCACGCTATCGGTCGGGACCGACCAGGCGGGCGACACCAACCAGCCGCTGGTCGCCGCCGTCACCGCCTCGGTGTTCGAGCCCGGCGGCCGCCCGGTCCGCGAGGGGCTGGAGCTGAAGGTGCGTCCCAAGGCCGTCTATTACGGCGTCAAGGTCGAGCAGGGCGACGCCGGCCGGGGCGATCCGCCGGTCAGCCTCGACATGATCGCCGTCAACGCCGCCGGCCAGCGGATCGGCGCGACCGCCACCTACACCCTGATCGCCGAGCGCTGGGACTATGACTGGTTCCAGCAGAACGGCCGCTGGCAGTGGCGGCGCAGCAGCCGCGACGCGATCGTGGCCAAGGCGGCGGTCAATATCGGCGCCGGCCAGCCGGCGCGCTTCTCGCGCCGTCTCGGCTGGGGCGACTATCGCCTGGAGATCGAGGGCGCGGACGGCGCTCGGACCGTGACCCGCTTCTCCGCCGGCTGGGGCTCGCCCGCCAAGGAGGGCGAGGCGCCGGACGTGGTCCGCGTGACCGCCGGAACCAAGGCCTACGTCCAGGGCGACACGGTCGAGATCACCCTGAAGCCGCCCTATGCCGGCGAGGCCCAGGTCGCCGTCGCCACCGACCGCCTGATCGACTTCAAGACGGTCAGCGTCGGCGAGAACGGGACGACCGTGCGGCTGAAGACCAACGCCGCCTGGGGCGGCGGGGCCTATGTCATGGTCAGCGTGGTGCAGCCGCGCGACCCGGTCGCCTCGCCCAAGCCGCGTCGGGCGCTGGGGCTCGTCTATGTTCCGCTGGACCCGAAGAACCGCAAGCTGACCGTGGATCTGGGCTCGCCCGCCAAGATCGACAGCAAGGCGCCGGTCGAGATTCCAGTGAGGGTCGGCGGCTTGGGTCTCGGCCAGAAGGCCAAGGTCACGATCGCGGCCGTGGACGAGGGCATCCTGCGCTTGACCCACCAGGAAAGCCCCGACCCGGTGAAATGGTACTTCGGCAAGCGCGCCCTGACCCTGAACTATCGCGACGACTATGGCCGCCTGCTGGACCCGAACCTGGGCGCGCCCGCCAATGTCAATTTCGGCGGCGACGAGGTCGGCGGCGAGGGCCTGACGACCACGCCGATCAAGACGGTGGCCTTGTGGTCCGGCGTCGTGGAGACGGGCCTGGACGGCAAGGCGGTGATCCGCCTGCCGGCGGCCGACTTCAACGGCGAACTGCGGATTCAGGCGGTGGCCTGGACCGACACGGCGGTCGGTTCTGCGACCAAGCCGCTGACCGTGCGCCAGCCGGTGGTGGCCGATCTGAACCTGCCGCGCTTCCTGGCGCCGGGCGACCAGGCCTTCGCCACTCTGGAGCTGCACAATGTCGAGGGCAAGCCGGGCGCCTATACGGCCGAGGCCTTCTCGATGGGCGGGCTCAAGGTCGTCTTCAAGAAGGTGTTCCAGCTGATCCTGGGCCAGCGCATCGCCGAGAAGATCCCCTTCCTGGCGCCGGACGTCACCGGCGTCGGCCGGATCGGCTTCAAGGTCGCGGGCCCCGGCTTCGCCACCCAGAAGGACTATCCGATCCAGACCCGCCTGGGCTGGGGCGACGTGGTGCGCACCACGGTGGAGCCTCAGAAGCCGGGCGAGACCTTCACCCCGTCCTATCCGCTGCTGGCCGGTCTGGCGGCGGGCGACGTGACGATGCAGGTCAGCTATTCGCCGATCCGCGGTTTCGACCCCTCGGCGATCGCGGTGGCCTTGCAGCGCTATCCCTATGGCTGCACCGAGCAGCTGGTCTCGACGGCCTACCCGCTACTGTACGCCCAGACCTTCTCGAGCGATCCGAAGCTGAAGCGCACGCCGGCCGCCCTGGCCGGGGCGGTGGGCAAGCTGCTGGACCGCCAGACCCTGGACGGCGCCTTTGGCCTGTGGCGGGTCGGCGACGCCGAGGCCGATCCCTGGCTGGGCGCCTATGTTGTCGACTTCCTGCTGGAGGCCAAGGCCCAGGGCGTCGCCGTGCCCGACAGCGCCATCGACAAGGCCGTCGGCGCGATGCGTCAGGTCAGCCGTCCGGAGGGCTTCGCCTCGGTCGCCTACCGCATGTCCTATCCGGGCTGGTGGGCCGGCAACGAGGACGCTTCCAAGAAGGCCACCGAGCGGATGCGCCGCCGGGCCTCGGCCTACGCCCTCTATGTGATGGCCAAGGCCGGCAAGGGGGATCTGGCCCGCCTGCGCTGGTGGCACGACGTTCAGATGAAGGACGAGAGCCAACCCGTGGCCAAGGCCTATGTGGCCGCCGGCCTGGCGCGTATGGGCGACAACGCCCGCGCCCGCTCGGCCATGCGCCAGGCGGTGTCCAGCCTCGGCTACAAGGACGAGCTGGACTGGTACCAGTCGCCGCTGCGCGATACGGCGGTGCTGACCGCCCTGGCCGCCGAGTCCGGCATGATGGACGTCGCCCGCCAGCTGCAAGGGCGTCTGGAGAACACGGTCAAGGATCCGGACGCGCTGAACACCCAGGAGCAGGCGGCGCTGCTGCACGCGGCCAACGCCCTGATCCAGGCCTCGGGCCCGATCTCGATCAACGCCACGGGGGCCAACCCCTTGCCCCCGGCCGGCGGCGCGCCGCGCTGGGCGGTGGGCAAGCTGACCGACGCCCGCTTCGTCAACACCGGCAAGGGCGTGCTGTGGCGGACTGTCAGCGTGCGCGGCACCCCGACCTCGGCCCCGCCGGCCTCGGCCAGCGGACTGTCGGTCAGCAAGCGGCTGTTCTCGATGAGTGGCGGCGCGGTCGATCCGGCCGCCATCCGCCAGGGCGATCGGGTCATCGTGCTGGTCTCCGGCCACTCGATGCAGGCGCGCTCCACCGCCCTGGTGGTCGACGACGCCCTGCCGGCCGGCTTCGAGATCGAAACGACCCTGGGCGCCGACGACGCCCAGAACGGGCCGTTCAAGTTCCTCGGGACGCTGACCGCCGCCAGCGTCCAGGAGAGCCGCGATGACCGGTTCATCGCCGCGATGAGCCTGGAAGGGGGCAAGCCGTTCGCCCTGGCCTATGTGGCCCGGGCGGTGACGCCGGGCAGCTTCTTCCTGCCGGGGGCGATCGCCAAGGACATGTACCACCCGGCGGTGGTCGCCCGTTCCGAGGCCTCGCGCGCGACGATCGCGCCGGGGCCATGATGGTCGGCGGCTCTCCCTTCCCCCTGAATGGGGGAAGGGCGAGGTTGGGGGTGACAGCGCGTCAGGATAGGGCGGATCGTTGATGTCGTCCGATCCCTTGGCCGCCGCCACGCCCGACCGCTCCTACATCCCGGGGGACGGGCGGGTTCGGCTGATCACCAAGATGCTCGTCGCCGTCCTGGCCGTCGAGGTCGCCCTCGCCGCCCTCAACGCCGCCTTCCCGCCGGACATGACTCGGGCCCGGCATTCCTCGCCGGTCATCCTGGACCGTCGCGGCGCCTGGCTGCGCGCCCTGCCGGTCGAGGACGGGCGCTGGCGGATCCGGGCCGATCTGGACCGGACCGACGCGACCTTTCAGAAACGCCTGATCCGTGTCGAGGACGCGCGATTCTGGTGGCACCTTGGCGTCGATCCGGTGTCGCTGGTCCGGGCGATCGGCTCGGCGATCCTGCATGGCCACCCGACATCCGGCGCCTCGACCCTGACCATGCAGACCGCGCGGCTGCTGGAGCCGCGACCGCGCAATGTCGGCGCGAAGCTGATCGAGATGGTCCGCGCCGTTCAGCTGGAGTCGCGGCTGTCCAAGCGCGAGATCCTAGCGCTCTACCTGACCCTGGCGCCCTATGGCGGCAATCTGGAAGGCGCGCGGGCGGCCAGCCTGGGCTATTTCGGCCATGAGCCCTCCAGCCTGACCGACGGCGAGCAGGCCCTGCTGATCGCTCTGCCGCAGTCTCCCGAGGCGCGCCGTCCGGATCGCCATCCCGAAGCCGCCCGGGCCTCCCGGCGGGCGGTGCTGGACAAGCTCGTTCGGTCCCGCGCGATCACCACGGCCGCCGCCGAGGAAGCAGGGGCCGAGCCGCTACCGCGTCGCGCGCCGTTTCCGTCCCTGGCCTGGCATGTGGCGGGCGAGTTGGCGCGCGCCGCGCCGCCGGGCCAGGCCAGCGTGGTCTCGACCATCGACGCCGACCTGCAGGCCAAGCTGGAACCGATGGTCGCCGCCGTGGCCGCGAGCCAGGGTCCCGACGCGACCGCGGCCGTGCTGGTGGTCGAGATCAAGACCCGCGCCGTCCGCGCCGCCGTCGGTTCGGCCGGCCGGGACCGCCCCGGCGGCTGGGTCGACATGACCCAGGCCCTGCGCTCGCCTGGCTCGGCCCTGAAGCCGTTCATCTACGCCATGGCCATGGACGACGGTCTGGTCGCGCCCGACACCCAACTGCAGGACAACGCCACGCGCTTCGCCGACTACCAGCCCGAGAACTTCGACCGCGTGTTCCACGACAAGGTCACGGTGCGCGAGGCCCTGGCCCATTCGTTGAACGTTCCGGCCGTGGCCACGCTGGAGAAGCTGGGCCCCGAGACCTTCGCCGGACGCATCGAGGCGACCGGCGCGCGTCTGGCGCGGCCCAAGGCCCAGCTGAAGGAAGCGGGCCTGGCCCTTGCCCTGGGCGGCGAGGGGATCACCTGGCGCGATCTCGTCATGCTCTACGCGGCGCTCGGCGATGGCGGCGTCGCCAAGCCCCTGGCCTGGACCGAGACGGACGCCGCCGTCCGCGAACGCTCGGCCGGGACGCGCCTGGTTCGCCCGGAAGCCGCCCGGCAGGTGCTGGATATCCTGCGCGAAGCTCCCGCCCCGAAAGGTCGCGCCCCCTCGCCGCTGACGCGCGGCGGGCCGTCGATGGCGTTCAAGACCGGCACCTCCTACGGCTTTCGCGACGCCGTGGCGGCGGGCGTGGTTGGCGGCTACGCGATCCTGGTCTGGACGGGGCGGGCCGACGGCGGCGCGCGCGGCGGGCTGACCGGACGCGACGCGGCCCTGCCGCTCTTGTTCGACGTCGCCGACGCCGTGGGCGCGCCCGCCTCGGCTCCGCGTCCGATCGCGCCGAAGGCCGCGCCCCTGGGCCTCCAGAAGCTGGGCGGGGAGGACGGCCCGCGCTTGATCTTCCCGCCCGACGGCGCGTCGGTGCAGGTCGACGCCTTGGGCCCGCGCGCGCGGGGCCTGGTGCTGGCCGCCGAGGGCGAGGGCGTGACCTGGTACGTCGAAGGCCGCCCCCTGGACCCAGACCCGGTCAGTGGCCGCGCGATCTGGAAGCCGGCCGCGGCGGGCTTCTACAGGCTGGAAGTGGTCGACGCGCGGGGCCGCAAGGCCAAGGCGCGGGTGCGGATCAAGGGCGGGTAGGGGACGCGGTCTACCCCGCCCCCGTTTAAAGCCCCTAAGGCCGGCTCGCGCTCGACAGTACGCGCTCGTAGTCGGCCAGGCTGGCGATGCCGATGTCGAGGTCGGTGACCAGGCCATTGCTCAGCGAATAGACCCAGCCGTGCACGGCCAGGGACTGGCCGCGCGCCCAGGCGTCCTGGACGAAGACGTCGGCGGCGACGTTGCGCACCTGGCGGGCGACATTCAGCTCGGTCAGGCGGTCGAGCCTGGCGCGCTCCTCGGGGATCGCTTCCAGCTCGTGCTTGTGTTCGGCGTGGACCTCGCGGATCGGGTGCAGCCAGTGGTCGACCAGACCCCGCCGCTGGCCGTCGATGGCCGCCGCCACGCCGCCGCAGCCATAGTGGCCGACGACCATGATATGCTTGACCTTCAGCACCTCGACCGCGAACTGCAGCACCGACAGATAGTTGGCGTCCTGCGGCGGGGCGAGGTTGGCGACGTTGCGGTGGACGAACAGTTCGCCCGGGTCGAGGCCGACGATTTCGTTGGCCGGCACGCGGCTGTCGCTACAGCCGATCCACAGATATTCCGGCGTCTGCTGGCCTTCCAGGCGCTTGAAGAAGTCGGGATCGACCTGGGTCTTGCGTTGCGACCAGACGGCGTTGTTGGCTTTCAGATCCTCAAGCATCTAACGCTCCGGCTGGTGGTCGGGGTGGGCGGCCGCGATGGCCGGATGCCGGGCCGCGCGAGCGGCGGCGGTGGCGATCGCCGGGAACGGCGACAGATCGACCTTGAATCGGTTCGCGTTGAACACCTGCGGCACCAGCAGGCAGTCGACCAGGCCTGGCGCGTCGCCGAAGGCGAAGGCGCCGGCGTGCTGGGCCACCATCGGCTCCAGGGCGCGAAAGCCGTCGCCGATCCAGCGCGCGACCCAGGCGTCGCGCTCGGTCTCGCCGATGTCCATCGCCGTCAGCTGGCGCAGCACGCGCAGATTGTTCAGCGGGTGGATGTCGCAGGCGATGATCTCGGCCATGCCGCGCGCGATGGCCCGTTCGTAGGGCATGGTCGGCAGGAGGGCCGGTTCGGGAAGGGTCTCGTCCAGCCATTCCAGGATGGCCAGGCTCTGGGTCAGCGGACGGCCGTCGACCATCAGGGTCGGGACCAGGCCCTGGCCGTTCAGCGCCCGATAGTCCTCGGCGTGATGGGCGTTGGCGACCAGATCGACCGGACGGATCTCGTAGGGAACGCCCTTCAGATTCAGGCCGATGCGGACCCGATAGGGCGCGCTGGCGCGCTTGGCGCTGTGCAGGACAAGCTTCATGGGATGGCCCTTTAGACCAGGGTGAATTCCAGGCGGCCCACGCCCTCGACCTCGCCCACGATCCGGTCGCCGCGCGCGATCGCGCCGACGCCCTCGGGCGTGCCGGTGAAGATCAGGTCGCCGGCGGCCAGGGTCCAAAGCTGGCTGGCCTTGGCGATCACCTCGCCGATGCTCCAGATCATGTCGCCCACCTGGCCGCGCTGGCGTTCTTCGCCGTTGACCGACAGGGTGACAGCGGCCTCGGCGGCGGGGGCGTCCATCACGCGGATGGCGCTGATCGGGGCGCTTTGGTCAAAGGCCTTGCCGGCTTCCCAGGGCTGCCCCTTGGCCTTGGCCGCGCCTTGCAGGTCGCGACGCGTGAGGTCGACGCCGACCGCGTAACCGAACACGCCGGCCAGGGCCTCGTCGACCGACAGGTCGGCGCCGCCGCTCTTCAGCGCCACGACCAGTTCGATCTCGTGATGCAGGTCGCTGGTGGCCGGCGGATAGGCGATCTTGTCCTTCAGCGGCGCGATGGCGTCGGCCGGCTTGGCGAAGAAGAAGGGCGGGTCGCGCTCGTCGCCGCCCATCTCGCGCCGGTGGGCGGCGTAGTTGCGGCCGACGCACAGGATGCGGCGAACCGGAAAGGCGGCGTCCGATCCCTCCACCGGGACCGTCGGGATGGCGTGCGGGGGGAAGGCGTAGGACGTCATGGCGCTGGGTTTAGACCCAAACAGCGCTCGCCAAAACCCCTCTCGAACGACGACGGCGTTGGTCGCGGCTTAGAAATACCGTGGTCGAAGAGAGCCGATAAACGTTCTTTCACTTGCCCGGGCCGTCGTGCTCGGGCCATGACAGTTGGGGGGCTGGCGAGCTTAACCGGGGGCTTAAGGACGCACATGCTGATCATCGAGAATCTGACGCACGTCTACGGCAACGGGGTTCGCGCCCTGGACGAGGTGAGCTTGACGATTCCGCGCGGCATGTACGGTCTGCTGGGTCCCAACGGGGCCGGCAAGTCCACCTTGATGCGCACCATCGCCACGCTGCAGGCCCCGACCTCCGGCCACATCCGGTTCGGCGACATCGACGTGCTGAAGACGCCGGAACTGCTGCGCCGCACCTTGGGCTATCTGCCGCAGGACTTCGGCGTCTATCCGCGCGTGTCGGCCTACGACATGCTCGACCACATGGCTGTGCTGAAGGGGATCGCCGGCGCCAAGGAACGCAAGGACACGGTCGAAAGCCTGCTGAACCAGGTCAATCTGTGGACCGTGCGCAAGAAGGCCATCGCCGGCTTCTCGGGCGGTATGCGCCAGCGCTTCGGCATCGCCCAGGCCCTGATCGGCGACCCGCGCCTGATCATCGTCGACGAGCCCACCGCCGGCCTCGATCCCGAGGAGCGCAACCGCTTCCTGAATCTGCTGGCCGAGATCGGCGAGAACGTGGTGGTGATCCTGTCGACCCACATCGTCGAGGACGTCTCCGACCTCTGCCCGGCCATGGCGATCATCTGCGAGGGGCGCATCGTCAAGGACGGCGCGCCCGGCGACCTGGTGCGCCAGCTGAAGGGGCGCATCTGGAAGAAGACCATCGACAAGGCCGAACTCGAGGCCGCGAAGGCCCGTCACCAGGTGATCTCGACCCGCTTGCTGGCCGGTCGCACGGTCATCCACGTCGAATCCGATCAAGATCCTGGCGACGGTTTCGCGCCGGTCGAGGGCGGGCTCGAGGACGTCTATTTCTCGACCCTGTCGTCCACCCGCCGCGCGGCCTGACGGGGAGCGGGCCGATGTTTCGCAAGATCGCGGGGTTCGAATTCCGCTACCAGCTGAAGTCGCCCGTGTTCTGGGTGGTGGCGGTCCTCTTCTTCCTGATGGCCTTCGCCGCGACGACCTGGAGCAATTTCCATATCGGCCTCAATCCCAGCGACCATCGCAACGGCCCCTACGCGCTGGCCAGAAGCCATCTGACCTTCTCGATCCTCTACATGTTCGTGACCACGGCCTTCGTGGCCAATGTCGTGATCCGCGACGACGAGACGGGTTTCGGGCCGATCTTGCGGTCGACCCGGATCAGCAAGTTCGACTATCTGTACGGTCGCTTCGCGGGCGCCTTCCTGGCGGTGGCGAGCTCTTTCCTGGTCGTGCCTTTCGCCATCTGGCTGGGTTCTCACATGTGGTGGGTCGACCGCGAAACGCTGGGGCCCAACGCGCTCCACGCCTACCTTTTCTCCTACGTGGTCCTGGCGTTGCCGTCGTTGCTGCTGACCTCGTCAATGTTCTTCGCCCTGGCGACCATCACGCGCTCGATGATGTGGACCTATGTCGGCGTCATCGGCTTCATGGTCCTCTGGATCATCGCCAACATCGCGCTGGACCGGCCGGAATTCGAAAAGATCGCCGCGGCGTGGGAGCCGCTGGGCACGGCCGCCTATGGCTTGGCCGCCAAGTACTGGACGGCGAGCGAACGCAATAGCCTCACCCCGGCGCTGGCCGGGAGCTTCCTGTTCAACCGCCTCTTTGTCCTCGCCCTGTCGATCGGTTGCCTGGCGGCGGCCTATGGTCTGTTCCGCTTCCAGTCGGCCGAGATGTCGGGGCGACGCAAGATCCGGAAGACCAGCGCCACGGAGGCCGCCGCCGCCCCGCCGGCGCTCGGAGGCGAACCGCCGAAGCCGCGGTTCGACCGCGCGACGGCCTGGGCTCAGCTTGTGGTCCGCACGCGGCTGGACATGGGCCAGGTCTTCAAGAGCCCCGCCTATTTCGTGCTGTTGTTTCTGGGCTTGGCGAACGCGATGGGCGCCTTGTGGTTCGCGACGGACGCGGACCGCTATGGCGGCGTCGTCTATCCGGTCACGCGCGTGCTGTTGAACCCACTGCTGGGGTCGTTCGGCCTGATCCCCATGATCATCGCCATCTACTATTCCGGGGAGTTGGTCTGGCGGGAGCGCGAGAGGAAGACCCACGAGATCATCGACGCCACGCCCGTGCCCGACTGGGCCTTCGTCGCCCCCAAGACCCTGGCCATCGCCCTCGTCCTGATCTCGACCCTGCTGGTCAGCGTGGTCGCCGCCGCGCTCAGCCAGGCCTTCCACGGTTATTTCCACTTCGAGCTCGAAAAATACCTGCTGTGGTACGTGCTGCCGCAGGCTGCGGACTTCATTCTGGTCGCTATTCTGGCGGTGTTCCTGCAGTCGATCAGCCCGCACAAGTTCGTCGGCTGGGGCCTGATGGTCGTCTACATCGTCAGCACCATCACCCTCTCCAGCGTCGGCTTCGAGTCCAAGCTCTACAACTACGGCTCGACGACCGAGACGCCGTTCTCGGACATGAACGGGCTGGGTAACTTCTGGATCGGGGCTTGGTGGCTGCGCGCCTACTGGACCGCCTTCGCGACGGTGCTGCTGGTGCTGGCCTACGGCCTGTGGCGGCGCGGGACGGAGACCCGGCTGCTGCCGCGCCTGATCCGTCTGCCGCGTCGGCTGGCCGGCGGCGCCGGCGTGCTGATGGGACTGGCCCTGGTCGCCTTCGTCGGCCTGGGCGGGTTCATCTATCTGAACACCAATGTCTGGAACGCCTACCGGACCAAGATCGACAACGAACAGTGGCAGGCCGACTACGAAAAGACCCTGCTGCCGTTCGAGAACACGCCCCAGCCCAAGATCGTGGCCATGACGCTGGAGGTCGACCTGCGCCCACACGCGCCGCGCGTCGAGACCAAGGGCGCTTATGTCATCGAGAACAAGACCGACGCGCCGCTGAAGGAGATCCATGTCCGCTTCGATCGCGACCTGAAGGTCAAGGGCCTGTCGATCGAGGGCGCGCGGCCCAAGAAGACCTATGAGCGCTTCAATTACCGCATCTTCGCCTTCGACACCCCGATGCGGCCAGGCGAGCGGCGCAAGATGAGTTTCATCACCGTGCGAGCCCAGCGCGGCTTCCCCAATAGCGACCCAGAGACGCGGGTGGTCGACAACGGCACCTTCGTCAACAACATGGAGATCGCGCCGATCCTGGGCATGTCACGCGCGGGCCTGCTGCAGGACCGCGCCAAGCGCCGCAAGTACGGCCTGCCGCCCGAGCAGCGGATGGCCAAGCTGGGCGACGTCGCCTCGCTGCAATTCAACGGCCTGCGCAAGGACGCCGACTTCGTCACGTCCGACATCACCGTCACCACCGAGGCCGACCAGACGCCGGTGGCGCCGGGCTACAGGGTCTCGGACATCGTCAAGAACGGCCGCCGCACGGCGCGCTTCGTCACCGATGCGCCGATCCTGCCCTTCGTCTCGATCCAGTCGGCCCGCTACCAGGTGGCGCGCGAGGCCTACAAGGGCGTCGACCTAGCCGTCTATTACGACGCCCAGCACCCTTGGAACGTCGACCGGATGAAGGCGGCGATGAAGCGGTCGCTGGACTACGATCAGGCCAATTTCGGGCCCTACCAGTTCCGCCAGCTACGGATTCAGGAGTTCCCCGACTACGCCCGGTTCGCCCAGTCGTTCGCCAACACCATTCCGTGGTCGGAGGGTTTGTTCTTCATCTCCGACTACCGCGATCCGACCAAGATCGACATGGTCACCTATGTCGGCGCCCACGAGATCGGCCACCAGTGGTGGGCGCACCAGGTGATCGGCGCCGACCAACAGGGCGGATCGATGCTGAGCGAGACCTTCGCCCAGTACTCGGCCCTGATGGTGATGAAGCACACCTATGGCGAGGACCAGATCCGCAAGTTCCTGAAGTTCGAGCTGGACAGCTACCTGCGGTCACGCGGCGGCGATCCGATCGACGAGCAGCCCTTGGCCAGGGTCGAGAACCAGCCCTACATCTATTACCGCAAGGGCTCGCTGGTCATGTACCGCCTGCAGGCCGAGATTGGAGAAGAGGCCGTCAACCGGGCCCTGCGCGAGCTGATCGCCAAGTACGGTTTCAAGGGCGCGCCCTATCCCAACGCCAACGACTTCCTAACGCTGCTGCGCGCCGAGGCTCCGGCCGACAAGCAGGCCCTGATCACCGACCTGTTCGAGAAGATCACGCTCTATGACCTGCAGGCTCAGAGCGCCTCGGTGAAGAAGCGGAACGACGGCAAGTACGAGGTCAGACTGATCGTCGACGCCCAGAAGAAGTACGCCGACGGGAAGGGCAAGGAGACAGCCGCGCCGCTGGACGAGACCATGGACATCGGCTTGTTCGCGGCCAAGCCGGGCGACAAAGGCTTCTCGACCAAGGACGTGGTTCTCTACGAGCGGCGGCCCGTCCGGTCGGGCGTGCAGACCTTCACCTTCGTGACGGACCGGGCGCCGAGCTTCGCGGGGATTGATCCCTACAACACGGTGATCGACCGCAACGGCGACGACAACACGATCAAGGTGGGCCATTGAGCGAAGCCCGAGCCTTGGGGCGGAAGAGGCTGCGTTTGAAGCCCTCCCGCGCGGATGCAAACCGGGCGACCTCCATGCGGAGGCCGCCCTTCTGAAGCTGGGCCGCCGCATCGCGACGGCCGATATTCCGTTGTGGACCGAAGGTCGAGAGCGTCCGGCCGCCAAGGCGACGGTCGCCGACGCGCTTCCCTGAAGTCCAGCCGGCATTACGGCTTCGGCGCGGCCTTCTCGTCGGCCTTGGCCTGAGCCTTGTCGGCCTTTTCCTGAGCCTTGGCCATGTCCTCGCCGGTGCCGAAGCCCTTCTTCAGGCCCTTGGCCATTTCGAGGTGCTTCTGGACCTTCGGCGCGGTGTCGGCGGCGAAGGTCTTGAGGGCGGGCGTGTCGCCGTCCTGGGCGTAGCGTTGCAGCAGGTTCAGGGCCGACTGGTGGGCGTCGACCATGTCGTCGGCGTACTTCTTGTCGAAGTCCTTGGCGTCGGCCTTGGTCAGGTCGTCCAGCTTGTCCTGCATGTCTTTCGACAGCGCGGTCGGCGGCGTGATCGACGCGCCCGAGGTCTTGATGGCGGCCATCAGGCCGTCGCTGGTGGCCGTATGGGCCTTGACCATCTCGGCGGCGAACTTCTTGACCGACGGGTTGGTCGAGCGCGAGCCGGCCAGCTTGCCGGCCTGGATCTCGAACATGTCGCTGTCGGCGGCCTTGGCGACGAAGACGTCGGCCTTGGTCTCGTCCGACGGGGTCGGAACGGTCGCGGCGGGGTTGGCGTCCGGCGTCGCGGCTTGCTCGGCGGGCGTGGCCGCGCCCTTGGTTTCGTCGGACTTCTGGCCGCAGGCGGCCAAGCTCAGCGCCGCCACGGCGGCGGTCGCGAGAATCAGGTGACGGGTCATGGCTCTCTGTCTTTCCCTGGAGTTCTTTTTGTATTGAGGGGTAAGGCTTCGGCGCCGCGGTTCGCCGTACGCTGAAGAAACATCACGGACCCGTGAACGGTTCCTGGTCCAGGGGGATAAATTCGAATGACCCAGGAAAATTCCGGCGGCCCTCTGGCGGGCCTGCGGGTGATCGAGATGGGCTCGCTGATCGCGGGCCCGTTCTGCGGCCAGGTCCTGGGCGACTTCGGCGCCGAGGTGATCAAGCTGGAGGACCCCAAGGTCGGCGACCCGATGCGGCAGTGGGGGCGCTCCAAGCCCAAGGGGCTTTCGCCCTGGTGGCCGGTGATCGGCCGCAACAAGAAGTCCGTGACCGTCGACCTGCGCACCGACGAGGGCCGCGACATCGCTCGCGCTCTGATCGCCAAGGCCGACGTCGTGGTCGAGAACTTCCGCCCCGGCACGCTGGAGAAATGGGGCATGGGCTACGAGGCCCTGGCCAAGACCAACCCTGGCTTGGTGATGGCCCGGGTCTCGGGCTTTGGCCAGACGGGGCCCTATTCAAAGCGCGCCGGCTACGCCCTGGTCGGCGAGGCCATGGGCGGCCTTCGCCATATCACCGGCGAGCCCGACCGCAATCCGGCGCGGGCCGGGATCTCGATCGGCGACAGCCTGTCGGGCCTGAACGCCGCCCTTGGCGTGATGATGGCCCTGCACGCCCGACAGCGCACCGGCAAGGGTCAGGTGGTCGACGCGGCCATCTATGAGAGCGTGCTGACGGTGATGGAGAACCTGATCACCGAGTACGACCTGACCGGCTATGTCCGCGAGCGCTCGGGCGCGGTGCTGCCCGGCATCGCGCCGTCGAATGTCTATCCGACCAAGTCGGGCGAGCTCGTCCTGATCGGCGCCAATCAGGACACCCTGTTCAAGCGGCTTTGCGACCTGATGGGCCGGCCCGACCTGGCCGAGGACGTCCGTTATCGCGACCATGCGGCCCGAGGCGCTCACCAGGCCGAACTGGACGCGCGCATCGCCGCTTGGACCGCCGACCAGGACATCGAGGACCTGCTGCCCAAGCTGGAAGCCGCGGGTCTGGCCACCGGTCGCATATATCGCGCGCCGGACATGCTGAAGGATCCGCAATTCGCCGCCCGCCAGTCGATCGTCACCGTGGCCCATCCGGTGTTCGGGGCGATCAAGATGCAGAACGCCTTCCCCCGGCTGACGCGGACGCCGGGCGGCGTGCGCTGGCCCGGTCCGACGCTGGGCGAGCACACCGACGCGGTCCTGGCCGAAGCCGGCCTCGACGTCGAGGCGATCGCGGGACTGCGGTCGCGGGGCGTGATCTAGCCGGACGGGACGAGCTTCCCTAAAAGCTGGGCCATGTCCGCGTCCCGCGCCCGCTTCCTGCCCTACGCCGCCCTGTTGGGTTCGATCGTGACGCTGTGCGTCGGCACGTCGTTCGCCAAGAGCCTGTTCCCGCTGGCTGGCGCGCAGGGCGTCTCAGCTTACCGCGTCGGGTTCGCGGCCCTGATCCTGTTGCTCGTCTGGCGACCCTGGCGCCACCCGATCTCGCGCGAGGACCTCAAGAAGGTCGCGGCCTATGGCGCGGTGGTCGGGCTGATGAACCTGACTTTCTACATGGCCATCCGCACCATTCCGCTGGGCCTGGCCATCGCCATCGAGTTCATGGGCCCGCTCCTGGTCGCCGTGGCCCATTCGCGCCGGTTGATCCATTTCGTCTGGATCGGCCTGGCCGTGATGGGCCTGGCCCTGCTGCTGCCGATCGATCCGGGCGCGACGCGGCTGGATCCCGCGGGCGTCGCCTTCGCCTGCGTCGCGGCGGTGATGTGGGCGTTCTATATCCTGCTGGGCAAGCGGGTCGGACACCTGCACGCTGGCCGCACCGTGGCCTTGGGCATGAGCACGGCGGCCCTGATCGTCGTGCCGATCGGCTTGGTCTCCGCCGGCGCCCACCTGTTCCACCCCAGGCTGGCGGCGCTGGGCCTGCTGGTCGCCCTGCTGTCCAGCGCCATCCCCTATTCGCTGGAAATGGTCGCCCTGCAGGGCATTCCCAAGCGCAGCTTTGGCGTCATGCTGAGCGTCGAGCCGGCGGTCGGCGCACTGGCGGGCCTGGCGATCCTCGGCGAGCAGCTGGTCCTGACCCAGTGGCTGGCCATCGCCGCCATCGTGGCGGCGTCGGTCGGGACCATCCTGACCACGCCGCCGGAGGCGGGGCCGGAGGAGCTGGCGCCTTAGCGCGCGTTAGGTCTAAGTGTGAGCGGCTTGACCGCTCGACCGCGCTCTGAACGTTTGACTCCAGAGCCTGTCGAAGGACGAGGTCGCGGGCTCTCAGCCGCCTCGCGCCACGAACCAGCCGTTACGGAAGCCCTGGTCGGCCTTGCCATACAGAAACGGCGCGCCGTCCGGCTGGGTGAAGGTCCCGCCGGCGGCGACCAGCACCGCGTGACCCGCCGCGGTGTCCCATTCCGAGGTCGGGCCGTGGCGCGGATAGATGTCGGCCGAGCCCTCGGCGATGCGACACATCTTGATCGAGCTGTCCATCGGCGCGCGCAGGTCGAAGCCGTACTGGGCGGCCAGTTCCGCGGCCTTTTCCTCTCGCATGGTGTGGCTGACCAGACCCAGCGCCTGGCCCTTGGGCCAGGGGCGAACATGGGCTCGTCTCTCGGCGCCGTCGACGCCGTCGCGCTTCATCGCGCCCTGGGCGGTGGTGAACCACACCTCGCCCGTGGCCGGGGCGCAGACCGCGCCGGCGACCGGAACGCCGTCCTGGATCAAGCCGATATTGACCGTGAAGTTCGGGTCGCCGCGCACGAAGGCCTTGGTGCCGTCGACCGGATCGACCAGGAAGAAGCGCGGGCCGATGGCGTCCGGCGTTCCAAACTCGCTGGCGTGCTCCTCGGAGACCACCGGCACGTCCGGCCACAGCGTCGCCAGACGGTCGAGGATCAGGCGCTCGCCGGCGCGGTCGGCCTCGGTGACCGGGCTTTCGTCGGCCTTCTGGGCCACGGCCAGCTCGGTCCGCCAGAACGGCAGGATGACCAGGGCGGCCTCTTCGGTGATCTTGGCCAGGGCGCGGCCCCAGTCGGCGAGGGTCTCGCTGCTCATTGTCATCCCCGGGGGTCGTCGCCGACGAAGACCAGACGGACGCGCGTCGCGTCGATCGTCTGCTTGCCGGCCTCTTCGAAATTCACCGTCACGCGATGACCGATCACGGATTGAACCTGGCCCAGACCCCAATCGGGCTGGCCGGGATGGCGCACCAGGACGCCGGGCTCTAGAAAAGGATCGATCACGGATGCGTTCCTAGGGCTTGTCCGGTCTGGATGAAATCTGGAACGGACCAAACGGGCTCGATTTTTTCTCCGAAGGTCGATAGCCGGTCAGCCGAGATCCGCCTTCGGCCGACGGCTTTTCGGGGACAGCCCCGTTTGCCAAAGCCTCAAATCACGACAAAGTTCGCCGCCATGACCGACCCTGTCTCCGAGACCGCCCCCGCGAGCCCGGCCCCCGCCGCCCCCGAAATGGACGTCCAGGGCCCCGACTTCGCCGCCATGCTGGCCGCGCGCCTTTGCCACGACTTCATCAGTCCGGCCAGCGCCATCGTCTCGGGCCTCGACCTGCTGGAGGATCCGGCGGCGCAGGACATGCGCGACGACGCCATGAACCTGATCGCTTCGTCGGCCCGCAAGCTGGCCGACCTGCTGCAGTTCACGCGCGTGGCGTTCGGCGCCTCGGCCTCGGCCGAGAACTTCGACTCGCGCGAGCTGGAAAAGCTGGCCCAGGGCGTGTTCGCCCACGTGCGCCCGACCCTGGACTGGCAGATCGAGCCGCAGGCGATGAACAAGCCCGCCTCGCGAGCCATTCTCAACATCGCCCAGATCGCCGCCAGCGCCCTTCCGGCCGGCGGCGTGGCGACGCTGAAGGGCGTGGCCGCCGACGGCCGCTTCTCGATCATCGCCGACGCGGTCGGCCCCCGGGCGCGCCTGCGTCCCGAGGTGCTGGCCGGGCTGAAGGGCCAGCCCCTGGCCGAGGGCCTGGGCGGTCCCTGGGTGCAGGCGGCCTATCTGAACGCCCTGGTCCGCGCCGCGGGCGGCCAGATCGCTGTCGAGGTGGGCGAGGAGCGCGCCAGCATCGCCGCCTGGGTTCCGGCCGCCTGAACGTAAAAATGTATTCGCCGCGACTCGATTCGGGTTCGGCAAACCGCTCCTTAACCAGACGCCTTCCAGGATAGCGGCCTGATTTGGAGCGCGCCGTGAAGACCTGTCTGGTGGTCGACGACAGCCGGGTGATCCGAAAGGTCGCCCGCCGAGTCCTCGAGGACATCGGCTTCGAGATCGCCGAGGCCGCCGATGGCATGGAGGCCTTGGCGTGGTGTCGCGCGGCCATGCCCGACGCCGTGCTGCTGGATTGGAACATGCCGGTGATGAACGGCATCGAGTTCCTGCGTCAGCTCCGCGGCGAGCCCGGCGGCGACGCGCCCAAGGTCGTCTTCTGCACGGTCGAAAACAGCGTCGACCATATCCGCGCCGCCCTCGAGGCCGGGGCCGACGAATACATCATGAAGCCGTTCGACGGCGACATCATCCAGGCGAAGTTCGCCGAGGCGGGCCTGCTGTGAGCCCCGAGGACATGGACCTGCTGGCGGCCCTGGGCCGGGCCCGCGCCGGCGCGAGGGTCGAGACCGAGAAGGCGTATCTGGTTGAGAGCCGTCTGGCGCCGCTGGCCCGGCGCGAAGGCTACGATTCCATCGACGCCCTGATCGCGGCCCTGCGCGCCAAGCGCGAGGAGCGACTGATCTGGGCGGTGGTCGAGGCGCTGTGCCGGGGCGACACTACTTTCTTCCGGGGCCGCGAGGCCTTCGCCCAGTTGCGCGACGAGGTGCTGCCGGCCTTGTCCCTGCGCCGCCGCGACACGCCGATCCGTATCTGGAGCGCCGCCTGCGCGACCGGCCAGGAAGTCTATTCGCTGGCCATGGCCGCCGTCGAGGCCAAGGGCCTGGCGACCGGGACGCGATTCGAGTTCTTCGGATCGGACCTGTCGGAACGGGCGCTGGAGAAGGCCCAGGCCGGCATCTACACCCAGTTCGAGGTCCAGCGCGGCCTGCCGATCCGGATGCTCGTCAAGTATTTCGAGAACCAGGACGACACCTGGGCGATCTCGCCGCGCATCCGGCAGATGGTGCGCTGGAAGCGGATAAATCTGCTGGCCGACCTGTCGGCCATGGGCCGGTTCGATGTCATCCTGCTGAAGGGCGTGCTGCGCGGCATGGACGCGTCCATGCGGAGCAAGGTGGTCGAATCGCTCACCGCTCTGCTGCCGCCCGACGGCGTATTGGTGGTGGACGCCGAGGACGACCTCTCCGAATTCGAGGATCTGCTGACCGCCGCGCCGGGCCGCGCTGGCGTCTATCTGCGCGACCCGTCCGTGCGCCCGGCCGTCGCGGCCTAGAGCATCGCGTGGAAAAGCAGGTCGCGCGATTCCCATATCGCGCTTCCCTAGTGAAAACGCCCGCCGGCTGAAACCGGCAGGCGTTTCGCTTAAGGCCTAAAGCCCTTTCCGATCCCGGAGGATCGAAGCGCCCTAGGGCCTGTCCGCTTCAAATGGAATCGCTTGAAGCGGACAAACAGGCTCTAGAGTCAAATATTTAAAGCGCGTTCGAGCGGTTTAACCGCTCACACTTAAACCTAACGCGCTCTAGTTATTGTTCTTGACGTCCTTGGCCGTGTCGGTGACGGCGCGGCCGGCCGACGACACATCCTTGCCCGCGCCCTCAACGGTGTTGCAGGCGGCCACCGACAGGCTGGCGGCGAGGGCGGCGAGGATCACGAGTTTGCGCATGGTCTTCTCCGTTGTTCGCCCCGGGAAGGAAACGGGTTGGGGCGGCGATAGCGTGCCCGGAGAGAACGTCACCGGCGAAGCTAGGTTCCGGGCGCCATGACCTGGGGCGTGGGGAAGACGAGACGGACGGTCAGACCGCGTGGGTCGCGGGTCTCGAACGTCACCTTGCCGCGCAGCTGGCGGGCGAAAGCGGTCATCAGCGTGCGGCCCACGCCGCCGCCCAGACTTTCGGCCGCGCCGGGGCCGTCGTCGCCGATCGACAGTTCGGCCTCTTCTCCGCGCACGTGGAAGCCGACCTCCAGCGTGCCGCCCTGGGGGCCGAACGCGTGTTTTTGGGCGTTGGTGATCGCTTCGACCGCGAAGAGGGCGATCGGCGCCAGGCGGTCGGGGTCGATGACCAGCGGGTCGGCGTGCACCTCGGTGCGGACCAGGGCGGTCGACGTCATGTCGTTGGCCAGCAGCTGAGCGGTCAGCTCCTCGAGGAACGGCCGCAGGTCCACCCGCTTCAGATCCGGGCCTTGGTAGAGGGCGCGGTAGATCTGGGCCAGGGCGGTGATCCGCTGACGGGTGTCGTTCATCGCCGCCTTGGCGGCCGGATCGGCCAGAGCCCGCTGCTGCATGTTCAGCAGCGAGGTGATGATCTGGAGATTGTTCTTCACCCGGTGATGGATCTCGCGCATCAGCGCGTCCTTCTCGGCCAGGCTGTCCATCAGCGAGGCGTCGCGGGCGACGATGGCGCCGGCCATGGCGTCCAGGGTGGCGGCCAGCTCGCGGATCTCGGGCGGAGCGCGTTCGGCCTGCAGCGGACGCACGGTGAAGCGGCCCCGGGCATAGATGGCCGCCACGCGCTGCAGATAGACAATCCAGCGGATCACCCCGCGCTCGGCCGCGTACCAGACGGCGGCCAGGCCCAGCACGAACGCCAGCAGCGGCAGCAGCAGGCGTGATATCGGATTGATCCAAGCCCAGGAGAGCAGGCCCGGCGCTGGCGCCGACAGCAGGACGAAGACGTCGTTGTTGACCAGCGGCGCGACCGAATAGCTGCGGGGGCGGCCCTGGGCGTCGGGACCGTTCCAGATCGCCGCGCCTCGCTTGACCGCGACGTCGCGCCAGCCGCGCGGCGGCGCGCCGAAGGCTTGGGGCTGGGTGGCGGCGAAGATTTGGTCGTGCGAATCGACCAGGGCGACCTCGGCCCCCTGCGGCAGGAAGCGGTTGGCGGTTTCCAGCTTGAGGCCTTGCAGGGTGAGCACCGCGGCCATCGCGCCCTCGAACTGGTCCGGGGGGCCGGCGCGGATAGCGGCCAACACGGCCGGTTCGTTGGCATAGGCCGCGCCTGGCGCGCTGGCCACGACCATCGCCTGGCCGCCGCGCAGGGCCTGGAACCAGGGACGAGCGCCGCGCTGCACGTCCAGCGGCGTGGTGGCGGCCGCGCAGGCCACGCGCCCATGGGCGTCGAAGCGGATCAGGTTGGCGTAGCCGGGCAGTCGGGCGCGCACGTCGGCCAGGCGCTGGGCGCACTCCAGGCCCACCGAGCCCGGGCCCAGGGTCTGCAGCAGCACGCCGGCGGCCTCGATGCGCGCGCGGGCGATCGCCGCGCTGCGGCCCGCGGCCAGTTCCAGGCTCTGACGTCGGGAATCGGCTTCGGCCCGAAAGGCGAAGATCGATTGCATGACGCCGAGCACCAGCACGGGCAGCAGGGCCACGCTCAGGGCGACGGCCAGGCGAACGCGAATGGACGTGATGGCGCGCGTGGCGCGGCCGGCCAGGGCGTTCACCGCAGGGAGCTCAGTCGCTCCGCGTCGGCCAGGATCGCGCGCATGGCGTCGCCGGCCGCGCCGCCGTCCCGATCATAGGTCCCCGCTTCGAGGATGGCCTGCAAGGCGCGACGGGCGCGGCTGACCCGGCTCTTCACCGTACCGACCGCGCAGCCGCAGATGTCGGCCGCTTCCTCGTAGGCGAAGCCGCCCGCGCCGACCAGGATCAAGGCTTCGCGCTGTTCGGCGGGCAGCATGGCCAGACCCAGGCGCAGCTCGTCCAGCGCCACCGGCGCCTCGGGGTCGTCGACCGCCACCAGGGTCCGCTCGGCGGCTTCCTGGTCCAGCTGGCTTTGCCGCCAGCTGCGGCGCTTTTCGGAATAGAACTGGTTACGCAGGATCATGAAGGTCCAGGCCTTCATGTTGGTGCCCATCTGGAACGAGGCGCGGGCGTCCCACGCCTTCATCATCGCGTCCTGGGCGAGGTCGTCGGCGGCGGTCGGATCGCCGGTCAAGGTGCGGGCGAAAGCGCGGAGATGCGGGATCAGCGTGACCAGCTCCCGCTTGAAGGCGGCGTCGCGGGTCGCGTCCGGCGCGGAACGGCCGGGTTTGCCTTCGTTCATGCTCAACGTCCCCCCGCCGGAGGCTCGGCCTTGCGGAGGATGTCCAGAAATTCGTCGGGCACCGGCTCGTTGACGACCTCGTCGAACATCTGGCGCAACTTCACCCCGATCGCCTGCTGGCGCAGACGGGCTTCGTCCAGCGCCGCGGCGCTCTTGCGTTTGTCTTCCATGGGTACGTGTTCGATCATGTCCTCGACGCCGTATGGCCTGTGCATCGGCGTCCGCCCCCTTTGGCCGAATGTCTTTCCGCCAGACGACAACGTGGTTTTCCGTGCAGGGTTCCCAAAGCTTGGGCATAGGATGTCAAAAATCCGCGAACAGCGGAACCTGTCGTGAAAGGGAACGTTATCTCGCTTCGACGGAACGGCGCAGCTTTGCCGTTCGTTAGGCTTGTTTTCGAAGACACCGCATCGGGAGGGGTCATGAGTCTTCTTGCTCGGCTGGCGCCGCATCTGCCCTATATTCGTCGCTACGCCCGCGCCCTGACCGGCGACCAAAGCACCGGCGATCACTATGTCCGCGTGGCCCTCGAAGCCTTGGCGGCGGGCGACCGGTCGCTCGACGATGACCTGTCGCCGCGCGTGGCGCTGTACCGGGTGTTTCACGCCATCTGGCTCAGCTCCGGCGCGCAGCTGGAGGCCCGTCGCGACGATGGCGTCTCCACCGGGTCCAGCGCGGGCGATGACGCCGCCCAGCGCCTGCTGCGCATCGCGCCGCGCTCGCGCCAGGCCTTCCTGCTGACCGCGCTCGAGGGCTTCACGCCGACCGAAGCGGCCCAGATCCTGGACTGCGACTTCGGCGAGGTCGAACGCCTGATCGCCGACGCCCAGGCCGAGATCGACGCCGAGCTGGCCACCGACGTGCTGATCATCGAGGACGAGCCGGTCATCGCCGCCGACATCGAGGCTCTCGTCCGCGAACTGGGTCATGACGTCACCGACATCGCCGCCACGCGAGGCGAGGCCGTCGACGCGGTCGCGCGCCGAACCCCGGGCCTGGTCCTCGCCGACATCCAGCTGGCCGACGGCTCGTCGGGCATCGACGCGGTCAAGGATATCCTGGGCCGGATGGACGTGCCGGTGATCTTCATCACCGCCTTCCCCGAGCGCCTCCTGACCGGCGAGCGTCCGGAACCAACCTTCCTGATCACCAAGCCGTTCCAGCCGGAAACCGTGAAGGCCGCGATCGGCCAGGCGCTGTTCTTCCACCCGCGCCGGACCCGCAAGGCCGCTTAAGGCTGAGCAATAGAGAGATCCCGAAGAACGGCCTTCCGAGAGGGAGGCCGTTTTTCGTTGGGTATCGATGATATTTATTGCGGCGTCTGCTTGGCGGGCCGCTGAGGCGTGTCATAGCGCTGAGCCTCGGCCGGCGTCTTGACGCCGTTATTGACCTCGACCGCGGCCAGGTCCTGGGCGCGGAAGCTCCAGGCGCCGAACAGGGCCAGGGCCGCCAGGATCGTCGAGATCACCAGCACCCAGAAGGCGTGGCGGCCCCAGCGGGCCTGACGGGCGCGCGTGGCGTTCAAGCGCGGGCCATGGGCGGAGGGGTGGATATCGGCGGGCATCTTCAGTTACCTCCAACAGCGAAGGCGGTCGCGCGCTGACTCATCGCGTGGTCGTGGAACGCCCGCACCATGCCGGCGGAAGCGGCCACCGCCGTGATCACGGCCAGGGCCGTGACGCGAGCGCGCATCCTTCGCTGACGCTGCGTGAGCGTCGAAATGAAAACCAATCCGCCATGCTCGGCTTGATATGTCCGGATCACGACGCTGCTCCCAACCCGGCGGACCGTTCGTCCGCCTGGGAAATCAACGTCTTGCGAAGTCCGCCGTTCCCTTTCGGCTTCGCTCGATGGGGTCCTGAGCGCGCCGCGAAAAAAACTCGCGCCGGGCGGGAACCCGCCGAGCGCGACATCGTTTTATGGATGCGAAGGCGGCGACGCCCCCCCGACTTGAGGCTGGCGATAGCTGGCCTGCCGCCTTCGCACCCCCCCTTTGTTGATGCGAACTCAGGCGGACCGGTCTCCGGCCCGCCTTTCTTCGTGGCGTTTCAGCTTCAGCGCGGCGCCAGGTCGAACAGGATGTCCGCGCGACGACGCAGCGGAGCCGCCGCGCCTGACGCGGTCACCGCGCCCGCGTCGCCCACCGCGTCGAGGTCGAAGTCGACCTTGCCGAACCCATTCTGGGCCAGGGCGGCGGACACGGTCTCGGCCCGCTTCCGGGACAATTCCAGGCTCGCGTCCGCGCTACCCTTGGCGTCGGCCAGGCCGATCACGCGCACCGACCGGACGACGCAGCCGCGCGCTTGATCGCGGGCGTTGGCCAGCACCAAGCGGGCCTCCGGCGTCAGGCTGGCCGACGCCTGGTCGAAATAGATCGACGACTTGAAGCCCGCGCATGGCGATGGCGCGGCGGCCACTGGCTTGGCGATGTGACGCCAGGGGCCCTGGGAGGTCGCGCAGCCGCCCAAGGCCAGAAACGCGACGCTCGCCGCGATGGTCGTCGAAACCCTCATTCCAACCCTCCTGCTGTCAGCACCAAACACTTGCTTCGAAGCAAGCGCCAAAAAGGCGATCGGCGCGCGCCGATCGCCTTCGACCTTCGGAAGTCGATGCCGTCCGGCTTAATAGCGGGGCGCGCCGTCTTCCCAATAGTAACGACCGCTGCGGGAGTCGTAATAGTAATAACGGCCCGCGCGCTCGTCGTAATATTGGCGACGGTTCACCGAGTTCGAGCCGCAGCCGCCGTCTTCCTTGCAGCCCTTGATGGCGCCGGCCGTCCCGCCGATGGCGGCGCCGATCGCCGCGCCGGTGGCGGCGCTGCCGCTGCCCACATTGTTGCCGATCACGGCGCCGGCCAGGCCGCCCAGCACCGCGCCCCCGGCGGCGTTGCGCTCCACATTGCCGGTCGAGGTGCACGCCGACGCGAGCACACCCACGCCCATCAGGGCGATCATGGTCGTCTTCATCTTGGCTCTCCGTTCGAGCTTGTCCCTGCTAGCGCAAACGCATGACACCGTGGTTCCGTTTCGAAGGCGACCGTCGGGGCGCCAACAAGCGGAACCATGGGGCGCGGCGAGCCGTTGCCTTGCCGAATTTCTATCGGAGGGAGCCCGCGTGCGCCGGATCGAGGTCGTCGCCAATATCGCCTCGGGCTCGGTGGGGCCCGACGCCCCGGAGCTCGCCGAACGGTTGCTGGCCGAACATGGGGTTTCGGGCGTGGTCCACGCGCCGGACCCCGAGGACCTGGTCGCGTGTCTGAAGCGGGTGATCGACGCCGCTCCCGACGCGGTGCTGGTGCTGGCCGGCGACGGCACGGCGCGCGCGGCGGCCGAGCTGGCCGGCCCCGAGGGTCCGCTGATCGCGCCCTTGCCCGGCGGCACCATGAACATGCTGCCCCATGCCCTCTATGGCCAAGGGTCGTGGCCGGAGGCCATGGCCGCCTGCCTGGAGCGTGGCGAGGCCCAATTCGTTTCGGGCGGCGAGATCGACGGACGGCTGTTCTTCGTCGCCGCCATCCTGGGCAGCCCGGCCCTATGGGCCGACGCGCGCGAGGCCGCGCGGCGGGGACGTCTTGACCTGGCGCTGGCCCGGGCGCGCCGCGCCTTCCGGCGCGCCTTTTCCAGCCGTTTGCGCTTTTGCCTGGACAGTCGACCCAAGGACCGGGCGGAAGCCCTGACCCTGATGTGCCCGCTGGTTTCCACCGCGTTGGATTCCGACGCCCGCGCGCTCGAGGCCGCCGCTCTGGACCCGTCCAGCGCGTTGGATGTCTTCCGGCTGGGGCTGGCGGCCGCGCGCGGTCAGTGGCGCCAGGACCCTTCGGTCAGCATGGGGCTGTGCCGAGCGGGCCGTGTCTGGGCCCGTGGCCGCATCCCGGCGATCCTGGACGGCGAGCCGGTCCGCCTGGGTTCGGAGGCGCAGATCCGCTTCCGTCCCAAGGCCTTCCGCGCCCTGGTCCCGCCGGCGATCGAGGCGGCCGGATGAGGCTGGTCCAGGTCTCGGATATCCATTTCGGCGGCGAGAACCGCGAGGCGGTCGAGGCCGCCATCGACCGCATCGCCGGGGCGGCGCCGGATCTTGTCATCGTGGCGGGGGACCTGACGCTGGACGGCAAGACCGCCGAATTCGACGCCGCCGCCGCTTGGCTGGCGCGCCTGCCCCGGCCCAGGCTGGTGGTCCCGGGAAATCACGACACGCCCTTTGTCGGGCCGGGCGAGCTTCTGGAACGCTTCACTCGGCCCTGGCGCCGGTTTTCGGACCGCTTCGGCGAGCCGGATGGCGCGGTTTGGCGCGCGCCCGGAATAACCCTCGCGTCGCTGAACACCGCCCGCGCGGCCCAGGCCCGCTGGAACTGGTCGAAGGGCGCGGTGTCGCGCGGCCAAATCCGCCGCGTGACCGAGGCCCTGCGCGCCGCGCCGGTCGGCGACCTGCGCGTGGTGGTCTGTCACCATCCGCTGATGGAGATCCTGGGCGGTCCGATGACGGCCCGGGTCCGGGGCGGCGTCGACGCGGCCAACCGCTTCGTCGAGGCCGGCGCGGACCTGATCCTGTCGGGCCATATCCACCTGCCGTTCGTCACCGCCATCCCGTTTGGCGATGGCAAGACCCAGGCCGTCGGCTCTGGAACGCTGTCGCTGCGTGAGCGCGGCGCGGCGCCGGGCTTCAACCTGATCGACATCGAGCCCGGCTGCGTGCGCGTGACGGCGCTGGCCTACGAGCGCGGCCGTTTTGAAGTCTGGCGCACCTGGGCGTGCGATCGGCGCTGAACGCGAAAACGGCGCGCCCCCGTTTGGAGGCGCGCCGCGCGATGGCGTCCGTTGGTATTGATCCGCTACGAGGCTCCGCGTCCCCGCACCAGGTGGCTGACCAGCGACACCAGGAACAGGATCAGGAAGACGTAGAACAGGATCTTGGCGATCCCGATCGCCGCGCCGGCGATGCCGGTGAAGCCCAGCACGGCGGCGATCAACGCGATCACCAGGAAGGTTACGGCCCAATTCAGCATCGGCGTCTCCGGTCTTGGCCCGGATCCTCGGGCGGTTGTCTGGAACGGGGCCCGGCGGCCTCGCTTCAGATCAACGCGCCCGATTCCGGTGCGTTCCGGAGAAGCCCAGCCGCCTATTCCGGGGCCGGATAGGCCCAGCCTTGCGCGCCCGACTTGGCGGCGGCGTACTGGCTGTCCGCGAGGGTCCAGTTGATCAGGTTGTCGAACACGGCTTCCAGGAAGCCCTTCCGCAGGTTCTGGTAGTCCAGATAGTAGGCGTGCTCCCAGACGTCGGCGACCGCCAGGGCGGTCACGCCGTGGGTGACGGGGCTGTCGGCGTCGTGGGTCGAGATGATCTTCAGGGCGCCCGAGGCGTCCGAGACCAGCCACACCCAGCCCGAGCCGAAGTGACCGATACCCTCGGCGACGAACTTTTCCTTCAGGCCGTCCAGGCCGCCGAAGGTCTGCTCGATCGCGGCGGCCAGCTCGGCGCCCGGCGCGGTCTTGGTCGGCGACAGGCCGTCCCAGAAGAAGGCGTGGTTCCAGGCCTGGGCGGCGTTGTTGAATACCTTGCCCGGACCCGCGTCCTTGATCACCGCTTCCAGCGAACCCTTGTCGTCGCCGTTGAGCAGGCCGTTCAGGGCCGTGACATAGGCGGCGTGGTGCTTGTCGTGGTGGAAGCGCAGGGTGTTGGCGGAGATCGTCGGCTCCAGCGCGTCATAGGCGTAGGGCAGGTCGGGCAGCTTGTACGTCATGTTCGCTCCATGGGAAGGCGTCCCCCACGGAAGACGGGACGCGCGGAAAGGCATCTAGAGGGCGCCGGTGAAAAGCGTAAGTCGTTCCGACGCCCGTCGCGCTCAACTTTTAGCGATAAATACCCTAGGAAATCTGGGGTTTCCGGGGCTTCGACGAGCGAACGCCGCCGAATGTCGGCGGCGTTCGGGTGGTTGGCGGACCTCAGCGTTGCGGCGGCTTGGGGTCCAGGAAGGCCTTGGCCAGGGTGGCGGTGAGAGTCGGGTTCTTCAGGGCGAAGACCCCGGCGGCCAGACCCAGACCGATCGACATCAGCGGGCGATCGCGGACGATTTCCACGATGCGGCCGGTCATGTCGAAGCCAGCTTGCGGCGGCGCCTGCTGTTGGTGGCGATGGCCCTCGACCTTGCGGGCGGCGACCATGCCGGCGATCGCCACGATCAGCGCGGCGATGGCGGCGACGATGGCCGCCGCGCCCGCCGGCGTGACCAGGGGGACCAGCACGGCATAGACCGCGAAGGCGGCGGAAACGACGCCGACCGCGGCGGCGGCGGCGATGGCCGCGGCCGCCGCCAGCGTCATGAGAGTCTTTTCGAAAATCACCGGTTGTTGCTGCGGCCGCCGGCGATCAGAAGACCGATCAGCACGCCCACGCCCAGACCGGCCAGGGTGGCGGTGATCGGACGCTCGCGCACGCGCTCGGAAACGTAGCGCTGGGCGTCTTCCAGCTGCTGACCGGCGGTGTCGGTATAGGTGCGGCTTTGGGCGCGCAGGGTTTCGAAGCCTTCCGCCACCGACTTCTCGACGCGCTTGGCGGCCTCGGTCAGCGACACGCGCGCCGCGTTCGCGGCTTCGGCGAAGCTGCGTTCGGCGTGATCGACCGCGTCCTGGGCGGCGTCCTTGGCCTTGTCGGCTTCGTTGGCGGCGGCATTCAGCGAATTGGCGGGCATGATGATCTCCTGTTCGCGACGCGACCGACCGGGGACGCTTTCACGAGGCGCCCCGTCAACGCCGAGCTTAGCGTCGCGGTTCCACGATACTCAAGGACGGCGAGCTTCACCACTGACGAATCGGCCGAATTGGGGAAGAATTCGAAGTCGCTCGCGCCAAACGCGAAGCGGGTCTAAGCTGGAATCATGCAGGACGCCCCTATCGTCAGCGACGATCGTCAGGAAGCCGACCGGCTCGGCGCCGTGAGGGCCCTGGGCGTGCTGGACGGTCCAGTCGACGATCCCCGTTTCATGCGCCTGGTCCGCTTGGCCGCGAGGCTGTTCGACGCGCCGAAGGCGGCCATCGCGCTGGTCGATGAACGCCGCGTCTGGCGCGTGGCCTCCATCGGCTACGCTAGCCCCGAGGCGCCCCGGCGGGGAGACTTGGCCGACCGTGTGGTGGTCACGGGGGCGCCCGCGGATCTTGCGTCGCCGATCCGCGACGACCAAGGCCGTGTGCTAGGCGCGATGGTGGTCGAGGGGCCCGGCTTGCATGGTCCAGCCAGCGAGGAGGATCGCCAGGCCCTGGAGGATCTGGCGCATATGGCGGCGGAGGCCCTGCGAGCGAGCCGTCCCGACACGGCGCGAATGCTGCAGACCGAGCGTCTGAACCTGGCGATCGCCGCCGCTAGCCTGGGCGAGTTCGAGTGGGACTTCCGGCGCGATGTCGTCCGGGTCAGCCCCCGGCTGGCCAAGATCACCAATATCGCGCCCGGCGAGCTTCCGGCCGAGAAGGGCCAGACCCTGTATCGCCACCTGCATCCCGACGATCGGGAGCGGGTGCGCGAATCGGTGACCGCCCAACTGCGGGAGGCCGACCGCTACGACGTGGAATATCGCCGTCCACTGGATAACGGCGAGGAAATCTGGAACCGCGATTCGGGGGTCCTGCTCCGCGACGCCCAAGGCGAGCCGACGTATCTGATCGGGATCGTCCAGGACATCACCGAGCGCAAGGGCCAGGAGGCGCAGCGCGAAAGCCTGGTCGCCGAGCTGGATCACCGAATTAAGAACCTGCTGACCGTCGTCCAGTCGGTGGCGGCCCAGTCGGCGCGCAAGTCGGCCTCGCTGGACGTGTTCCTGAAGACCTTCGCCGCCCGGCTGAAGTCGATGAGTTCGGCCCACGATCTGCTCAGCGCCGCCCGCTGGCGGGGCGCGACCCTCGCCCGGATCGCGGCGGCCGAGTTGGGCGGCCTGGCGCCCACCCAGACCCGCTGGGACGGACCCGAACTGTTCCTGACGCCCCGCGCCGCCGCCGCCCTGTCCCTGGCCCTGCACGAACTGGCGGTCAACGCCGTCCGCTATGGCTCGCTTTCGACCGAGAACGGCAAGGTCGAGGTGGTTTGGCGGCGCACCTCCGAGGGCGGGTTCGCCCTGGAGTGGCTGGAGACCGGCGGCCCGCCGGCCACGGCGCCGACGACCAAGGGCTTCGGCGCCACCCTGATCGAGGATGTGGTCGGGCGCGAACTGGGCGGTTCGGCGCGGATCACCTACCGGTCGGCGGGCGTCACGGCCATGATCCAGGGCGCGGCCAGCGCCCTGGCCGACGGCCCGCCCGAGGAGCCGGTCAGCGCCGCGCCAGAACGCATCGTCGAGACCGTGGTCGCCGCCGACGAGACGATCCGTCCTGGCGCGATCGTCGGCCTGAAGGTGCTGATCGTCGAGGATTCCCTGTTGCTGGCCCTTGAACTCGAGGCCGGCCTCGAGGACGCGGGCGTCGAGGTGGTGGGCTGCGCGGCCGAGCTGGGCGAAGCGCTGTCGATGGTCGATCGGGATTTCGACGTCGCCGTGCTGGACGCTGATCTCAACGGCCAGTCCGTGGCTCCGGTCGCCGAGATCCTGCGCGGTCTTGGTCGGCCCTTCGTCTTCGCGACCGGATACGCCGACAAGGCCGCCCCGATGGGCTTCGACGCCCCGATCGTGCGCAAACCCTACAACGTCCACCAGATCGCCCGCGCCGTCGCCGGGGTGACCGGAAGGGCCTGAGAGGGCGGTCCGGGAGGCGCTCGCGAGCGGTCAGCGCTGGATGCCGTCTGGCCCCCTCCGTTCCGCTTGGGAGGAGGAGGCCAGGGGCAGGCGCGCTTACTTCTTCACCCAGCCGCCATCCAGCGGCTTCCAGTACTGGCCGGGCGCCAGGCGGCTGTAGAGCTGCTTGGCGGTGGCCTGGCCGGCGGCTTCGGGGGTCACGCCAGTCTTCGCGGCGATGTCCCGATAGGCGGCCGCGCGGCCGGTGTTGATCTCGGCCACGGAGGCGCGCAGTCCAGCGTCGCCGCCGGCCACGATGCCCAGATAGCCGTCGGCCTGCTCGCCCACGGTTCCGGCCGCCTTGGCGGCGTCCACGGCGGCCTTGGCGGCGGCGGACTGGGCCAGGGCCAGATTGGCGCCGGCGGCGGTCATCGCCAGGCCCAGCGCCAGAACCGTCATCGTCTTGCGGATCATGTCGGTCCTCCTTCCTAGAACAGGTTCGGGTTCTGCTGGATCAGCGACTGGACTTCCTTGTCCAGCCGCACGCGCACGTCGGCGTCCAGCTTGGCGTAGATGTTGATCGGGTCGACCTTCACGCGGACGGTGGGCGTGCAGGCGGCCGCGCCGAGCGCTCCCGTCGCGAGAATGGCCATCAAGAGGGCGCGCTGTCTCATGCGTTGGTCTCCATTGCGAGTTCAGATTGACCGGTCACGGTTGAACCGGACCTGAACGAGTCTTGTCGGCGGCCGGCTCGGGCGCGAACGCGCGCCGCCAGGCCTCCAGAAGCTCTTCGAAGTTCAGCGACGTGTCGAGGGTCAGGTCCACCGGCGTCTTGGCGGGCAGGGCGATGCGCTTGTTGAACGCGCGGCCGCGCAGTAGGTCGAGGATCCCGACCCTGGCCTTCTCGGCCACCTTGGGGTCGTGCCGCCCCTTGATGTGGAAGACGATGGAGAGGCGGCCCTTGTCGGTGCTGTTCACGCCGGCCTCCAACTGGTCGAAGGCCAGGTTCTCCATGGCCTGGTAGGCGAAGTCCTGAATGGCGTTGACCTGGGCCGGTACGGCGGGCGGCGCGCCGGGGCTGTCGGCCGGGCTGGCGGCGACCCCGGTCAGGGCGGAGCGGGCGATCTCGACCCGGCCGGGCTGAATGGCGGTGATCTTGCCCTGCTGGAAGCGAAGCCCTTCTGGACCGAGCGTGAACGGCAGGCGACCGTCGACCAGGGCCTGGACCTTGACCTTCTCGGCCAGGGACGAGGCGGCGATCAGTTCGCCGAGATCCACGTGCTCGACGACGATCGCGCCGCTAATGCGCTTGCCGGGACCCAGGGGGACGTCGGTGGGCTCGATCGATACGCGGCCCTTGGCGGCCTCGAAGGTGGCCTTGGCGATGTGCAGCGAGTCCGCGTCCAGCTGGAACACCGACTCCACCGCCGTCAGCGGCACGATGGAGTCGATCTTGCTGATCTTCAGCGTCTGGCCCGGCGCAGTGGTCAGCGGGGCCAGGCTATTGAAGTCGATCGCGCCGTCCAGCGTGGCGACGAAGCCGATCGGGCTGGTGAAGTCGATCTTGTCGGCCACCAGGCGGCCATGGCTGGTCGCGCCCCGGTCGCTCCAGGCGAAGACGCCGGTGAAGCGGGCGCGCCCCTGGGCGTCGCGGGCGAAGGCGGCCAACGGCGACAGGTCGCCCGGCTGCGGCCCGCCCTTGGCGAAGGCGAGGCGAGAGGCGTCGATGTCGGCCTGACCCGCGCCCGTCGCCACCACGTGGCGCAGCCGGATCTCACCCAGCGGCACGGCGGTCGGCGTGGCGGCCTGGAAGGTTCCGCTCCAGACGCCGCCCGATAGCGTCAGGTCGCCCTTGGCCAGGATCGGGTTAAAGCGCCGCTCGGGGGCGGCGTCGGTCGCGGCGGCCCCGTCGATCCGCACGCGGGCGCGCTCGAAGCCGTGGGTCCCACCAAGCGTCGCTTCGCCCTTGACGTCGCGTAGCTGGACCTGAGCGACGGCCGACGCGCCCTCGCCGTGCTCGAAGCGCAGCGCCGCTGTCCAGCCGCCCGCGCTGGCCGTGACCAGCGGCGTCTTGACCGGACAGACCCTGGCCTTGAGGGCGGTGATCGGATTGTCGCCGAGACTGTAGCGCGTGGCGGTGACCGGCGCGCACGTCGCCGTCACCAGGGTGAAGCGGCCGCCGGCGACGCGCGCCTGGCCGTTGATCTGCCCGTCGACGCCTTGGATCGGCGGCAGGTCGAAGCCCTCGGTCGTGATCGACAGCGGCGAGGTGAAAATCCCGCCCCGGGCCCGCCAGTCGCTCGCCGTGACCTTGACCTTCGGCAGGCCCCCGCCGGCCAGGGAGGCTTCCAGCGCGCCCCTGGCGCCCTCGGGGCCGGCGTCCAGCAGCAGGCCTTTCGCCGCCGCCGCCGTCAGCACCGCGCCGTTGGCGGCGGCGAGGCGCGCCGGCTGGGCCAGGGTCAGGCGCGTGCGCCCGCCGGCGACGTCGAGCGCCACGGCCGGGGCGCTGAAGTCGAAAGTCCGCAGGGCCTGGCTCAGCGGCGGGCCATAGGCGGGGTTGGGGATGAACCGCGCCAGCCTTCGCGCATCGGGCGTCGAGACCCCGCTGTGGCCGCCGGCCGATCCGGCCAGGCTCAGGGTCAGACCCTTGGTCCCCTGGTCGATCTCGCCCCGGGCGCGCAGCTTGGCCGAGGCCAGGGCCAAGCCGCCCGAGGCCATCCGCGCCGCCGTGACGTCCAGCTCCAGCGGGCCCTTCACCGAAGGCCTCCGGTCCTCCAGCGCCAGGGACAGATCCCTGGAGGCGGCCTTGGCCTTCAGGTCGCGCAGGGCCAGGGCGCCGACGCCGGCCTGGTCGGCGCGCAGATTGGCGCCGGCCGCGCCCCGCGCGGTGGTCCGGCCCTGACGGTGGTCGAGAATCAGGCGCGGAGCGTCGAAGGCCAGGGCGGCGTTTCGGGCGTCCAGCGACGGGCCCGACACGCGCTCGCCCCGCAGCACGCCTTGCGATCGGCCCAGGAAGGCGAAGGCCGGCAGCCCCCCGTCGAAGCGCCCGGAAAGGGTCATGTCGCCGGTCACGCCCTGGGCCTGCCGCTCGCCGATCCGGCCGGCGTCGGCCCGCAACGACAGCCGCGCCTCGGTCGGACCGCTGGCCGCCATCCGGGCCAGGTCCGGATAGGGCAGGTCCGCCGACAGCTCGGCGACGCCGTTCGACAGCGCGGCGGCGTCGGTTTCCAGCGCGTCCAGCGCCAGGGAGACCTCGAGCGTCAGCCGGTCGCCGCGCTTTCGGGCCGTGACCTTGGCGCCCTGGCCGTCGATCACGAGGTTCCGCGCGGCGTAGCGCAGCGGCGCCAGGCGGCCGTCGAAACGCAGCAGCTGTCCGTCGTCCAGGCTGGCGTCGCCGGTTATGCGAGCGCGGCCGCCGGGCGTCATCAAGTCCAGTTGGGCGTTCTCGACCAGGATGGCGGGGCCGGGGCCGGGTTTGCGCGGCGACTTCAGCGCCTCGTCGATCAGCGGCTGCAGGGCGCCGAACCGAAGGCCCTTGGCGTCGAGGCTGGCCAATACACGCGGACGGACCAGACGGATGGCGCGGGTCTGGATGCCGAACGCCCCGCCGCTCCACGGCGAGGACAGGTCATAGGCCACCTCCAGCCTGTCGGCCGCGAAGACGGGGGCGTCGCGCGGTCCCAGGCGCACCTTGCCCGAGAAGCCGGTGGCGTCGACATCGTCCAGCTCGACGGCGGCCTCGATGCCGTGGTCCTTCAACCAGGCCTGGGCCAGGTCGCGGCCGATTTCGCGCCGGTCGGACCAGACCACCAAGCCCGCGGCGATGAAGGCCAGCATCGAGACCGACAAGGCCTCCAGCCCAAGATCGACCAGACGCTCGCGGTCCCAGGCGCGCCCGGACGAAGGTTTCGGGGGCGAGGGCTTGGGCGGCGAGGTCTTCGGTTCCTGGGCGATGTCGGCCATGACGTCCTGAAGTCTAGGTCCCTACAGAAGCCCTCAGGCCAAGCTTTGGTTTCAAGAGACGTCCGAACGTGAGAACCCCAGCACGTCCTGCATGTCGTAGAGGCCCGGCGGCTTGGCCTTGACCCAGACGGCGGCGGCGATGGCCCCGCGCGCGAACAGGCCGCGGTCGATGGCCGAGTGCGCCAAGGTCAGGGTCTCGGACTCGCCCGCGAAGATCACGCTGTGCTCGCCGATAATCCCGCCGCCGCGCACGACCGAGAAGCCGATCGCGCCTTCGACGCGGGGACCGGTGACCCCGTCGCGGCCTCGGTCGGCGACCTTGGCCAGGTCGACCCCGCGCCCCTCGGCCGCCGCCTCGCCCAGCATCAGGGCCGTGCCGGACGGCGCGTCGATCTTGCGCTTGTGGTGGGCCTCGAAGACCTCGATGTCCCAGTCCTCGGCGGGGAGGGCGGCGGCGGCCTGGCGCACCAGGCCCATCAGCATGTTGACGCCCAGCGAATAGTTGCCCGACCGAACGATGGCGATGGTCTTGGAAGCCTCCTCGAGGCGGACCAACTGCTCGTCCGAAAAGCCGGTCGAGCCGATCACCAGAGCCGGACCGCCGCGCCGGGCGGCGGCCTCGGCCAGTTGGACCGAAGCCTCGGGCAGGGTGAAGTCGATCACCGCCTCGGCGATCTCCAGCGCCTGGTCGCGCGAGACGAGATAGCCGCCCTCCGCCCCTGGACGATCGAAGCGGGCGACGACGGCGGCGTCGGCGCGGCCTTCGAGGGCCAGGGCCACGGCCTTGCCCATGCGGCCCTCGGCGCCGGCGATCGCGATCTTCACGGGCAGGGACAAGGGCGCTCTCCGACACGAAACCTGGCCGGCAATTCGCCCATTCCGACCCCCAAGGTCAACCTCGCGCGGGCTTCCCGAGCGGCAGCCAGCTTGACGCAACGCCAATCCTAACAAGCGTTTGCTGGGATTTTCGCACGGGCGCCCGGTTGTGACGCCTCGTTCGCGTCGCTACGCTGGCGGCGCATAAGGGCGCGTTCGCATCGATCGGCGCGCCCCTTCATCGACTTGCGCAGCAGGAATGGGAAACGCCGGATGAGCGACGCGGAACGCAAGACCTTCACGGACGAGGAGGCCCTGGCCTTCCACCGCTATCCGCAGCCGGGCAAGCTGGCGGTGACCCCGACCAAGCCGATGGCGACGCAGCGCGACCTCAGCCTCGCCTATTCGCCCGGCGTCGCCGTGCCCGTCCACGCCATCGCCGCCGATCCGGACGCGGCCTACGAGTACACGTCCAAGGGCAATATGGTCGCTGTGATCTCGAACGGCACCGCGATCCTGGGCCTGGGCGACCTGGGCGCCCTGGCCTCCAAGCCGGTCATGGAGGGCAAGAGCGTCCTTTTCAAGCGCTTCGGCGACGTCGACTCGATCGACATCGAGGTCACGTCCAAGGACCCCGACGAAATCATCACGGTGGTCAAGAACATCGGCGTCACCTTCGGCGGCATCAATCTCGAGGACATCAAGAGCCCCGAGTGCTTCCGCATCGAGACCGAGCTGCAGGAGCTACTCGACATCCCGGTGTTCCACGACGACCAGCACGGCACGGCGATCATCTGCGCCGCCGGCCTGATCAACGCCTGCCACATCACCGGCAAGAAGCTGGAGGACGTGAAGGTCGTGCTGAACGGCCCCGGCGCGGCGGGCATCGCCTCGTTGGAGCTGATCAAGGCCATGGGCGTGCGTCCGGGCAACGTGATCGCCGTCGACAGCAAGGGCGTGCTCTACGAGGGCCGCACCGAGGGCATGAACCAGTGGAAGAGCGCCCACGCGGTCAAGACCGACAAGCGCACCCTGGCCGAGGCGGTCGAAGGGGCCGACGTGCTGCTGGGCCTCTCGGCCAAGGGCGCGTTCACGCCCGAGATGATCGCCACCATGGCGCCCAACCCGGTCATCTTCGCGATGGCCAATCCCGATCCGGAAATCACGCCCGAAGAGGTCCACGCGGTTCGCAAGGACGCGATCATGGGCACCGGCCGCAGCGACTATCCCAACCAGGTCAACAACGTCCTGGGCTTTCCCTACATCTTCCGCGGCGCGCTCGACGTCCGGGCCCGCCGCGTCAATCACGAGATGAAGATCGCCTGCGCCCGGGCCCTGGCCATGCTGGCCCGCGAGGACGTGCCCGACGAGGTCGCCGCCGCCTATCACGGCCGGCAGCTGAAGTTCGGCCCCAACTACATCATTCCGTCGGCCTTCGATCCGCGCCTGATCTGGTACGTGCCGCCGTTCGTGGCCCAGGCGGCGATGGACACCGGCGTGGCTCGTCGCCCGATCGCCGACATGGACGCCTATCGGGCCAGCCTGGCCCAGCGCCTCGACCCGACCGCTGGCTTCCTGCAGAAGATTTCCGGCTCGGTCCTGGCCAAGCCCAAGCGCATCGTGTTCGCCGAGGGCGAGGACCCCAGCGTGATCCGCGCGGCCTATGCCTATCAGACCGGCGGCTATGGTCAGGCCATCCTTTGCGGCCGCGAGAACCTGGTGCACGAGAACATGAAGCTGGTGGGCCTCGATCCCGAAACCGCCGGCCTGGAGATCATCAACGCCCGCCTGTCGGACCGCAATCCCGACTATGTCGACGCGCTGTATCACCGCCTGCAACGCCAGGGCTATCTGAAGCGCGACGTTCAGCGCCTGATCAACCAGGACCGCAACAGCTTCGCCGCCTCGATGGTGGCGCTGGGCGAGGCCGACGGCATGGTCACCGGCGTGACCCGCAGCTTCGACCAGGCCCTGGAAGAGGTGCTGCGCGTCGTCGACCCGGCCCCCGGCGGCCGGATCATGGGCATGAGCGTCGTGCTGGCCAAGGGCCGCACGATCTTCGTGGCGGACACCAATGTCACCGAGCTGCCCGAGGCCGAGGAACTGGTCGACATCGCCTGCGAAGCCGCCCGGGCCGTCAAGCGTCTGGGCTTCAAGCCGCGCGTGGCCTTCATGAGCTATTCGACCTTCGGCAACCCGATGGGCCTGCGCTCGGAGAAGGTGCGCGAGGCCGTGGCCATGCTCGACGAGATGGACGTCGACTTCGAGTACGAAGGCGAGATGCCGCCCGAGCTGGCCCTCGATCCGGAACGACGCGCCAACTATCCGTTCATGCGCCTGACCGACAGCGCCAACATCCTGATCATGCCGGCCATCCACGCCGCCTCGATCTCGACCAAGCTGGTGCAGTCGCTGGGCGGCGCCACCGTGATCGGTCCGGTGCTGCTGGGCCTGTCCAAGTCGATCCAGATCGCGCCGCTGTCGGCCTCGGTGTCCAAGATCCTGAACATGGCCATGATGGCGGCCTACGATCAGCCGGTCGAGGCGACGGAATAAGCTTCGCGCCACAACGGGGCGTAGCATCCCCTCGCGGCGCCGGCCGGCCCCTCCCCAAAACCCTCTCCCGTCGGGAGAGGGCGGGGCCCGCCGCCGCGTGCGGTGGGAGGGTGAGGAGGTTTACCGCTGGCCGGGAACACGCGGGTCTTTCCGCGCGGCGGATACTGCTCATCCTCCGGGCGTCGCCCGGGCGCTCCGTGTCCTTTTCCATCCCTTCAGCGGTCTCCGTGTGAAGCGGCGCCGTCGTGCGACATCGCGGCGCTTGCGCGACTCGCCGACCGGATCAAACGTTCCGTCATCGGCGCGTTTTATCGGAGGATCTTCGATGGCGAGTAAGGCGTTCGAGTTGCAGATGAAGGGGTACGGCCTGACCACGGCCGAGATCCACTACCACATTCCCGATCACCCCCACCTGCTGCAGCTCTATGTCTGGCAGGAGTACGACCTGGCCCCGAAATTCCCGACCCTGAAGGGATTTCTCGACTTCTGGGCCAAGGAGCTGGACGGGGTGCTGCACTCGGTGCGCGTCGCCCACAACCGCCTGATCAGTCCGCGCGAGTGGCGGGCGGTGAACGGGATCTTCACCTTGCAGTGAGCTTTCCGCGGCCGTGAGTTTTGCTGGGCTTGCATCGTCGGGGCCTCGCACGTAACTCCCCGGCCATGACCACGTCTTCCCCGGTCGGGGCCAAGATCTGCGGGCTATCGACGCCCGAGTCCGTGAAGGCCGCCTTCGACGGCGGCGCGGCGTTTCTGGGCTTTGTCTTCTTCGAGAAGAGCCCGCGCGATGTCACGCCCGAGACCGCCGCGCGATTGATCGCGCCGGTGCGCGGCCGGGGCGTCAAACCGGTCGCCGTCACGGTCGATCCCGACGACGCCCTGGTCGATCGCCTGATGGCGACGATGCGTCCCGACCTGATCCAGGTCCACGGCAAGGAGACCCCTTCGCGGGTCCGCGAGATCGCCGCCCGGGCCGGCGTGGGCGTCATCAAGGCGCTCTCGGTGTCCAGCTCGGCCGATGTCGACCAGGCCCAGGCCTTCGACGGCGTCGTCGAGCACCTGATGTTCGACGCCAAGCCGGTGGAAGGGTCCGCCCTGCCCGGCGGCACGGGCGCGCGGTTCGACTGGGGACTCTTGGCCGGCCGCCGCTTTTCCCGTCCGCATTTCCTGGCCGGCGGGCTGGATCCGTGGAACGTGGCCGAGGCCGTTCAGGCGTCCGGAACCCCCATCGTGGACGTTTCCTCTGGCGTGGAACGCGGTCCCGGCCTAAAGGACCCGGCTCTGATCACGGCGTTCCTGGACGCCGTCAAACGCGCCAAAGACTAGACAAGCCCAGCTCGGAAGCTCTTGTGAACGCTCCTGCGAAACCCAACGACTACTCGGCCTATCCCGACGCGAACGGCCGCTTCGGCGGCTTCGGCGGTCGCTATGTCGCCGAAACCTTGATGCCGCTGGTCCTCGACCTGGACAAGGCCTATGCCGAGGCCAAGGCGGACCCGGCCTTCCAGGCCGAGCTCAAGAGCTACAACACCCACTATGCCGGTCGGCCCAGCCCGCTCTATTTCGCCGAGCGCCTGACCGAGCACTTCGGCGGGGCCAAGATCTATTTCAAGCGCGACGAGCTGAACCACACCGGCTCGCACAAGATCAACAACGCCCTGGGCCAGATCCTGCTGGCCATGCGCATGGGCAAGACCCGGATCATCGCCGAGACCGGCGCCGGCCAGCACGGCGTGGCCACCGCCACCGTCTGCGCCCGCTTTGGCCTGCCGTGCGTGGTCTATATGGGCGCCACCGACGTCGAGCGTCAGAAGCCCAACGTCTTCCGCATGAACCTGCTGGGCGCGGAAGTGCGTCCGGTGACCTCGGGCACGGGCACCCTGAAGGACGCCATGAACGAGGCGATGCGCGATTGGGTGACCAACGTGCACGACACCTACTACCTGATCGGCACCGCCGCCGGCCCGCACCCCTATCCGGTGATGGTCCGCGACTTCCAGAGCGTGATCGGGTCCGAAGCCCGCGAGCAGATCCTCGAGATGGAAGGCCGCCTGCCCGACGCGGTGGTCGCCTGCATCGGCGGCGGCTCGAACGCCATCGGCCTGTTCCACCCGTTCCTGAACGACGAGAGCGTGCGCCTGATCGGCGTCGAGGCGGCCGGCCACGGCGTCTCCACCGACAAGCACGCCGCCTCGCTGACCGGCGGCCGCCCCGGCGTGCTGCACGGCAACCGCACCTATCTGCTGCAGGACGATGACGGCCAGATCATCGACGCCCACTCGATCTCGGCGGGCCTCGACTATCCGGGCATCGGCCCCGAGCACTCGTTCCTGCACGAGGTGGGGCGCGCCGAATATGTCTCGACCACCGACGAGGAGGCCCTGGCGGCCTTCCAGCTGTGCTCGACCCTCGAAGGCATCATTCCGGCGCTGGAGCCGGCCCACGCTCTGGCCCGTGTCGGCGAGATCGCGAAAGAGCTGGGCAAGGACAAGATCGTGGTGATGAATCTCTGCGGTCGCGGCGACAAGGACATCTTCACCGTCGCCGACGCGCTGGGGCGCTCGATTTGATCGACGATTTTTTTAGGCTCCCTTCCCCCTGGATGGGGGAAGGGCTGGGGATGGGGGTGCTCGCACGGCGCTGGCCGGCGAGCCCGTGCGGCTCTGACGGCCGCATCACCCCCACCCAACCCTCCCCCATCAAGGGGGAGGGCGCGGGGAACGAGAATCCATGACCAAAGACCGTATCGATCGCCGTTTCGCGGCGCTGAAGGCCGAGAACCGCGCCGGCTTCGTGACCTATGTCATGGCCGGAGATCCCGACGCGGCCACGACGCTTAGCGTGCTCAAGGGCCTGCCGGCCGCCGGCGCCGACCTGATCGAGCTGGGCTTCCCGTTCTCCGACCCGATGGCCGAGGGGCCGACCATCCAGCGCGCCGCCCAGCGCGGTCTTGCGTCCGGCATGACCCTGCAGGGGACCCTGGATCTGGTCGCCGCCTTCCGCGAGGGCGACGCCGACACGCCGGTCATCCTGATGGGCTATCTCAATCCGGTGCTGCACCGGGGCTTCGAGAGCTTCGCCGCCGCCGCCGCCAAGGCCGGGGTCGATGGCCTGATCATCGTCGACTGCCCGCCGGAAGAGGCTGATCCGCTGTCGGACGCACTGGAAGCGGAAGGCATCGCCCTGATCCGCCTGGCCGCGCCGACCACCGATGACGCCCGCTTGCCGGCCGTGATCCGCCGCACCTCGGGCTTTGTCTACTACGTCTCGGTGGCTGGGGTGACCGGCGTCAAGGAAGCCGACGCCGACGCCGTGGCGCCGGCTGTCCAACGCATTCGCCAGGCCTCTGGCCTGCCGGTCGCCGTGGGCTTCGGCATCCGCACCCCGGAGCGCGCCGCCGAGGTGGCCCGCGTGGCCGACGCCGCCGTGGTGGGCTCGGCCCTGGTCGACGAAATCGAGTCGGCGGCCCAGTTGAACGAAAACGTGACCGAGAAGGTTCTTCTCAAGGCGTCGGCGCTGGCTAAGGCTGTGCGATCGGCGCGAGTCGGGACGAAGTGAGGCTTTAAGGCTATGGCTATGGCTGAACCCCAGGACCCGAAGAAGGGCGACAAGAAACAAGCGGGCGATCGCCGAGGCGGCGGTTGGCTGTCGCGGATCGCCCCCGGCGTGCGCGGCGCGTTCGCCAAGCGCGAGACGCCCGAGAACCTCTGGGTCAAGTGCCCCGACACCGGCGAGATGATCTTCCGCTCCGACCTGGAGGCGGCCTTGTGGGTCACGCCGGCCGGTCGACACATGCGGATCGGGCCGGAAGCCCGCTTCAAGTTCACCTTCGACGACGGCCAGTACGAGGCGCTGCCGACGCCCTCGGTCGTCGAGGACCCGCTGAAGTTCTCGGATGGAAAGCCCTACAAGGACCGTCTGGCCGCCGCTCGCAAGGCGACGGGCGAGCCTGACGCGATGGCCATCGGCTACGGCAAGGTCGGCGGCGTTCCCGCCGTGGTGCTGGTCCAGGACTTCGCCTTCATGGGCGGGTCGCTGGGCATGGCCGCCGGCGAGGGCTTCATCGCCGCCGCCAAGGCCGCGCTTGAACGCCAGGTCCCGCTGATCGCCTTCACCGCCGCCGGCGGCGCCCGGATGCAGGAAGGCGCGCTGTCGCTGATGCAGATGGCCCGCACGACCCTGGCGATCAACGAATTGAAGGAAGCCGCCCTGCCCTATGTCGTGGTCCTGACCGACCCGACCACTGGCGGCGTCACCGCCTCCTACGCCATGCTCGGCGACATCCACCTGGCCGAGCCGGGCGCCCTGATCGGTTTCGCCGGTCCGCGCGTCATCGAGCAGACGATCCGCGAGACCCTGCCGCCGGGCTTCCAGCGTTCCGAGTACCTGGTCGAAAAGGGCATGGTCGACCGCGTCACGCACCGCAAGGAGCTGCCGCAGGTCCTGGGCTCGATCCTCGGCACCCTGATGATGGGCAGAGCCCGCAAGGCGGCCTAAGACTGAAGTTCTTCCTCCCCCTCTTTGGGGGGACCGCCGAACGGCGGTGGAGGGGGCTCGGACCGCCTCCGCAGCGCCCCCTCCGTCACGTCGCCTATTGGCGCCGCGCCACCTCCCCCGCTAGGCGGGTGAGGAGGAGACGAAAATGGCCGAACACCTCCGCGCCCACGACGCCGCGCTCGAACGTCTGAAGTCGCTGCATCCCAAGCTGATCGACCTGTCGCTGGATCGGATGCGGCGGCTTTGCGCGGCTCTGGGCGATCCGCAGGACCGCCTGCCGCCGGTCATCCACGTGGCCGGCACCAACGGGAAGGGTTCGACGGTCGCCTATCTGCGCGCCATGGCCGAGGCGGCGGGCTTGAGGGTCCACGTCTTCACCTCGCCGCACCTCGTGCGGTTCGCCGAGCGCATCCGCCTCGCCGGGACCCTGATCACCGACGAGCACCTGGCCGATGTGCTGGACCGTGTCGAAGCCGCGAACGCCGGCCAGCCGATCACCTTCTTCGAGATCACCACGGCGGCGGCCTTCGTCGCCTTCGCCGATGTCCCGGCCGATCTCTGCATCGTCGAGGTCGGGCTCGGCGGGCTGCTCGACGCCACCAATGTGATCGCCAAGCCCGCGGCCAGCGTCATCGCCCCGGTCGACATCGACCACCGCGAGTTCCTGGGCGACACCATCGCCCAGATCGCCGTCGAGAAGGCCGGGATCATCAAGCCGGACGCTCCGGTGGTCTCCGCGCGCCAGCACGGCGACGCCGAGGACGTGCTGGAGACGACCGCCGCCCTGGCCGGGGTCGAGCTGACCCTGATGGGCCGCGACTTCGACGCCTGGGGCGAGCGGGGACGCCTGCTGGTGCAGATGCAGGACCGTCTGCTGGACCTGCCCGCGCCCTCGCTGCCGGGCGATCACCAGTTCGCCAACGCCGGTCTCGCCGTCGCCGCCCTGCTGGCCTTGGGTGATCCGCGAATCGACGAGGCGGCGATGGGCCGGGGGATCGCCAGCGCGGTCTGGCCCGCCCGCTTCCAGCGCCTGACCGCCGGCCCGCTGGCCGAGCGCGCCAAGGCGGCCGGCGCCGATCTCTGGCTGGACGGCGGCCACAACCCGCACGCCGGCCGCGCCGTCTCGCGCGCCGTCGCCGACCTCGCCGCCCGCGATGGCCGTCCCGTCGCGCTGATCTCGGGCCTGCTGGCCAATAAGGACGCGACCGGCTTTTTCACCCCGTTCCGGGGCGTGGCGACCAAGGTGTTCACCGTGACCTTCGAGGGCCACGCCGCCGCCAGCGCCGCCGAGACCGCCGCCGCCGCCGAACTGGCCGGCCTGCGCGCCGCCGCCTGCGACGGTGTCGAGGACGCGCTGACCCGCGCGCTGCAACTTGAGCCGAAGCCGCACGTGTTGATCTGCGGCTCGCTGTACCTGGCCGGCGAGGTCCTGGCGATGAGCCCCGAGACTTGGCCGACCTAAAGGCGTAAGGCTGCGTCACGCCGATAGGGCGGCACGGCCCGCCGGACATCCTCGGCGCGCGCGCCCGCCCTGGCAGGAACCGCCGATGGCCAAGGGTCAGAAGAAGTCGAACAAGGAAATCCGCAAACCGAAGGCCGAAAAGAAGGCCCCGCCGGTCTCGGTCTCGCCGTTCATCGTGACGCCCAAGAAATAGGGACCACGAAAAACGCCCGCCCCGGCGAACCGGAGCGGGCGCTTCGAACTTAGCGGATGAGGCCGCTTAGGCCGCCTGAACGCCGGCTTCGTTCAGCCATTCCAGGATCTTCTGCTTGGGCATGGCGCCGACCTTCATCGAGGTCATCTGGCCATCGCGGAACAGCATCATGGTCGGGATGCCGCGAACGCCGTAGCGCGACGGGGTGGTCGGGCTGTCCTCGATATTGACCTTGGCGACGGTCACGACGTCCGCCAGCTCTTCGGAGATCTGCTCCAGCGCCGGAGCGATCTGCTTACAAGGACCGCACCACTCCGCCCAGAAGTCGACCAGCACGGGCTTGCTGGCCTTCAGGACGTCGGCTTCGAAAGTGGCGTCGGTCACCGCGACGGTGCTCATGGCTTGCTCCAGTCTGGCGTCCGCCGCAGGCGGCGCGGAAGACGCGATGAATTCCAAATTGCCCGGATTCGCTCCGGACGCTTGCACAAACATGTAGGAGGACGATGCGCCTCCGGCAACGGCCTTAGGCCAGCCGCGCCAGGGCCTGGGCCATCACCTTTTCTGGAACCGGCATCAGCTTGGGACCATCGGTCCACACCAGCGCCGCTTCGACCGCCCGGCCGGGGAACACCTCGCGCAGCACGGCGGCATAGACCGCCATCTGGGCCAGATAGGCCGGATCGGCGTCCTCGATGTGGTCGGGCGAGGGGCGGTTGGTCTTGTAGTCGACGACCAGGACGCGGGCCTCGTCCACCACCAGCCGGTCGACGCGGCCGGAGACGGCCAGGCCCTTGGGCAGGTGGGCGCTGGTCCCGGCCAGGGCGACCTCGGCGCGGGAGCCTGGGCCGAACACGGCCGAGAAGCGCGCGTCGTCCAGCACGCCAAAGGCGGCCGCCGCCATCTCCTCGCGCTGGTCGTCGGTCAGGTCGCGCTCGGCCGCCAGCAGCCGCCGCGCGGCGGCCGGCCGCTGGTCGGGCGCGAGGTCCGGCAGAATCTGCAGCAGCTTGTGCACCAGCTCGCCCCGGCGATAGCGGCCAAGCCCCGCGACGCGGGCCAGCGGCGAGGGCGCGGGGATGCGAGCGTTGTCCTCGATCCGCGATGGGGCGGCGTAGCGGGCGGCGGCCGGCTCCGGCGGCGCGACTTGAGTCATCCAGGCCGGCGCGTCGGCGGCGACGCGAATGTTCTCCTCGACGCCCGGCGCGGGCTCTGGATCGGGGCCGTAACGGAGGAAAGCGGTTTCGTCCTCGCCGATCGTCCGCACGTGCGGGGCGATGTCGGGATGGGCGAAAGCGTTGCGGACGGCCGCGTACCAGCCGCCGACCTTGTCGTCCTTGGTCCGCGCGTCGATGCGGCCGCACAGGATCAGCCGGTCCCGCGCCCGGGTCAGGGCCACGTAGAGCAGGCGCAGCGCCTCGTGGCTTTCCTTGTCCTCGCGCAGTTTCCGCGCCTTGGCCGAGGCCGCGCAGTCGCCCTTGCCGCTGGCGCACCACAGCAGCGCGCCGTCATCAGTGACCAGCAGCGGCGAGCCGCCGGCCCCGCGCTTCACCGTTGTCTCGGGCAGGAAGACGATCGGCGCCTCCAGCCCTTTGGAGCCGTGGGCGGTCATCACCCGCACCTCGCGCCGGGCGCCTTCCATCTCGCGTTTGACGATGATGTCCAGCGCCGCGAAGTCGGCGACCAGGGCCTCAAGATCGCGCACGCCGCGCTGCTCGGCCTCCATGACCTGGGCCAGGAACTCGTCGAGCGCTTCCTCGGCTTCGGCGCCCAGGCGGGTCAGGACCTTGGCGCGATGCGAGCGGCCGGCTTCGTCCGCGAGGCCGAGCCAGGCGGCGTAGAATTCGAACGGCTGGCGACGGCGGCCTTCGGCCAGCGCCCAGCCCAGCACCGTCCGCGCGACGGTCCATTCGGGGCGCTCCTCGGCGCGTCGCTGAAGTTCGGCCCAAAGCGTGGCGCGGCGGCCCTTGGCCAGGGCGTAGACGTCCTCGTCGGTCAGGGCGCAGAACGGCGTCTTCAAAAGCGCCGCCAGGGTCAGGTCGTCGTCCGGGAACAGGACGAACCGGCCCAGCGCCAGCAGGTCCTCGAAGGCGATGTGGCTGGACAGAGCCAGGCGGTCGGCCCCGGCCACCGGCACGCCGCGCCGTTTCAGGGCGCGGATGATCTCCTCGAACAGCACCTTGCGGCGGCGAACCAGGACCAGAATGTCGCCGGCGTGGGCGGCGCGATGGCGGCCCAGCTCCTTGTCGAACACAGCGTCGCCGCGCTTGAGGATGGCGGCGGTCTCGGCGGCGATGGCTTCGGCCAGGCGGCGGTTGGCGCTGCGCTCGCCCTCGGCGTCCAGCGGCGCCTCCCAGGCCTCGCGCTCCTCGCCGGGCAGTTCGCGGGTCAGCGGCCAGAGATCGACGCAACCGGGATGGCCATGGCGGAACAGCTCGTGGCGGACGAGGTCCTGGCCGACCGGCGGCGGCACGCCCTCACGGGTCTCGGGATCGGAGAACAGGGCGTCGACGAAGCTCAGGACCTCGTGGGTCGAGCGGTACGAGACCGTCAGCGGCACGCCCTTGCCGACCGCGCCGACCGCCTCGATGCGGGCGATGTAGCCTTGGGTCTCTTCCAGCAGCCGCGTGGGATCCGCGCCCTGGAACGAATAGATCGACTGCTTCTCGTCGCCGACGATGAACAGCGTGCGCTCGGCGCGCCGGCCGCTCCAGCCTTCGGAGGTCTCGCCGGCGAAGAAGTCGGCGGTCAGGGCGCGCAGGATTTCCCACTGCTCGGGGGCGGTGTCCTGGGCCTCGTCCAGCAGGATGTGGTCGACGCCGCCGTCCAGCTTGTAGAGCACCCAGGCGGCCTCGACCTTCTCGGTCAGCAGGACGCGGGTCTTGTCGATCAGGTCGGTGAAGTCGAGCGCGCCGCGCGCCTCCTTCTCGGCCATGTGGCGCTCGATATAGAGGCCGGCCAGTAAGAGGGCGTTCTGGGTGTCCTCGGCCACCTTGGCGGCGCGGACCTGTTCGCGGGCGGCCTCCAGCTTGGCCTGTTCCAGCAGCAGGGCCTCGCGCAGGTCCTCGCGGCTCTTCAGGCCGGAGGTCTTGGCGGGCCAGGTCGCGGGCGTTCCTTCGCCGCCCTCGGTGAACAGGGCGCGGAGAGCCAGCTCCAGCGTGGCGTCAGGATCGCGGGCCACGGCGGCCAGGGCCTCGGCGTATTTGGCGTCCTGCTTGCCGCCGCCGTCGAACAGCACGGTCGCCGCCGCGCGCCAGGCGGGCAGGTCGAGGCGCGCCATGGCGCGCGCGGCCAGGTCCTCGGCTGAGGTCGGCGCGTCGAAGCCGCAGCGCTTCCACGCGTCGGCGATCGCTTCGGCCAGGCCGCCGCAGCGCTGGACATAGGCCATGATCTGGCCGCGCCGCGCCTCGAAGCCCGTGAACATCGCCTCGAAGCTCTGGAAATCCAGCGCCACTGAGAACCGCGCATAAGCGTCCGCGAACGCATCGTCGTTAGTGTCGACCCAGTTGGCGACGGCGCGGCGGGCGGCGCGGGCGATCGCGGCGCCGGCCTGGTCGTCCATCACCGTGAAGCCGGGCGAGACCCCGGCCTCCAGCGGGAAACGCCGCAGCAGCTTTTCGCAGAAGGCGTGGATGGTCTGGATCTTCAGGCCGCCGGGCGTCTCCAGCGCCTGAGCGAACAGGGCGCGGGCCTTCGAGAGACGGTCGGCGTCATAGACCTCGCCGTCGCCAACCAGCTTGATCAGCTCGGCGCGCAGGTCCGCGTCGCTGGTGACAGACCACTTGCCCAGCCGCTCGAAGAGGCGCCGCTGCATCTCTGCGGCGGCGGCCTTGGTGTAGGTCACGCAGAGGATCGCCTCGGGGGCCACCTTGGCCAGCAGCAGGCGCGCGACCCGGTCGATCAGGGTCTTGGTCTTGCCCGAGCCGGCGTTGGCGGTGACGAAGGCCGAGATCGCCGGATCGGCGGCGACGCGCTGTGGATCGTGCAGCATTAGAAAGATGCTCCCCTGCTTTGCGGGGGAGCTGTCACGAAGTGACTGAGGGGGCTAATGCGGCTTGCGTCCAGCTTGCCCCCTCCGGCCCTCCGGGCCACCTCCCCCGCGTCGCGGGGGAGGATCTGAGCGGAGACCGGTCTCACTCGCCCTCTCCGTCGTCGCCGCTGGTCGACCATTCGAACACCCGCGCCAGGTGGGCGTAGTCGCCGGGGTGCTCTTTCACGAACTGGGGCGCGACCCGCGATCGGTAGGGCTCGTCGGGATCGTCATAGCGGGCGATCAGCTTGACGAGGCCGTCCATGGCCTTGCGCGCGGCCTCCTCGCTCTCGCCGCCGGACAGGGCGCGGACCTGCTCCTCGCCGGCGGGCTTGCGGCCGGTGACGCGGACATATGTCAGCTCGCCCGGCGCGGGGCTGCCCAGGTCCGGGAAGCCGCCGTTCATCAGGATCGCCGCCGTCAGGGTCAGCTGCGGCGAGAAGCCGGTGTCGACCTGCTTCTGCGACGGCGCGGCGCCGGTCTTGTAGTCGAGGATGTGGGCGGTCCCGTCCGCGGTGGGTTCGATGCGGTCGGCCTTGGCGGTCAGGGTGAAGGGGCGGCCGTTGATCGAGAGCTCCAGCCGGCCCTCGGCCTCGACCACGATCTTGCGGGCGCTCGCGCGGCGATGACGCTCCCAGTCGGCGACCCAAAGCGCGGCCTCGCGGGCCAGGGCCTTCTCGCGGGCGAGGGCCGTTGGCGGCATGCCGGCCCCGACCAGGGCCTCGATGTAGAAGCGCTCGAACACACCCGCCGCGTCGGCGGGCACGGCGTCCGGATAGGTCTCGGCGAACTTTTCGAAGGCCGCGTGGATCGCCGTGCCGCGCGCGCGGGCCTCGACCGGTTCGTCCGGGCGCTCCAGCGGATAGAGCTTGAGGATATCGCGGGCCCAGACGGCGTAGGGATCACGGGTCAGGGCCTCGACGCGGGTGACGGCCATCCTGCGCGGGCGGTCCTCGACAGGCGGGCGCGGTTCAGGGCGCTTGATCGGCGAATAAGGCTCGGGCGCGTCGAGGGCGCGGACCCAGTCCAGCACGTCGTCGCGGCGGGGCAGGGAAAGGCCCGCGCCGGCGGCCAGGGTCTTCAAGCGCCACAGCCACCGCGACTCGACGGCCGGCGCGCCGCCGCGCCGCTCGCAGTGGACCAGCACCACGTCGGGCGCGCTGGCGGCCTGGGCGAAGTCGTGGGCGGTCAGGCCGACGCGCCGCTCGGGCGGCGGCAGGCCCAAGCGCGCGCGCATCGGCCGCGACAGGAAGGGGTCGATCGGCGCGCCTTGCGGCCAGACGCCTTCCTCCAACCCCGCCAGCACCAGGCGGTCGGCGCGCACCAGGCGAGCCTCGATGGCGCCCAGGATGCGCAGTCGCGGGTGAGTGGCGCCGCCGACGCGGACCGTCTCCTCGTTGACCAGCCGGTCGAGGATGTCGGCGAAGGCCTGGGGCGAGGCGCCGGGCAGGGGCTCGCCGTCCTGGATCAGGGCGGCCATCAGCGCGCCCAGGCACTCGCCCGCGCCGCCGGCCCACAGGCGGGGCGGCGCGATCAGGCCTTCCAGCGCCTCGACCAGCGCCTTGGCCGCCTGGCAGGGGCGAGCGTAGCCGTCGGCATAGGGGCTGGCGGCGTGGTCGACGGCGGCGAGCACGCGCTCGCACAGCGCCAGAGCCTCGGGGGCGTCCTTCAGTCGGACGCGCAGCACCTCGGCCGAGCCGGGCGCGGCGCCGCGCAGGCCCTTGCGTTCCAGGAGAGCGGCGGCCGGCGCCTCGTCCTCGTCCAGCACCAGCGGGTGCTTTGCCACGGCCAGCAGGCGCACCGGATTCAGCGGCTCCTCGACGAGGCGCGCGAAGTGCAAAGCCAGGATCGCCGAGCCGCCGGCGGCCAGCGGCGCGCCGGCCGAGCTGTCCGGGATCACGCCCCAGCGCTGCAGGCGGGTCATCACCCGCCGGGCCAGGGTCTGGTCGGGCGTCACGAGCGCGGCGGTCTTGTCCGGCGTTTCCAGCGCCTCGCGCAGGAGCAGCGCGCAGGCTCCGGCGGCCTCTTCCTCGGCGCGAGCGGCGATGACGGAAAAGCCCGTCAGGCCCTCGGCGATCGGGTCGAGGTCCGGCGCCTCGGCGCGCAGGGATGCGATCTGGGCCAGCCAGTCGGCGGTGGCCTCGGCCGGGCGCAGGGCCTCGTTGACGATCCGCCGCCGCCAGCGTCCTCGGCTGTCGACATCGGGAACCCAAGCGCGGACGTCGGCCCGTGACACGCCCGCCCGGTCCAGCAGGCGCTTCATGGCGCCTTGCGGGTGCTGCTCGCCCTGCGTCCCCTCGATCTTGGCCCAGGCGGTGTCGGCCAGATCTTCGTCGAGACCGGGCAGCACGACGGCGCCCTTGGGCGCGACGGCGACGACGCGCAGCAGGTCGGCGGTGGCCGGCGCGGTGCCGGTCGAGCCGGCGGCGACCAGCACCTCGGTCGGCGGGGTTTCGGACCACTGCTTCTCCAGCGCGCGTAGCAGGCGGACCCGGCGCTCGGAGACGTCGATCAGGCCCAGGTCCTTCAACCGCTCGGGCCAGGCGCGCAGCACGGCCTTCAGGAAGCGGGCCGAGACCTGCCAGTGCTGGGCCAGATCGCCCTCGGCCAGGCCGTCCAGCTTGTCCTCGAACGGGATCTCCTCGATCTGGCAGCTGTCGAGGAAGTCCGACAGGGCCTTGGCCAGTTCCAGAGCCTGGACGGGGCCGGGCTTGAAGGACAGCAGGCTCCCGTGATCGACCACCAGCCGCGCCAGCTCGAACCGGCGGCGGCGCGAAGCGATGGCGGGCGGCAGGTCGATCGAGAGCTCGCCCGGCTCGAACGGCGGCTCGCCCTCGTCGAGGTCGCCGAGCGGACGGATCTGCGGCAGCAGCAGGGCGCGCCCGCCGCCGACCGCCAGGAAGGCGTCGGCCAGGGCGCGGGCGCCGCGCCGGGTGGGGGTCAGGACCGTGGCGCGGGGCAGGGCCTCGGGGCCCAGCGGCTCCAGGGCGTTCAGCAGGCCGCGCGCCAGGTCGTCGACGAACGGCCGGTGCGCGGGGATCGAGAACCAGCGCGGCCCCGGACGCTCAAAGAAGGGGGCCGGAGCGCTCATCCTTGAGCCAGCCTCGCCTCGGCGGCCAGCTTGGCGTCGGGATCGCCGACGTGCATCCAGAGCCCGTCCGGCGCGACGCCGTGGACGCGGTGGTCGGCGGCGAGGCGCTTCCACAGCGGCAATAGCGAGAACGGCCCATCCGGACCGTCGGCGGTGATCCGGGGCTTGCAGATGTGCACGCCGACATAGACCAGCGGCGCGATCTCGCCGGGGTCCTTGAAGCGGACGACGCCATCGTCGCCGAGGAACACGTCGCCGGTGTCATGGAAGCCCAGCGATTCCCGGGTCGAGGCCAGCATCAGGCAGACGTCCATCCTGGCCGGGTCCCAGGCGGCCGCCACGGCGTCGATGGCCGCCCCGGCGCGTTCGATCCAGATCGAATCGATATTGGCGACGAAAACAGGGCTTTCGCCCAGCAGCGGCAGGGCGTGCTTGATCCCGCCGCCGGTCTCCAAGGCCTGAGGGCGTTCGTCGGAGATGACGATGCGCGGCCTCAGCCCCTTGGCCTCGCGAGCCTTGAGGTGGGCTTCGACGACGTCGGCGAAATAGTGGACATTGACCACGGCGGTCTCGACCCCGGCGGCGGCCAGACGGTCCAGCATGTGATCGATCAGCGCCTTGCCCGCGACCTCGACCAGGGCCTTGGGGCGGTCGTTGGTCAGGGGTCGCATCCGGGTGCCAAGCCCGGCGGCCAGCACCATCGCGATCTTGGGCCCCTTGGCGGCGGCGCTCATCGACGGGCCTCCGCCGGAACGTAGCGGTCGAACCAGGCTTTCAGGTCGGCGAGGGCCGGATCGGCCAGGTTGCGCTCCAGATAGCGCCAGGTGCGCGGCATGAAGGCCTCGTACTGGCGACGGCCCAGCAGGGCCTGGCGCGCGAAGACGCGGCCCAGGATGCGGGCCGCGTTCGAGGCCGCGAGCGCGCGGTAGTCGGCGATGAAGGCCTCTCGCTCGACGCTCGAGCGGGCGGTGAGATAGCGGTCCAGCATGGCCGCCTCCAGCGCCGCCGACACATCGCGCCGAGCGTCCTGTAGCAGATGGGTCAAGTCCCAGGCTGGATGGGCGCGCAGAGCGTCCTGGAAATCCAACAAGCCGACGCGGGCCACGCCCTTGCGTTCGGGCAGCCAGAGCAGGTTCTGCGCGTGATAATCGCGATGGGTGAAGACGCTGGCTCCGGCCTCGCCCCGCACCCACACCGGCGCCCATAGCGCGTCCCACTCAGCCACGGCTTCGGGCGTGAACGCGGGGATGCCGGCGAATTGCGGCCACCATTCCAGGAAGGTGTCGGTGGCGTGTTTCAGGGCCAGGGCGTCATAGGTGAGCAGCGGCCAGCGCGCCTCGTCCACGGTCAGAACGTCCGGCGGTGTTTCGGCGTGCAGGACGACTTGCAGGTCGACGGCGGCCTCGTAGAGCGGGCGTTCGTCCTGCCCCTCGGCGATCAGCGTGGCATAGAGTCCGTCGCCCAGGTCCTCCAGGACGGCGAGGCCCTGGGCGACGTCGTAGGCGTGGATCCTCGGGGCCGACAGACCGCGTTGGCGCAGATAGTCGGCGGTGGCGACGAAGGCGGCGACCGAGCCGGCGGCGAGGCGCGCGGCGGCGTTGTAGCCCAGGGCCAGCCGCTCGGCGTCGGTCGCGTTCGGCGGGCAAACGACGCTTTCCAGCGCCGGCGGCTGGTCCATGAAGATGAAGCTCTGGCCGCCCTCGCGATGCAGGCGCTCGTAGCTGCGCGTTGAGGCGTCGCCGCCCAGCGGCTGGCGGCGGACGTCGCCGAAGCCGTGGGCTTTCAGGAACGCGGCCTTCGCCGCTTCACGCTCAGAACTCAAGGGGGCGTCCTTCGAAACTACCGTGCGCCGTGAGGACGGCGCGTCGCGCGCCGCCATCGAGGGCGATGTCTATATCGAGCCGATTCGGCGGCAAACGCCCTTCCAGCCGCTGCGGCCATTCGATCAGGGCGACGCCGCCGTCCAGCGCCTCATCCAGGCCGATCTCGTAGGCCTCGTCGGGATCGGTGAGGCGATAGAGGTCGAAGTGGGCCAGCGGAAAAGCGGGCGTCTCGTAGAACTGCACCAGGGTGAAGGTCGGGCTCGGAACCTCCTCGTCCGGGGACGTCAGGGCGCGGATCAGGGCCCGGGCCAGGGTCGACTTGCCGGCGCCGAGCGGGCCCGTCAGGCAGATCGCGTCGCCGAGGCGCAATGACGCGGCCAACTGGCGGCCGAGCGCCTGGGTCGCGGCCTCGTCGGCCAGGTGGAGGGTCTTCATCCGTCTCCCATAGCGCGTCGCCTCGACGATGTTGAGAGGCGCAAGCCCCTTCCCCCCGCGTCCCGCACGCGCTAACCGCACATCCCGATGCCGACATCCCTTCGCACCGCCTATCGCGAGCGCCTGGCCCAGGGCGAGATCAAGCCGGACGCCGCCCAGGCCGCCGCCGTCGAGGCGCTCTCGCGGCTGGAGGCCGATCTCGACAACGCCGGCGAGCCCGGCTTCTCGCTGTTTGGCCGCAAGCCCAAGAGCCAGCGGGGCGTCTATCTCTGGGGCCCCGTCGGTCGCGGCAAGTCCATGCTGATGGACCTGTTCTTCGACAGCGCGCCGGTCGCCAAGAAGCGCCGCATCCACTTTCACGCCTTCATGGCCGAGGTCCACGCCGACATCGACGCTTGGCGCAAGGGCGACGCGGCGGTGCGCAAGGCGCGCTTTGGCCAGCACAAGGGCGACGACCCGATCGTCCCGACGGCGGACCTGATCGCGCAGAACGCCCGGCTGCTGTGCTTCGACGAGCTGCAGGTCACCGACATCGCCGACGCCATGATCCTGGGGCGGCTGTTCGAGGCCCTGTTCGCGCGGGGCGTGACCCTGGTGGCCACCTCGAACCGGCCCCCGGACGATCTCTACAAGGACGGGCTGAACCGCCAGCTCTTCCTGCCTTTCATCGATATGCTGAAGTCGGCGCTGGATGTCGTGGCGGTGCGCGGTCCGGTGGACTTCCGCCTGGACCGCTTGCGGGCGGCCCGCACCTGGCTGGCGCCGAACGACAACGCCAGCCAGGCCGAGTTCGAGCGACTTTGGACCGACATGCTGGACGGCGCGGCCGAGAGCGGCGCGACCTTGAAGGTGCTGGGTCGCGAGATGCGCCTGCCGCGCGCCTCCGGCGGCCTGCTGCGGGCCTCGTTCGCCAGCCTTTGCCAGCAGGCGTTGGGACCCCAGGATTACTTGGCCGTCGCCGAGCGCTTCCACACGATCTTCCTGGAGGACGTTCCGCGCCTGACCCCGGCCAAGCGCGACGCGGCCAAGCGTTTCAACACGCTGATCGACGCGCTTTACGAGGCGGACGCCAAGCTCGTGGCCCTGGCCGAGGCCGAACCGGAGGCGTTGTATCCCGAGGGCGACGGCGCCTTCGAGTTCGAGCGCACCGTGTCGCGCCTGCAAGAGATGCGCTCGGCCGACTATGTCTCGCGCGTTCGCGATTAGGAGCCCTCAATGTCCGTCAAAGACCGCGTCCGCGTTCGCGAAACCAAGCTGCTGTCCGACAACTGGTACGTCCTGAAGACCACGACCTTCGACTGGAAGCGGCGCGACGGCGCGTGGCAGACCCAGAGCCGCGAGCACTACGATCGCGGCAATGGGGCGGTCTTGCTGCCCTATAACCGGGCCAATCGCACCGTGCTGTTGGTGAAGCAATTTCGCTATCCGGCCTATGTGAACGGCTATGACGATCTGCTGATCGAGGCGGCGGCCGGCTTGCTGGACGACGCCGAACCCGAGGTCCGCATCCGCGCCGAGGTCGAGGAGGAGCTGGGCTATCGGCTCGGCGAAGTGCGCAAGGTGTTCGAGGCTTTCATGAGCCCGGGCTCGGTGACCGAGATCCTGCACTTCTTCGTCGCCGAATATGACGCCGGAATGCGGATCGGCGAGGGCGGCGGCCATCCCGACGAGGGCGAGGACATCGAGGTGCTGGAACCGACCCTCGACGAGGCCCTGGCCATGATCGCCGACGGCCGCATATGCGACGCCAAGACCATCATGCTGCTCCAGCACCTGGCCCTGACGGTCTTCAGAGGTTAGTCGAACTCGCGCGCCAAGGGCACGGAGAAGCGCACGGTCAGGCCAGTCGAGGCGTAATCCGCCGAGACCACGCCGCGCAATTCGTTGGCGATGCTGCGCTCGATCAGCCGGGAGCCAAAGCCTCGTCGCCGAGGCTCCGCCGCTGGCGGTCCCCCCGTCTCGCGCCACTCGAAGACCAGCGTCGCGTCGGCCGTCACGGACCAGGTCAGGACGAGCTTTCCGGCGGTCGAGAGCGCGCCATACTTGGCCGCGTTCGTCGCCAGCTCGTGGAAGACCATGCCCAGCGAGAGCGCTACCCGCGCGGGCAGATGCGTCTCCGGCCCGTCCATCAGGACGCGCTCTTCCCCATAGGGGCCAAGCTCCTGCGACAGGATCTGGCGCAGACCGGCGCCGGCCCACTGGCTGTCGGTGAGGGCGTTATGTGTCTGGGACAGCGCCAGCAGTCGGGATTCGAAGGCGCCGGCGAAGGTCTCCGGCGTCGTCGAACCGCGCAGGGTCTGCTGGGCGATGGCTTGCACGGTCGCCAGGGTGTTCTTGACGCGGTGGTTCAGCTCGTCGAGCAAGAGTCGCTGGCGCTGGTTGGCCAGAACACGCTCGGTCATGTCCGAGCCCTCGACGAAGACGCCCGACACGGAGCCGTCCGCCTCGACGATCGGCTGATAGATGAAGTCGAGAAAGCGTTGCTCCAGCGGCGCGCCGGGTTCGCGGGCCAACATCACCGGCAGGTCGCGGCCGATGAAGGGCTCGGCGGAGCGCCTGACTTCGTCCAGAAGCGAAATGAAGCCTTGGTCCAGAACTTCCGGCAGCGCCAGGCGCAGGGGACGGCCGACAATGTCCCGTCGGCCCACCAGCCTCAGATAGGCCTCGTTGGCGAAGTCGAACACGTGGTCCTCGCCCTTCAGCACCGCCACGAAACTTGGGGCGCGCATGAAAAGGCGGCGGATCTGCATGCTCTGGGATTGCAGGGTCTCGACCCGCCGCAGCACGGAATCGCCCAACATGGCGGTGCTCGGCGGCGCCTCGGGGCGGAAGGCGGAGTCCTTGAGACGTTTGAGTTCGGTGATGTCCTGGGTGTTCTGCAGGATGAAGCCCGGGCCCTCGTTGGAAGGCACCCAGGTGTGGGTGCAGCTCCAATAGCGATCCTCGAACCCGCCGCCCGCTTCCGCGGGTTTGGGTATCGCGTAACGCAGTACGGCGATCACGTCCGTCTTGCCGGTGTCGCGGGTGCGAAAAAGCGACTCTTCGAGCAGCCGCCGGCTCTCGCCCTCGGCGGGGAAGGCGTCGAATACGTACCGGCCGCACAGGTCTTCGCGCGTGCGGCCCGTGACCTCCAGATAGGCCGCGTTCATTTCGACGATGTTCAGGGCGTGGTCCATCATCATGTACGGCGTCGGTATCCGATCAAACACCGCCTTGAAGTCGATCGGACTCGCCATATCCCCGCGCGCCTCTCCCTAGCCCAGCCCAAAGTAACGCAACCTTGGCCGTAAGGGTTCCCCCTCTCGCTCGTCGCGCGAGGTGCGAACGTTTCTCAAGAGGGCGCCGTTTAATTGACACCCCCGTCCTCGCGCTTAAAAGCGTCCCGCAACGCACAAAGGCTACTGAGGTTGGACCTCTCATGACCGACACGAGCCGGGGGCTGCCTGAGCGCCCGATGTCGCCCCACCTGCAGGTGTGGCGTTGGCATATCACCATGGCCTGTTCGATCCTCCACCGCGGCTGCGTCGTCGGCCTGTGGGTCGGCGCCGTGATCCTGGCCGGCTGGGCCGCCGCCCTGGCCGCCGGTTCCGACGCCTATGCCGGCTATGTCGGCCTGCTGGGCTCGCCGATCGGCAAGCTGGTTCTGCTGGGCGAGACCTTCGCGGTGTTCTTCAACATCGCCTACACCATCCGCCAGACCTTCTGGGACACCGGCAAGGGCTTCCAGCCCCGCGTGGCCGACATGACCGGCGCCATGGCGATCGCCTTCGCGGTCGTGGCGACGATCGTCACCTGGGTTATCGCCCACGCGAACGGAGCGTTCTGATCATGAGCAAGAACGACCTCTTCCAGCCCCAGCAGTTCCGCACGCCTCTGTCGCGCGCGCGGGGCATGGGCGCCTCGCGCCACGGCGTCAGCCACTTCATCACCGAGCGCGTTTCGGGTCTCGCCCTGGCGCCGCTGAGCATCTGGGGCGTTTTCGCCGCCCTGAAGCTGATCGGCGCCGACCAGCAGACCGCCGCCGCCTGGGTCAGCCAGCCGGTCAACGCGGTGCTGCTGGGTCTGCTGCTGATCTCGGCCCTGATCCACCTGTCGAACGCGGTGCAGGTGGTCATCGAGGACTATGTCCACCGCTTCACGAGCAAGTCGGCCCTGGTGATCGGCAACCTGTTCGTCTGCGTGCTGGCCGGCGCCGTCGGGATCTTCTCGATCCTGAAGGTCGCCCTGACCGTGACCGGAGCCCATTGATGTCGGCCTACAAGTTCATCGATCACAAGTTCGACGTCGTTGTCGTCGGCGCCGGCGGTTCTGGCCTTCGCGCCGCGCTCGGCTGCGCCCAGGCCGGCTTGAAGACCGCCTGCGTCACCAAGGTGTTCCCGACCCGCAGCCACACGGTGGCCGCTCAAGGCGGCATCTCGGCCTCGCTGGGCAATATGAGCCAGGACGACTGGCGCTGGCACATGTTCGACACCGTCAAGGGTTCGGACTGGCTGGGCGACCAGGACGCCATCGAGTACCTGACCCGCAACGCCCCGGCGGCTGTCTATGAGCTCGAGCACTGGGGCGTGCCCTTCTCGCGGACGGCCGACGGCAAGATCTATCAGCGCGCTTTCGGCGGCATGACCAAGAACTTCGGCGAAGGCCCGATCCAGCGCACCTGCGCGGCGGCCGACCGGACGGGTCACGCCATGCTGCACACGATGTACGGCCAGTCCCTGGCCCACGACACCGAGTTCTTCATCGAGTACTTCGCCCTCGACCTGATCATGGACGACGGCGTCTGCCGCGGCGTCACCGCGTGGAAGCTCGACGACGGCACCCTGCACCGCTTCCAGGCCCAGATGGTGATCCTGGCCACGGGCGGTTACGGCCGCGCCTATTTCTCGGCGACCTCGGCCCACACCTGCACGGGCGACGGCAACGCCATGGCCCTGCGCGCCGGCCTGCCGCTGCAGGACATGGAATTCGTGCAGTTCCACCCCACCGGCATCTACGGCGCCGGCTGCCTGATCACCGAAGGCGCCCGCGGCGAAGGCGGTTATCTCACCAATTCGGAAGGCGAGCGCTTCATGGAGCGCTACGCCCCGTCGGTGAAGGACCTGGCGCCGCGCGACATGGTCAGCCGCGCGATGACCATCGAGATCCGCGAAGGCCGTGGCGTGGGTCCGAACAAGGACCACATCTTCCTGCACCTCGACCACCTGGATCCCAAGATCCTGGCCGAGCGCCTGCCGGGCATCTCGGAAACCGCCAAGGTGTTCGCTGGCGTCGACGTGACCAAGGCGCCGATCCCGGTGTTGCCGACCGTCCACTACAATATGGGCGGCATCCCGACGAACTATCACGGCGAGGTCGTCACCAAGGACGGCGACAATCCCGACAAGGTGATCCCGGGCCTAATGGCCGTGGGCGAAGCGGCCTGCGTGTCGGTGCACGGCGCCAACCGCTTGGGCTCGAACTCGCTGATCGATCTGGTGGTGTTCGGCCGCGCCGCGGCTCTTCGCTGCGCCGAGATCGTCAAGCCGGGCGCCAAGCAGCCCGAGTTGAAGGCCGAGCAGACCGAGGCGCATCTGGCGCGCTTCGACCACTTCCGCAACGCCTCGGGCTCGACCGGCACCGCCGAGCTGCGTCTCGAGATGCAGAAGGCGATGCAGGAAGACGCCGCCGTGTTCCGCACCGGCGAGAGCCTGGACAGCGGCGTGAAGCGCCTGCAGGCCGTCTGGGACAAGAAGAGCGACATCAAGGTTTCCGACCGTGGCCTCGTGTGGAACACGGACCTGATGGAGACCCTGGAGTTCGACAACCTGATCGGTCAGGCCGTCGTGACGGTGAACGGCGCGGTGAACCGCACCGAGAGCCGGGGCGCCCACGCCCGCGAGGACTTCGCCGACCGCAACGACACCGAATGGATGAAGCACACCCTGGCTTGGCTGGATAACCAGTCGGGCAAGGTGAAGATCGATTACCGTCCGGTGCACAGCTACACGATGTCCGACGACATCGCCTACATCCCGCCGAAGCAACGGGTCTACTGAGGGTCCGATGGTCGAACTCGCTCTCCCCAAGAACTCGCAGGTCAAGTCGGGCAAGCACTGGCCGGCTCCCGCGGGCGCCAAGAAGGTCAAGACCTTCAAGATCTATCGCTACGACCCGGAAGCGGGCGGCAATCCGCGCTGGGACACCTACGACGTCGATATGGACGCCGTGGGGCCGATGGTCCTGGACGCCCTGCTGTACATCAAGAACACCATCGACCCGACCCTGGCCTTCCGTCGGTCGTGCCGGGAGGGCGTCTGCGGCTCGTGCGCGATGAACATCGGCGGCCGCAACACCCTGGCCTGCACGCATGGCTGGGCCGAGGTCCCTGGCAAGGCCGTCCAGATCAGCCCGCTGCCGCACATGCCGGTGGTCAAGGACCTGATCCCGGACCTGACGCTGTTCTACGCGCAGTACGCCTCGATCGAGCCCTGGCTGCACACCGACACGCCCGAGCCTCAGGCCGAGTGGAAGCAAAGCCCGGAAGACCGCGAGAAACTCGACGGTCTTTACGAGTGCATCCTGTGCGCCTGCTGCTCGACCTCGTGCCCCAGCTACTGGTGGAACGGCGACAAGTACCTGGGTCCGGCGGCCCTGCTGCATGCCTATCGCTGGCTGATCGACAGCCGCGACGAGGCCACCGGCGACCGCTTGGACGCGCTAGAGGATCCCTTCAAGCTCTATCGCTGTCACACGATCATGAACTGCGCCCAGGTCTGCCCCAAGGGGCTGAACCCGGCCAAGGCGATCGCCGAAATCAAGAAAATGATGGTCGAGCGCGTCGTCTGACGAGCTTGCACAAGGTCAGGGGGCGGCGATCTCGATCAGAGTCGCCGCCCCCTTCGTATCCGCCTTGATCAAAGGCGCTTGCCAATAGGTGACGCCGGCGTCATTTTTGACGAAATGGGAGGGCGTCCTTGAACGCTAACGTCAATCAGAACGCATGCGTCGTGATCGTCGGCGCGGGTCACGCGGGCGGTTCGGCCGCCGCTTTCCTCCGCCAGTATGGTCACGAGGGCCGGGTCGTGCTGATCGGCGACGAGCCGCTCCTGCCGTATCAGCGCCCGCCGCTTTCCAAGGCCTGGTTGAAGGGCGAGGCCGACGCCGACTCCCTGGCGCTGAAGCCGGCCGACTGGTACGCCCAGAACAATGTCTCCCTGCGCCTCGAAGGCGTGGCCGAGCGGATCAATCGCGCCGAGAAGACCGTGATCCTGGCCTCGGGCGAGGTCATTGCCTATGACGCCCTGATCCTGGCCACGGGCGCGCGCGCGCGCGAACTTCCGATTCCCGGGTCCGACCTGGCCGGCGTCCTGGCCCTGCGAACGGCCGCCGACGCTGAATTGCTCAAGCACGCCCTCGGGCCCGACAAGCGCCTGGCCGTGATCGGCGGTGGCTATGTGGGTCTCGAGGCCGCCGCTTCCGCCCGCGCTCTGGGCAGCCACGCCATGGTTATCGAACGCGAAAGCCGCGTCTTGGCGCGCGTGGCCTGCGAGACCCTGTCGACCTTCTTCCAGGATTATCACCGCCAGCATGGCGTCGCGTTCGAGCTCAACGCCGGCGTGGCGGGTTTCGAGGGTCGCGACGGTCACGTCACGGGCGTGCGCTTCACCGACGGCCGCGTGGTGGCCTGCGACGTCGCCCTGGTCGGGGTGGGCGCGGTTCCGAATGACGAGCTGGCCAAGGACGCTGGCCTCGACACCGCCAATGGCGTGGTCGTCGACCTGGAGGCCAGGACCAGCGATCCGTCGATCTTCGCGATCGGCGACGTCGCGCATCGGCCGCTGCCGCTATATGAGCGCCAGTTCCGCCTGGAGAGCGTTCCCAACGCCCTGGAGCAGGCCAAGCAGGCCGCTTCGGCGATTCTCGGCCGTCCGGGGCCGGCGCCGGAGGTTCCCTGGTTCTGGTCCGACCAATATGATCTGAAGCTGCAGATTGCCGGCCTGCCGTTCGAGGCCGACCGCCAGGTCGTTCGCGGCGACGTCGCCGTGGCCAAGTTCGCCGTCTTCCACCTGAAGGGCGATCTGGTGCGGGCGGTCGAGGCGGTCAACGCGCCGGCCGAGTTCATGGCCGGTAAGCAGCTGATCGCCAAGCGCGCGCCGGTAAACGCTGAAAAACTCGCCGACACGCATGTGTCCATGAAAGAGGTGGCGGCTTAAGGTCGCCGAAGGGGAACAGAAAGCCACATGGCCAAGATCACCTACATCGAGTACGACGGCACGGAACATGTCATCGACGTCAAGTCGGGGCTGACCGTCATGGAAGGCGCCGTGAAGAACAACGTGCCGGGCATCGACGCCGACTGCGGCGGCGCCTGCGCGTGCGCGACCTGCCACGTCTATGTCGATCAAGCCTGGCTGGACAAGACCGGTGACAAGTCGGCCATGGAAGAGTCGATGCTGGATTTCGCCGAGAACGTCGAGCCCAACAGCCGCCTGTCCTGCCAGATCAAGGTCAGCGACGCGCTGGACGGCCTCGTCGTGCGTCTTCCCGAGAGCCAGCACTAAGCACGCCCTCGGGCGGCTGAGCCGAAACGTTCCGCCGGCCGTCAAAAGAGCGTTGTTATATTGTCGCGAGGGGGTTGCCAGAGCCGTGGGCGGGGACTAGATCAACGCCTCGCTCGGAACGGCTTCGTGACCGGACGACGCGGCTTCCGAAAGGAAGCTTGCATCGGTCCTGACGCTTGGCTAGATACCGCGCTCCAATCGACTCGATGATGGATCCGCAAGGGCGGCTTCGGCAGCCCTAGGGTCCTCTTTTTGTCTCTTCGCTACCCCGGCTTCGGGTGGTGCGGAAAAGTCGAAAAGAGTTGGTTGACTTCGGAATGTCGCTTCATTAGAAGCGCCGCTCCAATCATCGCCGCCAAGACTTCGAAAGAATTCAGCGGCGCGGTGATGGGCTAGTTAAGTAGAGATTTTGAGATCTTCTCGAAATAAAGACTTGACTGACTTGGTTGGCTTCTCTAGAAGCCTGCCACTCTGGCGCTTCCTGGATTTCCGGGGCTCGCCGG
>NZ_APMP01000006.1 GCF_000372645.1 Caulobacter vibrioides OR37 | reverse complement strand
CGCCCGGGATGAATCTGGGCCCCGGCATTCGCCGGGGAAGTCGGATGTTTGTTGACGTTTGGAAAACACCCCGTCAAACACCGTCCCGGACCAGATGGTCGGGCGGTCGCGTCGTCTTCGGACGCCGAGGAAAGTCCGGGCTCCACGGTGACAAGGCGGTGGGTAACGCCCACCGGGAGCGATCCCAGGGAAAGCGCCACAGAAAGCAAACCGCCTCCCGTTCGCGGGCGGTAAGGGTGAAAGGGTGGGGTAAGAGCCCACCGCGGACCTGGCGACAGGGACGGCATGGCAAGCCCCGCCTGGAGCAAGACCGAATAGGGATCCCGCGTCGGCCTCGCGTCGACTAGGCCGTCACTGGCCGAGAGGATCCGGGTAGGTCGCGAGAGCCGTCCAGCAATGGCCGGCCTAGAGGAATGATCGTCGCCGCCTCTCCGGAGGCGGAACAGAACCCGGCTTACAGATCATCTGGTCCGCGATGACCTTGGCGTTCGCGCCAAGGCGCCGCGCTCGGCGTCCAGATGCGCCTTCAGCCAGCGGCGAGCGGGCAGGTCATAGACGCGATCGATAACGATCGATCCGACGATGACAACGACCATGAAGCCCGTCGCGTAGAGGGGGCGGGGCAGGGCCAAGGCGTCCTTGAAGACGTCGGCGACGCCTATCAGCGGGCGATGCAACGTGTAGATCGCATAGGACGCCGCCCCCAGCGCGCCGAAGAGGCGCGTCATGATCGGGCCGGGATTGTTTCTCGCCGCGGCGACGAGCAAGGGAAAGGCGATGAGCACGGCGGCGAGGTCAAAGGCCGCGCGCACGCCGTGGCTGACCGGGCAGAGCAGGATCGCGGCGATAAGCGCCACGGCGACGATGGGCGGAAGCTTCGGCGCCATGGCCCGTTCGCCGAGCCGAAAGATCGCGACGCCGGCGAAGAACGAAAACGTCGCGCGGGCCAGGCCCGCCCAGAGCTCGTGAAACTGATAGCCATGTTGCAGCGAGCCTAGCGTCATCGCCACGGCCGATAGAGCCGTCGCGCCCAAGAGGACGATCAGGCCCAGGGCGAGACCGGTCAGGCGCCGCCATACAAGCGCCGCGCCCAGGTTGACGATGATCTCGAAAAACAACGACCAGAACACGGGATTGAGCGGCCAGGCGTCCGTCGAGGCGCCGTTCGAGGGCGCGGGCAGGAAGGCTAGGCCCAAGATCGCCGCCCGCCCGATATCCACGGCGGTCATCGCGGCGGGTTGGTGAAGCGCCAAGGCCGATATCCGCCAGAGAAGGCCAAGCGCGAGCCCCGCCAAGTACAGCGGGTACAATCGCACCAGGCGGACAAGCATGAATTCGGTCCAGCTCATGCCGGCCGTAAGCCGCTCCGAGTAAGCGTGGGCGATGACAAAGCCGCTGATGATGAAGAACAGATCGACGGACAAATGCGCGCTGGACATTCGTCCCGGAACGCCAGGCGTGAAATTGAGGTGAAGCGCCATCACCGCGATCGCCGCTAGTCCGCGCATACCGTCCAGCGTCGCGAACTTGGTCTGCTTTTGCATCGGGTCCTTTGGGGCGGGGGCCGGCGGCGGGTGTCTAAGTCGTGGTCTTTAAGTCGAGCGGTCGTCTCTTTTCAGGATCGCCTTGGGCCATCACGCGCCTCGCTTATGGCGTGTTTGCCGTGCTGGTCGCGACTTTGGCCTTCCAGCCATTCTCTAAATTCGCCGGGCTTGAGCGGCGATAGTCATTCACTGGCCTTCGGGCTTTACGGTTCTCTGTATGTTCTGTGTATTAACTGTTGTTCTGGGGTGGATGCGGCCGCGATAACTTTGAAATCTCGTTAAAACGAGCCTTGGTGTCATTGTCTCCCATTTCATCCCATGTTAACCCAATTGTCGTCGGGGCGGGGTGTGGTGGCTCGTCGACCGGCTTGGGTCTGGCGGGGTTCGGCTTTCGTGTTTCTCTCGACGTTCGAGAAACAGCTCGACAGCAAGCGGCGCATCGTTGTGCCGCAGGAATTCCGCGCGGCCGTGTCTGGCATGTTCGATGGGATCTTCTGCTTCCCCTCTATCGAGGCCGATTGTCTGGAAGCTGGCGGAAAAGCCTTGTTCGATCGTTACCTGGCGGTGATCGAGGAGATCCCTTTCGGCGACCCGACGCGCTCGGCGCTGGAGACCAGCGTGCTGGGTGGGATGTCCAAGCTATCGTTTGATACAGCTGGTCGCATTACGCTCCCCGACCACCTGTGCGAAATGTGCGGCCTCACGGATTGGGTGGCCGTCGTCGGCATGGGCGAGCGTTTTCAGATCTGGTCGCGCGAGGCCTTCCAGGCCCATCGCGCGGCGCAGCGCGACCTGGCGCGAGAAGGGCTGGCGGCTCTGCGCGCCCAGCAGCGCACCGCCCGGTTCGGAGGCGCGGCGTGAGCGCGGCGCCGCACGTATCGGTCTTGCTGGACGAGGTCGTCGAGGCCTTGGACGCCAAGCCCGGCGATCTGGTGGTCGATGGCACGTTCGGGGCGGGCGGCTATACTCGCGCCGTGCTCGCGACCGGCGCCCGGGTTGTCGCCTTCGATCGCGATCCGACCGTCCGGCGGTTCGCGGAAGACCTGCCGGCCGATCGGTTCCGTCTGGTCCAGGCCCGTTTTTCAGAAATGCTGGACGAACTGGGTCCGGCTAGCGTCGACGGGGTGATGCTGGATCTCGGCGTTTCGTCGATGCAGCTGGACCAGGCCGAGCGCGGCTTTTCCTTCATGCGCGACGGGCCGCTGGACATGCGGATGGGCGATACGGGGCCGACCGCCGCCGATCTGGTCAACACGCTGGACCAGGCCGAGCTGGCGCGGATTCTCTATGTCTATGGCGAGGAGCACGCCTCGCGCCGCATCGCCAGCTTCATCGTCCGTCGCCGCGAGGAGCGGCCGTTTTCCCATACGCTGGACCTGGCCGAGGTGATCGAACGCGCGGTCGGCGGCCGCAAGGGCGCCAAGGTCCATCCGGCCACCCGTTCGTTCCAGGGGCTGCGGATCGCGGTCAATGACGAGCTGGCCGAGCTGGAGGCGGGGCTCGCCGCCGCCGAGCGGGTGCTGAAGCCGGGCGGCCGCCTGGTGGTCGTGACGTTCCATTCCCTCGAAGACCGCATCGTCAAGGCGTTCCTGGCCGAACGCGCGGGCAAGACGCCCGGCGGTTCGCGTCACGCCCCGCCGGTGGCCGCCGGCGCCGCGCCCAGCTTCCAGCTGATCTCCAACAAGGCCATCGCGCCGGGCGAGGCCGAGCTGGCCGCCAATCCGCGCGCGCGCTCGTCCAAGCTGCGCGCCGCGGTGCGGACGCCGGCGCCCGTCTGGGAGGGCGTCGCGTGAGCCTCTCGGGCGTCTTCAATCGTCGTATTCGCGGGTTTCGCGTCGTCGAGGTCGCGGGCCTGGGGATCCTGCTGACCCTCGTGACCAGCGTCTATCTGGCCAAGACCTTCGCCTGGCGCGAGCGTCAGGAAATCGGCCATATCCAGCAGGAAATCGACGACGAGGGCGTGCGCAAACGCCTGCTCGAGGCCGAGGTCGCGCACCTGGAGCAGCCGCGCCGCATCGAGCAACTGGCGGTGATGATGCATCTCCAGCCGATCGCGCCCACGCACGAGATCACCGAGGACGCCCTGATCGACGTGGCGCGTCGCCATGAGTTGCCGCGCGCGCCGATCGCCGCCGCCCCGGTCGCGCCCGACGCCCTGGCCGCCGACGCGCCCGAGGCCGTGCCGGACGACAACGCCCCGCCGCCCACGCCGCCGCCGCAGCCCGTCGCGCCGCCGGCCCCGGAGGCGCCGCGATGAGCCTCTCCAACCTCGGGCCGGGCGGCTTTCAGTCGCCGCTGTGGCGGTGGCTGATCGAGCGCGTCTGGCGCCTGGAGCACGCGTTCGAACGCTCGCGCGCCGCCGCCAAGCCGGAAGACGACACGCGCATCCGCATCTTCCTGGTGATGGGCTTTTTCTCGCTGTGCTTCGTCGGCGTGGCCGTGGGCGCGACCTGGGCGGCGCTGTTCTCGCACGCGGGCCAGGGCAACGGCTACGCCCAGGGCGTGGACGGCGCGCGCGGCGACGTGGTTGACCGGAACGGCAAGCTGCTGGCCGTCGATCTCGCCCACTACGCGCTCTACGTCGATCCCAAGGAGATCTGGGACCTCAGGGAAACCCGCGTCGCCCTGGGCAGGGCCCTGCCGCAGGTGCCCCCCAAGCGCCTCGACAAGGCCGTCTTCGGCGATCACCGCGCCTTCGTGCTGGGCGGTCTGACGCCGGACGAGAAGGACGCGATCTTCAACCTCGGCTTGCCCGGCATCTCGTTCGAGGAGCAGGAGCGGCGGATGTATCCGCTGGGGCCGACGGCCGCGCACGTGATCGGCTTCGTCGACAGTGGCGGCAAGGGCCTGGCCGGCGCCGAACGCGCTCTGGACGATCCGATCACCAAGGCCGCGGCGGGCGAGGGCGGCCCGACCCAGCTGTCGATCGACGTGCGCGTGCAGGCGGCGCTGGAGGACGAGCTGCGCAAGGCTTGCGAGGAGTTCACGCCCAAGGGCGGCGTCGGGGTGGTCACCAATGTCCACACCGGCGAGGTCCTGGGCCTGGCCAGCTACCCCGACTACGACGCCAACAAGGCCGGCGAGGCCACGGACGAGCAGCGTCTGAACCGCGCGGCGGCGGCCGTCTACGAGATGGGCTCGACCTTCAAGGCCTTCACCGTGGCGATCGGTCTGGACACCGGCGTGGCGACGCCGACCTCGACCTTCGACGCGCGCCAGCCGTTCAAGCTGGGCTACCGGACGATCCACGACTACCACGCGACCCACAAGATCCTGACCCTGATCGAGGTGTTCCAGCACTCGTCGAACATCGGCACCGCGATCCTGGCCGAGAAGATCGGCGGGGAGCGCCTGTCGCGCTACTTCACCGCCCTGGGCCTGACCAAGCCGGCCCAGATCGAGCTGCGGGAGTCGGCGCGACCGCTGACCCCGCGCAAGTGGGACATGGACGCGGTGGCCTCGACATCGTTCGGTCACGGCATCAATGTCAGTCCGCTGGCCCTGGCCCAGGCGATGGGCGCGTTGCTGAACGGCGGCGAGCTTTTGCCGCTGACCATCAAGAAGATGCCGCCCGGCGTGCGTCCCCAGGGGCCGCGCGCGATCTCCGAGGCGACCTCGACCGAGATGCTGAAGATCATGCGCGCCAACGTCCTGCCCGGCGGCAGCGGCGGCAAGGCCAATGTCCCGGGGCTGTCGGTCGGCGGCAAGACCGGCACGGGCGAGAAGTATGATCCGGCCATACGAGGCTATAACCACGACCGACAGGTTTCCTCGTTCGCGGCCACCTTCCCGACCGAGGCGCCGGTCGAGGCGGATCGCTATTTCGTTCTGATCCTGCTGGACGAGCCGCACCGCGATCCCAAGACCGGCCTGTCGACCGGCGGCTGGGTGGCCGCGCCGGCCGCGGGCCGGGTGATCGAGCGCATCGCTCCGTTCCTGGGCGTCAAGCGCAAGACCGAACTGGTGACCATCGCCGCTCCCACCAAGAACGCCGCTCCGGAGGCGGGCCTATGACCAAGCGTCTGTCCGAACTGTTCAACCGCCCCTTCGCCCACGACCCGGTGATCGCGGGCGTCACCGCCGACAGCCGCAAGGTCACGGCCGGCTGGCTGTTCGCGGCCCTGCCTGGGACCAAGGTCGACGGCCGCGACTTCGCGGAGGGCGCGGTGGCCAAGGGCGCCGCCGCCATCCTGGCCCCCGAGGGCGGGCTGGAAGGCCTGGGCGTGCCGGTGGTGCGTTCAGAAGACGCCCGCCGCGCCTACGCCCTGGCCTCGGCCGCGTTCTGGGGCAAGCAGCCGGCGATGTGCGTGGCCGTGACCGGCACCAACGGCAAGACGTCGGTCGCCGGCTTCTGCCGGCAGATCTTCGCCCAGCTGGGCCACAAGGCCGCCAGCATGGGCACGCTCGGCGTGGTGGTCAGCGAGGCGGGCCAGCCCGACCAGCAGCTGACCCCGCCGGGTCTGACCACGCCGGACGCCGGCGACGTCGCCGAAATGGTGGCGCGCCTGGCCGACATGGGCGTCACCCACCTGGCGTTGGAAGCCAGCTCGCACGGCGTCGACCAGCGCCGCGTCGACGGCGTCAAGCTGCGCGCCGCCGGCTTCACCAACTTCACCCAGGATCACCTCGATTATCACGGCTCGATGGAGGCCTATCGCGCCGCCAAGCTGCGCTTGTTCGACACCCTGACGCCGGGCGGCGCCACGGCCGTGCTGAACGCCGACAGCGAGGCCTTCCCCAACTTCGCCGCCGCCGCCGTCACCTCGGGTCAGAGCGTGTTCTCGGTCGGCGAGGACGGCCAGGGCCTGCGGCTGATCTCGCGGACCCCGACTCCCGCCGGCCAGGACCTCGTCATCGAGGCCGACGACGTCGTCCACCATGTCAAGCTGCCGCTGGCCGGCGCCTTCCAGGCCTCGAACGTGCTGGTCGCCGCTGGCCTTTGCATCGCGGCCGGCGAGGATGTCGGCAAGGTTCTGAAGGCGCTGGAACGGCTGGAGGGCGCGGCTGGGCGGCTTCAGCGCGTCGGTCGCGGCCCCAAGGGCGGCGAGGCCTATGTCGACTACGCCCATACGCCCGACGGCCTGCAAACGGTGCTGGAGGCGCTGCGTCCGCACACGCGCGGCAAGCTGATCGCGGTGTTCGGCGCGGGCGGCGATCGGGATCGCGGCAAGCGTCCTTTGATGGGCGCGATCGGCGCGAAGTTGGCCGACATCGCCATCGTCACCGACGACAATCCGCGCTCGGAAGACCCCGCCTCGATCCGCGCCGCCATTCTCGAAGCCGCGCCGGGCGCGCGCGAGATCGGCGATCGCCGCGCCGCGATCCGGGCCGCCGTGGACCTCATGGGCGAGGGCGATGTGCTGGTGGTGGCCGGCAAGGGTCATGAGCAGGGACAGATCGTCGCTGGCGTGGTTCACCCGTTCGACGACGTGGCCGAGACGCTGGAAGCGCTGGAGGGCGTGGATGCCTGACGCCCTCTGGACCGCCGAGGAGATCGCGCGAGCCACCGGCGGCAAGGTCGCCGGAGACTTCGCCGTGAGCGGCGTCTCGATCGACACCCGCACGGTCGAGCCGGGCGACCTCTTCGTGCCGCTGGTCGGCGCGCGCGACGGTCACGACTTCGTCCTGCAGGCGGTCGCCAATGGCGCGGCCGGCGTGCTGGCGGCCAAGCCGGTCGACGCCCCGGCGGTGATGGTCGCCGATACCTTCAAGGCGCTGGAAGCCCTGGGCGTCGCCGCGCGCGAGCGGGCGCCCCGGTGCAAGCGCGGCGCGGTGACCGGCTCGGTCGGCAAGACCAGCGTCACCCGCGCCATCGAGGCGGGCCTGCGCCTGGCGGGCAAGGCCCACGCCTCGGTCAAGAGCTACAACAACCACATCGGCGTGCCGCTGACCTTGGCGCGGATGCCGCGCGACACCGAGCGCGCGGTGTTCGAGGTGGGGATGAACCACGCCGGTGAGATCGTTCCGCTATCGGGGTTCGTCCAGCCGCACGCGGTGGCGATCACCACCGTCGGGCCGGTCCACATCGAGAACTTTCCGGACGGCGAGGCGGGCGTGGCCCGCGCGAAGGCCGAGATCTTCGCCGGCCTGCGACCGGGTGGCGTTGCGGTCCTGAACGCCGACAATCACTGGTTCGAATTCCTGAAGGGCGAGGCCGAGAAGGCCGGCGCGACGGTTTGGAGCTTCGGGTTTTCGCCCGACTGCACGGCCCAGTTGGTCTCTTTTTCCTCCGACCTTCCCGGCGAATGCCGGGATCCAGATGACAGGGCGGCGAGCGCCCAGGATGGATCTGAGCCCCGGCATTCCCCGGGGAAGTCGGTTGTTAAAGCCGTGATCAGGGGCGAACCCGTCGAGTTCTCCTTGCTTCAAACCGGCGTTCACTGGGGCCCCAACAGCCTGTGCGTGCTGCTGATGCTGGAGGCGCTGGACGTGCCGCGCGAGACGGCGCTCGCGGCGCTGGCGACCTTCGCGCCGATCGAAGGGCGCGGGGCCGAGAAGACCATCCGCATCCCAGGCGGGACCTTCACCCTGGTCGACGAGAGCTACAACGCCAATCCGATCTCGATGCGCGCCGCGCTGAAGACCCTGGGCGCGCGCGCCGTGTCTGGCCGCCGCGTCGTGGCGCTGACCGACATGCTCGAACTGGGCGAGGACAGCGACCGCTTTCACGCTGAGCTTGCGGCGCCGATCGCCGAGGCGAACGTCGATGTCGTTTTTGTCGCGGGCGTCCACATGAAATCGCTGTGGGAGGCGCTTCCGCCGACTCGGCGGGGCGGCTACGCGGAGGTTACCGAAAAGTTAATGGCGACGCTGGCGGACGCGATCCGGCCGGGCGACGTGGTGATGGTGAAGGGGTCCAACGGCTCCAAGGCTGGGCGGCTCGCTCAAGCCTTGGCGGCGCTCGACCTTGGGGAACAGGGCTGATGCTGTACTTCCTGTACGAATGGCTGGCGCGCTCCGCCGAGCACGTGCCGCTTCTGAACCTTTTGAAATACCTGACCTTCCGGTCGGGTATGGCCATGCTGACCGCCTATATCGTCGCGGTGGCGATGGGCTCGCGCTTCATTCGCTGGATGAAGACCAAGCAGGGCAAGGGCCAGCCGATCCGCACCGACGGCATCGCCCGCCACGTCACCGAGAAGGCCGGCACGCCCACCATGGGCGGCTTCATGATCCTGGCCGGCCTGTTCGTCGCCGCCCTGCTGTGGGCCGACCTGCGCAACGTCCATGTCTGGGTCGTGCTGCTGGTCACGGGGAGCTACGGCGTTCTGGGCTTCATGGATGACTACGCCAAGGTCACCAAGCAGACCACGGCCGGTCTTTCCAGCGTCCAGAAGCTGGTGGCCCAGTTCATCGTCGCGATCATCGCCACGGTGATCCTGATCGTCTTCGCGCCCAAGTCGCCGATGACGCCGGGCATGGAGACCAGCGTGGTTTTCCCGATCTTCAAGGCGCTGGTGATCAATCTGGGCTGGTTCTACGTGGCCTTCGCGGCCGTGACGATCGCGGGCTTCTCCAACGCGGTGAACCTGACCGACGGCCTCGACGGCCTGGCCATCGTGCCGGTGATGTTCGCCGCCTCGACCTTCGGTCTGATCGCCTACCTCGTGGGGAACTACAAGTTCGCCGACTATCTGAACCTGCACTTCGCGCCGGGGGTCGGTGAGCTGGCGGTGCTGTGCGGCGCGATCATCGGCGGCGGCATGGGCTTCCTCTGGTACAACGCGCCGCCGGCCAAGATCTTCATGGGCGACACGGGCTCGCTGGCTCTGGGCGGCGCGCTGGGCGCGATCGCCGTCTGCGCCAAGCACGAGCTCGTTTTGGGCATCGTCGGCGGCCTGTTCGTGGCCGAGGCGCTCTCGGTGATGATCCAGGTCGCCTACTTCAAGAAGACCGGCAAGCGCGTCTTCCTGATGGCGCCGATCCACCACCATTTCGAGAAGCTGGGCTGGGCTGAATCCACCGTCGTGGTGCGGTTCTGGATCGTTTCGATGATCCTGTCCTTCGTCGGCCTCGCCACCCTGAAGCTGCGCTAGGAGGGGCCAGACCATGATCCCGGTTCGCGGTTTCGAGGACAAGACCGTCGCGGTGTTCGGCCTAGGCCGAACCGGCCTGACGGCGGCGCGCGCCTTGATCGCGGGCGGGGCGAAGGTCGCCCTCTGGGACGAAAAGCCCGCCAGCCGCGAGGCCGCGGCGGCCGAGGGCTTTCCGGTGGTGGACCTGCAGGCCGCCGACTGGCGCCAGTTCGACGCCCTGATGCTGTCGCCGGGCGTGCCGCTGACCCATCCCAAGCCGCACTGGACGGTGGAAAAGGCCAAGGCCGCCGGGGTCGAGATCCTGGGCGACGTCGAGCTCTTCGCCCGCACGGTCAACGCGGCCCCGGTCCACAAGCGTCCGAAGATCATCGCCATCACTGGCACCAACGGCAAGTCGACCACGACCGCCCTGATCGGTCACCTCTGCGCCTCGGCCGGTCGTGACACCCGGATCGGCGGCAATATCGGCCTGGGCGTCCTGGGGCTGGAAGACATGCACGGCGGCGCGGTCTACGTGCTGGAGCTGTCGTCGTACCAGCTGGATTTGACCTCCAGCCTGAAGCCCGACGCGGTGGTGCTGCTGAACATCTCGCCCGACCATCTGGACCGTCACGGCGGCATGGACGGTTATATCGCCGCCAAGCGCCGGATCTTCCTGAACCAGGGCAAGGGCGACACCGCGATCATCGGGGTCGACGATCCCTGGTGCCAGCAGATCTGCACCGAGATCACCGCCGCCAACCGCCGGACTATCTGGCCGATCAGCGCCGGCAAGGCGATGGGTCGGGGCGTCTACGCCCTGCAGGGCGTGCTGTACGACGCCACCGGCGAACGGGTCGTCGAGGTCGCCGACCTGCTGCGCGCCCGCAGCCTGCCGGGGCGCCACAACTGGCAGAACGCCGCCGCCGCCTACGCCGCCGCGCGGGCCATCGGCATCTCGGTCTCCGACGCCGTCGACGGCCTGATGACCTTCCCGGGCCTGGCGCACCGGATGGAGACCGTCGGCAAGCTGGGCAAGGTCCGCTTCGTCAACGACAGCAAGGCCACCAACGCCGACGCCGCCCGCCAGGCGATGTCCAGCTATCCCAAGTTCTATTGGATCGCCGGCGGCGTGGCCAAGGCCGGCGGCATCGAGGACCTGAAGGATCTCTTCCCGCGCATCGCCAAGGCCTATCTGATTGGCGAGGCGGCCAATGTCTTCGCCGTGACCCTGGCCGGCAAGGCCGAGGTCAAGATGAGCGGGACGCTGGATAAGGCCGTGCAGCAGGCCTATGCCGACGCGGCGGCCAGCGGCGAGGACGCCATCGTCCTCCTGTCGCCCGCCTGCGCCTCCTTCGACCAGTTCAGCGACTTCGAGGCCCGAGGCGAAGCCTTCCGGGCGGCGGTCAACGCTCTGGCGGGCGGCGCCGGCAAGGCGGCCGTCGCCTAAGGCGCGCCATGAAGGATCCGCTGGAGACGCCAACCCCGGATCCCTCGAAGCCGACGATCCACAGTTGGCGACGCGTGCTGCGGACCTCGCTGCTCGAGAAGGCGGCGTTCCGCAACGCCGGACGCACGGCGCTGCCCTGGCTGGCCTGGCTGCGTCGGCGTACTCGTTCCTCCGAACTGTGGCTGATCGCCGTCGCCACCGTCGCGGGCCTGGCGGCCGGAGCCTTGGCCGTGACCCAGGCCAAGATCGCCCACGGAACCCAGGTCGCCCTGTTCGGCTTCGATCCGGACGAGCGGCTGAGCGCCCAGACCTTCGTGGCGCCGCTGCGCCTGCTGGCCATTCCGATCGGCGGGCTGGTGCTGGGCCTCTTCACCGCGGCGATCCTGCGCTTTCGTCCCAACCACGCCGTCGACCCCGTGGAGGCCAACGCCCTGCACGGGGGGCGGCTTTCCTTGCGCGACAGCGCCTTCATCTGCGGTCAGACCCTGATCTCGAACGGCTGCGGCGCCTCGGTGGGACTGGAGGCGGCCTACGCCCAGGCGGGCGGGGCGGCGGCCTCATGGATGGGGCGCGCCTTGAACCTGCGGCGCGGCGACCTTCGCACCCTGGTGGGCGCGGGGGCCGGGGCGGCGATCGCGGCGGCGTTTGGCGCGCCGCTGACCGGCGCCTTCTACGCGTTCGAGATCGTCATCGGCGCCTATACGGTCGCCAACATCGCGCCCGTCGCGGCGGCGGCCCTGGCCGGGGTGCTGGTGGCCAAGGCGCTGGGCTCGACGCCCTATCTGATCAAGACCTCGGTCGTCGCCATCTCGTCCTGGAGCGACTACCTGCTCTACGGCTTGCTGGGTCTGGTCGCGGCCCTGTTCGGCGTGGCCCTGATGCGGACGGTCGCGGTGGCCGACCGTTGGGCGGCCAAGGCGCCGCTGCCGCGCTGGTCGCGGCCGGCGATCGGCGGGATCGGCCTGGCCTGTCTGGCCCTGTCCACCCCGCAGACCCTCTCCGGCGGACATGGCGCCCTGCACCTGGATCTCAACGCCGATCTCTCGTTGAAGGTGCTGCTGATCCTGCTGCTGATGAAGTCGGCGGCCTCGATCATCTCGCTTAGCTTCGGCTTCCGGGGCGGCCTGTTCTTCGCGGCCCTGTTCCTGGGGGCGTTGATGGGCCAGGCCTTCGCCGATGTCGTGAACCTGATCGCCGAAGCGGAGCGTCTGGATCCCGTCGCCGCCTCGCTGGTCGGCATGGGCGCCCTGGGCGTGGCCATCGTCGGCGGGCCCTTCACCATGTCGTTCCTGGTGCTGGAGGCGACGGGCGACTTCACCATCACCGCCGCGACCCTAGCCGCGTCGCTGATCGCCAGCGCCACGGTGCGCGAGACCTTTGGCTATTCGTTCTCGACCTGGCGGCTGCATCTGCGCGGCGAGACGATCCGCAGCGCCCACGACGTGTCCTGGATGCGCAACCTGACCGCCGGCAAGATGATGCGTCGGGACGTCAAGACCGCGCCCGCCCAGACCGGCCTCGTGGAGTTCCGCCGCCGCTTCCCGCTGGGCTCGACCAAGCGCGTGGTGCTGACCGACGAGACGGGCCGCTACGCCGGCATCGTCGCCACGGCCTCGGCCTACGCCCAGCCGCCCGAGAGGGATGTTCCGTTGTCGACCCTGGCCGTCAATCCCGAGGTGTCCCTGACGCCGGAGCTGTCGATCAAGGCGATCATGACCGCCTTCGACGAAACCGGCGCCGACGAGCTGGCCGTGGTCGATGACGGCGGCGAGGTGATCGGCCTGATCACCGAAGCCCACGTCACCCGCCGCTACGCCGAAGAGCTGGAAAAGGCTCGACGCGAGCTGACGGGCGAGGTGGCCTGACCGGACCTTAAGCGGCCGCCTGGGCGTATCCCAGCTGTTGGTTCAGCTGTTCCAGCAGCTCGATCGCCGCTTCGGCGACGACCGTGCCCGGCGGGAAGATCGCCACGGCGCCGGCGTCGCGCAGGGCCTGGAAGTCCTGGGGCGGGATGACGCCGCCGACGACCATCAGGATGTCGCCGCGTCCCTGCTTTTCCAGCTCGGCCTTCAGCTCTGGCGTCAGGGTCAGGTGGCCGGCGGCCAGCGAGCTGGCGCCCACCACGTGGACATTGTTCTCCACCGCCTGGCGGGCGGCTTCGGCGGGCGTCTGGAAGAGAGGGCCGATATCGACGTCGAAGCCGAGATCGGCGAAGGCGGTGGCGATGACCTTCTGGCCGCGATCGTGGCCGTCCTGGCCCATCTTGGCGATCAGGATGCGCGGCGGCCGCCCGTCCGCCTGCTTGAACGCCTCGACCATCGCCTTGGCGCGTGCGGTGGTCGGGTCGGCGCCGGCCTCCTTCATGTAGACGCCCTGGATCGACTTGATCTCGGCGCGGTGTCGGCCGAACACCTTCTCCAAGGCGTAGCTGATTTCGCCGACGGTGGCCTTGGCGCGCGCGGCGTCGACAGCCAGGGCCAGAAGGTTGCCATTGGCGCGCGCGCCAGCCTCCAGGGCGTTCAGCGCCGCCTCGGTCGCGGCCGGATCGCGCTCGGCCTTCAGGCGCGCCAGCTTTTCCAGCTGGGCGACCCGGACGGCGCTGTTGTCGACCTTGAGCATCGGGATTTCGTCGGCGACCTCGGGCTTGTAGCGATTGACGCCCACCACGCTCTGGCGATTGGAGTCGATGCGCGCCTGGGTCTTGGCGGCGGCTTCCTCGATGCGCAGCTTGGGGATGCCTTGCTCGATGGCCTTGGCCATGCCGCCGGCCGCCTCGACCTCCTCGATGTGGGCCAGGGCCTTCTGGGCCAGTTCGTAGGTCAAGCGCTCGACGTAATAGCTGCCGCCCCAGGGATCGGCGACGCGGGTCGTGCCGCTTTCCATCTGCAGGAAGAGCTGAGTGTTCCGCGCGATCCGGGCCGAGAAATCGGTCGGCAGGGCCAGGGCTTCGTCCAGGGCGTTGGTGTGCAGGCTCTGGGTCTGGCCGTTGACGGCCGCCATGGCCTCGACGCAGGTCCGCGAGACGTTGTTGAACACGTCCTGAGCCGCCAGCGACCAGCCGGAGGTCTGGCTGTGGGTGCGCAGGGAGAGCGAGCGATCGTCCTTCGGATCGAATTCGCGCTTCATCAGGCGGGCCCAGAGCAAGCGCGCGGCGCGCATCTTGGCCACTTCCATGAAATAGTTCATGCCGATCGCCCAGAAGAACGACAGGCGCGGCGCGAACTGGTCGATGCTCATGCCCGCCGCGACGCCGGCGCGGGCGTATTCGATGCCGTCGGCCAGGGTGTAGGCCAGCTCCAGGTCGGCCGTCGCCCCGGCCTCCTGCATGTGATAGCCGCTGATCGAGATCGAATTGAACTTAGGCATGTTCGCCGAGGTGTAGGCGAAGATGTCCGAGATGATCCGCATCGAGGGCGCGGGCGGATAGATGTAGGTGTTCCGCACCATGAACTCTTTGAGGATGTCGTTCTGGATCGTCCCGGAGAGCTTGTCGGGGCTGACGCCCTGCTCCTCGGCCGCGACGATGTAGAGCGCCAGGATCGGCAGCACCGCGCCGTTCATGGTCATCGACACGCTCATCTTGTCGAGCGGGATGCCGGAAAACAGCGTGCGCATGTCCAGGATCGAGTCGATGGCCACGCCCGCCATGCCGACGTCGCCCTTCACCCGCTCGTGGTCGCTGTCATAGCCGCGGTGGGTGGCCAGGTCGAAAGCCACCGACAGGCCCATCTGACCGGCGGCCAGGTTGCGACGGTAGAAGGCGTTGGAGTCCTCGGCCGTCGAGAAGCCGGCGTACTGCCGCACCGTCCACGGGTTGGTGACGTACATGGTCGGGTAGGGGCCGCGCACGAACGGCGCGACGCCGGGATAGCCGCTGGTGAAGTCCAGGCCCGCCACGTCGTCGGCGTCATAGGCCGGCGCGACGGTGACGCCCTCGGGCGTGTTCCAGGCCTCGCCCTCGGGGGCTGGCGTTGACGCGACTTCCGCGAAGTCGATGGTGGTGAAGTCTGGGAACTTGCTCATGATCTCAGGCGCCTTCGAAGGCGGCGGCGAAACGCACGGGCGTCAGGGCCGGGCAGTGGCTGTCGGGTCCGGGCAGGCGGACATCGGGCGCGGCGACGGCGAAGGCGGACGCGTCCGGCGTCTCGACCTCAGGCGTCTTGTCGTCGGCGTTGGGGAAGACCGTGACCCCCAGGATCTTGCGGGATTTGTCGGCGAAGGCGGCTTGCTGGGCGACGCGGGCCTTGGTCACGGCGTCGGCGATCCCGCCGCTTTCCAGCGCCTTGATCAGCCCCCCGGCGGCCTCGATGGCCTGGAAGCCGCCCCAGGCGGCGCGGGCCAGCTGGTCCGTCAGGCTGTCCAGATACCAGGCCCCGCCGGCCGGATCGGCGACGCGGCCCAGATTGCTCTCTTCCATCAAAACGAGCTGGGTGTTGCGGGCCTGACGGCGGGCGAACGCGGTGGGCAGGCCGATGGCGTCGGTGAAGGCGTCCAGCACGATGGCGTCCGCGCCGCCGACCGCGCCGGCGAACCCAGCCGAGGTCAGGCGCAGCAGATTCGTCCAGGCGTCGGCCTTGGCCAGCATCCGCCGCGACGAGCGGGCCTCGATCCGGGGCGGGACGGCGACGCCGCAGGCCTGGGTCAGGCGCGCCCACATCGCCTTGGCGGCGCGGACCTTGGCCACGCCGGTGAAGTATTCGCCGTCCAGGCTGACGCCCAGGACGATACGACCGAAGGCGTCTTCCATCGAAAGGCCCGACCGCACCAGGGCTTTGGCGTAGGTCAGGGCGCTGGCGGTCATCATCGCCAGCTCCTCGGTGTTAGAGCCGCCGGCCTCGTGGGCCGCGCGGCCCGTCGCCAGGAACAGGCTGGCCTTGACGTAGGTCTCGGCCAGACGCGACGCGACGGTGGCGGCGTTGAAGACGTGGCTCTCGATCGGACCCGGGCTGGCGCCAGCCTGGGCGAAGGCCGTCAGCGGATCGAGATGGAAGGTCAGGGGCGCGTTGGGCGCCGCCTTGGCCAGGGCGCCCAGCCAGTCCGCGGCCTTGGGGCCCAGGAAACCGGCGTCCAGGGCGACCGGCGCGAGATCCAGCATCACGCCCGATAGCGCCCGCGAAAGATCATTCGCCGAGCCGATGGCGACGCCGTCGACGCCTGTCGGATCGATCCGCAGCAGAACCGAGGCCGCGCCGTTTTCCAGATCGGTCAGAATCTCCTGGGCGGCGCGTTCGGGATCGGGATGAGCGGCGCGGGTCCGCACGTCCCAGGGACGGTCGATATCGCGGGGCCGCAGATCGCGGGCCACCACCACGCCGTCTCGCGCGGTGTAGAGCGGCTGTATGGTCAAGCCATCGGGCGTCGTGACCGTCAGGGCTTCGTCGAAGCTCTGCCCCTTCAAGGTCTTCTCGACCAAGGCCATCCAGCGAGCGCGGGCGGCCTCGTCGCCTTCAGCGCCAAATTCCTCGGCCAGTGGCGTCGCGATGGTCAAGGCGCCTCTCTCCTGCATTGCAGCATTCTTGTCTTTCGCAACGAGATGCGCCGCTGCCGTTGGGGCCGTCAAGCCTCGCGCCGGCGTCACCGCGCCTTGCATCGAAGCCAAACGCGCGTTTAATCTGATCGCCGTTCATATATTCGGCGTTTCAAGCCGAACTCCAAAGGGGAGCTCCTCCATGGCCTTGCCGCCGATCCTGCGCGACCGCCTGCGTCTTCCGGTCATCGCCTCGCCGCTGTTCATCATCAGCAATCCGGACCTGGTGATCGCCCAATGCAAGGCTGGCATCGTCGGGTCCTTCCCGTCGCTGAACGCCCGCCCCATCGCGCAGTTGGACGAGTGGCTGGCCCGGATCACCGAGGAACTGGCGGCCTATGACAAGGCCCACCCGGAGGCGCCGTCGGCGCCGTTCGCCGTCAACCAGATCGTGCACAAGACCAACAATCGGCTCGAGGAGGACATCGAGCTGTGCGTGAAATACAAGGTTCCGGTCATCATAACCTCGCTCGGCGCTCGCGAGGACCTGAACCAGGCGATCCACGCCTATGGCGGGATCACCCTGCATGACGTCATCACCGACCGCTTCGCGCGCAAGGCCATCGAGAAGGGCGCCGACGGCCTGATTCCCGTGGCCGCCGGCGCGGGCGGCCATGCCGGCACCCTGTCGCCGTTCGCCCTGATCCAGGAAATCCGCCAGTGGTTCGACGGCCCGGTAGCGCTGTCCGGCTCGATCGCCTGCGGACGTTCGATCCTGGCCGCCCAGGCCATGGGCGCGGACCTGGCCTATATCGGCTCGGCCTTCATCGCCACCGAGGAGGCGAACGCCGTCGAGGGCTACAAGCGCGCCATCGTCGAGGGGCAGGCCGACGGCATCGTCTATTCGAACCTGTTTACCGGCGTGCACGGCAACTACCTGCGCTCGTCGATCGTCGCCGCGGGCCTCGATCCCGACAACCTGCCCCAGAGCGATCCGTCCAAGATGAGCTTCGGCTCGGGCGGCAACCAGGAGGCCAAGGCCTGGCGCGACATCTGGGGTTCGGGGCAGGGGATCGGCGCGATCAAGGACGTGCTTCCAGCCGCCGAACTCATCGCCAAATTCTCCGCCGAGTACGAGCAGGCCAAGGCCGAACTGGCGGCCAAGACGGCCCTGACGTCCGGAAATCATTTGGCTTTCGCCGCCGAATAGGCGGGCGAACCACGGGGACGGGCGGTCGCCTGTCCCCGGTCTTCGCGGCGGTCTGATGCTGGAGCGATCTCGAACTCGCTCCAGGAGCCGCGCCCCAATGTCCGACCCGATCTTCGACGACGTCACGCCCCGCCTGGGCCTGCCCTATGTGGTCGCCGCCCAGGCCCAGAAACACATCCCGATCAACGAAAGTCTCGCGCGGCTGGACGGGCTCGTCCAACTGGCCGTCGAGAGCCGTGGCGTTGCTGCCCAGCCTGCCACTCCGGTCGCGGGCGGCGTCTGGATCTTGCCGGCCAGCGCCACGGGCGCGGCCTGGGCCGGCCAGTCCGTTGGAACCCTGATGCGCTTCGAGTCCGGCGCCTGGGAGCCGCTGGCTCCGGCCGAAGGCGTGCTGGCCTGGGTGAAGGACGAGAACCAAATGGTCGTCTTCGACGGAGCGGCCTGGACGCCGCTGTCGGCCACCTTCCGCAACCTGACCGCCGCCGCCTCGCCGAACCTCGCCACGACGCGGCTGGAGATCCTGGAGCAGGAAGTGACCCTGTCGGGCGTTTCCACCGCGACCAGCATCGCCATTCCCAGCCGCGCCATCGTTCTGGCGGTCTCGACCCGGACCACGGTCGCCGTGACCGGGGCGGCGTCCTACAATTGTGGCGTCTCGGGCGAGACCAGCAAGTTCGGCGGTTCGCTGGGCGTGGCCAGGAATTCCAGCAATGTCGGCGTTGTCGGCCCGACGGCCTATTACGCCGATACGCCGGTGGTGTTGACCGCGGTCGGCGGCAATTTCGTCAGCGGAAAGGTGCGGGTGGCGATCCATCTGATGCGCTTCGACGCGCCCCAATCCGTCTGATCCCTTCCCCTTGATGGGGGAGAGTAGGGTGGGGGTGATCTACGACCTGTGTGGCTGAACCGCCGCATCACCCCCATACCCCGCCCCTTCCCCCATCAAGGGGGAAGGGAGATTGACCCGGGGATCGCTAGAGGCTACACGCCCCTCACCTTTGGGGAGTAGCCGCCCGCGCCTATCAGCGGGCCCCGTCGTCAACACACTTGGTCTCTTTTCTTTCGAGAGGGAGCCATGGCGCGGGGAAGGGAAGCGGACTTGCAGCTTCCTTGGCGAGACCAATGGCGCCGATCTCTATCCGGGCCGGGTGGGGCATCGACGCTATTGGCATGCGCCCGGCCCGGAGGATTATTTCAGTGGAAGCCCTGCTCGCCTCGACCCTGGTCGTCGCCATCGCCGAGATCGGCGACAAGACCCAGCTGCTGGCCATCATCCTGGCCACGCGTTTCAAGAAGCCCGTTCCGATCATTCTGGGCATCCTGGTCGCCACCCTGTTCAACCACGCCCTGGCCGCCACCGTCGGCTACTGGGTGTCGGACTTCCTCAGCGGCGCCTGGTTCAAATGGGTGCTCGCCGTCTCGTTCATCGCCATGGCCGCCTGGGCCCTGATCCCGGACAAGGCCGATGACGAGGAGCAGAAGGAACCGGGCCGCTACGGCGTCTTCCTGACCACCGCCGTGGCCTTCTTCCTGGTCGAGATGGGCGACAAGACCCAGATCGCCACCGTGGCCCTGGGCGCCAAGTTCCACTCGATCGCCTGGGTCGCCGCCGGCACCACCCTGGGCATGATGCTGGCCAACGTCCCGGCCGTCTATCTGGGCGAGGCCGCGACCAAGATCGTGCCGCTGAAGTATGTCCGCATGGGCGCGGCGGCGATCTTCCTGCTGCTGGGCGTCTGGCAGGTGGCGGAGTTGACGGGGCTGTTGAAGTAGGCGGCCCAGCCGCTATGAGGGGACGGAGCCAAGGAGTTCCGTCCCCTCATGAGCGCCACCGATCAGCAGCCGCGCGGCTGGGAGTTCTGGATCGATCGCGGCGGCACGTTCACCGATATCGTCGCGCGGCGGCCGGATGGATCGCTGGTCACCCACAAGCTGCTGTCGGAAAATCCCGAACGCTACGCCGACGCCGCCGTGGCGGGGGTTCGCGTGCTGCTGCCCGAGGGCGCGCGCGTCGACGCGGTCAAGATGGGCACCACCGTCGCCACCAACGCCCTACTCGAGCGCAAGGGCGAGCCGACGGTCCTGGCGATCACCGCTGGCCACGCCGACGCCTTGAGGATCGGCTACCAGGCGCGGCCGAAGCTGTTCGAGCGCCATATCGTCAAGCCGGAAGCCCTCTACGACCGTGTGGTCGAGATCGACGGGCGGATCGGCGTCGAGGGACAGGTTCTGCGGCCGCTGGACGAAGGCGCCGCGCGCGCCGGCCTGAAGGCCGCGTTCGACGCCGGCTTCCGCGCCGTCGCGATCGTGCTGCTGCACGGCTTCCGCTTCACGGACCACGAGGCGCGGGTGGCGGCGATCGCCCGCGAGATCGGCTTCACCCAGGTCTCGGTCAGTCACGATGTCAGCCCGCTGATGAAGCTGGTCGGGCGTGGGGACACCACGGTCGTGGACGCCTACCTCTCGCCGATCCTGCGCCGCTATGTGGACCAGGTGGCGGACGCGCTGGGCCGCGATACGCGGCTGCTCTTCATGCAGTCGAACGGCGGCCTGACCGACGCGCGGGCTTTTCGGGGCAAGGACGCCATCCTGTCCGGTCCGGCCGGCGGCGTGGTCGGCATGGCGCGGACAGCCGCGGCGGCGGGCTTCGAGCGCGTGATCGGCTTCGACATGGGCGGCACCTCGACCGACGTCTGCCACTATGCCGGGGAGTACGAGCGGGCCTTCGAGACGGTGGTCGCCGGCGTGCGGATGCGCGCGCCGATGATGAATATCCACACGGTGGCGGCGGGCGGCGGCTCGATCTGTGCGTTCGACGGCGCGCGCCTGCGCGTGGGGCCGGCCTCGGCCGGCGCGGTCCCGGGACCGGCCGCCTATCGCCGGGGCGGACCGCTGACTGTCACCGACTGCAACGTCATGCTGGGCAAGCTGCGGCCGGAGTTCTTCCCCAAGGTGTTCGGGCCCGACGCCGACCAGCCGCTGGATGTCGACGCCGTCACGCGCGGCTTCGAGGCGATGGCGGGCGAGATCGCGGCGTCGACCGGCAAGGCCATGACGCCTCAGGAAATCGCCGAGGGCTTCGTCACCATCGCCGTCGAGAACATGGCCAAGGCCGTGCGGCAGATCTCGATTCAGCGGGGCTACGACGTCACCCGCTATGTGCTGGCTTGCTTCGGCGGCGCGGGCGGGCAGCACGCCTGCCTGGTGGCCGACGCCCTGGGCATGACCCAGGTGATGATCCATCCGTTCGCGGGCGTGCTCAGCGCCTATGGCATGGGCCTGGCTGATCTGCGCCTGATCCGCGAGGAGACAGTCGAGCGGCCGCTCGACGACGCGGGCGATCTGGCGGCGCGGGCGGCGGTCTTGGCCGGGGAGGCCGAGGTGGCTTTGCGGGCTCAGGAGGTGCCGATGGCTTCGGTGGAGGCGATCGCCAGCCTGCGCGTGAAGTACGCGGGGACCGATACGCCGCTGGTCGTCCCGTTCGATGACATCGCCGCCGTTCGCGCGGCCTTCGAAGATCAGCACCAGCGTCGCTTCGGCTTCACCTCTCCGACAACGCCGCTGGTGGTGGAGACCTTGTCCGTGGAGGCGATCGGCCGCTCGGACGCGGGCTCCGAACCGGATTTTGAGTCCGGCCCCTCCAAGGGAGTCCAGGCGATGGCGACCGTCGAGGCCCGCATGGCCGGGGCGCTTCACGCTACCCCCGTCTTCGATCGGGAAGCTTTACCGATCGGCGCCGCGATCCTCGGCCCCGCCATCATCCGCGAAGCGACTGGCACGACCGTCGTCGAACCCGGCTGGCGCGCGAGCGTCGATCCTCGCCTGAATCTGATCCTTGATCGCGTCGTCGCCTTGCCGGCCCGCAAGGCGATCGGGACCGAGGCCGACCCGGTCATGCTGGAGGTGTTCAACAACCTCTTCATGGCCGTGGCCGAGGAGATGGGCTTCGCCCTGCAGAACACCGCCTATTCCGTGAACATCAAGGAGCGCCTGGACTTTTCCTGCGCCCTGTTCGACCGCGCCGGCAACCTGATCGCCAACGCCCCGCACATGCCGGTCCACCTGGGCTCGATGGGCGACAGCGTGCGGGCCGTCCGCGAGGGACTTGAAGAAAGCGGGCGCGGCCTGAAGCCCGGCGACGTCTACATGCTGAACGCCCCCTACAACGGTGGCACCCACCTGCCGGACGTCACGGTGGTCATGCCGGTCTTCGACCAGAACGCGGCCTTGATGTTCTACGTCGCCGCGCGGGGCCACCAGGGCGACATCGGCGGCGTGACGCCGGGCTCCATGCCGCCGACCAGCAGAACGGTGGAGGAGGAGGGGGTTCTCATCGAGAACTTCCTGCTGGTCGAGGACGGCCGCTTCCGCGAGGCCGAGACCCGGGCTCTGCTGGCCTCGGGCAAGTGGCCGGCGCGCAATCCCGACCAGAACATCGGCGACCTCAAGGCCCAGGTCGCCGCCTGCGCGCGCGGGGCCGAGGCCCTGACCGCCATGGTCGCCGAGTTCGGCCAAGCGGTCGTTGAAGCCTACATGGCCCACGTCCAGGACAACGCCGAGGAGGCGGTGCGCCGCGTGCTGGCGACGATGAAGAGCGGGTCGTTCGCCTATGAACTGGACGACGGGGCGGTGGTCCGCGTGTCCATCGACGTGGATCAAGCGGCCCGAACGGCGCGTGTCGACTTCACCGGCACGAGCGACCAGGTCCCGACCAATTTCAACGCGCCGGCCTCGATCTGCCGGGCGGCGGCGCTCTACGTGTTCCGCACCCTCGTCGACGACGAGATCCCGATGAACGACGGCTGCCTGCGGCCGGTTGAACTCATCATTCCCGAGGGCTCGATGCTGCGGCCACGCTATCCGGCGGCGGTGGTGGCCGGCAATGTCGAGACCAGCCAGGTGGTGGTCGACGCCCTCTACGGCGCTCTGGGCGTCATGGCGGCCGCCCAGGGGACGATGAACAACTTCACCTTCGGCGACGACCGGCGGCAGTACTACGAGACCATCTGCGGCGGCTCGGGCGCGGGACCGGATTTCGCCGGGACCGACGCGGTCCAGACCCACATGACCAATAGCCGCCTGACCGATCCGGAGGTGCTGGAGACGCGCTATCCGGTGCTGGTCGAGGCCTTTTCGATCCGGCGCGGCTCGGGCGGAGCGGGCGCCCGGCGGGGCGGAGATGGCGTGACGCGAAAGATCCGTTTCCGCGAACCGATGACCGCGACCTTGCTCTCCAACCGCCGGCGCGTCCCGCCCTTCGGGCTGGAGGGCGGCGGACCCGGCGCGGTGGGCGGGGCCTGGGTCGAGCGCGCCGACGGGACGGTCAAGGCGCTGGCCGCCACCGATCTTGTCGAGGTCGGCGCGGGCGACGCGATCGTCATCGAGACGCCGGGCGGCGGCGGTTGGGGCAAGGCGTGATGGCCAAGGCCTCGGTTCTGTTCGTCTGCCTGGGCAATATCTGTCGCTCTCCCCTGGCCGAGGGCGCCTTTCGGGCCGAGGCCGAGCGATGCGGCCTAGACGTCGTCGTCGATAGCGCCGGCACGGGCGGTTGGCACAAGGGCGAGCCGCCCGATCCGCGCGCCATCGCCGTGGCGCGCCGCCATGGCGTGGATATCGGCGGCTTGAGAGCGCGACAGGTGAAGCCGGACGACTTTCGCGTCTTCACCCACATCTACGCCCTGGACCACGACAATCTTAGCGGACTACGTCGGATCGCCCCGGCCGACGCCACGGCCGAGGTTGATCTGCTGCTGAACCTTGTGGCGGGGCGGCAGGGGCGCGCCGTGGCGGATCCATACTATGGCGACGAAACCGGGTTCGAGGTGACCTGGAACGATGTGAGGACGGCCTCGAGAGCCCTGGCGACGCGGCTGGTCGAAGAGGGCTGGGCGAAGCTCTAATGCAGGGTGGGACGAGCGCGCGTCTCGGGCTCGTCAAACCGCATCGGCAGGGCCATGCCGTCACGGGCCAGGGCCGTGTTCAGGAAGCGCGCCATCACCGTCACGGCCTCGGGCTGGATCAGCATCGCCTCCAGCAGGCGCTGGGCGATCTCGGGCGAGGCGGGGCAGACGCCACAGGCGGTGATCAGCCGCTGTTCATCCTCGGCGTAGTCGCCGCAGCCGGGCGCGGCCACGCAAAGCGGACGCCGAATCTGGCCCTCAACGGCGGTCATCATCAGAAGGAAGGCCGTGGCCACGCTGGGCGAAACCAGGGACCCGGCTGTCTTCGACAGGCGCGCCTTGGGCTCCTCGCCCAGCACCCGGGCCGCCACCCACTGGCGCAGCATCCACAGCAGGATCCGCTCGCCTTTGGCCAGGCCAGCGGGGCCGCAGTGAGGGATAGACTGATGGAGGAAAGGATCGGGCCGCACGCCTGAAATCTCCTCGCCGAAGCAGGGGGCCGACACCCGCCGTCGACGAACCGATCTCGGTGAGCGGCCCGATGCGTCTTGCGAACGCTTCGCAATTAAGCGCGAGGCCTAGTTGAGAGTCAATCGCAATTTATCGGTCTGTTCTAACCGCCGAAGCCGCCCTTGAAGCCCCCGCTGGAATAGCTGCGGCCGCCGCCGAACCCGCCGCGCGAGACGACTGAGGTGCGGGTCTGGACCTTGGGCGGCGCGCTGCGAATGGCGTCGGGCGGGTCGATGCTCTCGCGCGTGATGACCGTGCGGCCGGTGCTGTAATCGCGGTCCAGCCGTCCGCCCCAGGTCGAGTAGTAGCCGCCGCCGCCGTAGTCGTCATAGCGGCGATAGAGGCCCGCGCCGTGGTAGCCATCCATCATCCGGCCGATCACGAAACCGGCGAGCAGCGGCGTGAAGACGTCGTGGCCGCCATAGCTGCGCGGCACGCAGTTGCCCGGGCCGTAGACGTCCTCGCAGGTCGAGCGCGCCTCGTAGCGCGGCGCCTTTTCCTGATCTTCCTTCTGGGCGGCCGCGTAGGAGGCTTCGCACTGCTGGACCGGGACCTCGCCGGCGTCCTTGCACTCCTGCAGGGTCTTGTAGCTGAAGGCCTGGACCTTTTCGCCCTGATTGGGGTCCCAGCTGGCCTGCCCGCCATTGTGGTCGTCGCAACCGGCCAGGGTCAGGCTGGCCGCGCCGGCCAGCATGGTGGTTAGTTTGAGCGAAGCCGAGCGCTTGCGTGTGGTCATGCGAGATCTCACGAGGTCATGCAGGCGGCGTTCAGCACGCCGACGGCGATCGCGACACCGGCCAGATAGACGCCGATGGCTATCTCGCCGTTCTCGATCCGGGTCTTGACGTCTGGCAGGGCGATCAGGCGCACGCCGGTGAAGGCGGCGATCTGGATGACGCCGGCCAGGGTCGCCCAGGCCGCGAATTCCGGAAGGCTGACCGTGTGGGTCAGGGCCGAGCCGAGCGGCAGGACGTAGCCGATCAGCGCGCCGACCAGGGCGACGGAGGCGGCGGTGTTGCCGCTCCGGATCAGGGCCTTCTCGTCATAGGGCGTCGCCCACTGATAGACGGCCTTGAAGACGATGGTGAACAGGCCGGCCACGACGAAGGCCAGCAGGAAGGCGAGGGCGCCATCCTTGAAGCCGATGAAGTCGAGCATCTTCTCTCCCTAGGCCTTGAACTCGCCCACCGACAGCGGCAGGCCGATCATCGTCTCGTGCGTGACCTCGCCATCCTCGGGCTCGAGGGTCAGCGCCAGCAGCAGTTCGCGGCCGTCGGCCGGAAGGTCGCGGTGGAACAGCATGGTGGTCTGGAAGAGCCGTTTGTCCGGCTCCTGGGACTCGCGATCGTAATAGACGTTTTCCCACAGGGTCACGGGGTCCTGCTCGACCGCGTCCTCGCCGAACCAGAAGCGGCGGTATTCGGGCAGGCCGTTGGGCTGGAAAGACCGCGCCCTTAGGCGGGCGTTCCAGGAAAAGCCGCCGTCGCCGCTGCCCGGATAGTCGCTGGACCAAGGCAGGAACAGTGTGAAGTCGTTGGCCTTCTCGCCGGCGCGGTCGTCCGAGACGATCTGAAACATCACCTCGTCGTCCGTATAGAACCGATGGACGAAGACCCCGTCGCTCAGTTCGATCAGGCCTTGGGCGGTGATCTCCAGCGTGTCGCGGTCCAGGGCGAAGCGGGTCTCGGCCCCGAAGCGTCGCCAGGCCAGCGGGGCCAGCACGACGGTGCGGCCGATCGTGACGTTGCGAATGACTGGCAGGATGGAGCGGGGCTCCTCCGCCTTGCCGCCGAACAGTTTTCCGAACATCGAAGAATTCGCTCCCGCGAGCCCTCTAGCAACCCTTCCGCGTCTTCTAGCCGAAGAACGACGCGGCGTCCCCCAAGACCGCGCTTGCCCTCGGGTGAACTCGGTCGCAGGATGACGTCGGTCGGCGCCTTGTCAAGCGTACATGTTATGCGTACATGTAACGGATGCCTGCCAAGATCACCAGGGGCGCTCAGGCCGCCGAAAGAACCCGCGCGTGGCGTGAAGCCCGTCGGCAAGCCGGCTTCGTGAAGATCGAGGTCTGGGCTCCGACGGCGTGCAAGCCCGACATCCTTTCGGCCGTCCAGGCGATCGTCGTGGAGTCGGTCCGCGGACCGGCCTTGCGGGCCAATCCCAATCCTCCCCGAGGCGTCAGACACATGGATTCCGTTATCGACACCGCCTGGACGATCAAGAGCCTGCGCGACGCGCTGGTCGAGACCAACCTGGTGCGCGAAGGCGAGATGAGCGCCGCGATCATCGAGGGCGTCGAGCCTGTCCTGCTGGTCACCATGCACGAGTTCGGCGATCTGCCGGTCTATGTCAGCGGCGGAGCGTTGCAGATGGTGGCGTCGACCATCCTGTGGCCCTGCGACGAGCAGAACGACCGCTCTGCCTTCAATGAGTTCCTGCTGAAGGCCCAGAAGGTCGTGCCCCTGTCGAACTTCGGCATTACCACCATCGACGGTCGTGACTATTACGAGCTGATGGGCGAGATTTCGTCCAAGACCACCCTGCAGACGCTGGTGATCGAGCTGCGCACCCTGGCGGCTAACGCCATCGCCGCCGCCAGCGACCTGCGTGAAACCTTCGAGAAGAGCCGCGTCGCGGCCGCCTGAAAGACAGAAGACCGGAGACTGACCTGATGTCGATGTGGAGCAAGCTCTCGGCCCTGTTCCGGGGTTCCGTTCACGACGGCGCCCAGACGGTGGTGGACGCCAACGCGCTGCGGATCCTGGACCAGGAGATCCGAGACGCCGACGCCGCCCAAGGCAAGGCTCGCGACGAGTTGGCCAAGATGGTGGCGCGCCGCCGCGCCCTGGAGACCGAGGTCGGCCAGCTGAACGATCAGGTGCGCAAGTACGAGGCCTCGGCCCGCGCCGCCCTGGCCAAGGGCGATCAAGCGCTCGCGCTCGAAGTCGCCCAGCGGATCGCCGATCTCGAGAAGGAGTCGACCCAGAAGGGCGGCCAGATGACCGAGCTGCGCGCCGCCGAGGACAAGATGCGCGGAGTCATCACCCAGACCGACACCAAGATCGAGGCGCTGCGGCGCGAGATCGACATGGTCAAGGTCAACGAGAGCGTCCAGAAGGCCCAGTCGGCGGTGATCTCACGCTCGGGTTCGGCCAGCGGCGTCGTCGGTTCGGCCGCCGACAGCCTCAAGCGCATCAAGGAGCGCCAGGCCGTCCGCGAGGAGCAGTTCCGCCTGCATAACGAGTCCGAGGATCGCCGGACCGGCGCCGATCTCGACGCCAAGCTGGCGGCGGCGGGCATTCTGCCGGGCGGCGGCGGAGCCGAGGACGTGCTGGCTCGCCTGATGGCGCCCAAGGACGAGGCCCTGCCGCCGCCGGCCCTGGCCATCGAGGACAAGGCCAAGGTCGCCAAGGACGGCTCGAACGCCTGATGCGGCGCATCGACCTGACCCCTCGGCCCGACTGGAAGTCCAAGGCCGAGGCGGTCGGCTTTACCTGGCACCACGCCGACGGCCGCCGCTACTGGGACGAGCGGGCGGTCTACGCCTTCACGCTGGCTCAGATCGAGGACCACATCGAGCTGGCGACGCAGGCGCTGCACGCCCTGTGCCTTGACCTCGTGGACGAGGCGGCGACCAGCGACGCCCTGATGGCCCGGCTGAAGATTCCCGAGGCCGCGCGCGATGTCGTCGCAGCCTCGTGGAAGGCCCGCGACCCATCGCTGTATGGCCGCTTCGACTTCTTCTACGACGGAACCGAGCCGCCCAAGCTCTACGAATACAATGCCGACACCCCGACCAGCCTCTATGAGGCGGGCGTCTTCCAGTGGCTTTGGCTGGAGGACCTGATCGCCCAGGGGCGGCTTCCGGAAGACACCGACCAGTTCAACAGCATCCACGAGCGGCTGGCCGATCGCTTCCGCGCGATCTTCCCGGACGGCGGTTTCGTGCACTTCGCCAGCGACGCCGACTTCGTCGAGGATCGCCAGACGGTGCGTTTCCTCGAAGACATGGCCAGCCTGGCGGGGCTTGAGCCCAAGTTCGTCCCGACCACCCAGATCGGTCTCGACGCCGACGGGCGGTTCGTCGACCAGGACAACTACATCATCGGCGCGCTGTTCAAGCTGCACCCCTGGGAAGACATGCTGCGCGAGCCCTATGCGGCCAATATCGCCGGGTCGAGGACGCTGTTCCTGGAGCCGCCGTGGAAAGCGATCCTGTCGAACAAGGCGTTGCTGCCGCTGCTGTGGGAACGCCATCCGGGGCACCCGAACCTGCTCGAGAGCTATTTCGAGGACGATCCCAAGAGCGAGCGTCTCGGCGCCAGCTACGCCCGCAAGCCGCTGTTCAGCCGCGAGGGCGCGAACATCGAGCTCTGGAAGAACGGCCGCAAAAGCAGGGTGCTGGACCAGGGCTATGGCGAGGAAGGCTGGATCCGACAGGCCTTGAAGCCGCCGCCCAGGTTCGGATCGAACTATCCGGTCATCGGCTCGTGGGTGATCGGCGACCAGCCGGCGGGGATCGGGATCCGCGAGGATCACGGCCGCGTCACGCGCGATCGCTCCCGCTTCGTGCCGCATATCATCCAGGGATGAGACGACCGCGCCCAAGCGCCACAAGAACGCCCGTTTTCTAATTTTAGGAAACCGGTATCATTTTGGGTGAGGGCGTCCGCGCCGTGACGCTCCAGGGGAGAAACGCTCACATGTCCAAGCGCGCCGCCGCCATCGGCCTTTTCCTGTCCGCCAGTCTGTTGGCCGCGCCGGCCCTGGCGGGCGTCATCGGCCAGAACGTGCCGGCCCTGCCGATCACCGCGGAGCGGATCGCCCAATTGCCCGCCGACCAGCAACCGGCCTGGAAAGCCTATCTCGCGCGCTCGCAAGCCCAGATGCAGGCCGATCGCGCCGCCCTGGCCGCCGAACTGAAGCCGGGCGAAACCGCGCCGCCGCCGCTTCCCGCCACCGCCCACGGCGACGGCGGCATGGCGTTGCACAAGGCTCCGGCCTGGTACGCCTCGCCCGAGGCGCGCCACATCGCCGACGTCATCGTCAGCTTCCAGACCCCGGCCGGCGGCTGGAGCAAGAACCAGGACCGTCGCGGCGCGCTCCGCCTTCCGGGCCAGCCTTGGGCCTCGGACAATAGCTCTCAGCACCTGGGCAAGGACGATTTCGACGCCCCCCACAGTCCGCGTTGGAGCTATGTCGGCACGCTGGACAACAACGCCACCATCACCGAGATGCGCTTCCTGGCGAAGGTGGCGACGCAGGCCCCCGGCCCGGAAGGCGACGCCTATCGTCAGAGCTTCCTGAAGGGCGTCCATTACCTGTTGGCCGCCCAGTTCCCGAACGGCGGCTGGCCGCAGGTCTGGCCGCTGGAGGGCGGCTATCACGACGCGATCACCTATAACGACAACGCGGTCTCCGAGGCGGCGGCCCTGCTGACGGAAGTGTCGGAGGCCAAGGCCGACTTCGCCTTCGTGCCGGCGGATCTGCGCGCCAAGGCCGCCGAAGCCGCCAAGTGGGGGCGCCTGTGCATCGTCGCCACCCAGATCCGCGTGAACGGCAAGCTGACCCTTTGGGGGCAGCAGGCGGACCCCTTCACGCTTGAGCCCGTGGGCGCGCGCAACTTCGAGCCGCCGGCCCTGGCGACCAGCGAGAGCGCCGACCTGCTGCTCTATCTGATGAGCCTGCCGGACCCGACGCCTCAGGAGGTGCGGGCGGTGCACTGGGGCGTGGCCTGGCTGAACCATCACGCCATCATGGGCAAGGAATGGACCGGCAAGGGCCAGACCGATGGCCGCCACCTGATCGACAAGACCGGCGCCGGCCCGATCTGGGCGCGCTACTATGATCGCAAGACCGAGAAGCCGATCTTCGGTGACCGCGACAAGTCGCTGCATGACAATGTCGACGACATTTCCCAGGAACGCCGCGACGGCTATTCCTGGTTCGGAGCACAGCCGCTGAAGGTGTTCAAGGTCTATGGCGACTGGGTCAAGACGCACCCGCCGGGCCAGTAGGCCTCAGAGCTGGCGCAGCACGCGGACGAGGTCCTCGACGATCTCGCGCCGCGTGTCGCGGGCGCCGTCGGGCGTGAAACCCAGCTCATGGGCGCGCGAGCGGTGGTCGACCGGGGGGAGCGGAGCGCTGCACGAGCCGTGGACTTCGGTCACGCCGGTGCGGGCGATCACCTCGGCGGCGTTGGCGGGATTGATTCCGCCGCCGGCCAGGATGGCGATGCGAGCCCGGGCCTGGGCCGTCAGTTGGGCGATCCTCGCCGCGCCGGCCATGGCGTTCTGAGCGCCGCCCGAGGTCAGCACGCGCTCGAAGCCGAGTTCGATGGCCAATTCGAGCCCGGCCTCGAAATCGGGAACGAGGTCGAAGGCGCGGTGCAGGGTTACGCCCAGCCCCTCGGACTGCGCGATCAACGGCGCTAGCACATCGGCGTCCAGCTCGCCGTTGTCGCGATTGGCCCCGAACACCACCCCGGCCAGGCCCGCGTCGCGCGCGGCGTCAATGTCGCGACGCATGGCGTCCAGCTCGACCGCGTCGTAGCGAAAGTCGCCCTGGCGCGGGCGGATCATCGCGTAGATCGGAATCGGCGCCTTGCTCGCCTGGGCGATCAGGCCCGGCGCGGGAGTCAGGCCTTGCTGCCCAAGCGCCGCGCACAGTTCGATGCGATCGGCCCCGCCGGCGATCGCCGCCGCCAGTCCGGCGGGCGTGTCGACGCAGACTTCCAGCAGGATGCGATCGGCGGTCATCGTCTTCTCCAGGCCATGCTACGGAATCCGGGCGAACCTCTTGGAGCATACGTGAATGATGAATCGTAGAGGCCTGATCGGCGCTTCCCTGGTCGGATCGGCGCTGATCGGCGCCAAGGCGTCGGCCGCCGAGACCGTGACGCGGCTGGACGGGCCGTGCGTGATCTCGACCTGGGACTTCGGGGTCGCAGCCAACCAGGCGGCCTGGGCGGTGCTCTCGAAGGGCGGTCGCGCGCTGGACGCGGTCGAGGCCGGCGCCCGCGTGCCCGAGCAGGATCTGAAGAACCACAGCGTCGGCCGCGCCGGCTATCCCGACCGGGACGGCCATGTCTCGCTGGACGCCTGCATCATGGACGAGCTGGGCAACTGCGGCGCGGTGGCGGCGCTGGAACACATCGCCCACCCGATCTCGGTGGCGCGCAAGGTGATGGAGAAGACTCCCCACGTGATGCTGGTCGGCGCCGGCGCGCTGCAGTTCGCGCTGGAGCAGGGCTTCCAGTACGAGGAACTGCTGACGCCGGACTCCAAGGCCGCCTGGGAGGCCTGGAAGAAGGACGCCAAGTACCAGCCCAAGGCCAATAGCGAGGTCGGCGACTACGGCAAGACGACCGGGCAGCTCGGGACGCCGGGCGGCAAGGGCAACCACGATACGATCGGCATGTTGGCGATCGACGCCAAGGGGAATATCGCCGGGGCCTGCACGACCAGCGGCATGGCTTGGAAGATGCGGGGCCGAGTGGGTGACAGTCCGATCATCGGCGCGGGTCTCTATGTCGATAACGACGTCGGCGGCGCGACCTCGACCGGCGTCGGCGAGGAGGTGATCCGCAACGTCGGCAGCTTCCTGGTCGTGGAGCTGATGCGCCAGGGCCGCTCGCCGGAGGCCGCCTGCCGGGAAGCCGTCGAGCGGATCCTGAAGAAGAAGCCCCAGGCCAAGGACATCCAGGTCGGCTTTTTGGCCATCAACAAGAGGGGCGAGGTCGGGGCCTGGGCGATCCAGAGCGGCTTCAGCTACGCCCTGTGCGACGGCCGCAAGCAGGACACGCTGCTGCCCGGCAAGGCCACCTATCCAGTGTCCGCGTGAAGAGGGTAGGCGAACGCGCGAGGCGGTTATAGCGTTCGCGTCCAAAGTTCAGGGAGACCGCCATGTGCGATGACGATATCCACCCCGGCCTCGTTCACGATCCCCGCCTCTCGCGACGCGCCTTCGGTCTGATGACCGTCGCCGCCACCGGGATCGCCACGGTCGCGCGCGCCGACGACAAGGTCGAGGAAAAGGACGTCACGGTGAAGACCGCCGACGGCGTCGCCGACGCGGCGCTGTTCTACCCGAAGGGGAAGGGCAAGTGGCCGGCGGTGCTGCTGTGGCCCGACATCATGAGCCTGCGCCCGGTGTTTCGCGACATGGGCCGACGCCTGGCCGAGGCCGGCTATGTGGTGCTGGTCCCGAACCTCTATTACCGCGTCCGCAAGGCGCCGGTCATCGACGGGAGGTTCGACTTCTCCAAGCCCGACGACCGGGCCAAGCTGATGACGCTGCGCCCGTCGGTGACGCCGGCCGGCACGGCCCGGGACGCCGAGGCCTATGTCGCCTTCCTGGACGCCCAGCCCCAGACCGACAAGACCAAGAAGATCGGGACGCAAGGCTACTGCATGGGCGGTCCGCTGGCCTTCTACACGGCGGGTGCGGCGCCGGGGCGCATCGGCGCGGTCGCCACCTTCCACGGCGGCGGGCTGGTTTCGAAGGACGCCGACAGCCCGCATCTGCTGATCCCCAAGACCCACGCCGAATATCTGATCGAGATCGCCGGCAACGATGACCAGCGGGAGCCGGATGTGAAGGACCAACTGAAGGCGGCGTTCGCGTCGGCCAAGCGCCCGGCCCAGGTCGAGGTCTTCGGCGGCTCGAACCACGGTTGGACCGTCAAGGGCAGCCAGGTCTACGACGAGCCCGCCGCCGAGCGGGCGTGGAGCAATCTGCTGGCGCTCTACAAGCGCGCGCTGGGTTAGGGCGACGCCGTCTTTCTGGTCGAACCAAGGCCGTCGCGGGGAACCGGCGACGGCCTTTTCGCGTCTTGACGGGATCTTCCCATCGCGCGCCGGGTTGCCTTGAAATCGGTAGGATGCTATCTAAATTAAATAGGAAGCTACCTATCTAATTGATCGACGTTCCATGACCGCTGCTCGCACCCTCGACGAACGCACCTTCGCCCAGGCCATTCTGCGCCTCGCGCGGGTCTATCGGCGCGAAGTCAATCGCGCCCTGGCCGCGCATGGCCTGTCGGACGCTCGGGCCATGCCGGTGCTGACCATCGCCCGCGCGGGCAATGGGATGCGCCAAGGCGTTCTGGCCGAGGAGCTGGGCGTGGAAGGGCCGTCGCTGGTCCGCATTCTGGATCAGCTTTGCCTCGGTGGTCTGGTCGAGCGTCGCGACGACCCCACCGACAAGCGGGCCAAGACCTTGCACCTGACCGCCGAGGGCCAGGCCCTCGCGGCCGTCATCGAGGACGCCGTGCAAGTGGTCCGCGCCCAGATGCTGGCCGCGGTCGGCGACGAGGACCTGGCCGCCGCGCTCAGGACCTTCGCCGCCTTCGAGGCCGCCCTGGACGCCGCGGCCAGAGAGGGCTTCTAGCGCCGTGCTTCCCAAATTCGATCGATGGACGATGCTGTTCTCGCTGAACAGCTTCGCGGCGGCGATGCTCGCCCTCTATATCGGCTTCGCCCTGGGCCTGCCGCGCCCCTACTGGGCGATGACGACGGCCTATATCGTTAGCCAGCCGCTCTCGGGCGCGGTGCGGTCCAAGGCGCTGTATCGCGTCCTGGGCACCATCCTCGGCGCCTCGGCGGCGGTGATCCTCGTGCCGAACCTCGTCAACGCGCCCTGGCTGCTATCGCTGGCCCTGTCGTTGTGGGTCGGCGGCTGCCTGGCCGTCTCGCTGCTGGACCGCACCCCGCGAAGCTATCTGCTGATGCTGGCCGGCTATACGGCGGCGATCATCGGCTTTCCCAGCGTGTCCCAGCCGGGAGCGATCTTCGACGTCGCCGTATCGCGGGTGATCGAGATCGGACTGGGCATCCTCTGCGCGACCCTGGTGCATAGCCTGGTTTTCCCGCGGCCGGTCGGCGCGGTGCTGCGCCAACGGGTCTCGACCTGGCTGGGCGAGGCCGACCACTGGGCGCTGGACGTTCTGCGCGGCGAGGACGCCGAGGCGATCGCCCGTGACCGTCGCCATCTGGCCGCAGCCGCCAGCGAGATCCAGCTGCTGTCCGTCCACCTGCCGTTCGACACCTCGCGCCTGCGCGAGACCAGCGGCGTCGTGCGCGCCCTGCACGAGCGGATGCTGCTGCTGATCCCGCTGCTGTCGGGGCTGGCGGACCGAATGGGCGCCCTGCGCGACGTCAAGGACAACCGTGTCCGCGCCGCCCTGAACACGGTCGTCGCCTGGATCGAGGCCGGCTCGCCGCGCGACGAGGGCCTGGCGCTGATCGCGCGGCTGGAAGAGTTGGCGGCCCGGCGTCGCGACTCGGCCTGGACAAGTCTGCTGATCGAAAGCCTGCTGGTGCGCCTTTCCGAGGCCGTCCGCGCCCTGGCCGAGAGCCATGCCCTGATGCGACGCCTTGACGATCCCGACGCGCCGCTGTCGCCGGGTCTGGAGGCCTCGGCCCGCGCCCGCGGGCGGACCCCGATGCACGCCGACCTGCCGCTGGCCCTGCTGTCGGGCGCGGCGGCCGCGATCGCGATCATGCTGTCTTGCGCGACCTGGATCCTGGCCGGCTGGGGCGATGGCGCGGCCGCGCCGATCATGGCGGCGGTGTTCTGTTGCTTCTTCGCGGCGATGGACGACCCGGTGCCGGCCATCAAGAATTTCGGCCTGTTCTCGTTGGTCTCTCTGCCGCTGGCCGCCCTCTACATGTTCGCCGTGCTGCCGGCGATCGACGGCTTTCCGATGCTGGTCGCCACCATGGCGCCGGTGCTGCTGTTCCTGGGCCTCTATATCCCCGACCCCAAGCGGGCCGGATCGGCCCTGGCCGCGCTGATGGGCTTCTGCAACGCCCTGGCCCTGCAGGAGACGTTCAGCGCCGACTTCGCCAGCTTCCTGAACAGCAATCTGGGCCAGTTCGTCGGGCTGATCTTCGCGATCCTGGTCACGGCCAGTCTGCGCTCGATGGGCGTGGACGCCAGCGCCAAGCGGCTTCTGAAGCGGACCTGGCGCGGCATCGCCCGTCTGGCGCGCGCCCGCCAGGCGCCGGAGCCGGCGGCCTTCGCCGCGATTCTGGTCGATCGGCTGGGGATCCTCACGCCCAAGCTGGCCCAGACGGGCGAGCGTCATGACTTCGTCGGCGTCGACACCCTGCGCGATCTGCGGATCGGGATGAATCTCGTCACGGTCCAGGCCGCCCGCGCCGACCTTCCGCCCGAGGGGCGCGTTTGCCTGGACGTCGCGCTGGAAGGCGTCGGCCAGCACTTCGCCGCCTTGGCCGCCGGTCGCCGCCAGCCGCCGGTCGCCGAGCTGCTCGCCCGCATCGACTCGGCCCTGCGGGGCCTTTCCGCCGCCCGCGCCGCCTCGGCGGTGCAAGGCGTTTCGGCCCTGGTGGGTCTGCGCCGCAACCTGTTCCCGGAGGCGCCCGCCTTCGTTCCGGAGATCGCTGAATGACCGGTGAAATCGATTTGAACGGCGTCTTCCTGTCGTCCGTCCTGGTCTCGGCCCTGATCGCCTTGGCCGCCTCGTTCGTGCTGCGTCGGCTGCTCTCTTGGGTCGGGGCCTACCGCTTCGTCTGGCACCCCGCGCTCTTCGACACGGCGGTCTTCGTCATCCTTTGGGCGGCCGTCGTCGCCTCGCCCGTCCTCAAGTTCTAGAGCCCCCGAAGTTTCGATCATGCCCCCCCTGAAAACCATCCTGCTGACCACCGTCCGCGTCGCCGTCACCGGCGCCGTCGTGATCGCCGCCCTGGTGGGCGGCAAGGCGCTGTGGACCCACTATCAGGTCGATCCCTGGACCCGTGACGGCCGCGTGCGCGCCGACGTGGTCCAGGTCGCCCCGGACGTTTCCGGCCTGGTCACGCGGGTCGACGCCGTCAATGACCAGACGGTCAAGGCGGGCCAGCCGCTGTTCTATGTCGACCGCGAACGCTACGCCCTGGCCCTGCGCCAGGCCGACGCCGCGGTGCAGGCCCAGCGGGCGACCTTGGCTCAGGCCCGGCGCGAGCTGGCGCGCAACCGCGCCCTCGGCGAGCTGGTCGCCGCCGAGGTGACCGAGCAGAGCCGGTCGAAGGTCGAGCAGTCGCAGGCCGCCCTGTCCCAGGCCGAGGCCGCCCGCGACGTCGCCGCCTTGAACCTGAAGCGCACCGTGGTGCTGGCCCCGGCCGACGGCTTCCTGTCGGACCTGACCCTGCGCACCGGCGACTATGTCACCGCCGGCAAGCCGGTGCTGGCTCTGATCGACAGCCGGTCGTTCCGCGTCGAAGGCTATTTCGAGGAGACCAAGCTTTCCGGCCTGCGTCTGGGGCAGCCGGTCACGGTCAAGGTAATGGGCGAGGACAAGCCCCTGAAAGGCCACATCCAGTCGATCGCCGCCGGCATCGAGGATCGCGACCGCGCGGCCAGCGGCAATCTGCTGCCCAACGTCAATCCCACCTTCAGCTGGGTGCGCCTGGCGCAGCGGGTGCCGGTGCGGGTGGCGCTGGACCAGACGCCGAACGACTTGCGCCTGATCGCCGGACGCACCGCCACTGTCTCGGTCGACATGGTCAAGGGAGCGGCCAAGTGAACGCGCTGCGCGCCCTGGCCCTGGCCGGCTCGTTGCTGGCCCTGGCCGCCTGTTCGACCGTCGGCCCGAACTACGAGCTGCCCGCCGACGCCAAGATCAACGCTCCGACGGCGCGGGGTCCCTTCATGGGCGCGAACGCGCCGGCGGTCAGCCAGGCCCCGCTGCCGGCCGGCTGGTGGAAACTCTATGACGATCCGGTGCTGAACGACCTCGTCCAGCAGGCCTTGGCCGCCAACACCGACCTGCGCGTCGCCGCCGCCAATCTGGCGCGGGCCCAGGCCATCGTGAGCGAGGCCGACGACGCCGGCGGCTTCAAGACCGGCGTCTCGGCCGCCGCCCTGCATTCGCGGGAATCCGGCGAGCAGTACCTGCTCAGCGAGCAACTGCCGGTCGAGAACCTCGCCGATGTCGGGGTGAAGGTCTCCTACCAGGTCGATCTGGTCGGCCGTCTGAAACGCGCCGCAGAGGCCGCTCGCGCCGACGCCGAGGCCAGCGAAGCGGCCCTGGACCTCGCCCGCGTCAGCGTCGCGGCCGACGTGGCCCGCGCCTATGTCGACGCCTGCGCCAACGGCCACGAGCTGGCCGTCGCCCGCCATACGGTCGATCTGCAGGCCAAGAGCCTGGCCGCGACCCAGGCCCTGGTGAAGGCCGGTCGCGGCGCGGTCATGGATGTCACCCGCTCGCGGGCTCTGCTGGATCAGTCGCGCGCGGCTCTGCCGGGGTTCGAGAGCCGCAGGCGCGCGGCGCTGTACAAGCTGGCCACGCTGACCGGCAAGCCGCCTGCCGAGTTTCCCAAGGCGGTCGAGGCCTGCGTGGCGCCGCCCACGCTGAAGCAGCCGATCCCGGTCGGCGACGGCGCGACCCTGCTGAAGCGTCGGCCCGACGTGCGCCAGGCCGAGCGGACCCTGGCCGGCGCGACGGCGCGGATCGGCGTGGCGACAGCCGCCCTCTATCCGAACGTGACCCTCGGCTTCGGCGCCGGGTCGACCGGCCTTCTGGCCGACATTGGCCAACCGGCCGCCAACCGCTGGGGTCTGTCGTCGCTGATCAGCTGGACGATCCCGGGCCAGGGGGAGCGGGCTCGGATCCGCCAGACCGAGGCCGGCGCCGACGCGGCCCTGGCTCGGTTCGACGGCGTGGTGCTGACCGCCCTGCGCGAGACCGAGACCAGCCTCGACGCCTACGCCCAGGATCTGCGGCGCAACGCCGCGCTCAAGGCGGCGCGAGACCAGGCGGCCCTGGCGGAGACCCAGACGCGCGCCCTCTACCGCGCCGGTCGCAGCCCCTACCTGGTCGGTCTCGACGCTCAGCGCACGCTGGCCAGCGCCGAGGCGGCCCTGGCGGCGTCGGACAGTCAGGTCGCCGCCGATCAGGTGACGCTATTCCTGGCCTTGGGCGGCGGTTGGGAGCGTTGATCTAGATCACGGCGAGACATCGCCTCGGCGCGCACGATCACCGCGCCGAGGAGATGCTCATGACCGCCCAGCCCGTCGTTTCACGCCACGATCTGCTGACACGCTACGATAGCCGCGCGCCGCGCTACACCAGCTATCCGACCGCCCTGCAGTTCTCGAACGCGGTCGACGCCGACGTCTATGGCGATTGGCTGAGCGCGTTGGATCCCGCCGAGCCGGTCTCGCTCTACGCCCATATCCCGTTCTGCGATCGGCTGTGCTGGTACTGCGGCTGCAACACCCGGGTGGTGAACAAGCCGGCGCTGATCAGCGACTATGTCGACCACCTGATCGATGAGCTGATCCTGGTCGAAAAGCGGCTGCCCGGGCGGATCAAGGCAGGCGCGGTGCATTTGGGCGGCGGCACGCCGAACATGCTGAGCCGCGACGATCTGGTTCGCCTGTTCGGCGCGATGCGGCACGTGTTTCCCTTCGCGCCGGGCGTCGAGATCTCGGCCGAGCTGGACCCCGCCGTCCTGACGGAGGGTTGGGTGAAGGCCGCCGCCTTCCACGGGCTGAACCGGGCCAGCCTGGGCGTCCAGGACCTGGCGCCGCACGTTCAGGAAGCCGTCAATCGGATCGAGCCGTTCGACGTGGTGGCCCGGGCCGTCCATTGGCTGCGCCAGGCCGAGGTGGCCTCGATCAATCTCGACCTGATGTACGGCCTGCCCCGGCAGACGACCGCGGATGTGGTGGCGACGCTGGACAAGGTGCTGGCCTTGCGGCCCGAGCGGATCGCTCTGTTCGGCTACGCCCATGTGCCGTGGGCCCGGCCGCATCAGAAGCTGATCCTCGACGAGGACCTGGCCGACGCGGCTGGGCGCCTGGAGCAGAGCCAGGCCGCCGCCGAGCGTCTGGTCCGCGCGGGCTACGTGGCTATCGGCCTCGATCACTTCGCCCTGCCGAGCGACAGCTTGGCGCTGGGCCTGGCCTCGGGAACGCTGCGGCGGAACTTCCAAGGCTACACGACCGACCCGCATCCGACGCTGATCGGGCTGGGCGCCTCGTCGATCGGGCGGTTGCCGCAGGGCTACGCGCAGAATCAGAGCAGCGAAGTGATGTGGCGCGCGGCGATCGCGTCGGGACGGCTGCCGGTGGCGCGGGGCGTCGCCCTGACCGACGATGATCGGCTTCGGGCCGACGTGATCGAGCGCCTGATGTGCGACTTCGCGGTGGACCTGGGCGTGGTGGCGGCGCGGCACGGAGTGTCGGCCGGTGTGTTCGTCGACGACATCGCCAAGCTGGAAAGCCTTCGCGCCGACGGTCTGGCGCGTGTCGATGGCGACGTCATCCGCCTGACCGAAGAGGGGCGTCCCTTCGTTCGGCTGGTCGCTCAGGCCTTCGACCGTCGTTCCGAGCCGCAAGAACGCTTTTCGCGCGCCATATAGTTTTTTTCGAAACTGACCGAGATCAAGGAAGTCAAGATCGGGTTCGGTAGACTTCATTGTGGCGACAAACAAAGAGGGTCGCCAGTTCTGGGGATAGACCTATGAAAAAGTTTGTTGTCGCTTCTGTTGCCTTTGCTGCTCTTCTCGGCGGCGCCGCGCAAGCGCAAGAGTTTTCGCCTAACGCCAAGGGCGACTTCATCGTCCACGCCCGCATCACCCAGGTCGCCCCGGACAAGGACGCCGCGATCCTGACGGCGGCCGGCGCGTCCACCGGGCTGAAGGCCCACGTCGCCAACGACGTGAAGCCGACCTTGGGCTTCACCTACTTCCTGACCGACAAGGTCGCCGTCGAAGCCATCCTGGGCACGACGCAGCACGATATCCGCGCTCAAGGGCCGGGGACCGACGTCCTGGTCCACACCGCCTGGGTGCTGCCGCCGGTCGTCACGCTGCAATATCACCCGCTGCCCGCCGCGCGCGTCAGCCCCTATGTCGGCGCCGGCGTGAACTACATGCTGTTCTATAGCAGCAAGGACAAGAACGGCTTCACCGTGAAGCTCGACGACGGGTTCGGCTACGCCCTGCAGGCTGGCGTGAACGTTAAGCTGAAGGGCCCCTGGCTCCTGAACGCCGACGTCAAGAAGGTGTGGTTCAACACCGACGCCAAGATCAATGGCGGCGCGCTGAAGAGCTCGGTCGATCTGGACCCGCTGGTCTCGTCGATCGGCGTCAGCCGCAAGTTCTGATCTAGACCCTAGACCTCGCCGCCGATGCGTTCGACCTCGGCGGCGAGGGCCGGGACATTCAGCACGTGCAGGGTGCGACCGTTCTGGCGCACGATGTCCAGGCTGGCCAAGCGGTTCAGTTCACGTGTCACCGGTTCGCGCTGGCTGCCCAACAGGGCGGCCAGTTCGGCGTGGGTGGGGCAGGGGCGGATCACCGCCGTCTGGCCGTCGCCGCCCGTCGCCGCCGCCATGCGAAGAAGCTCGATATCGACCCGGCAGGCCACCGAGATGGCGGTCAGCTCAAACAGGCGGTCGGTGAGGGATCGGGTCAGGCTGGCCATGTCCTCCAGCAACGCGCGCATGAAGCCGGTCGATTCGTGAAACAGGCGACGCACGAGGGCTTGAGGCAGGCGGGCGATCCGCGCGTCCTCCATCGCGATGACGTTGACCGACCGGGGCAGGCCGTCGATGGCCGAGATCTCGCCGAAGTAGCCGCCCGCGACGATGCGCCGATAGCCCACCTCGCGCCCCGACTTGGCGTACTGGTTGGCCAGCAGCGCGCCGTCCAGCAACAGATAGACGCCTCCGTCCTGATCATGGCGCTGCAGGATCATCTCACCCTTGCCAAAGCGCAGGTGCTCGATCGCCGGCGAAAGGGCGTCGACCTCGTCACGGCTCATGTGCCGGAACAACTTGTTGGCGCGATAATCTTTGGACAGCGGTTCGATCGCGGTATGGCTCGAAGCGCGAAGGGGCGACGGCGGAATCACTGTCATCTGTTACGCTCCTGCTGTCGATCGGGGGACGACATATGGATAGTCGACAGCGGTACCGCGCCTTTATCAGCTATAGTCATCGGGATCGCAAAACCGCCGCTTGGCTGCATCGCGCGCTGGAGACCTACCGCGCGCCGAAGCAGCTCCGGAGCGAGCGCGGAGAAGCGCTCGCGGGCGGCTTGCGGCCGATTTTCCGTGATCGGGACGAGCTCAGCGCCGCCGCCGATCTCAGCGGGGCGATCCGCGCAGCCCTGGACCTTTCGGACGCTCTGATCGTGCTGTGCTCGCCGGCCTCGGCGGCGTCGCGCTGGGTCGACCAAGAGCTGGCCTATTTCCTCGCGACGCGGGGCCCCGGGCAGGTAATCTGCGTGATCACCCCGTCCACGCCGCTCGTGACCCCGCTCGATGAGCTGCTGACCCCGGCTCTACGCGCCGCCTTGCCCGTGGGCGTCGAGCCCTTGGCCGTGGACTTGCGGCCCGGCGCCGACGGCCGTCGCCTGGCGCGTCTGAAGATCGCCGCGCGGCTGCTCCGGGTCAGTCTGGACCAGCTGGTTCAGCGCGACGCCCGCCGTCGTCTGCGGCTGATGTCCGCCTTCACCGCTCTGGCCCTCGCCGTCACCGTCGGCATGGGCGCGATGACCGTCGTGACCCTTCAGTCGCGCCAGATCGCGCGGGAGCAGCGCGACGAGACCGAAGCCTTGGTCGCCTACATGCTGGGCGATCTGCGCCAGCAGCTCGAACCGGTCGGCCGCCTGGATGTGCTGGACGGCGTCAGCGCCAAGGTGTTGGCCTATTACGCCAAGGCGCGGGACGACAGGCTGGACGACAAGGCCCTGGCCCAGCGCGCCAAGGCTCAGACCCTGCTGGGGACGATCCGCGAGCAACGCGGCGATCTGGTCGGCGCCGAGGACGCCTTCGGGCAGGCGGCGACCACGACGCGAACATTGGCCGAGCGGGATCCCAAGGATGGCCAGCGCATCTTCGATGAGGCGCAGAACGTCTTCTGGCTTGGCTATGTTCAGTGGCGGCGCGGCGACGTCGCCGGCGCCGAGCGTGGCTTCAAGCAATATGACGCCTTGGCGCGTCGGTTGGTCCAGCTGGATCCTCGCCGGGTCGAGTGGCGGGTCGAGGTGGCCTACGCCAACAACAACCTCGGCACGCTACTGTTCGAGCAAGGCCGGCCCGAGGAAGCCGCCGCCGCGTTCCGCAAGGCGCTGGCCGTCTTCGAGGCCGAACGGGCCCGAGCGCCCAAGGCCAAGGTCAACCTGGTCGGCGCGGCGAACTCCCGCGCCTGGCTCGCCGACTGCCTGGTCCGTCTGGGCCGTTTGCGCGAGGCTCTGGCCGAGCGCGAGGCCGTCAGCGCGCTGTTGGCCGAGGCCGTGGCTGGGGCGCGCGACGACAAGCGGCTTCTGGCGCGCAGCGTCGCGGCGGAGTCGGCGCTGCTCCGGCTGAGGTTCGACCTGGGAGAGGCCGTCGCCTCTCGGCAGGCTTTCGAGGCGGCGACGCGCCGGCTCAACGAACTGGCCGCTCTGGACCCCTCCAATGCCCGCTGGCGCGAGTACCACGTGATCTCGCAGATGGACGCCGTGGACCGCATCGCCTGGACGGGCCCCGCCGGTCTGGCGAAGGCCAAGGCGCTGCATGTGGCCGCGGCCGCCAGTCTGGCCAAGCTGCGCGCGACCGGCGACGCCAACATCTGGACCCCGGATCTGGATGGCCGGATGGCGATGCAGGCTATCGTCTTGGCTCAGTGCGCCGGCGACCAGCCCACAGCCAAGAGCTTGGCCGAGGCCCTGCTGGCGCGCTTGCGGATACTCTCCGACAAGCGGGAAGGAGAGGGCGACCGGTCGGCCCTGCGAGGCTTCGCGCAACTGGCCGCGGGGGATCCGCAAGCGGCGATCTCGACGCTGTCGCCGCGCCGGGGATCGTTGTCTCCGGCGGTCATGGACACCCTGGCGCGCGCCTATCGGATGAGCGGCCGACGCGACGAGGCGGCGACCATCGTGGGGGCCTTGAGGAAAGGCGGCTACGCCTCACCATCCTTCCTTGCCTTTTGGGGCGATTCTCTTCCTGGTGGTGTTGTTAGTCGGGAGGCAAGCACGTGACTGAACCCACGCCCCAAAAGGTTGTCGACCTGGTCATCGGCCTGGACGAGAACTTCAATTTCATGAACTACGCGGATCCGGCCAAGCCCACGCGCCTGACCATGGATCTGAGCGAACGCAGCCTGATGGTCTTCACGCTCAGCGATCAGCTGATCAAGGCGGGCTGGACGTTCCAACGCCGGCCGATCGAGATTCAGCGCGACTATGGCGTCAATTTCTCCAGCTATGCCTGGATGGAACATCACTATGAGGGCAAGCCAGCCCCGTTCACGCGCTTCAAGATCATCTATGAATGCGCGCGGATGGGCATCTACAGCTACAGCCTGATGATGACCGACTCCCACGGCCAGAAGATCGATCTGGATCCGGACGTCGAGAACGGCATGGGGCACGGTTGATCGATCGGGCGACGTTCGGTCGGGAGCAGGTCGCCGCGTTGATACAGCGCGGTGAGATCCTAGCCGCTTACGACATCGCCCGCGCCGCCCTCGAGGCGGGAGAGACCTCGCGCGAAGTCGCCTATGTCGCCGTGCTTTGTCTGGCGCGGGCCGGCGCGGCGGACTTCGCGAGAGCCGAATATGTCCGCCTGGGCCTAGCCCAGGCGGACGACTATCCCGAAGCCGTCGCGTTGGGCGCGCGCCTTCTGAAAGATGTGGCCCTGGCCTCGCTGGGGGCGCGGCGGGTTGCTTTCGCCAAGGCGTCGCGTCGCCGGTACGACGCGCTCCATCGACGTTTCGGCGGCCTTTACGGAGCGATCAACGCCGCCAGCTTGAGCCTCCTGGCCGGCGATCAGGTCGGCGCCAGAGCGCGCGCCGCGGCCGTGCTGGCGACGCCTCCAATCTCGGATACGAGGGACGAAGCGGGCTATTACGAATTGGCCAGCCGAGCCGAGGCCTGCTTGCTGACCGGCGACCTTGGCGCGGCGCGGGCGTTCCTGACCGATGCGCTGGCGAGGTCTCCACAGGCCTATGCGGCGCGAGCTTCCACCTTGCGCCAGCTTGAGATTCTGTGCGGCGAGTTGGGCGTCGATCCGACCTGGCTGGCCCCGTTTCGTCCGCCCGCCTGCGCGCATTTCACCGGCCACATCACCGATCTCACGGGCGAGCGGGCCTTGGATGGGGCGGGGCTAAGGCGGGACATCGACGCGGCGCTGAAGGACCAGCGGGTCGGCTTCGCCTATGGCGGCCTCGCCGCCGGCGCCGACATCGTCTTCGCCGAGGCCGTCCTGGACGCCGGGGCCGAACTGCATGTGGTGTTGCCGGCGAGCCTGGCCTCGTTCGTCGCGGTGTCGGTGGCGCCGTTCGGCGAGGCATGGATCGAACGGTTCGAGCGCTGCATGGCCCGCGCCACGTCGATCCGTTACGCCGCGCGCGATCCCTATCTGGGGGACGAGCAGGTCTTCGCCTATTCCAGCCAGTTCGCCATGGGCTGCGCGGTGCTGCGGGCCCAGACTCTATCGACGCAAGCCGTGCAACTGGCGGTCTGGGACGGCCACGTCGCGCCCGGGCCGGCGGGCGTTTCGGCCGATCTCGCCTATTGGGCGCGGGGAGGGCGGCCCGCCGTCACCATCGCGGTCCAGCGGCCGGCGCTGGGTCCTCGGGGCGCGATCATCCCGGACCCGGCGTCCGACAGGCGGGCCATGAGGGCCATGCTCTTCGCCGACGTGCAGGGCTTTGGCGGGTTGCGCGACGAACAGATCCCCGCCTTCATCGAGGGCGTGCTCGGGCGAATGGCCGAGACGGTCGAAAGCCTGCGGACGCCGCCCACCCATGTCGAGACCTGGGGCGACGGCCTATTTCTCGTCTTCGAGCGGCCGATCGAAGCGGCCTTGGCGGCCCTGGCTCTTCTGGAGGCGCATCGGAAATTGGATCTGGCGAGCCTGGGTCTGCCGCGCGGCCTTGGCCTGAGGATCGCCGGACACTATGGACCGGTGCATCTGCGAACCAATCCGCTGACCAAGGCGCCGGCGGTGATGGGCGCTCACGTGGTCGTGGCGGCGCGGATCGAGCCCGACGTGGCCCCCGGCTCGGCCTATGTCAGCGAAGCCCTGGCTGGCGCCTTGGCCACGCTGCACGGCGATCAGGTGCGCTGCGGCTATGTCGGTCGAACCCAGGCGCGGAAGGGGCTTCCGGCCATGCCGATCTTCAGCTTGTCGCGCGCCTACAGGACCTCGTCCAGGACATCGTAGCGCCGCCGATGTGCAAATCCGCACATCCAGAACCGAGCTCCAGTGAACATGTTATGGCGTCGACCGCGACGGCCAAGCGCTGACTGGGCCAGGGTTCGTCGCCGGCCGCGTGAACCGACTGGGACCCGGCCGTCCGCCGGTCGGGTCCTCCTTTTTGAGCGCGCGTCCAGAGTCCCCGCGACTTTTGGCGCCTTGTCAGGAGCCAAGTCCGTGCCCTTCGACGACGAAATCTCTTCTTCGGATCCGGAAGCCACCACGACGCTGCTGCGCCATGTGATCAAGGCCTGGGGGCGCGAGCACGGCATTGCCGACGCTCAATTGCCGAACTTGGTTCACGACGTGCTCGGCTACGTCAACGGTGTTTTGCGCGACGGCCGGTTCGCCGCCAGCGCGCAGAGCGTGGCGTCGAGCGCGAACGGCTAAGCTGCTTTGGCCGCGGGTCAGCGTCCGCGCCCTCGAGGAGCGCCGCGCGGTGGGGAGAGGCGAGCCATGAAGATTGTCGTGCAGAGTCTGCTGGATAGCGGCGGGGTCGCCGTCTTGGCGGAGATTCTCGCGATCGCGCTTTTGCCGGTGATCGCTTTTCTGGTCGGTCGCCTGTTCGCGGTCGAGGCGCAGTTGGCCCGGGCGCGGGAGCGCGTGGTCGACGCCCTGGCCGAGATCGACCAGGTGCGAAACGAGTTGAGGCTCGCGCGAGATCGCCTGGACCAGACGCGCCAGGTCGCCATCCGAGCCCTCGCCGAAGAGCGCGACGTCCTGTTCGTGGCCTCGCGGAGCGCGATCCAACCCTTTGGCGAGGGACGTTGCGACCTCGTCGGCCGCAAGTTGACCGAGGCTTTGCACCGGCTCGCCTGACGGGGCCTTAGAGCGTGTTAGGTTTAAGTGTGAGCGGTTAAACCGCTCGAACGCGCTCTAAATGTTTGAATTTAGGGCCTGTTTATCCGTTTCAAATGATTCCATTTGAAACGGACAGGCTCTAGCGGGGGGCGAACGGGAAGGGCGACAGCGACTTGCTGGTTTCCTCGACCAGCAGGGTGCGGTTGATCGGCGCCGCGGCGCGTTGCGGACAGGCGGGACGCTCGCAGATCCGGCAGGAGGGGCCGATTTCCACCGCGATCGGATTGGCCATGTCGAGGCCTCGCGCCTGCACCAGCTTACTGGCGTATTTCAGTTCGCAGCCCAAACCGACGACCAGTTCGTCCTCCAGCCCCGCTTGCAGGCCCGAGGTGCGCCGGACGGTGCGCGACAGGGTGAAATAACGCTCTCCATCGGGGGTCTCGATCACCTGGGTGACGATGCGGCCCGGGGTCTTGAAACTGTCGTGGACGTTCCAGCGTGGACAGGCGCCGCCAAAGCGCGAGAACGGGAAGGGGCCGGCGGCGAAACGCTTGGAGATGTTACCCGCCGCGTCCAGCCGCATCATGAAGAACGGCACCCCGCGCGAGCCGGAGCGGCCCAGGGTGGTTAGGCGCTGGGCGGCCTGTTCGTAGCTGATGCCAAAACGCGGCCGCACCCGTTCGATGTCGTAGCCGCTGGTCTCCATGGCGGCTAGGAACGGCTCGTAGGGCATCATGATCGCGGCGGCGAGATAGCTGTCCAGGAACACTTTCAGCAACTGGCGCGTCGCCCGGTCGGGGGCCTTGAAGCGATCGGTCAGGTCCGACAGCAATTCGCCGCCTTCCATCAGCCCCAGCTGATAGCACATGCCAAAGGTGCGGCTGGCGTGGGCCAGGGTTTCGGACAGCATCAGGCGCTTGCGGTGGTGGTCGTAGCGGCGCAACGAGCCGGTCATGACCTCGGCCGGCATGATCCGGGTCTGGACGCCGAAGCGGCTCTGGAGACGCTCGCGCACGGCCGGACCCAGATCCTGGGGATCGGCCTTCAGCTGGGCGACGATGGTCTCGGCGAGGGTTTCCAGCTCTGCGAAGTGGTTGCGTTGGGCGCCGACCAGATCCCGCACCCAGTCGGTCGGGGAGGCCTGATCCGACGCGGGGCCCGCGCCGTCGGGCCTTTCGAAGGCGCCCAGGTCGATCAGCCGGCCGCGATCCAGATAGGCGCGATAAAGGCGGGTCATGGCCTCGGCCAGGCCGGGGGACAGCTCGGCGACCTCGGCCGCCTCGTGGCGCGAGACGCCCAGGTCGGCGAACATCTTGTCGGCCAGCACCTCGTCCAGCCCGGCGCCGCCGCCCGGATCGTCGGCCGACAGGCTGCGCAGGTCCAGATCATAGGCGTCGGCCAAGCGCAGCAGGATCTGAGCCGTCACCGGCCGCTGGTTGCGCTCCAGCAGGTTCAGATAGCTGGCGGAAACGCCCAGGTCCTCGGCCATCCGCGCCTGGGTCACGCCCAGGTCGCGCCGCAGTCGTTTCAACCGCCCGCCCAGAAAAAGCTTTTTGTCATTCGTCGCCATCCGGTCAATTTGTCATGAATTTACAGAAATTACAAAGTCGATCTTTGACAAATTGCCTTCAATAGGTTCGACCGATCCCGCGGCGCGGCGTTAGCTCACCACGACGAGTTTTCCTTTGGCCAGCAAGGCTTCGCGCCACTGGCCTCCGAAGTGGGATTGATGATCATGACGCAGCGCAAGACCTATGCCGAACACCGCGACGCCCTGCTGGCGCGCTATCCCCAGGGCGTCACCCCGGGCGGCGTGGACATCGACGACATCATCCAGCTGAAGCTGCAGAACACCTTCAACACCCACCTGGACATCGCGCGCGCCATGGCGCCGGTCATGCGGGCCGACATGGCCGAGTATGACCGCGACAGCAGCAAGTTCACCCAGTCGCTGGGTTGCTGGTCGGGCTTCCACGCTCAGCAGATGATCAAGGCGGTCAAGCGCCTGCGCGGCACGACCAAGGGCGCCTATGTCTATCTGTCGGGCTGGATGGTCGCGGGCCTTCGCAACCGCTTCGGTCACCTGCCGGATCAGTCGATGCACGAGAAGACCTCGGTCGTCGATCTGATCGAGGAGATCTACGTCTCGCTGCGCCAGGCCGACGAAGTGGCGATCAACGACCTGTTCAAGACGCTGAGCGCCGCGCGCAAGGCCGGCGACCAGATCGCCGAGCAGGCCGCGATCAAGGCGATCGACAATTTCGAGACCCACGTCGTTCCGATCATCGCCGACATCGACGCCGGCTTCGGCAACGAGCACGCGACCTATCTGCTGGCCAAGGAGATGATCAAGGCTGGCGCCTGCTGCCTGCAGATCGAGAACCAGGTCAGCGACGCCAAGCAGTGCGGCCACCAGGACGGCAAGGTCACGGTGCCGCGCGAGGACTTCATCGAGAAGCTGCGCGCCTGCCGCCTGGCCTTCGAGGAACTGGGCGTCGACGATGGCGTTATCGTCGCCCGCACCGACAGCCTGGGCGCGGGCCTGACCCAGAAGATCCCGGTCAGCCAGGAGCCCGGCGATCTGGCCAGCGACTACATCAAGTGGCTGAAGACCGAGCCGGTCACGCCGCAGAACCCGTTGAAGGACGGCGAGCTGGCGATCATGAAGGACGGCGCCTTCGTCAAGCCGGTGCGGATGCCCAACGGCCTGTTCGCCTTCCAGGAAGGCACCGGCCGCCAGCGCGTCATCGAGGACTGCATCGCCAACCTGACGCAAGGCGGCGCCGACCTGCTGTGGATCGAGACCGACACGCCGAACGTCGACGAGATCGCCTCGATGGTGGCCGAGATCCGGAAGGTCGTGCCGAACGCCAAGCTGACCTACAACAACTCGCCTTCGTTCAACTGGACGCTCAATCTGCGCAAGCAGGTGCGCGAGCAGTGGATCGCCGAAGGCAAGATCCATAAGGACAGCTATCCGGATGGCGCGGCCCTGATGTCGGCCGAGTACGACAAGAGCGACCTCGGCCGCGAGGCCGATGAGCGCCTGGCCCGCTTCCAGGTCGATATCGCGGCGCGCGCCGGGGTGTTCCACAACCTGATCACCCTGCCGACGTTCCACCTGACCGCCAAGAGCGTCGACGAGCTGTCGCGCGGTTACTTCGGCGAGGATCGGATGCAGGCCTATGTCAACACGGTGCAGCGCGAGGAAATCCGCCGTGGCGTGTCGGCGGTGAAGCACCAGCACGAGGTCGGCTCGGATCTGGGCGACACCTTCAAGGAAATGGTCGCCGGCGAGCGCGCCCTGAAGGCCGGCGGCCACGCCAACACCATGAACCAGTTCGCGGCCGAGTAGGCCGCGAACCCCACCCTTTCGACCGAGGAGCAAAGCCATGACCGCCACGCAATTCGCCCCCGCCGCCATGCCGGACACCGACGCCCAGAAGCGGGCGGTGGATCGCGTGGCCGAGGCCGCCCACCGTCTGAATGACGCCGTGCAGCGCGCCATCGCCGCCGGCTACTCGGTGGAACTGGTGCGCACCTCGCGCCATCACGACGGTTCGGGCAACTGGGGCGACCAGATCGTTCCGACGGTCCGCGAAAAAGGCGCCGAAAAGAGCGCTTAAGGCCGAGAAAGTCCGGCGTCGGTGCGTGGTCCTCGCCCTTCGATCCGTGGAGGGTGAGGACCATTGCGAACGTCGCGATGAGACGTCCAGTTCAAACGCTTGCAGTAGAAACGGCCGCAAGAGAAACATCGTCCCGAGCTTGTCGAAGGACGAGGTTTCGGCCCCACAAGCCTACCCACGGAAAGCTTCCCATGCCGCTCGATATCGCCGCCAACATCCAGGTCACCGGTCCCGTCGAGGGGCGCGCGGTAGAAGTGCTGACCCCCGAGGCGCTGGCCTTCGTGGCTGACCTGCATCGCCGCTTCGAGCCCCGCCGTCGCGAGCTGCTGGCGGCCCGCCAGGCGCGTCAGCGCCGTTTCGACGCTGGCGAGCTGCCAGATTTCCTGCCGGAGACCGCGCACGTCCGCGCCGCGGATTGGAGCGTCGCGCCGGTCCCCGCCGACCTGCTGGACCGCCGCGTCGAGATCACCGGGCCGGTCGATCGCAAGATGATCATCAACGCCCTGAACTGCGGGGCCAAGGTGTTCATGGCCGACTTCGAGGACGCCACGGCCCCGACCTGGGCCAATGTCGTCGAGGGGCAGATCAATCTGAAGGATCGCTGGCACGGGGAACTGACCCACGTCGACGCCAAGTCCGGCAAGGCCTACGCCCTGGGGCCGAACCCGGCGGTGCTGAAGATCCGCCCGCGCGGCTGGCACCTGATGGAGCGCAATCTTGAGGTCGACGGCCAGATCGTCGCCGGCGCCCTGTTCGACTTCGGTCTCTACGCCTTCCATAACGCCAGGGCGACGCTGGAGCGGGGCTCGGGCCCTTACTTCTACCTGCCCAAGCTGGAGAGCCACCTCGAGGCGCGCCTGTGGAACGACGTCTTCGTCCGAGCCCAGGAAGCGCTGGGCCTGCCGGTCGGCACGATCAAGGCCACGGTGCTGATCGAGACGATCCCGGCCGCCTTCGAGATGGACGAGATCCTGTTCGAGCTGAAGGATCACATCGTCGGCCTGAACTGCGGTCGCTGGGACTACATCTTCTCGTTCATCAAGCGCCTGGGGCGTCGCGCCGGATTCCTCACCCCCGACCGCTCGGCGATGGTTATGGGCAAGGCCTTCCTGGGCGCCTATTCGCTGAAGCTGATCCAGACCTGCCACCGTCGCGGCGCGTTCGCCATGGGCGGCATGGCGGCCCAGATCCCGGTGAAGGGCGACGACGCGGCCAACCAGGCGGCCTTCGCCAAGGTCAAGGCGGACAAGGAGCGCGAGGCCGGCGCGGGCCATGACGGCACCTGGGTGGCCCACCCCGATCTCGTGCCGGTGGCCATGGAGGTGTTCGATCGCCTGATGCCCACGCCGAACCAGCGTGACAAGACGCTGGCTGACCTGGAAATCACCCAGGCCCAGATGCTAGAGCTGCATGACGGCGTGCGCACCGAGGCCGGGGTTCGCGAGAACATCCGCGTCGGCGTTCGGTACACCCAGGCGTGGCTGGAAGGTCGCGGGGCCGTGCCGCTCTACAACCTGATGGAAGACGCGGCGACGGCCGAGATCTGCCGCACGCAGCTATGGCAGTGGGTCCGTCTGGCCGCGACGCTGGACGACGGCCGGGTGCTGACCTCGGAGCTGTTCATTAGCCTCTTCACCCAGGAGATGGCCGACCTGCGCCGCGACTTCGGCTCGCCGCGCCTGGAGGAGGCCGCGCATCTGTTCACCCAGATGGTGCTTTCCGACACGCTGGAAGAGTTCCTGACCCTGCCGGCCTACGAACTGATTTCCTGATCAAAAAGAAAGGGCGGGCCACTGGCCCGCCCTTCGACTGTACGTCTAGCTCGCCGCCCGCGCCGGGAGCTTCCAGCCCGGGCGGATGAAGTGGCAGGTGTAGCCGTTGGGGATGCGCTCCAGGTAGTCCTGGTGCTCCGGCTCGGCCTCCCAGAAGGTGCTGGCGGGCGTCACCTCGGTGACCACCTTGCCCGGCCACAGGCCAGAGGCGTCGACATCGGCGATGGTGTCCAGCGCGACCTCTTTCTGGGCTTCGCTGGTGTAGAAGATCGCGGAGCGATAGCTGTCGCCGATATCGTTGCCCTGACGGTTCAGCGTCGTCGGGTCGTGGATTTGGAAGAAGAACTCCAGCAGCTGGCGATAGCTGATCAGCGCGGGGTCGAAGATGATCTCGATCGCTTCGGCGTGGCCGCGGTGGTTGCGGTAGGTGGCGTTGGCGACCTCGCCGCCCGTGTAGCCGACGCGGGTCTTCAGCACCCCCGTGTAGCGGCGCAGCAGATCCTGGACGCCCCAGAAGCAGCCGCCGGCGAGGATCGCGGTTTCGGTGGTTTCGGCCATGGCTCAAATTCCTAGGTGGGGCTTTCGCCCGAGGGCTTCGATGTAGGTTATCCCGCGACGCCGACAAGCCTTTTCGGGAGCGAGACCGCCGGCATCCTCGCGCTTTATGTCTCCCTCGACCCCATCCGGGCTAGATCCCGTCGCCGAAGCGGGCGGCCAGGGTCCCCGCCAGGTTCGGCGTCGCGGCGATCAGTTCGGCCGTGTACGGATGCTTCGGCGCCGCGAACACCTCGGCGGTCGGGCCGCTCTCGACGATGCGTCCCCGCTGCATCACCAGCACCCGATCGGTCAGGCCGCGCGCCAGGCTCATGTCGTGGGTCACGAACAGGTACGCTACCCCCAGCTCGTCGGAAAGCTTGGCCAGCAGGTCCAGCACCTCGGCGCGGACCGTGACGTCGAGGGCCGAGACCGCTTCGTCCAGCGCGATGACGGCCGGCTCGACGATCAGGGCGCGGGCGATGGCGATGCGCTGGCGCTGACCGCCGCTGAACTGGTGCGGATAGCGGTCGGCGGCCTCGGACGGCAGGCCGACCTGGGCCAGGACCGCCTCGACCCGAGCGCGACGGGCTTGGGCGGAGAGCCGAGCATCCAGCAGGCGCAGCGGCTCGGCCACCAGCCGATCGACGGTCCAGCGCGGATCGAGACTGCCCTGCGGGTCTTGGAAAACGATCTGTATGGCTCGCCGTCGCCGGGGAGGCGAGGTCGGCGTCAAGGGCTCGCCGGCCAGGAGCACCTGTCCGCCCTGGACCGGGTCCAGCGCCAGGAGGGCGCGCAGCAAGGTCGACTTGCCGCTGCCGGACTCGCCGACCAGGCCGACGATCTCGCCCGGCCGGATGGCCAGCGACACGTTCGACAGGGCGCGGAACGTGGGGGCGCGACGCAGCCCTCGGCGGGGACCGGGAAAGTCGCGGACCAGGTCGCGGGCTTCCAGAACGGCTGGCGCGGCGGGATCGGGCTTTCGAACCCGCGTCGGCGCGTGCTCGGCATGGGCGACGAGGGCGCGCGTATAGGGATGGGAGAGGGCTGTCAGCAGGGCGCCGGTCTCGCCCTGTTCGACGATCTGGCCATCCTTCATCACGGCCAGGCGGTCGGCGGCCTGGGCCACCAAGGCCAGGTCGTGGCTGATCAGGATCAGGGCCGCGCCGTCCTCGCGCACCAGGCGCAGAAGCAGGTCCATGATCTGAGCCTGGGTGGTGACGTCCAACGCCGTGGTCGGCTCGTCGGCGATCAGCAGGCGAGGCGAGCAGACGACGGCGATGGCGATGGCCACTCGCTGGCGCTGGCCGCCCGACAGCTCGTGCGGATAGCGGCTCAGCGGGATGTCCTTCAGGCCCACGCGGTCCAGGCTTTCGCGGGCGGCGGCTCGGGCTTGGGCGCGGGAAGCCTTGCGATGCAGGCGCGCGACCTCGGCCACCTGCTCGCCGATGGTCATCACCGGGTTCAGCGCCGTCATCGGCTCCTGGAACACCATGCCGACGCGGTCGCCCCGCAGGCCAGACATCGCGGCGTCGGAAAGGCCGACGAGATCTCGCCCCTCGAACCGGATCGCGCCCTCGATCCGCGCGCCCGTCGGCGGCAGGCCCAGGATCGAAAGGGCGGTCATCGATTTGCCGCTGCCGGATTCCCCGACGACGCCCAGCACGTCGCCGGCGTCCAGCGACAGGGACAGGCCGTTCAGGATCGGCTTGTCGCCGATGGCGACCTTGAGCGCCTCGATCTCCAGCAGGGCCATCAGGGCTCTCCGTCGAGGCGGGGGTCCAGGCGATCGCGCAGGCCGTCGCCCAGCAGGTTCAGGCCCAACACGGTGATCACGATGGCCAGGCCGGGGAAGACCGCCTGCAGCGGCGCGATGGCCGCCAGGGTCTGGGCGTCGGCCAGCATCTTGCCCCAGCTGGCGGCCGGCGGCTGGACGCCCAGGCCGACATACGAAAGTCCCGCCTCGGCGATCACGCCCAGCGAGAACTGCAAGGTCGCCTGGACGATCAGCACGCTGGCCAGGCCCGGCGCGATGTGCTCCAGCGAAATCCGCGCCGGACCCTTGCCCGCCGCGCGGGCCGCCAGGACGTAGTCGCGGGTCCACAGCGAAAGGGCCGAGCCGCGCGTCAGTCGCGCGAAGACCGGCACGTTGAAGACCCCGATGGCGATGATCGCGTTGATCGCGCCGGGACCCAGGGCGGCGGTGATTAGGATGGCTAGGATCAGGGCCGGGAAGGCGAAGACGACGTCCGTGGCGCGCATGACCAGCTCGTCGACGAGGCCGCGTCGGGCCGCGGCCAGCAGGCCCAGCGGAACGCCGATCCCGGCGCCCAGCAGCACCGCCACCAGCGACACCGACAGCGCGTTGCCCGCGCCGACGAGGATCATCGACAACACGTCGCGGCCAAAGTGATCCAGGCCCAGCCAGTGGGCCGCCGAGGGGCCTTGCAGCCGATGGTCGATGTCGAAGGCCGCGACGTCGTAGGGCGTCCAGATCCGCGACAGCAGGGCGGCGGCGATAAAGCCGCTGGTGATGATCCCACCGACGACAAGAGCGAGAGGGCGGCGCGCGCGGCTCATCGGGCGCGGCTCCGCAGGCGCGGATCGACCAGGAGATAGGCCAGGTCGACCAGGAAGTTGGCGGACACCACGACGAAGACCAACAGCATCACCACGCCCTGCGCCACGATCAGGTCGCGCTGGGTGACGGCTTGCAGGACCAGCCGCCCCAGGCCCGGCAGGAAGAAGACGTTCTCGATGATCACCCCGCCGGCCAGCAGGAAGGGAAACTGCAGGCCAAGGATCGTCAGTACGGGGATCAGGGCGTTGGGCAGGCCGTGACGCCATAGCGCCTGTCCCGCCGTCAGGCCCTTGGCGCGGGCGGTGCGCATCCAGTCCTCGGTCAGGGTGTCGATCAGAGCCGAGCGAACCACGCGGGCGATGATCGCCGCCTGGGGCGCGGCCAGGGCGATCGCGGGCAGGGCCAAGGCCTTCAGCGCCGGAACCAGACCCGCCTCCCAGCCGGGGAAGCCGCCGGCCGAGACCCACTTCAGACCGATCGAGAACACCATGACCAGCAGCACCGCGAACCAGAAGTTCGGAATGGCGACGCCGATCTGGGTCAGGCCCATGACCAGCGTGTCGGCCGCCTTGCCGCGCCGCGCCGCCGCCAGGGCGCCGATCGGCGCGCCGATGATGATCGACAGCGCCATGGCCAGTCCGGCCAGCGGCAGCGAGACGCCGATGCGCTCGGCGATCAGCGCCGCGACCGGCGTCTGATAGGTGTAGCTGACGCCGAAGTCGCCATGGAGCAGGCCAAGAAGCCAGGCCAGGTAACGCTGAGCCGCGGGGCCTTCGAGACCCATCTGGTGGCGCAGGTTGGCGATCGCTTCGGGGCTGGCGTTCAGGCCCAGCATGTAGGCGGCCGGGTCTCCGGGCGCGACCTGGATGATGGTGAAGACCACGAGGCTGGCGACCAGCAGGGTCAGGAGCATGACCGCCGCCCGGCCCGCCAGATAGGCCGCGCCGAAGCGGACCGCGACCAGGGCGAGACCGCCCGCGACGGCGAGAGCCAGGACCCCGCCGAAGATCGCGCCCGCCGCTCCGCTGGTCGTCTGGGTGGAGGCTTCCGCACCGCCCGCGCCGCCGAACGACGCCGCGCGCAGGTCGATGGTCTGGGTTGGGGCGTTGAGCCAGAAGTCCTTGAGCCGCGCGTCGAACACCCCCAGGCGCGGGAACTGGAACAGGAAGCCGTTGACCGCGTCCTGGGCGATCTGGCGCTGGATTTGGCCCAGGATCGCCGTGCGCTGGCCCTCGTCGGTGGCGGCTTCCAGCGCCTGCATCAGCCGGTGGAACGCCGCGCTGTGATAGCCGAAATAGTAGTCGTCCTTGTCGTAGATGCCGTAGTCCATCGGCTCGGCGTGGCTGACAATGGTCAGGTCGAAGACGTGACGGCCATAGACCTGATCCAGCCACTGGGCCCACTCGAGGGTCTCGATCTTCACGCGGATCCCCGCCTTGGCCAGCTGGGCGGCGACGATCTCGCCGCTGCGGCGGGCGTAGTTGGGCGGCGGCAGCTTCAGGGTCAGGTCGAGCCCGTTGGGATAGCCGGCCTGAGCCAGCAGCGCCTTGGCCTTGGCGACATCGTGCGGATAGAGGCCGGTGAGGTCGACATAGGCGGCGTTCTGGGGCGGGAAATGGCTGCCGATCGGCGTTCCGTATCCGTACATCGCCCCGTCGATGATCGCCCGGCGGTCCAGCGCGTGCTGGATGGCCCGGCGCACCCGGACGTCGGCCAGCGGCCCGACCCGCTCGTTGATGGCCAGGATCACCTCGCCCTCGCTGGAGCCGGTGATCACCTTCAGCGCCGGATCGGCGCGCAGCTGGGCCAGATTCTCCGGAGCCGGATAGTCGGGGAAGGCGTCGATCTCGTGGGTCTTGATCGCCGCGAAGGCCGCCGCCGGGTCGCCGATAAACCGAAAGCGCACCGTCTTCAGTTTGGCGGGCTGGCCCCAGTAGCCGTCGTTACGGACCAGGGTGATCGCGTCGCCGCGCCGCCAGCCGACGAACCTGAACGGACCCGTGCCGACCGGCGCGGTCGCCAAGGTCGCGACCGACTTCGGCGAGACCATGACGCTGTCGCCCCAGGCCAGGGTGTAGAGGAGGTCGCTGTAGGGGGCGGAGAGATGCAGGCGCACGGTGCGCGGGTCGACGACCTCGACCTGGCGGATCACGCTCAGCGCCTGCTTCTGGACGTTGGTCGAGCCCGGCGCGATGGCGCGCTCCAGGCTGAACTTGACGATGCTGGCGTCGAACGGAGTCCCGTCCTGGAACTTCACCCCGTCGCGCAGGTGGAAGGTGTAGGTCAGGCCGTCGGGCGCGATCTCCCACCACGTCGCCAGCAGCGGCTTGACCGCGCCCTGGGCGTCGAGCCGCACCAGGCCCTCGAACACCGCGCCATACACGACCTCGTCGACCGCCACGGCCGCGCCGGAGGTCGGATCGAGGTTCGGCGGCTCCAGTTGCAGGGCGACCGTCACCGTGTCCTTCGGCGCGGCCTGGGCGACCGGCGCGAAGGCCAGCAGGCAGGCCGCCGCCAGACCAAGAAACGCGCTGACCTTCACGCCAGGCGAGCCCGGGCCTTGGCGGCCTCGGCGGGGAGGTCCAGGCGATCGTAGATCTCGGCCAGGGCGCGGTTCAGGGGCACGCCATCGGGATCGAAGCCGCGCCGCAGTTCCAGCGCCTGCTGCGCCTCGGACAGGCGACCGGCGCGGATCAGGGCGTCCAGGATCAGCTGTTCGAACAGGTCGCGCTGGGCATGGCTGCCGCCGATCTCGACCAGGCGGGGCAGGGCGGCGCGCAGGCCGCGCAAGGCGCTGGCGAAGTCGCCGCGCGCGTGGGCGACTAGGCCCTCGGCGGCCGGCAGGGCGACCTCGCGCCAGGTCTCGCGGACATGGTCGGGAGCCTCCAGCGCCGCGCGGCGCACGGCGGCCAGCAGCGTGTCGGCCTCGGGGCGATCCGCGCGGGCCAGGCCGTACAGATACTGCAGGGTCAGGAACGGCTGGACGACATCGGCGGCGCGGACGGTCAGGTGATCGGCCAGATCGCTCCAGCGGTCGCCGACATCGACGCCGGCCAGCTCCAGCCGCGCCAGCAGCGAAACGGCGCCGACCTGATCCTGGGAATAGTCCTTGGCCTGAGCCCAGCAGTGGTCGTCATGGATGGCGAGGGCCGCGTCGAACTTGCCCTGGCTCAGATAGAACAGCGCCAGGTGCCACCAGAGATGCGTGTCCATGAACGAGTTAAGCCCCGTCCAGTCGTCGCGGGCGCTTTCCAGGAACGCCACGCCCTCGGCGACGCGGCCTTGGGTCAGCATCACATGGGCCAAGGCGTGCTGGGCCCAGGGCTCCTTGCGCTTCAGCGCCAGGGCGCGACGCGCGGCGGCTTCCGCCTCGGGCAGCAGGTGGCACTGCTCATAGGCGAAGGCCAACATGCCGTGCAGATAGGCCACGTCCTCGGCGGCGGGCAGGACGGCGCTGGCGGCGCGCAGCATCGCCGGGAAGTCGCCGTGGTTGAAGTCGTGATAGTGGCGGAGCTTCAGCGTCAGCAGGTCGCGGGGCCATCGCGCCAGGATCGACTCGGCGATGGCCAGGGCGGCGGGGATGTCGTCGGCCGACCAGGCGGTCACGAAATTGACGAAGGCTCGCTCGCGCGGATGGGTGTCGCCAGCCAGGGCCTGGGCGCGGGCGAGGTGCGGCGCGGCGCGTTCGGCGGCCTCCGGCGCCTCCAGCAGCAGCCAGAGCGTCGCGGCGTAGGCGTTGAGCAGCACCTCGTCGGGGTGGACCTCGGCCGCGCCGATCACCTCGGCCGCCCGCGCCTCGTAGCCCAGGAAACCATCGACGAAATTGTCGATGGCGGCCAGGGCGGCGTCGGCGTTCGTGCTGACCGGGTTGCCGAGATAGTCCGTGCGCATGGATGAACTCTAGCGGACGCCGGCCTTGGCGAGGAAGGCGGCCGTATCGTCAGCCGTGCGTTGAGGGATCTCGACCTGGGGCAAATGGCCAACCTTCGGATAGATGATCAGCTGCGCGCCCGGGATGGCTTCGGCGAACTTGTGGGCGGCGGCGACCTCGATCAGCGGGTCGAGTTCGCCCCACAGCACCAGGGTCGGGACTTTGATAGTCGCGAGCACGTCCGTGGTCGCCTGGCTGTGCTTTCCGGGCTGGATCGACATCAGGATGGCGCGGTGGCCGGGCGCGCGCTGCAGCTCGGCCCAGCGGTCGATGAACGCGTCGGTGATCACCGTCGGATCGCCGACCTCGCCCCGCAGACCCGAGCGGATCAGCGGCTTGTTGTCGATCGAGCGCAGGAAGGCGCGGCCCCAGGAATATTTCAGCAGCTTGAAGGCCAGGGGTGGCTTCTTCAGCGTCGTGGTCGGCCAGCCGGCGGCGTCCGCCAGGATCAGGGCGTCGACGCGCTGGGGATGGCGCACGGCCACCTGCCAGGCGACGCCGCCGCCCATCGAGTTGCCGGCGATGGCGAACTTCGGGAGGTTTTCCTTCGCCGCCAGGGCGTCGATCAGGTCGGCGAAGCCATCGGCCGAGGCGACATAGCCGTCCGGCGCGCGGGTCAGGCCGTGGCCGGGCAGGTCGACGGTGATGATCCGATAGCGGTCCCCGAGCCGCGCGACCCAGCCCTCCCACGAGAAGTGGCTGTCGCCAAAGCCGTGGACCAGAACCAGCAGCGGACCATCGGCCTTGCCTTCGTCCTTGTAGTGCAGGCGCACGCCGCCGGGCAGATCGGCGTAGCGTGAAGCCTTGGTGGCGTACTTCGCCTCCAGCGCCGGGTAGGGAATGTCGGGGCCGCGCAGCAGCAGCCAGCCGACAAGGCCGGCCAGGACGACCAGGCCAACGAGGCCGCCCAGGATCAGCAACAGGGTCTTCAACATGCGCGGCGCTCCCGAACCAGACGACTAGAAGCGATACTGGGCGCGAACGCCATAGGTCGCGGGCTCGCCAGGCGCGGCGATGTCGATCAGCGGCAGGAAGAAGTTGCGCGTCAGATCGTACTTCTTGTCGAACAGGTTGCGGGCGAAGGCGGTCAGCGCCCAGGGGCCCTTGGCCGGCGACACCGTGAGGCTGGCGTTGGCCAGCCAGTAGCTGTCGACGTCGTAGCGCGAGCCCAGCAGCAGGGGCTTAACCTTGTCATGGAACGCGTAGTTGCCCTGCGCCTCGACTTGATAATCGCCGACGGCCCAGGTGTAGGACACGTCGCCGCCGTAGCTGAGCGGCGGGAAGCCGACCTTGGCGCCGGTGCGGTCGATATAGACCGCCTTCTTGGCCGCGACGCTGGCGGGAATGTCCAGGTCGTTCGTGTACTTGTCGAACTTGCCGGTCTTGTAGCCCAGCGACTGCCCGATCCGCAGGGCCGGGACGGGACGCCAGGTCAGCTCCAGTTCGCCGCCATAGATGTGCGACTTCTGGGCGTTGACGATGGCGCCGATTGGGCCGTTGTTGATGTCGTAGATCGCCGACTGAACCTGCTGGTTCTTGTAGTCGTAATAGAAGACCGAGCCGTTCAGCTGAACGGTATTGTCGGCGAAGCTCGACTTGAAGCCCGTCTCGTAGGCCCACAGGGTCTCGGGGCGGAAGCCGGCCACCGCCTTGGCGTCGCCGACATTGTACGAGGTGAAGCCGCCGGACTTCGTGCCCTTGCTGGCGCTGGCGTACAGCAGCACGCCGTCGATCGGGCGGTATTCCAGCGCCAGCTTGCCGGTCACGGGCTTGTTGTGCAGGCGCTTGTTGGCGGTGGGGCTGAAATTGGTCGCCGGCGCGCCGGGCGCGAAGACGCCGGCCGTGACGAAGTTCAACTGCTCGCGCTTTTCGTCCTCCGCGCGCAGGCCGGCGATCAGCTTCAGCCTGTCGGCGAACGCGTATTCGATTTGGCCGAAGACCGATTTCGACGTGACCTTCTGATTGTAGGTGGTCCGGGTGTCGAACAGCAGCGACTGCCAGAAGTCCGAATAGAAGGCTTCGTCCAGGGTCTCGCGTGAATAGTAGGCGCCGACCAGCCATTGCAGCGGCCCGGCCGACTTCGACGAGGCGCGGACCTCCTGCGAGAACACCTTGGCGTTGGTGTCGAAATAGGTCCCGGCGTAGGCGTAGGCCGAGCCGTCCCAGTCGTTATATTCCTTGCGGCGCAGCTTTTCGAAGGCCGTGATCGAGACGAGATCGACACTGTCGAAATCGCCGTGCGCCCGCAGCGAGACCCCGCGGCTGGTGGTGTCGTGGAAGGGCTTGGCGTTGGTCGCGATGCCGGTCAGGGCCGCGAAAGCGCTCGAGCCGCCCCAGCCCGTGGCCTTGCGATCGGTGTCGGCGGGGATGGTCGGCAGGCTGGCGTTATAGCTCAGCGGATTGAACAGATAGAGCCCGGTCGGCTCGGACTTGTCGTATCCGGCGTGGGCGCTGAGCAGGACATCGACCTTGTCGTTCGGCTTCCAGGCCAGCTGGGCGCGCGCGGAGGTCGTGTCCTTGTCGCCGAGCTTCTGGCCGGTGCTTCGGTTCTTCTGCCAGGCGCCGCCCTGGTCGGTCACAATGGCCAGGCGGCCGCTGAGGGTGTCGGTCAGCGGGCCGGAGACGTAGCCCTCGGCCTTGAATTCGTCGTGGCTGTCATACTCGGCGGTGACGCCGGCGCTCAGCGACGGGGTCGGGCGGTTGGTGATGAAGTTGATCGCGCCGCCGGTGGTGTTACGGCCATAGAGCGTGCCCTGCGGGCCGCGCAGCACTTCGACCCGCGCGATGTCGAACAGCAGGCCCTGGGTCTGGGCCTGGATCGGGTAGGCGACCTCGTCGACGCTGACGCCGACGGTCGAGGAATTGTTCGAGGCGTAGTCGTCAAAGCCGACCCCGCGAAGGCGGAAGCTGGGCTGGCCGCTGCCGAACTGTGGGGTGATCTCGAGGCTGGGGGTGGCGTATTGGAGCTGGTTGACCGTGGCGACCCCGCGCGCGGCCAACTGGTCGCCGGAGATGACCGACAGGGCCACCCCGACGTCCTGGGCCGACTGTTCGCGCCGTTGGGCGGTGACGATGACCTGCTCGACCGCGGTGTCCTTGGGCGAGTCCGCGACCGCCTCGGCCAGCGCGCCGCCGGCGAAGCCCGCGCCCAGGGCGCCGATCGCGGTTCCGATGAGAAGACGCTTGATCACGACTGAGATCCCCATTTGTCGACGCCGACCTGAATGGGGGCGTCGCTTTTTTGTTCGTCCTTATAATTCCTAGTGATCTTGTTGAGATTGAAACCGAGATTTCCTTGTGGAGAACCAAGGTTCTCTAATCGCCGTTCATGTGTGACGGAAGAATCTCGAATAGCCGCGCGATTTTATTCCGCGCGACGGGGCGTCGCGCGGGGGTCATGGCCGAGCGCCTCGGGAAGCCGCTGGCGCGGGCGGCGGATAAGCCTCAGCCGGCGGGGCGAAGGCGCGCGCGCGCCACCGCGTCCTTCCAGCCGGCCAGGGATTGGGCGCGCTGGTCAGGGGTCATGGCCGGGTCGAAGCGCCGATCCAGTCGCCAGCCTTGCGAGATGGCCGCCAGGTCCGGCCAGACGCCCGCGCCCAGGCCGGCCAGGAAGGCCGCGCCCAGGGCGGTGGTCTCGACATTGACCGGCCGTTCCACCGGCGCGTCGATGACGCCCGACAGGAAGGCGCACAGCCAGTCATTGGCCGCCATGCCGCCATCGACGCGCAGGGCGCTGGGTCGCGAGGCGCCGTCGGCGAACATGGCCTCGACCAGATCCTGGGTCTGGAAGGCCACGGACTCCAGAGCGGCCCGCGCGATGTGGGCGGCCGAGGCGTCCAGGGTCAGGCCGTGGATCAGGCCCTTGGCCTGCGGATCCCAATAGGGCGCGCCCAGACCGACGAAGGCTGGGACCATGTAGACGCCGTGGCCGTCGGGCACGCTGGTGGCGAGGCTGGAGGTGTCCGAGGCTCGCACGATCAGGCCCAATTGGTCGCGCAGCCACTTGATCGCCGCCCCGGCCACGAAGATCGAGCCTTCCAGGGCGTAGGTCGGCTGACCGTTCAGGCGATAGGCCGTGGTGGTCAGCAGGCGGGTGTTTGAAACGACCGGCTGGGCGCCGGTGTTCATCAGCATGAAGCAGCCGGTCCCGTAGGTGGCCTTGATCATGCCTTGGCCAAAGCAGGCTTGACCGATCAGCGCCGCCTGCTGATCGCCGGCCATGCCTCGGATCGGGATCGGCGCGCCGAACAGATCCGCCTCGGTCTCGCCGAAATCGGCGCAGTTGTCGCGCACGTCGGGCAGCAGGCCGGCGGGAATGTCGAACAGCGCCAGCAGGTCCTCGTCCCAGACCTGGCGATGGATGTCGAACAGCAGCGTCCGCGAGGCGTTGGTCGCATCGGTGGCGTGGACGCGCCCTCCCGTCAGGCGCCAGAGCAGGAAGCTGTCGATCGTGCCGAACGCCAAGTCGCCGCGCTTCGCCGCCTCGCGAGCGCCGGCCACGTGGTCGAGGATCCAGGCCAGCTTGCTCGCCGAGAAATAGGGATCCAGGCGCAGGCCGGTTCGGGCCTGGACGAGATCCTCGTGACCCGCCAGGCGCAGGGCTTCGCAGGCGTCGGTGGTGCGGCGGTCCTGCCAGACGATGGCGGGGTGGATGGCCTGGCCCGAGCGGCGGTCCCAGACCACGACGGTCTCGCGCTGGTTGGCGACGCCGATGGCGGCGACGGCGCTGGCGTCCGCGCCGGCCTTGGCCAGGGCGGCCCGGGCCGTGTCCACGACGTCGCGCCAGATGGTCTCTGGGTCGTGCTCGACCCAGCCCAGTTCCGGATAGCTCTGGGCGAATTCGCGTTGATCAACGCCCGCGACCGCGCCTTGATCATCGAAGACGATGCTGCGCGTGCTGGTCGTGCCTTGGTCGATGGCCAGAATATAGCGGGTCACGGTCACGCCTCGGCCGACAGGGGGGCGGGGCGCGAGGCCTCGGTCGTCGTCTTGCCCGCCAGATAGGCTTCCAGGCGCTCAGCGCCGCCCGGCGGCAGGTGCAGGCCTAGCTTGCTGCGGCGATAGAGGATGTCCTCGGCGGTGCGGGCCCATTCGTGCGCCACCAGATAGTCGACTTCCCCCGCGCGCAGTCCGGCGCCGAAGTCCTCGCCCAGGTCGGACAAGCTTTTGGCGCCGGTCAGGATCCGCCGGGCGCGGGTCCCGTAGGAGCGGGCGAGGCGGAAGGCCAGATCCTCGGGCAGGAAGGGATGCTCCGTGCGCAGGGCGCGGGCCAGGGCCGTGCGGTCCAGATCGGGCAGGTCGCCGCCCGGCAGAACCGCGCCGCGCGTCCACGAGGGGCCTGCCTGCGGGAAGAATTCGGCCAGCTTTTCCAGCGCGTGGTCGGCGAGACGGCGATAGGTGGTGATCTTGCCGCCGAACACCGAGAGCACGGGCGCGTGGCCTTCGGCCGCGTCGACCTCCAGCACATAGTCGCGGGTGACGGCCGAGGCGCTGTCGGCCTTGTCGTCGAACAGCGGACGCACCCCGGCATAGCTCCAGACCACGTCGGCGGGCGTCAGCTGGCGGTCGAAGTAGCGATTGATGCTGTCGCACAAATAGTCGACCTCGGCCGCGTCGATACGAGCCGGTCCCGGAGGCGCGTCCCAGGCCACATCGGTGGTGCCGATCAGCGTGAAGCGGTCCTCGTAGGGGATTGCGAACACAATCCGGCGGTCGGGGTTTTGCAGCATGTAGGCCTGGTCGCCCTCGAACAGGCGCGGGACGACGATATGGCTGCCCTTGATCAGCCGCGCGCCGCTGCCGGTGGTGACGTTCAAGCCGCCGCTCAGCACCTCCGACACCCACGGGCCGGCGGCGTTGACGATGGCGCGGGCGCGAACTTGGCGTTCGCCGCCGTCCTGGGCCCTCAGCCGGGCCTCCCAGCCGTCGGATACGCGGTGGGCGGCGACGAGCTTGGTGCGCGTTTCGATCACCGCGCCGCGCTCGGACGCGTCGATCGCGTTCAGCGCCACCAGGCGGGCGTCATCCACCCAGCAGTCGGAATAGACGAAGGCCTTGCGGTACTGCGTCTTCAGCGAAGCGCCCTCGGGCGCGCCGGTCAGGGACAGGCCGCGCGAACCCGGCAATCGCTTGCGGCCGCCCAGGTGGTCGTAGAGGAAGAGGCCCAATCGGACCAGCCAGGCGGGGCGGGTCGCATGGGCGTGCGGCAGGACGAAGCGCAGCGGCCAGATGATGTGCGGGGCCATGGCCAGAAGGGTCTCGCGCTCTTCCAGCGCCTCGCGGACCAGGCGGAACTCGTAATATTCCAGATAGCGCAGGCCGCCGTGCACCAGTTTGGTGCTGGCCGAAGAGGTCGCGCTGGCCAGGTCGTTCTGCTCGACCAGCAAGACCGAAAGGCCGCGCCCCGCGGCGTCGCGCGCGATGCCCGCGCCGTTGACGCCGCCGCCGACCACCAGAAGGTCGTATTCCATGCCTGACGCGCCTCCATCGCGAATTATGTTTTCGAGATATACGAAAAAGCGAAAATACGAAATTTAAAAACGAAACCCTTTTCGCTCAATGCGCGCTATCGGCGCCCCCGGGCTGGTCAACACGGCCGCCGCCGCGCTAAGCGGGGATCGGAGGTGCGTCGATGGCCATCGAGCAACGTCACGAAGCGATTCTCGCGTTCGCCCGAAAGAGCGGACGCGTGACGGTCGAGGCCTTGTCGGACAGCCTGCAGGTCTCGCGCCAGACGATCCGCAAGGATCTGAACGATCTTTGCGACCAGGGGATGCTCAACCGCGTGCACGGTGGCGCGGTGATCGCGACCGGCGGCGTCGACAATCTGGAATACGAGGCGCGTCGCGTCCTGGCCCGCGAGGCCAAGGAGGCGATCGGCGCGGCGGCGGCGGCCCTGATTCCCGAGCAGGCTTCGTTGTTCATCAATATCGGCACCACGACCGAGGAGGTGGCCCGCGCGCTGGCGGGGAGGTCGGGCCTGTTGGTAATCACCAACAATCTCAATGTCGTGGACATCCTGGCCCCGTCGCCGGGCATCGAGGTCATCGTGGTGGGCGGGCGCGTGCGCAGCGCCGACCGCGCCTCGGTCGGCGCTTTCGCGGTCGACTTCATCCGCAACTTCAAGGTCGATTTCGCCATCATCGGCGCCTCGGCCATGGATGAGGACGGCTCGCTGCTGGACTTCGACATCAACGAGGTTCAGGTCTCTCAGACCATCATCCAGAGCTCCCGCCGGGTGATCCTGGTCGCCGACAGTCAGAAGTTGGGGCGTCCGGCGCCCGTGCGGATCGGCCATATCGGCGACGTCCACGTCTTCGTCACCGACCGGCTGGAAAGCCCCGACCTGGCCGCTAAATGCAAGGCCCGCGGCGTTCGGGTCATCGAGGCCGCGCCGAATCCGTCGCTCTAGATTCAATCCGGCCGTGCCGACGCGTCCGACGCCTATCCGGCGTTCAACCTTTTCCCGGCGCATCCCCTTGTTTCAGAACCCTTGACCCTCGCGGCGCGCTGCTTTCGCCGCGCGCCAAATTCGCAACGCAAACGAAAGATCATTTGCTCGATCGTCATTCCTGTGATTTATCATTTTAATGCACCGCCAACGCGGCGCGAAGAATGAGATCGCACGGCCGCGCCGAGGCGACCTTTCCGCATTCTGGAGGGAACAATGATCTGCAAGAGCGACGGCGGTCGGAGCCGCACCCTTGGCCTTAAGCTGATGATGGGCGCCAGCGCGATTGGCCTGGCCATGCTGGCCGGCGCCGCCCAGGCGCAAACCGCGCCCTCGCAAGACACCACGGTCGAGGAAGTCGTCGTCACGGGCCTGCGCGGCAGCCTGAACCGTTCCATCGACGTCAAGCGCAACTCGTCGGTGATCGTCGACTCGATCGCCTCGGAAGACCTGGGCAAGTTCCCCGACACCAATGTCGCCGAGTCGCTGCAGCGCATCACCGGCGTCTCGATCGATCGTAGCGGCGGCGAAGGCCGTTTCGTCACGGTCCGCGGCTTTGGACCGTCGTTCAACGAGCTGCTGCTGAACGGCCGCACCCTTGCCACCGAAAACCCCGGTCGCCAGTTCAGCTTCGACATGCTGCCCGCCGAGCTGATTTCGGGCGCCGACGTCTACAAGACGACCAATTCTGCGCTGCAGGAAGGCGGCATCGGTTCGACCATCAATCTGAAGACCGCTCGCCCGTTCGACAGCAAGGGCCAGCGCATCGTCCTATCGGCCCAGGGCAATTACGAGGATCTGTCGGGCAAGGCCTCGCCGAACCTCTTCGGCCTGTATAGCAACACCTTCATGGACGGCCGCCTGGGCGTGCTGGGCTCGGTTTCATTCCAAGAGCGCAAGGCGCGGATCGATTCCGCCAACACCAGCGGCTACTACGCCACGTCGGTCGGCGGGCAGACCGTCTACATGCCGCAGGACTATAACCAGTATTCCGACACCGAGGATCGCAAGCGCACTTCGGTCACGGGCACGGTTCAGTATCGCGCCACGGACAACCTGACCTTCACGGTCGACGGCATCTACAACAAGTTCACCGTCAAATCGAACACCAGCCAGGTCGGGCACTACTTCTCGCCGGGCAGCATCAGCAACGTGAAGCTGGACTCCAACAAGACGGTGGTGGCCTTCGACCAGAACGCCGACGCCCACTCCGACTTCGTCTCGCGGACGTTCAACCGCCCGACGAACCTGAAGGCGCTGGGCTTCAACGCCGACTGGAATCCGACCGACCTGATCAACGTCAAGTTCGACAGCTCGTGGTCCAAGGCCGAGAACAACAACGGCGGCAACGAGATCTTCGCCGTCGTCGGCATCCCGAACACCGTCCACTTCGACAACACCGCCGGCGGCCTGCCCACCCTGACGACGGGCAAGAGCTATTCGGACCCGAACGCGGTGGGTAAGGCCCACTTCGCTACCCGCCAGGGTTCGAACTACGGCGAGGAGGTCTATGAGAACCGCCTCGATGCGACCTTCAAGACCGACTACGAACACTTCACGGCCGTCCGCGTCGGCGGCATCTACACCGATCGCAAGAAGACCAACCAGCTGGTGCAGTCCAGCTCGGACATCTGGTGCACCTATTGCGGCTACGGCGTCTCCGTGCCGGCGGGCCTGCTGAAGAGCTTCGCCCCCAGCGGCTTCCTGGACGGCGAGGGCGGCAACTTCCCGCGCCAATGGCTGAGCTTCAATTCCGAGGACTATTTCAAGTTCCTAGAAAGCCAGGCGGCCGCCAACGCCGAGGACGTGGTCAAGGGCCAGCCGGTCGGCACGTCCTATGCCGCCCTGCAGAAGACCAACGGCTTCGCCGCCACGCCGCAGTCCAGCTCCTACAACGTGCATGAGAAGGTCGCGGGCGGCTACATCCAGGCCGACTTCGCGGGCGATATCGGCGGCTTGCCCACCAGCGCGACGCTGGGCGTGCGCTATGTCCACACCCAGCTGACCTCCAGCGGCCAGACCCAGACCCTGCTGGATCTGACGCCGATCGCCGGCGACAGCACGCTGTACAACGCGGCCCTGACCGGTTCCTCGCCGGTGTCGAAGTCCTCGAGCTATGACGACTTCCTGCCCAGCCTGAACGTCAAGATGGACCTGCGTGACGACATGGTCGCGCGCTTCGCCGCCTCCAAGACGGTGACGCGTCCCAACCTGACCGATCTGGCGCCGCAGCTGAACCTGATCTCGACCCGCCCAGGCAACCTGTCGGCCAGCGGCGGCAATCCGGACCTGAAGCCCTACAAGTCGACCAACTTCGACGTCTCCTACGAGTGGTACTATCAGAAGTCGGGCTTCTTCACGGTCGGCGCCTTCTACAAGAAGCTTGACGATTTCATCGTCGTCAGCAGCGCGCCGGAAGTGTTCACGATCAGCAACTCGGCCAATCTGGCGGCGTTCTCGGGCGGCAAGGCGACCTTCAATGTCAGCCGTCCGCGCAACGTCGGCAGCGCCAACGTCTACGGCCTGGAAGTCGGCTTCCAGCACACCATGGACTACCTGCCCGCGCCGTTCGACGGTCTGGGCGTGACTCTGAACGCCACCTTCGTGAAGTCCAGCGCCAACGACTCCGGCTTCGCCCTGGAAGGCCTGGGCAACAGCCAGAACGCGGTGCTGTTCTACGCCAAGGGTCCGATCGAGGTGCGCGTGGCCTACAACCACCGCGACGGCTTCCTGTCGACCCAGTCCAACTCGACGGGCGGTCTGCCGATCTACACCAAGACCGCCGGTCAGTTCGACGCCCAGGCGACCTACCAGATCAACGACAACTTCTCGGTCTTCGTCGAGGGCACCAACCTCAACGACGCCAAGACCCAGACCTATGGCCTCTACGCCAACCAGTTCCTGAGCCTCGTCGAGACCGGTCCGCGCTACGCGGTCGGCGTTCGCGCGAAGTTCTAACCAAGATCGGTCGGGGGCGCCTGTCGCCTCCGGCCGTGTCCGGCGCCGCCTGCGGCGCGTTTCTTCCCCAACTTGCGAGGGGCGGGCTTTGCGAAGCCCGCCCTTTTTTTGCTTCTGGTCTCAGCCCTGTCGCGTCAGGCGCAGGATGAAGCTGGCCTGCGGATGCATACGCGGGAGTTGCAGGCCCACGCACATCAGGCTGCGACCGTCCAGCACGACCCCTTCGCGCAGCGTGTCGACGAGCGGAGAGCGCGTGGTCAGCGCCTTGGGCCACACCAAACGCACCGAGTAGCGCGCATCGGCGTCCAGGCCCGCCAAGCGCAGACGGCCGGCGAAATAGGCGTCCTGCTCGCGGATCAGGGTGTAGGCGAACACCGCCTCGGAGCCGTCCGTGGCGACGACGCCGAAAGCGTTCTCGTTGGCCGGACGATCCAGGCGATGCAGGTCGCCCGTGTGGATCAGGCCGCGCAGCGCCTTGTGCAGCGCCACGCCCTCGGCCAGTTCGGCGCGCTCCTCGTCTGTCAGCGCCAGCAGGTTCGCCTCGATGCCGAAGTGGCCGAACAGCGCGGTGGAGACCCGCGTGGCCATCGACACGCGCCGGCCAGTGATATGGCAGTCGGTCGGGCCGACGTGGGCGCCCATCAGTTCGGCGGGCAGAAACAGCGACGCGCCCTTCTGGATCGACAGGCGGTCCAAAGCATCGTTGCTGTCCGAGGTCCAGACGCGGTCGGTGCGTTCCAGCACCGCGAAGTCGGCCCGGCCGCCGCCCGAGGCGCAGCTTTCGATCTCGACCGCCGGATGGGCGGCGCGAAGGCGATCCAGAACCGCATACAGACCCAGCACATGGGCGTGCGCGCCCGGCGCGCCGTCCTGTCCGCCGGGGTGGCTGATATCGCGGTTCATGTCCCACTTGAGGTAAGCGATCGGATGCTCGGTCAGCAGGGCGTCCAGGCGGTCGTACATGTAGTCCCGCACCTCGGTCCGGCCGAAGTCGAGGACCAGCTGGTTGCGGAACGACAGCTGCGGGGCCGGCGGGCAGCCCAGCACCCAGTCGGGATGGGCGCGGAAAAGGTCGCTTCGCGGATTCACCATCTCGGGCTCGACCCACAGGCCGAACTCCATGCCGGCCGCCAGGACGCGATCGACCAGCGGCTTGAGGCCGTTCGGATAGATCTCCTCGTCGACATGCCAGTCGCCCAGGCCGGCGGTGTCGTCTCGTCGACCCTTGAACCAGCCGTCGTCCAGCACGAACCGCTCGGCCCCGATCGCGGCGGCGGCGTCGACCAACTGGGCCAGACGGTCCTGATCGTGGTCGAAATAGACCGCCTCCCACGTGTTGTAATGCACCGGACGCGGCTTGGCCCGCAGGCGCGCGTGTTCGGGACGCGCCCGAACGAAGTCGTGATAGGCCCGGGAGAGGCCGCTCAGACCCCCATCGGAATAGCCGGCGTAGAGCTTGGGGCTGTCATAGGTCGCGCCCGGCGCCAGCCGCAGTTCGCCCGGCATGAACAGCTCGCCCATCTGCACGAAGGCGCGAGCGTCCGACAGGGTCTCGGCATGGATGCGGTGATTGCCGCTCCAGCCGAGGTGGAAGCCAAAGACCTCGCCGGTCGCTTCGCTGGCCGGCGCGCATTCGGCGATCAGGCCTGGGAAGGCGTCGTGCGAGGTGCGGCCGCGACGGTTCTCGCGGACCATGGCGCCCTGGCCGAACGGCGTGCGACGCATCTGGAACTCGCCCGACCAGCGTCCATCCAGATGGATCAGGTGCGAGGCTTCAGGCGGGAGCGGCAGGGTCGGGGCGGCGCAGGCCTCGACCTCCAGGGTGCGCGCGCCGGTATTGGTCAGCTGGGTCGAGGCCACGAGGATGTCCTGGTCGGGCGCCAGCGCTAGGCGGTGGACTAATCGCAGGCCGTTGTGGTCGTCGACCGAGACGATCTCCGCCACGCCCGGCGCGATCGCGTCCACGCTGGCGATCCGCGTGAAAGTGGCCCAGCCCTGGCCGTCGCGATGCGCCCGCAGGCCCGGCGCGCCGGGGAAGCCTTGGCCCAGCAGCGGCGTCAGCGCCAGCGGCGGCGGAACCTCGGGCGAGCAGGGCGCGGCCTCGCGGGTCGCCATCAGGACCAGGTCCATCGGGTCCAGATCCGCCGCCAGGCGCGGTCCCCAGTGCAGCACGGCCGGCGCGTCGCCCCGGCAGTCGACGATGAGGCTGGTGGCCTTGCCATCAAGCCTGACGAACGGGGCGGACTGGGAAGCGGACATCGACGTGCCTTTGACTCGGGCGTGAATTAAACAGGCGTCCAAAGCGGAACGGTTGACGCTGTTTTTTTGTAGGATAAATACGATCGAAGGAAAAGCGGCGGCCTTCGCGCGTCGCCACGATCGATGTCGCGCGAAGCGATGCGTCGGAGGAAACCATGCTTGGCGTTTGCTACTATCCGGAACAATGGCCGACCAGCCTCTGGCGCGAGGATGCGCGCCGGATGAAGGCGCTGGGCCTGACCTATGTCCGGATCGGCGAGTTCGCCTGGTCGCGGTTCGAGCCCGAGCCCGGCGTCTATGACTTCGCCTGGTTCGACGAGATCATCCAGATCCTGGGCGAGGCCGGTCTGAAAGTCGTGATCGGCACGCCGACGGCGACTCCGCCCAAGTGGCTGATCGACCGTCATCCCGAGATCCTGCCCGTCGACCCCGAGACAGGCCGGGTTCGGGGCTTTGGCTCGCGGCGTCACTACGACTTCTCCAGCCCGGTCTATCGGCGCGAAAGCGATCGCATCACCCTGGCTCTGGCCGAACGCTATGGCCATAACCCGTATGTCGCCGGCTGGCAGACGGACAACGAGATCAGCTGTCACGACACCACCCTCAGCGCCTCGCCGGCCGCCAAGGCGGGTTTCCAGGCCTGGTGCGCGGCGCGCTATGGCGACATCGACGCGCTGAACACCGCCTGGGGCAATGTCTTCTGGTCGATGGAGTATCGGAGCTTCGACGAGATCGAACTGCCGGTCGACGCGGTCACCGAGACCAACCCGGCGCACCGCATGGCCTATCGCCGCTATTCGTCCGACCAGGTGGTGGCCTTCCACGACGCCCAGGTGAAGATCCTGCGCGCCCATTCGCCCGGCAAGTTCGTCACCCACAACTTCATCCCGATGAACGAGACGGGGGTCGACAATCATGCCTTGGCCGCCGACCTCGACTTCGCCGCCTACGACAACTATCCCCTGGGCCGCACCGACCTGCTGATGGCCGGCGACGGCGCGGAGGTCTTCCGGCCTTACATGCGCACGGGCCATCCGGACTTCGGGACCTTCTTCTTCGATCAGACGCGTGGTCTCGCGCCCGGCGCCTTCTGGATCATGGAGCAGCAGCCCGGGCCGGTGAACTGGGCCAACCACAATCCGCGCCCGGCGCCGGGCATGGTGCGGCTGTGGACCCTGGAAGCCTTCGCCCACGGGGCTGGCGTGGTCAGCTATTTCCGCTGGCGTCAGGCGCCGTTCGCCCAGGAGCAGATGCACGCGGGTCTGCTGCGCCCGGATAGCAGCCAAGCCGCCGCCTGGCCGGAGATCGAGGCCGTCGTGCGCGATCTGGCGGCTCTGGACCTCGATCAATACCCGACCGCGCGCGCCAAGGTGGCGCTGATGGTCGATGTCCAGGCGCAATGGCTGGGCGAGATCGAACGTCAGGGCCGCAGCTACGACTACACCCACATCCTGCTCGATCACTATCGGGCCCTGCGCGCGCTCAGCCTGGATGTCGACTTCGTGCCGCCCGAGGGCGACGTGTCGGGCTACGCCCTCGTCGTGATCCCGGCCCTGGCCACGCCAAGCGCCCGGACGATCGCCAACCTGAAGGCCAGTTCGGCCTTGGTGGTGTTCGGGCCGCGTTCGGGCGCCAAGACCGACGACGTGACACTGCCCGAGGGCCTGCCGCCCGGCGCCTTGCGCGAGCTGCTGCCGATCCGCGTGCTGTCGGTCGAGACCCTGCGCCCCGACTGTCCCGACGCCATGATCTGGAACGGCAAGACCTATCCCAGCGCCACCTGGCGCGAGGAGATCGAACTGGCGGGCGAGGCCGAGGTGGCGGCGCGCTACGCCGACGGCGGCGCGGCCATCGTGCGCGCGGGCAAGGCGATCTATGTCGCCAGCCTCAGTGACCGGGCGTTCCTGACCGACTTCCTGGAAAGCCTTTGCGCCGAGGCCGGCGTCGCGACCCAGCGCCTGGACGCCAAGGTCAGGGTTCGTCGTCGCGGCGACCTGACCTTCGCCTTCAATTACAATGAAGAGCCGGTCCCCGCGCCGGCGCCAGCGGGCGCGGTCTTCGTGCTGGGCGGCGCCCTGATCGGTCCGCGCGACGCGGCCGTCTGGAAGGCGCCCGCGTGATGCGCCTGGCGGGGATCTTCCTGGCGCTCCTCCTGGCCTCGCCGCTGGCGGCGCGAGCGCGGGCGCTCGCGGACGGCCCGGCGCTTTCCGCCCCTGGCGCCTATCCGGTTGGCGTCCGGACCCTGATCCTGACCAATCCCGACCAGCCAGACCTGCTGGCCAGCGACCTGGCCGCCGGCAAGCTGGCGCGTCGCGACCGCGTGCTGCCGGTGACCATCTGGTACCCCTCGACCAAACCCAAGGCTGGCGCGGCCCAGGTTCGCTACATGCAGCCCGGAGCGACGCCAGACGCGCCGTCCGTGTTCTACCGCGCCGGCGGCGCCTATCCGGACGCCGCCCCGGTGCGCGGCCAGCACTTTCCTCTGGTGGTGCTGTCCCACGGCTATCGCAACTGGGCGACCAGCTTCGCGGACCTGGCCGAGAACCTGGCCTCGAAGGGCTATGTGGTCGCCTCGATCGAGCACCGTGACCTCGAGCCCAAGACTCTGAGCAACCCTCAGCTTTCGTTCGCCACCACGGTGATCACCCGCGTCGCCGACCAGCGCTTCGTCATCGCCGAACTGGCCCGGCGCGCGGGGGAGGGGCCGCTGAAGGGCGTCTACGATCCGGACGACGTGGCCCTGATCGGCTATTCCATGGGCGGTTTCGGCGCGCTGACCACCATGGGCGCGGGCCTGGATCCGCAAGGTCCGCTCTACAAGTTGGCGCCGTTCGGTCTGCTGAAGCCGTTCAGCGCCCTTGATCCTGGCTTCGCCGCCGGCTTGCCCCGGAACGTCAAGGCGATGGTCGCCCTCGCGCCCTGGGGCGGCGCGCCGCCGCTGCGGGCCTGGAGCGCCGAGGGGCTCGCGGGCGTGACGGTCCCGACTCTGCTGATCGTCGGCGACCAGGATGACGTCAGCGGTTATGACCCCGGCGTCGCCTGGCTCTACGCCAACCTGACCCACGCCGACCGTCGGATGCTGGTCTACGAGAACGCCCGCCACAACATCGCGCTGGACGGCGTCACGTCGGCCCAGACCCAGAGCTTCGAGGCCATCGAGCGCCACGAGGAACCCGTCTGGCGGCGCGATCGCATTCTGGCGATCAATCGCCATTTCATCACCGCCTTCCTGGACGAGCGCCTGAAGGGCGACGCCGCGCACGGCGCCTATCTGACCGTCGCGACCGCGCGCGCCGCCGATGGAACCTGGCCGCTGGCGCCCGGCGCCTCGGTGGGCGATCGCTTCGCCGCGCCGAACGACGCCGGGACCGCCCAATACTGGCCCGGCTTCCAGCGTCGCTGGGCCCTGGGCCTGCGCCTCATGCACGCCGCGCCCGACAAAGCCGCGCTAAAATAAGAACCATCGGAAACGCCCCGCCATGCATCTGCAAACCACCCAAGCCTGGATCGCCGCCGGGCTGACCGCCCTGATCGGGCTGATCACCTATCTGAAGTGCCGGGGTCAGGGCCGCGGCGTCGAGGGCGGCAACAAGGAGTTCTTCCTGGCGGGCGGCGGACTGAACTGGCTGTTCATCGCCGGCTCGATCACCATCACCAACCTGTCCACGGACCAGCTGGTCGGCATGAACGGCAACCAGATGGCCTTGCTGGCTTGGTGGGAGCTGTCGGGCGTGGTGGGCCTGTCGATCCTGGCCTGGGTGTTCCTGCCGATCTACTACAAGAACAACTGCACCACGGTGACCGAGCTTCTGGAGAAGAAGTACAAGAACGTCGGCATCCGCTCGACGATCGGTACGATCTTTCTGGTCGGCAATGTCTTCATCTACCAGCCGATCACGCTCTACACCGGCGCGCTGATGATGAAGTCGATGTTCGGGCTGCAGATCCCGATCATGACCCTGGCCCTGGTCTTCGCGGTGGCGGGCTCGCTGTACGCGATCTTCGGCGGCCTGCGCGCCGTGGCCATCACCGACACGTTCAGCGGCATCCTGCTGCTGGGCATGTGCATGCTGGTGGTGTTCCTGTCGCTGAAGGCGATTGGCTTCGACTTCAGCGGCATCCCGCACGAGCGGCTGACCATGATCGGCGGCAACAATTCGCCGCTGCCCTGGCACGTGCTGCTGACGGGGATGATCTTCATCCAGATGTTCTATTGGTCGACCAACCAGACCATCACCCAGCGCGCCATGGCCGCGCCGAACCTGAAGGAAGCCCAGAAGGGCGTCGTCGCCGCGACCATCGTCCGCCTGCTGATCGTGCCGCCGATGGTCGTCATTCCAGGCATCGTGTCGTACAAGCTGTTCGGCCACCTGGGCGACGCGGCCTATGGCAAGATCGTCTGGCACGTCCTGCCCAACTGGATGTCTGGCATCTTCGCCGCCGCCATCGCCTCGGCGGTGCTGGCCCACTTCGCCAGCGTGCTGAACTCGTCCGCCGCGCTCTATGTCTGCGACATCCACGAGAAATATGTCCAGCCGAACCCGAACGTGCCGCGCCTGAGCATGTTGGTCAGCATCGCCTTCGTCGTCGTGTCGCTGGTGCTGGTGCCGATCTATGACGGCGCGGACAGCATCATCAATCTGGTCCAGAAGCTGAACGGCCTGACCAGCATGCCGGTGCTGTCGGTGTTCATCGTCGGCCTGCTGTTCCGCAATGTCGATCCGCGCGCCGCCATCGCGGGCCTGATCTTCGGCGTGGCGCTGTACGCGGTGTTCAGCTTCGCCTGGACGCCCCTGCACTACATCCACATGATGTTCATCACGCTCTGGACCACGGTGGCGTTCTCGCTGAGCCTGAACCGTTGGGTCTTCGGCAAGCGGGCGGAGTTCATTCTCCCGCGCAAGCCGGCGGCGGCGTAAAGCCGTCGCGCGGCGGCGAGGCTCAGGCCTTCAGTCGCCGCGCAGCACGGGCGCGGGGCGTCGGGATAGCGCCAAGCCGGCGGCGATCAGGCCGCCGACGGTGGTCACGCCGGTCGCGCCCGCCAGCAGCGACAGCACGCCCCGCCAGTCGACGCTCCAAGTGGCCTGGAACACCTTGACCACCACCGGCCAGGCCGCCGCGAAGCCGAAGAGAACGCCGGCCGCGCCCGCGATCAGGCCGACCGCGCCATATTCGATAACGTAGGCCGTCAAAACCTGGGCGCGCGTGGCCCCCAGGACCTTCAGCGTGGCGGCCTCGCGGGCCCGGGCCCGGGCGCCGGCCGCGATCGCGCCGGCCAGCACCAGCAGGCCCGCCAGTCCGGCGACGGCCGCCGCGCCGCGAACCGCCAGGGCCAGGCGATCGAACAGGGCCGCGGCGGCGTCCAGCTGTTCGCGCACGCTGATCACGTTCACGCCCGGAAACGCCTGGCCCAGCTTCCGGGTCAAAGTCGCCTCGCGATCTCGGTCCAGGCGGGCGATGGCGACGCTGCGCAGGTCGGCGCCCTCCAGCGTCGCGGGATTGAAGATCAGGGCGAAGTTGGGTCCGAAGCCGCCGAAGTCCACCTTGCGCAGCACCGCGACGCGGGCCTCGATCTCTCGACCGAGGATCAGGACCGTGATCGTGTCGCCGACCTTCAGGCCGGCGGCCTCGGCGATCTCGACGTTCAACGCGACCTGGGGCGGGCCCGCATAGTCGGCGGTCCACCATCGGCCGGCGACGGTCCCTGCCTGTTGAGGCGCGCTGGCCAGCAGCGACAGGCTGATATCGTTGTCGAACGCCCAGCGCTCGGACGGCCTGATGGCCTGGACATCGACCGGCTTGCCCTTCAGGGCGACGATCCGCCCCGTCGCGAAGGGCATTCTGAGATACCGGTCCGCGTTCAGCGGTCCCGTGACGCTGGCCACGGCGGCGTCGAAAGCGGCGGCGCGGTCGGCGGGGATCTCGGTGAACACCATGGCCGGCGCGGTGCGGGGGGCGACGTCGCTGACCTGGGCCAGAAGCGCTGACTGGATCAGGACCACGCACGCCAGCAGCGCGACGCCAAGGCCGATCGCCGGGCTGGCGGTCCTGGCCGCCGAACCCGGACCCGCCAGATTGGCCAGGCCCAGCTTGGCCGGACCGCGCGTCAGGCCACGCGCCTTGCCGGCCGTCCAGGCGGCGGCGCGGCCGAGCACCGCCAGCAGGCCAAAGGCGACGGCGACGCCCGCGATCATGATCGCGGCGGCTAGCGGCGTGGGCGCGGTCGCCACGGCCAGGACGGCCAGTCCGGCGCCGGAGAGGAGCGCGCCGATCGTCTCCATGCCCACCGGCAGGCGGGCCTTGGGCGCTCGACGAAACAGGGCCGAAGGCGGCGTCGCCCGCGCTCGCGCCAGGGGGATCAGCGAGAACGCCGCCGCCGCCAGGAGGCCGAACAGCCCCGCCTTGGCCAGCGGCCAGGGATAGACCGCGAAGAGGGCGGGGATCGGCAGGCTCGAGCCCGCGATCTTGCCGAGGATCAGCGGCGCGACGCCGCCCACGATCAGGCCCAGGGCGACGCCCAGCAGGGCCAGGACGCCGATCTGGATCAGGTGGAGATCGCGGATCAGACCGCTCTCGGCGCCCAGCGCCTTCAGCGTCGCGATGGCCGGCTCGCGGGCCGACACATAGGCCGAGACCGCTCCGGCCACGCCCAGACCGCCGGCGACCAGCGAGGCCAGTCCGATGAAGCCCAGGAAATATTCCAGTTGGTCGATCAGTCGCCGCGCCCCGGGGGCGCTGTCCAGCCGGTCCCGAACTCGAAGGTGGGAGTCCGGCAGCGCCGCCTGGACGGCCTTGCCGGCGGCGCGGGGGTCCTGGCCGGGCGGCAGGGCGATCCTGACCGCGCGATTGGACAGTCCGCCGGGCGCCAGCAAGCCGGATCGTTCCAGCACGTCGCGACGCACCAGCACGCGCGGCCCCAGCGAGAAGCCTCGAGACAGGCCGTCGGGCTCGCTGATCAGCCGGGCGCGGGCGACCAGGGTCATGGACCCGGCCTCGAACGTGTCGCCAAGCTTCAGGCCCAGGCGGTCCAGCAGCGCCGGTTCGACCGCCGCGCCGGGCAGGCCGTCTCGATCAGCCAGGGCGGCGGCGAGACTCTGCGCGCCCTCCAGCTTGACGGCGCCCGCCAGCGGAAAGCGGTCGTCGACCCCGCGCAGGCTGACCAGCCGTCGCTCGCCGTTGGGCGCCTGGGCCATGGCGCGGGCGCCGGCCGCGTAGCTGGCCACGCCCAACCGGTCGAAGGTCGCGCGCTCCTTGTCGGTGAAGTCGCGATTCTCGACCGAAAAGGAGAGGTCGCCGCCCAGGATTTCGCGGGCTTGGCTGGCCAGCCCCTGGCGAAAGGCCTCGGCGGTCGAGCCGGCGGCGGCGATGGCGGCGACGCCCAGCGCGAGACACGCCAGGAAGATCCGAAAGCCGCGCACGCCCGAGCGCAATTCCCGAGCGGCCAGCCGGAAGGCGAGGGGGGCTTTCATCGTCACGCCGTGACGCGCCCGTCGGCCATCCGCACGATGCGGTCGGCGCGGCTGGCCAGGGCTGGATCGTGGGTGACCATCACCAGCGCCGCGCCGAGCTCGGCGACGAGGCTGAACATCAGATCGGCGACCGAGGCGGCGGTGGCGCCGTCCAGGTTGCCGGTCGGCTCGTCGGCGAACAGCAGGGCCGGGCGGGCCGCCAGGGCGCGGGCCAGGGCGACGCGCTGCTGCTCGCCCCCGGACAGCTGGTGCGGATAGTGGGTCAGGCGCCCCGAGAGCCCGACACGGCCCAGCCAGTCGCGCGCTACGGAGAGGGCTTCGCGCGCGCCGGCGATTTCCAGCGGCGTGGCGACGTTCTCCTCAGCGGTCATGTTGGGCAGCAGGTGGAAGGCCTGAAACACCAGGGCCGCGCGGCCGCGACGCAAACGCGCCCGGCCGTCCTCGTCCAACTTGGCCAGGTCCTGCCCGAACAGGCGCGCCGTTCCGGCGGTGGGCTCCTCCAGCCCGGCGCCGACGGCGATCAGCGAGGACTTTCCCGAGCCCGACGGACCGATCACGGCCACGCGCTCTCCGGCGCTCACGACCAGGTCGACGCCGCGCAGAATGTTCACCGGGCCGGCGGCCGAGGGCAGGGTCAGCGTCACCGCGTCGAGCACCAGCGGCGCGGCGGGTTGGGCGTCGTCGGTCATATCGCTTCCTGTAGGGGTGGTCTTGTCCGGCCGGTCGACGACCTACATAGGAAGGCATGACCTCGACCGCACAGCGTTTTCCAGATCGCCGCCGATTTCTGATCGGCCTGGGCCTGCTGACCCAGATCGCCGCCGCGCCGAAGCCGCCGGTCATCACCGTGCTGGGCGATTCCATCACCGCCGGTCTGGGTCTGCCGGCGCGTGACGCCATGCCCGCTCAGCTTCAGGCCGCGTTGGCCCGACGGGGTGTTCCGGCGATCGTTCGAGCGGCCGGCGTTTCGGGCGACACCAGCGGCGGGGGGCTGGCGCGGGTCGGCTTCAGCGTCGCGGGCGACACGCGGCTCTGTGTCGTGGCCCTCGGCGGCAACGACCTGTTGCAAGGCGTCGAGCCCGCCCAGACCAAGGCCAATCTGCGCGGGGTTCTCGCCAAGCTGAAGGCGCGGAACATCGGGGCCGTGCTGGTGGGCGTCAGCGCGCCCCCAGCGATCGGCGCGACCTATGCCCGCGAGTTCAACGCTCTCTATCCGAGCCTGGCGCGAGAGTTTTCGGTCCCGCTTTACGCCAACATCCTGGCGGGCGTGGGCGGCAACCCAGCCCTGTTGCAGAAGGACGGCATCCACCCGAACGCCGAGGGCGCTCGGCGGATCGGAGAGGCCCTCGCGCCCGTCGTCGCCAAGGCCTTGAAGGCCCGCGCGGCCTAGAAAGGCGCCACTGGGGTGTCGCGGCCCGCGATCCACGCGATCCGCTCCGCGTCCTACAGCTTGACGAACGGCGCGAGCAGGCGACCCAGCCGACCGGGCAGGACGATCTGACCGTCGAGCGCGGCCACGCACAGGCACGGCGCGCTGGAGACCACGCGAGGCTGGTGCGTCACATTGGGGTCGGCTTCCTCGAAGTCGCCCCGCGAGAACACGCCATCCTCGGTGGCGTAGGCGCCTTCGATGACGCAGGTCAGCTCCACGCCGCCATGGGTGTGACGGGGCGCCGACTGGCCAGGGGCGATGCGCAGCAGGATCACGCGGCAGTCGCCGTCTCGGGGCCCCAGAACGTCGCGCACGTGAACGCCCGGACCCAGCCAGCGCCAGGGGCCAAGCGCGAAGCCGCGCAGAGGGGCCGGAAGGCTGGGGTCCGCCGTGCGCGGAACGGGCGGAGCAATGTCCGAGGCGTCGTCCAGGCGCGCCATCACGCCATCCAAGGCGTCGGGCTCCAGGCCGCTCGGGGCCAGATCGTCCAGCATAGCGCCGCCGACGGCCTCGCCAAGTTCTGCCCAGGCGCGGGTCTCGGGGCGAAGGGCGAGGTGCGTGGCCACGACCACGGCCTCGGGGACGCTCAGGGTGCCGGCCGCGAAGGCCAGCAGTCGCTCCTCGCTGGGGTGGCGTCTCGCGCTCATGCCGAGGCCCCCGCGTCTCGCTCGATAAAGGCGCGCAGCTTCATCATGCCAAACCGAATCCTGGCCTTGATGGTGCCCAGCGGAACCCCGAGGGTCTGGGAAATCTGGGCGTGGGTCTGTTCTTGGAAAAACGCCATTTCAATTGCTAGGGCTTGTTCAGGGTTCAAGGTCCGCATCGCGGCGCGAATCCTTTGGGCGTCCTCGGCGCCGCACAGGATGGCGTCGGGCTGTTGTGGCTCTTCCATGCCGAAGGTGGGATCCAGCTCGTAAAGGGTCGAAGACCCTCGCCGCAGGTTATCGATCCTGAGGTTCCGAGCGATGGTGAAGATCCAGGCCGCGGCGGAGGCGCGCGCCGGGTCGAACATGTGCGCCTTGCGCCACACCAGCAGCATGGCTTCCTGCGCAAGCTCCTCGGCCGCCGAGGGCGTTGAGCCGCTGCGCATCAGGAGCGTCTTCACGCGCGGGGCGTAGTGCTCGAACAGCTCCGCGAACGCCGCGCGATCGCGCGTCTGGGCGACGCGCGACAGCAGACCATCATAGGCGCGCGCCGAGGACGTCACCGAACGTGCGCCATGGCGTCGAGCTTCCGCGTGTCGATTCGCATACATGACCACTATACGGGCCAAGCCTTGCCCCGGATGGATCCAGGATACGATTTTCACGACGAAATCGTTCCGGGGTGTCCCGTCAAAAGGCGCGGCTGAAATATGCCGCCCGAGACACATCCGATCGGACGGTCCACCCGTAGCTCAACAGACGTAAGCCGACACCGCGTTCTGGAGCCGCCGATGCCGAGCCCTTCGTTTTTCCGTCCTCTTTTCCGCCGCCTGTTGGCGGGGCTGGCGGCCGCCAGCCTGGCTTTAGTCGCGCCCGCCCTGGCCTTCGCGACGACCGGGCCAGAGCCGCGCCAGGCGATCGACATCGATCGCTTCATGGGGCGCTGGTACGAGATCGTCCGTACACCCAATGATCGTCAGCGCAATTGCCATGGCGCCTATCAGGTCTGGGCCAAGGCGCCCAAGGACGGGTTTCACATCGATCAGGTCTGTCACGTCGGGGATCGTGACGGCCCGCAGCGTCATGTCGCGACCTCGGCCCGGATCGTCGATCCGACGACCAACGCCAAGTTCGAGGCCAGCTTCTTTGGCGGCCTCATCCGTCGCCAGTACTGGGTGATCGACCACGGCGACAACTACGGCTGGATGATCGCCAGCACCGCCGACGGCAAGTTCGTGGCGCTGTTGGCGCGCACGCCCGGCCTTCCGGCCGCCAAGCTGGCCGCCCTCAAGTCCCGCATCCGCGCCCTCGGCTTCGACAATACGCTCCAGGACGTGGGCCTGGATCGCGCGCCGTGAGAAGCTTGCGGCTGGTTCTGGGCGACCAGCTGAGCAGGACCCTGTCCGCCCTCGAAGGCGCGCGGCCCGGCCACGACGTCATCCTGATGGTCGAGAGCCGGGTCGAGGCCAGGGCCTGGAAGCATCACAGGCAAAAGCTGGTTCTGGTCTGGTCTGCGATGCGGCAGTTCGCCGAGGGACTGCGGCGCGAAGGCCTGGACGTCCGCTATGTCGGTCTGGACGATCCCGACAACACGGGCTCGATCGAAGGCGAGATCCGCCGCGTCTTGAGCGAGGGCGGCTTTGATCGCGTGATCCGAACCGCCTGCGGCAAGTGGGCGCTGGAGGCGCGTCTGTCGGCGCTCGATCTCGGCGTGCCGATCGAGACGCGCGAGGACGACCGCTTCATCTGTTCCCGGGCGGCGTTCGCGGGCTGGGCGGCGAACCGGCGCGAGCTGCGGATGGAGTACTTCTACCGCGAGATGCGCCGTAAGACCGGGCTGTTGATGGACGGCGACCAGCCCGCCGGCGGTCGCTGGAACTTCGACGCCGACAATCGCCGCAAGCTGCCGGCCGGCGTCCGTCCTCCGGATCGGCTGCGCGTGACGCCCAACGCCGTCACGCGCGCGGTGATCGGGCGGGTCAGTGAGGGGTTCGAGGACCATTTCGGCGCCGTCGAGCCTTTTGGCTGGCCGACCAACGCCGAAGAGGCCGAGGCCGCCTTCCAGCATTTCCTGAACGATATGCTGCCCGCGTTCGGCGATTGGCAGGACGCCATGGCCTGGGGGCGTCCTTTCCTCTGGCACGGTCTGATCTCGCCGGCGCTGAACATCGGTCTGCTGGATCCTTTGGATATCTGTCGGCGCGCGGAAGCGGCCTACCGACAAGGGCGCGCGCCCCTGAACGCGGTCGAGGGCTTCATCCGCCAGATCATCGGCTGGCGGGAGTTCGTGCGCGGCGTCTATTGGCTGAAGATGCCAGAATATGGTCGCCTCAACGCCTTGGACGCGCGCGGCGCGCTGCCTGGCTTCTACTGGTCGGGCCAGACCGACATGGCGTGCGTCGCCGACACCGTGCGTGCGGCGCACGACCACGCCTACGCGCATCACATTCAGCGGCTGATGGTGACGGGCAATCTGGCGATGCTGCTGGGAGTCGATCCCGACGCGGTCGATGACTGGTACATGGTCGTGTTCGCCGACGCCTACGAATGGGTGGAGATGCCCAATACGCGCGGCATGGCCACGTTCGCGGATGGCGGCGTCGTCGGGTCCAAACCCTACGCGGCTAGCGGCGCCTATATCGATCGGATGAGCGACTACTGTCGGGGCTGTCGCTACGACGTCAAGGATCGGCTGGGCGACAACGCTTGCCCGTTTAACGCCCTCTATTGGGACTTCCTCGACCGCAACCTGACGCGGCTACGGGGACAGGGGCGTATGATAATGCCCTTGCGGACCTTGGAGACCATGGCCGAGACCGAGCGCCAGGCCTGCCGCCGAAAGGCCGCCCGAACGCGGGAGGCGATGGGGGTGATCGCCGCCAGCGATGCGGCGGCGATCACTTGATCCTCAAGTTCAGCGATCTTGGGCTCGGTTCGTTAGGCCACCGATCCTGGAATCCACCAGAGCCCCGACCGCAGAGGCGGTTCCGCTGGCGAACGCGCCCCAGGCCAGGTCGATGAAGGTGATGCGCCAAGTCCAGACGCGCATCACCGCTTGGCAAGTGAGGTCATAGGTCCCATAGGCGACCAGGCCCAGGAACACGCCGGCCGACAGCGCCTTGGTCCAGGACGCGCCCCGCGCCGGCGCGACGCAGAAGCGCGTCAGGCCGGCGACGTACAGCGCGTAGAACAGCATCGCCGGCGCGAGCCGCACGGTCTCGCCCAGGATCGGGTCGAGGGTCGGCCGATAGACGCCAGGCCCCGCCAGCGTCAGAAAGCAGGCGTCCAGCAGCAGGAAGGCCAGAGCCGTCGCGACGTAGGAGACGAGCGTTCTCATGCCTTGGCCGCCGGTCGCAGGCGATAGTGGCTGACGCCCCATTCCTCGCCGCCCGCGTGGCCGAACAGCCCGGCGGTCGACAGGAAGAACAGCCGCCAGCGACGGGTCCACAGCTTGGCGTCCTTGCCATAGACCTCGCGCATCACCTGGCCGATCTCCTCGGCGTGCCGGTCGAAATTGGCCAGCCAGTCCTCGGCCGTCTTGGCGTAGTGCGAGCCGTTCCACACCCAGTCCGCCTCGACGGTGAACAGGTCGTCGAACTGGCGGATCAAGCCGTGGCTAGGCATCACGCCGCCGGTGAAGAAGTGCTGCGCGATCCAGTCGGCCGGATCATTGACGTCGAAGCGGTAGGGCGTCGTCCGGTGGCTGAAGACGTGGATGAACAGGGCGCCTTCGGGCTTCAGCCAGCCGTGGACGCGGGTCAGGAGCTCGCGCCAGTTGGCCATGTGCTCGAACATCTCGACCGAGACCACGCGATCGAACCGCTGGCTCGGCGCGAAATCATTCATGTCGGCTGTGACGATGGTCAGGTTCGACAGACCCAGCGCTGCGGCGCGGCCCTCGATGAAGGCGCGCTGCGAGGCGGAATTGGAGACGCTGGTGATCCGGGCGTTGGGATAGTGCGCGGCCATCCACAGGCTCAGCGAGCCCCAGCCGCAGCCCAGTTCGAGAATAGCCTGACCGTCTTCGAGGTCGGCGTGGGCGCAGGTGGCGCTGAGCGCCGCGATCTCGGCCTGGGCCAAGGTCTCGTCGCCCCTGGGGTAGAGACAGGAGGAGTATTTCAACCGAGGGCCCAGCACCCGCTCGAAGAAGGCGTCCGGCAGCTCGTAGTGCTGGTCGTTGGCGGCCTTGGTGTGCTCTGCGATGGGACGTCGCGCCATCTCGCGGGCGAATTCGGCGTCGATCTCGGCGGCCGAGCCCTGAAGGCCGCGACGCGCCCCCTCGACGAGGAAGCTGACGGCGGCGCGGCGCAGGGCGTCGGGCAGCGGCGCGCCCTCGAAGGCGTTGATGACGGCGGCGACGGTGCTCATGTGTTGCTCTCCTTGGGCGGGCGGGGAAGGAAGGGGCTGACCCGGGCCTGATAGCGGCGATAGGCCTCGCCCTTCGAGGCGACCATGGCGGCCTCCAGCGGCGGCACGCCCGTACCGAACCGCAGGATGGCGAACATCACGATCGGCGCGATGAGGGACAGCCAGCTCCACGGGTCGGCCAGGTTCAGGGCGATCACCGGATAGGCGATCCAACCGACGAACTCGAACAGGTAGTTGGGGTGCCGCGACCAGGCCCACAGGCCGGTGTCGCAGACCTGGCCCCGATGGGCGGGGTCGGCCTTGAAGCGCTTCATCTGCTCGTCCGCCATGCCTTCTCCGAGGATGGCGCCGAGGAGGATCACGAGGCCCAGCGCGTCGGCGGGGCGGAAATCGGGCGCGGGTTGTCGCGCGGCGAACAGGATGGACACCGCCAAGAGCGCCGTGGCCGGAGCCTGGATCAGCATCAAACCGACCATGCGCCGGGGAAAGCTGTCGCCCCACTCCTTGCGCAACTGAGCATAGCGGACGTCCTCGGCCCCCTTGGCCACGCGGATCGCGACATAGGTTCCAAGACGCAGCGACCAGGCGGCGACCAGCGCGGCGATCATCATCTGGCGCCAGCTGGGCCCGCTCGCGCCCGCCATGGGAGCCAGGGCGGCCAGCGCGCAGGTCGCGCCTGTTCCGTAGGTCCAGAACACGTCCGTCCAACCGCCATTGTTGGCCGCGCGCTGAACGAACCAGCCGCAGCCCATGATGGCGAGCATCGCGATCAAGATGGCGGCGAGGAGCGGGATCACCGGTCCGCCTCCGCCAGCCGCGCGCGCATGAAATCGGTGCTGTCCCTCAAAACCGGGGCCAGGAAACGCAACGGCGCGGCGACGGCGCCCATCAGAAGCGCGTGGTCCAGGCCCTTATAGGTCCGGGTTTCGACGATGCCGCCGGCGGCGCCGACCCGCTGGGCCATCCGGGTCGTATTGCCCGGGTCCACCACCTTGTCGCCCGCGTCGGTGACGAGCAGCAGGGGCGGGGACCGGCCATCGACATGGTTGATCGGCTGGGTGTCGGGACGCTGGCCTTCCGGCCCGAAGATGATCTTCAGCCGGTCGCTGCGCAGTGGTAGAAAGTCATAGGGGCCGGCCAAGCCCACGACGCCCTTCAGGTCGCGCTCGGGCGCCATTCCAACCGCCGCCAGCCAGCGCCGATCCGTCGCCAGGGTCACGGCGTTGTAGGCGCCGGCCGAATGGCCCATCAGGAAAAGCTTGTGGGCGTCGCCGCCATATTCGGCGATGTGCGCCTTGGTCCAGGCGACCGCCGCGGCGCTGTCCTGCACGAACGCGGGCCACCGCGCCTCGGGATAGATCCGATAGTCCGGAACCACGGCGACGAAGCCCTCGCGCGCCAAGGCCGCGCCGGCGAAGGCGTAGTCGTCCTTCTTTCCGGAGTCCCAACCGCCGCCGTAGAAGAACACCACCACCGGGGCGTGACGGTCGGCGCGGGCGTTGCGATAGATGTCCAGCTTGCCGCGTTCTCCGCCGGCATAGGCGATGTCGCGAGTAATGGTCACCCCGCCCCTGGGCTGCAGCGCGTTGACGGTCGCCAGGCCCGAGCAGCCGCTCAAGGCGCTGGCGCTCAGCACGGCGCCCAGCACCTTCCATCCTTTCGCGATGGTCATCAAATCCCTCACGACATCGATCGTCTTCAGGAGATACGGCCCGCCTCCCGGCTTGGATGAACAACGTCTTAAAGTTCCGCGCCGACGTCGCGCCCGCTCGGGGCGAGGCGCGAAACCGTAGCGATCACAAGGCCTTCGCGTCGCTCGAAAGCGTGGCTGAACGGGTAGTTGGAAACGCCATTACTGTAGAGTTTTCAATCTATTACATTTGATATTGACCGAAACGTCGGTCGGCTCGGCGCCGTTCTTTCCCACGATCCGTCGCATCGTTCGAGGGCGATGCGCTGGCGGATTTCACGCACAATGGGAAACGCCTCTATGGCCAAGCAGGAAGACAACGACGCCAAGCCGGCGTCGAACGCCGCGGCGTCGGGAAGCGACGAAAAGCAGACACAGGCCTCCGCGACCCAGAGCCCGACCTCGGGCGCCGCATCCACCCAGGCGACGTCGTCCAAGACGACCGAGGCCGGGGTGACGACGGCCGACGGCATCGAGCTGTTGAAGGCCGACCACCGCAAGGTCGAGGCCTTGTTCAAGGACTACGAAAAGGCCGCGCCGGCCCGCAAGACCGCCATCATCCGCGAAGCTTGCGCCGAACTGATCGCGCACACGCGTCTGGAGGAGGAAATCTTCTATCCCGCCTGTCGCGAAGCGGCGTCCGATGACGAGCCGCTGAACGAAGCCCAGGTGGAGCATGACGGGGCCAAGGTCCTGATCGCCGACCTGCTGGCCAGCGACGAGGACGATCCGTACCGCGACGCCAAGTTCAAGGTGCTGTCCGAGCAGATCAAGCATCACGTGGCCGAGGAGGAGAAGCCGGGTTCCGGCATCTTCGCCAAGGCCCGGGCGGCCGGCGTCGATGTCGAGGCGCTGGGCCGCGAACTGCGCCAGCGCAAGGAAGCGCTCACGGCGCGCGGCGGTCGTCCTCGACCGACGCCCCTGGTGGCGCTCGAGATTTCAGACTTCTCCCAAGGCCAACAACAGGAGGATCCCATGGCCAGACAACAAGGCGGTCGCGACCGCGACGATCAGGGCCGCTTCACCAGCGACGATCGGGGCCGGTCTCGCGGTCGGGACGACGAGGATCGCGGCTACCGGTCGCGTGGACGTGACGACGACGATGGGCGTGGCTGGTACGGCGACTCGGAGGGGCATTCCGAAGCCTCGCGTCGTGGCTGGGCCGCGCGTCGGGGCGGCGAGTCCCGCAGCTTCCGCGACGACGACGATCGCGGCGGTTATCGCTCGCGCTCCAACGAACGCGACCGTGACGAGTACGGACGCTTCGTGAGCGACGATGATCGCGGCGGCTATGGATCGCGGGGGCGCGACCGAGACGAGTACGGCCGGTTCGCCGGCGACGACGATCGTGGCGGCTCGCGCTCTCGCGGCCGTGACGATGAGGGACGCGGCGGTCGCGACCGCGGCCAGGGCGGCTGGTTCGGCGATAGCGAGGGACATTCCCGCGCGGCTCGCCAACGCTGGGAAGACGACGATCGCGGCGGCCGTGGGCGCGGAAGCAACGACCGGGACCGCGACGAATATGGCCGGTTCGCCAGCGACGATGATCGCGGCGCGCGCTCGCGCGGCCGTGACGACGATGACGATCGCGGCGGCCGCGGTCGCGGACATGGCGGCTGGTTCGGCGACAGCGAGGGCCACGCCCGCGCCGCGCGTCGAGGCTGGGAGGACGACGACCGAGGCGGCTCGCGCTCGCGCGGCCGAGACGATGACGACGACCGGGGCGGCCGAGGCCGCGGTCGTGGTCAGGGTGGCTGGTTCGGCGATAGCGAAGGTCACGCCGAGGCCGCCCGTCGCGGCTGGGAAGACCGCCGCTAGGCCCACGGCTTAGGCGATCGCGCGCCCGCGGCATGGCTCCGCGGGCGCGCAACGGCCTGAAAGGATCATCGATGGCGATCAGCCTCCGCGACCCGCCTCGCTTCTTTCGCCGCGCTTATCGCGGTTTTCGCGCGTGGTGATGCCCGCCGCGAGCCGGAACGACGTTTCGCGCACGGTTTCGACTTTCCCGGCCGTGAGCCTGCTTAGGATCGAGCCGCTGAACGGCGGCTGGGTCCTGTTCTGTGATCGGAACGCGCTGGCGCAGATCTTTCGCTCGGGCGCCGAGGCCGAACGGCAGGCGCGCCGTCAGGCGAGGGTGCTGGCGTCTTGCGGGTTCGTCCCCCGGCTGGCGGTCGTCGATAGGGCGGGGAACCTCACCCGCGTGCGGCTTTAGATGGCCCTTAGCATCGACCTCGAAGCGCTATGTCCGCGAGACCTGGGACGCCATGATCAGGAAGAGAATTGTCGCCCGTTGGACGCCGCCAGGAACGAAACGCGATGGAGGCGGCGGTCAGGATCTCGGCGGGGGCCATGTCTCGACGCGAACGCCCATTTCGCCTCGACGTCGCCTTGGGAGCGGCGGATGATAGGGGCCGGGATGGGGCTCGCTGATTGGACAGGGCGAGTGATGAAAAGGGCGGTTCCGCGTCGCAATCGAACCCGGCGTGACGCCCCATGCTAGCCGTTGTCCCCGAACGGCCCGTGGAGAAGGCTTATCTTCGTCGGTTGAGGCGCTTTGGTCCGCTCCTGGACGAGGACGCGGCCGCGCTCGAGGCCCGGCTCGGCCGGATCGAGGCTTACCCAGCGGGGAGGGACCTGGATAGCGCCCGCGCCGCGCCGATGTTCCTGCTATCGGGCTGGGCGTGTCTGGCCCATTCGCTGCGCGACGGGCGGCGACAGATCGTGGCCTTCCTGCTGCCTGGCGACGGGATCGGGTTCGACCTGCTGACCCGTTCCCAACACGCCGTCCAGGCCGTGGCTCTGACGCCCTTGCGAGCGCGGTCCACCCAGCCTGGCTTCTCTCCCGCCAGCGAGGGGCTGAGCCGAGCCCTGGCCGGCGCGGCGGCCGCGCAGCAGTCGCGACTGATCGACCAGATCGTGCGCCTGGGGCGACAGACCGCCTACGAACGCATGGCGCATCTGCTGCTTGAGCTGCATGGCCGGCTCGCGGAGATCGGCGAGGCGCGCGGCGAGAGTTTCCATCTCCCGATCAAGCAGGAGGTTCTGGCGGACGCCCTGGGCCTCAGCCTCGTGCACGTCAATCGCACCCTGCAGCAGATGCGACGTGATGGGCTGATCGATATGCGCGGGGCGCAGCTAACCTTGCTGAACCGCGCGGTCCTGGAAGCCGCGTCCGATCAGAGCCGGTCTTAGGCTGGCCATGAACATCCAGACGATGACCGCCCGGAAACGGCGATCAGCGCCGTCGCCTGGCGGAAGGCGAATGCGCTGGCGCGCCCTAGCGTCCGGAAGGGGCGCTCAAGCGCCGTCAATGTCTGAAAACTGGCGGGGGCCCAAAGCCTTGAACTTGCTTTGGGCCCCCATGGTGCCGCCGGGCAGGATTGAACTGCCGACCTCAGCCTTACCAAGGATGCGCTCTACCACTGAGCTACGGCGGCGACGAGGAGGGGGCGTATAGCGAGGAGAATCGCGAACGCCAAGCCCAAAATCGTCTTGACCGAAGAACTTTGTCGCCGCACCCCCGAGACATGCCGATCAGCCACGACCCATCGACCCGCGAAGCCAAGCTCGCCGAAGCGTTGCGCACCAATCTCCGGAAGCGAAAAGCGCCGGCCCGCGGGAGTTTCGATGAAAACACGGCGGCGCTCGAGGCCGCCAAGCTGGCGCCCAGACCCTACGGCGTCGTTCGAGAATTGCTGGGGATAAGTCATGGCGACGGCGAACGCGTGGCGTTGACGGTCGAGATGTCGGCGCCGTTTCGAGCGCCGGATTCGAGCGAGTGGGCGGTGGCCGTGCGCCTGGTCGGGGACGGCGGGCAGTTCGACACCGAGGCCGGTAAGGCGGCTTTCGGGCGGGATGGGCTTTCGGCGACGCGCAAGGCGATCGACCTGGTCCAGGTGGCCATCGATCTGGCCAGCATCACCCACGACCTGCGTTGGCCGGAAGACGAAGCGCCCTACGACCTCTCCGCGCCAATTTAGACGTTGAAGGCCTTGCAAGCCCTCTTGCAACCGATAGAACCCGCTCCTCACATGTGAAGCGCGCCGAGAGCCCCACCTCCGCGCGTTCGAGGGACCTGAATGGATCGCATCGCCATCACCGGCGGCGCGCGGCTGAACGGATCGATCCCGGTCAGCGGCGCCAAGAACTCGGCCATCAAGCTGATGGCGGCCAGCCTGCTTACCGACGAGCCGCTGCGCCTGACCAATATGCCGCGACTGGCCGACACGCGGTTCCTGGGCAAGCTCTTGGCGCGGCTGGGCGTCGAGGTGACCGAGCGCGACGGCGCCGACGGCCAGGAGACGGTGCTGCACGCCGCCGAGATCACCAGCGGCTTCGCGCCCTATGATCTGGTTCGCCAGATGCGGGCGTCGTTCAACGTGCTGGGTCCGCTGGTCGCGCGCTCGGGCCAAGCCAAGGTCTCGCTGCCGGGCGGTTGCACCATCGGCGCGCGCCCCGTCGACCTGCACCTGCAGGCGTTGGAGGCCCTGGGCGCCAAGATCGATCTGCACGAGGGCTATGTCTACGCCCAGGCCCCGCGCGGCCTGAAGGGCGCCGAGATCGTCTTCCCGATGGTGTCCGTCGGCGCCACCGAACACGCCATGCTGGCGGCGGTGCTGGCCGATGGGACCACCGTGATCCGTAACGCCGCCTGCGAGCCGGAGCTGGCCGACCTGCAGGAATGCCTGAACGCCATGGGCGCGAGGGTCGAGGGCGCGGGCACGCCGACCATCACCATCAACGGCGTGTCACGCCTCGCGGGCGCGACCCATGCGGTGATCCCCGACCGGATCGAGATGGGCACCTACGCCGTCGCGGCCGCCATGGCTGGCGGGGAAGTGCGACTGACCAACGCCCGACCGGGTCTCATCGACGCCCTGCTTCGCAAGCTGGAGGAAGCCGGCGCCGGCGTCGAGGAGACCGCCGACGGCTGCATCATCCGGCGGGGCGACGAACGCCTGAACGCGGTCGATATCGAGACCGCGCCGTTCCCCGGCTTCGCCACCGACCTGCAAGCCCAGTTCATGGCGTTGATGACCACGGCGAAGGGCGAGAGCCGCATTCGCGAGACCATCTTCGAGAACCGCTTCATGCACGCGCCGGAGCTGATGCGTCTGGGCGCCGATATCTCGGTCTCGGGCGGCGAGGCGCGCGTGCGGGGCGTGGAGCGCCTGGAAGGCGCCGAGGTGATGGCCACCGACCTGCGCGCCTCGGTCAGCCTGGTGATCGCCGGGCTGGTCGCGCGCGGCGAAACCACGGTCAGCCGCATCTATCACCTGGATCGCGGCTTCGAGCGTCTGGAAGAAAAGCTGGGCGCGTGCGGCGCTCAGGTCCGTCGCATCAAGGGCGACGGCGAGCCGGAGCTCTGATCGATGGCGCCAACCGCCAAGCCTCTTCGCCTGCTGGCGCACGACGCCGACGACCTCGCGGTGCTGTCGGCCGCCCTGCAGGACGCCGTGGCCAAGATCGGCGACATCCGCTGGGACGCCCAGGCGCGCACCCTGACCATGGCCTGCAACCGCTTCCGCTGGGAAGCCGCCAAAGGCAAGTCGGGGGAGCGGGTGCGATCGGCGTTGCAGTTCGGCGATGTCGCCGGGGTCCAGGCGCGCAATCTGCGACGTGACGCCAAGGGCGCGGTCGTCGAGCTTCTCTCGATGGGCTTCGAGCCCGCCGAGGAGGCGCCGGCCGGCGTCGTCACCCTGACCTTCGCGGGCGGCGGCGACATGCGGGTCTCGGTCGATTGCCTGGACGTCGCGCTGGCCGATGTCTCCGAGCCGTGGACGACGCCGCGAACGCCGGGGCACGCCGACTGAAGGACGGGCTCCGAGCCTGGCCGCGCTGGTCCGGACGCGACGCTGCTCCGCCTCGCGACCCCCGGACGGCCCTCGAAGCGACGATGCGGGTAGGGTCGCGGGCTTTCTGACTTGCCTCCCCGCCAAAAAACCGCATCTAGCAGGCCATGCGCCGCTTCTCCTTCACCGACTCCGATTTCCAGGCCGCCTTCAGGGCTTTCCTCGATGAGCGCCGTGGTTCGCCGGCCGACGTCGACGCCGCCGCGGGCGAGGTCCTTCAAGCGGTCAAGGCGCATGGCTTGGAGGCCGTGCTCGACTATGGCCGTCGCTTCGACAAGGTCGAGCTGACCGCCGAGACGATCCGCGTCTCTCCGGAAGAGATCGAACAAGGCTGGGCCCAGACGCCCGCCGAGGTGCGCGAGGCCATCGCCTTCGCCGCGGCCCGCATCCGCGCCTATCACAGCCGCCAGCGCCCGGCCGATCAGGCCTGGACCGACGAGGCCGGTGTCGAGCTGGGTTGGCGCTGGACGCCGCTCGAGGCCGTGGGCGTCTACGTGCCCGGGGGCCGCGCGGCCTATCCCTCGACCGTGCTGATGAACGCCGTGCCCGCCCAGGTGGCCGGCGTCGACCGTATCGCCATGGTCACCCCGCCGGGCAAGCTGCAGCCAGCCGTACTGGCCGCGGCCAAGGAAGCGGGCGTCACCGAAATCTGGCGCGTCGGCGGGGCTCAGGCCGTCGCGGCCCTGGCCTATGGCGCGGGCCCGATCCAGCCGGTCGACAAGATCGTCGGCCCCGGCAACGCCTATGTCACCGCCGCCAAGCGGCGGCTCTACGGGGTGGTCGGCATCGACGCCCTGGCGGGACCGTCCGAGATCGTCGTCGTCGCAGATAAGAACAACAATCCCGACTGGATCGCCGCCGACCTGCTCAGCCAAGCCGAGCACGATCCGGCCGCCCAGTCGATCCTGATCACGGACGATCAGTCCTTCGCCGAGGCTGTCGAGCGCGCTGTCGAGGAGCGCCTGAAGACCCTCGCCACCGGCGTTGACGCCGCGGCCTCGTGGCGGGACCACGGGGCGGTGATCATCGCCCCGCTGGATGAGAGCCCGGCCCTGGTCGACGCCATCGCGCCCGAGCACGTCGAGTTCGCGACCGAGACGCCCGAAGCCCTGTCGGATCGCGTCCGCCACGCGGGGGCGATCTTCCTGGGCCGCGTGACGCCCGAGGCGATCGGCGACTACGTGGCGGGTTCGAATCACGTGCTGCCGACCAGCCGCGCGGCGCGCTTCCAGTCGGGCCTGTCCATCTATGACTTCATCAAGCGCACCTCGATCGTGAAGTGCGACGCGGCGTCCTTCGCCGTCCTGGGACCGCATACGGTGGCGCTGGCCGAGGCCGAAGGCTTGCCCGCGCACGCCCTGTCGGCTTCAGTGCGGTTGCGTTCCGACGATTGACGGGCGAACTTCCGGCCACATGACCACCCACGAACGCGCCCAGCATTCCATCAAGTCGATCGAGATCGACGAGGACAGCCTCGCGGCCGCTTCGCGCGACCAGGAACAGGAGCGTCAGGTCGCGATCTTCGACCTGCTGGAGGGCAACTATTTCGAACCCGCCGAAGCCGGCGGCGGTCCCTATGACGTGCGCCTGTCGCTGATCGAAAACCGCCTGGCCTTCGACATCACCGGCCCTGGCTACGCGCGCCGGCATCTGCTGTCGCTGTCCCCGTTCCGAAGCGTGATCAAGGATTACTTCCTGATCTGCGACAGCTATTACGCGGCGATCCGCAACTCGACGCCGCAGCAGATCGAGGCCTTGGACATGGGCCGGCGCGGTCTGCATAACGAGGGCTCGTCCTTGTTGCGCGAGCGTCTGGAGGGCAAGGTCAAGACCGATCTGGACACCGCCCGCCGCCTCTTCACCCTGATCTGCGCGCTGCACTGGCGAGGCTGATCCCTTGGCCGCCCAGCTGCCGGACGCGGTGCTTTTCTCCTGCAACTACAATCGCGTGCGCTCGCCAATGGCCGAAGGGCTGTTCAAGCGCTTCTACGGCACGCGGGCGTTTGTCGACTCCTGCGGTCTGAAGGCGGATCCGGACGGGGAGGGGATCGACCCCTTCGTCGTGGCGGTGATGGACGAGCTGGGCCTCGACGTCTCCGACCACAGGCCCAAGACCTTCGCCGAGCTGGAAGATGACAGCTTCGACGTCGTCATCTCGCTGACGCCCGAGGCGCAGCACCGCGCCGTCGAGCTGTCGCGCGACCGCGCCGTCGAGATCGAATACTGGCCGACCCACGACCCCACCCTCAACAACGGTTCGCGCGAGGCGCGGCTGGAGGCTTATCGAGAGGTGCGCGACGCCCTGGCCGAGGCGATCCGGCGACGTTTCGGGGCGCCATCGACGTTTGGGGGATAATTGCGTTATAGAGGCGCCTTCGCCGCGAAGGCCTCGTCCCGACTCGACCGTCGGGCGCACCCTCGCGGCTACGTGATTCGTCCCTACTGAGAGGCCTGATGGCTAAGGAAGAACTGCTCGAGTTTCCCGGCACGGTCAGCGAATTGCTGCCGAACGCCACGTTCCGCGTGAAGCTGGAAAACGACCACGAGATCATCGCGCACACCGCCGGCAAGATGCGCAAGAACCGCATCCGCGTGCTGGCCGGCGACAAGGTCCTGGTCGAGATGACCCCCTACGACCTGACCAAGGGCCGTATCACCTACCGCTTCAAGTAATCGCCGATGATGGCTCCCCAGCCGGCGCTGGTGCTGGCCAGCGCGAGCCCTCGGCGCCTCGATCTGCTGGCCCAGGTCGGCGTCACGCCCGACCGGGTCGACCCCGCCGACATCGACGAGACGCCCCTGCGCGACGAGATCCCGCGCAAGCACGCCTTGCGCCTGGCGCGGGAGAAGGCGCGGGCGGTCGCGGCCCGCGCGCCGAACGACTATGTGCTGGCCGCGGACACCGTCGTGGCGGTCGGCCGCCGCATCCTGCCCAAGGCGGAAACCGAGGCTGACGCGCTTTACTGCCTGAAGCTGTTGTCCGGCCGAAACCACAAGGTGCTGACCGGCGTGGCCCTGATCGCGCCCGGCGGCCGCGAGGCCTCGCGCCTGGTCGAGACCAGGGTCGGCTTCAAGCGGCTGTCCGACGCCGAGCGGGACGCCTATGTCGCCAGCGGCGAGTGGCGGGGCAAGGCCGGCGGCTATGGCGTCCAGGGTCTCGCGGGCGGCTACATCACCGAGTTGAACGGGTCCTATCCCAGCGTCGTGGGCCTGCCGCTCTATGAAACCCTGAACCTGCTGTCGGGCCTGGGCTATCGTCCATGAGCGAGCGCCGGGCTTATCTCCATAAGGGCGTCGGCGAGACGGTCGGGGTCGTGACCCTGGACGGCCGCCCCGAGCGCCTGTTCGTCTCCTGGCCCACGGACGATCCCCTGGACGCCGAGGGCGTTCGTGGCGTGGCGCGGATCAAGAGCGTCGAAAAGACCTTCGCCTCGGCCTTCGTGGCCCTTCCGGGCGGGCGGGACGTCATCCTGCCGATCAGGCCCGACATGCCCAAGTTGGTCGAGGGGGGTCTGGTCGAGATCGAGATCAAGACCGCCTCTCGCCGCGACAAGGCCGCCGTGGCCCGCTTCGTCGGGGAGGGGGCGGGCGAGCCGCGCGTGCTGGCGGCCGCGCCAAGCGTCGAGGAGCGTTTGCGACAGGTCGTGAAGGCTGGATCGCCAACGACGGGCCAGCCGGCGCTTCTGGCCGTGGAGGAAGCCGAGAGCGACGCGCTGGCGACCGTCTTTGGCCTGCCGGGCGGGGGCGATATCGCCGTTGAGGAAACCCGCGCCCTGACGGCGGTCGACGTCGATCTGGGCGGCCGCGACGCGACCGATTCGAAGCGAGCGGCCCGGCAGGCCAACATGGCGGCGCTGAGCGTCGCGGCGCGGGTTCTGCGTCTGAAGGGACTGGGCGGCATCGTCGTCTTCGATCTGGTCGGACGCGGCCACGACGGCCAGGCCCTGACGACCGCCGCGCGCAACGCGTTCGCGCCCGATAACCCCGGCGTGGGAATCGGGGCGATCAGCAAGTTCGGAACGCTGGAGATGATCGTGCCGCGCCGCGCGCCGCCGATTCTCGATCGGCTGCTGACCCCGACCGGGGCGGCGAATCCCCGACATGCCGCCCGGCGCCTGGCGCGGGCCCTCGAACGGGAGGGAAGGGCCGATCCTGGCGCTCGCCTGGAAGCCCGTTGCGCGCCGGCCGTCGCCGAAGCGTTCATGGCCGAGCTGGACGCCGGCGTCGCTGAGCGCCTGGGCCGCAGGTTCGCGGTCTCGCCCCAATCGGATTGGCCTGCCGATCGCCTGGAGGTGCGCGTCCCATGAGCACGGGCTGTCCCATTTGCGGCAAGCCGGTCGATCCGGCCTTTCGCCCCTTCTGCTCCAAGCGCTGCGCCGACGTGGATCTGCAGCGCTGGCTGAGCGGCCGCTACGTCGTCGAAGGCGGCGAGGACGACGACGAAAATCCCCTGTCCGGAGACATCAACAGGGAATGACAAAAGGGCGCTGGACTTCCTTTTCAGCCTCCCCTATAGAGCCGCTCCTCGCTTGACGGCGAGGCCGCCGAGGCGGCCCTGGTCGTCGTAAAGCCCGAGTGCCTGGGTAGCTCAGTTGGTAGAGCAGCGGATTGAAAATCCGCGTGTCGCTGGTTCGATTCCGGCCCCAGGCACCACTTTCCTTCCTCGTTCATGGCGCGTTCGGGCCCGGCCATTTGCTGGTCGTAGCTTCGCCATGGCGGCGTCGGCGCCGGCTCGCCCCGCGACTTGACCGTGACGCCCGTGGGCCCATCTGCCGCCAGGACAGGCGCCTTTCTTCATCGACCGGCGTTTTGTTGCTATGCTGCGATGCAGCAGCGCAATTCTCGTTGCCAGGGAAAAACCGTCCTTATTTCCGGGATTTCCTTTTGTGCGGCGCAGTAGGCGGCGAGGGGCTGGGCCTTTTACGACGATTTTGTGCCTAAATGATCCCCTTGACGGTGCGAAAAGGGGTTGCCAAAGGACCACAGCCGCAATTCTAACATTGCGGTAAGACCGGAGCCCGAAAGGGCCTCGGTCGCACGCGCTTCGAAACGATCCTTCTGGAGGCCTAGTCCTCGCGAGGGGCGTAACGGGTCGAGCGCAGCGAAGCGGGTCCGCTGGAGAAAGAGCGATCGATCTCCGGGCGGGCTATTCAGAGTTAGGGTGGAGACGCTCTCGCGCGACGACCCTCGGTCCAAACGTGCTAGACCAATCAGGAACTGGCGACAGATGCTCGACATTAAACGGAAGACCCCCCTCATCGCTCTCATCGGCGCCGTGGCGCTGATGGCGAGCGCCCCGGCGTTCGCTCAGGACGCCAAGCCCGCCGCTCCGGCCGCCGCTGACGCCGCCGCCAAGCCGGCCGACGCCGCCGCCGCTCCGGCCGCCGCGGCTCCGGCTCCGGAAGCCCCGCCGGCCGACGTCGCCGCCGCCGAAGGCGGCAAGAAGGGCGGCTCGCTGACCCCGGTCGGCATGTTCCTCGCCGCCGGCGCCGTCGTTAAGGTCGTCATGATCGGCCTGCTGCTCTCGTCCGTCTTCTCGTGGGTCCTGCTGCTCACCAAGATTTTCGAGTTCGCCGGTCTGAACAAGCAATCGGACAAGTTCCTGGAAGCCTTCCGCGGCGCTCGCTCGATCGCCGACATCGCGCGCATCAGCTCGTCGGAAGAATTCGAAGGCAACCCGATGGCCGACATGGCCGCCGCCGCCTCGCAGGAAGTCGAACTGTCGCGTCAAGCGGGTCTGGCCGTCGCCGGCGAGCACCGCGACTCGACGCTGGCTCGCGCCACCTACGCCATCAACGCTGTCCAGTCCTCGCTGGCCAAGCGTCTGTCGGGCGGCATGGTGTTCCTGGCCTCGGTCGGTTCGGCCGGTCCGTTCATCGGTCTGTTCGGTACGGTTTACGGCATCATGACGTCGTTCATCGGCATCGCGAACACCAACACGACCAACCTCGCCGTCGTGGCGCCGGGTATCGCTGAAGCCCTGCTCGCCACCGGTATCGGCCTCTTCGCCGCTATCCCGGCCGTTATCTTCTACAACTACTTCCAGACCCGCATCTCGGGTTACGGCACCCGCTCGGAAGGTTTCGTCGCTGAACTGATGAACGCCATCTCGCGTCAGCTCGACAAGGGGGCGTAACACCCATGGCCGCCAAACTCTCAGGCGGTGGGGGCGACAGGTTCAACGTCGAACAGAACAGCGACATCAACGTCACGCCCTTCGTGGACGTCATGCTGGTGCTCCTGATCATCTTCATGGTGGCCGCTCCGCTGGCCTCCGTGTCGGTCGAGGTGAACCTGCCGCCGGCGGTGGCGAAAGCAACTCCCAACCCGCCGAAGCCGATTTACATCTCGATCAAGCAGTCGGGTCAGATCTTCATTGGGGATTTTCCGACCACGGTCGACGAGATGGGTCAGGACCTTGCCAAGAACATTGGCAAGCGTGACCCGGCTCACGAGCGCGTTTTCATCCGGGCCGACGAAAAGGTTCGCTATGGGGCTTTCATGGAGGTGATGAACACCCTCCAGGATAACGGCTTCTATAGCGTGGCTCTCGTTGGACGGGATGCTAACCAGTAGGGGTGATGCATGGCTGAACAACAAACGCCCGAGCATCGCCACTACGATCCGCTCACTTCGGAAGGTCCGCGTCGCAAAAAGGGCATGGGGCCGTTCGGCATCGCCCTCCTCGTGGTGCTGGGTCTGCACGGACTGCTCTTCGCTTACCTCGCGAAGCAGAAGTTCGAAGCGGTGTTCCAGGAGTACTCGGACGACGCGGTGAAGGTGGAGCTGCCTCCGCCTCCCCCGCCGCCGCCGCCGCCTCCGCCGCCGCCGCCGCCGACCAACGAACCGCCGCCGCCTCCGGCCGTGGTGCAGCCCCGTCCTCCGGTGGCTCCGCCCCCGGATGTGACGCCGCCGCCGCCGCTGCCGATCCCGCCCGTTGAAAAGCGCGTGGAAACGACGGCTCCGCCGGTGATCTCGCAGGCTCCGCCGGTGCCGACGAATCCGCCGGCTCGCGCCTCGGTCATCACCCGTCCGGACTGGGCCCGTAAGCCCAGCGCGGAAGACATGGCTCGCTACTTCCCCGACCGCGCTCAGCGGATGGAAGTCAGCGGCAAGGCGACCCTGTCGTGCTCGGTCACGGCCAAGGGCACGCTGGAAGGCTGTTCGATTGTTAGCGAAACCCCGGCCGACATGGGCTTTGGTGACGCGGCGATCAAGCTGGCCCGCCTGTTCCGGATGAAGCCGAAGACCCTCGACGGCGCGCCCGTCGACGGTGGTCAGGTGACGATCCCGCTGGTGTTCCAGGTCCCGCAATAGGTCCTGGTTCCAGGCGAAAGCTCGGAAACGCCCCGGAGTTCGCTCCGGGGCGTTTTTCTTGTGGAGACGCGGCCTTCGGGCGAAAATCGTCCGCATCGGCGCTTGATCCCGAGGGCTGATCCGACTAAAGACGACGCCTCGCGATGAGCCGGCTTAGCTCAGTTGGTTAGAGCGCTAGATTGTGGATCTAGAGGTCCTCGGTTCGAGCCCGAGAGCTGGTACCATCGCAAGTCCTTGAAAAGCCCGGGTTCGCCCGGGCTTTTTGCTTTTTGGCTCGGGTCTTGGCCAGGCCGGAAAAGCGACGGAAAGGTGGACGCGACCGGATTGAGCGGCCACCCTGGGCCTTCCGGGATCGCGGAGGGCGAAGTCCATGCGCTGGATGACAATCGCGCTAGCCGAGATGTGGTGGTCGTCCGCGCGAACGAAGCGCGACTGGAGCCGTCAAGCCAGGCCTTGGTCTCAGTTTCGGCCTATTGTGACGTCTATCAAGGTTGGCGCGGTATCGAGTCGATCGCCGTCGGCTTCCTGCCCTTGTTTGGGGGAAACGGTCTGGAAGGTCTTGTGAAGGGTCTGGGAGCCAGGATCGCACATCCACCGGCGCGCGGCGGGCGGTCGCCGGCCGTCTCGATGCGAGCGGACAGGGCGCGCGCGGTCAAGGCTGGACCCCGCGGCGCTTCGAGCATCGCCCCTTCTAGCCGCGACGCCGCCCGCGCGCCGGACAAACACTCCCGCATGGCAGGGACGTGTCTTGACGCCGCGAGGCGTGGTCTGGCCGTGGCGGCGGCGGGCCTAGCCCTAGGCGCGGCGCTGGTCCGCCCAGCCTGGGCGGGCGATCCCTCGCTGGAATACGCCATCAAGGCCGACTACCTCTACAAGTTCACGCCGTTCGTCGAATGGCCGACGACGGCCTTCGACGGGCCGGTCGGGCCATTCAAGCTCTGCGTCGCCGGACAGGATCCGTTCGGCCCGGTGGTCGATGAGGCGGTGCGCGATCATAAGGTGGGCGACCATCCGGTCATCGTCATTCGCCTGAAGACGGTGGACCGAGGGGCGCCCTGCCATCTTCTGTTCCTGGGCCGCTCGCGCCTGCAGTCGCCCCGGCGGATGCTGGCGGCGGTGGACGGCCAGCCCGTGCTGACCGTCGCCGATGACCGCTTCCCGACCAAGCGCGCGATGATCCAATTCGTCCTCATCGACGGGCATGTCCGCTTCGAGATCCGCTCCGCCGTGGCCCAGGTCAGCGGTCTCGCCGTGAGCTCGAAGCTAGAGGCCCTTTCGGCGACGACGAAAGGAGACGGGCGATGATCGGGAAGGGCCAAAAGCCGCGCGGCCCGCGTCCGGTCCTGACCGTCTCGATGGCCGTCGGTCTGGCCATCGCCATCGTCCTCGCGGCCTTCGTCATGGCGTTGTACAACGAGCGTCTGAGCGAGCGGGATCGGGTCCGGCAGGCGGCCGTGCAGGTCCACATCCTGGCCGGCAGCGTCGCCGCGCCGCTAGCGTTCGACGACCGCGCCGCCGCCCGCGAATATGTCGACGCCCTCAGCTCCAATCCCGACGTGGAGGCTGTCGCCGCCTACGACATGCGGGGGCGTCTGGCGGCGAGCTTCCTACGCGGCGGGGAGGCTCTGCCGACCGCCAACACCGTCGGCCCGCCGCGTGTGGAGGGCGCCCGGCTGGTCGTCACCTATCCGGTGACCGAGGGCGAGACGGTGCTGGGTTCGGTCTATCTGCGCACGGTGCTGGAGTCGCCCGCTCGGCGGGCGATGCGCTACGCGGGCTTCGCCCTGCTGATCATCATGGCCGCCCTGCTGGTGGCGGTCCTCGGCGCGGCCAATGCGCGCGAGGCCGAGGCCTTCCGCAAGCTGCGGGCCGAGATCCGCGAGCGGGAGAAGGCCGAGGAGGCGTTGCGTCAATCGCAGAAGATGGAAGCCATGGGCCAGCTGACCGGCGGCGTCGCCCACGACTTCAACAATCTCCTGATGGTGGCCTCCAGCGGGCTGGACCTGATGGACCGCACGACCGATCCCGCGCGCCGCGAACGGCTGCGCCAAGGCATTCGCCAAGCCATCGACAGAGGCGCCAGCCTGACGCAGCAGTTGCTGGCTTTCTCGCGCCGCAGCCCCCTGAAGCCGGAGGTGGTCGATATCGGCCGCCGCTTGGCCGGGATGCACGCGCTCCTGGATCGCTCCTTGCGCGAGAACGTCACGGTTGAGGTCAAGCTGGCGCCCGATCTTTGGCGGATCGAGGTGGATGCGTCCCAGCTGGAGGTGGCGGTGCTCAACATCGCCATCAACGCCCGCGACGCCATGCCGGACGGCGGCGCGATCACGATCGAGGGGCGCAACGAGCCCTCGGGGCGGCCGGACGGCGTCGGAGACATGGTGCGCCTGTCGATCCGCGACACCGGGGTTGGCGTGGCCCCGGAAATGTTGAGCCGGCTGTTCGAGCCGTTCTTCACCACCAAGGAGGTCGGCAAGGGCACGGGGCTCGGCCTGTCGCAGGTCTATGGCTTCGCGCGCGCCTCGGGCGGCGAGGCGGGGGTGGACAGCGTCCTGGGTCAAGGCACCACCATCTGGTTGCGCATCCCGCGCTCGACCAAGGCCGCGCCGGCCGAACCGGCCCCAGCCCCGCCGGTCAGGGCCAATCCCGAGGGGCGTCAGCGCATTCTGCTGGTCGAGGACGACGACAATGTCGCCCATCTGGTCGAGGAGATGCTGCAGGAGCTGGGTTACGAGACGCGGCGCGTCGCCGCCGCCGCGCCGGCGCTGGACCTGCTGGGAGCGGGCGAGATCTTCGACTTGGTGTTCAGCGACATGGTGATGCCCGGCGACATCGGCGGCCTGGATCTGGCGCGGGAGATCCAGCGTCGGTGGCCGCGCCTGCCGGTGATCCTGACCACGGGCTACAGCGCCGCGGCGACGGCGGCGTCTGGCGAGGGGCGGCGGGTGCTGGTCAAGCCCTATCGCATCGAGGCCCTGGCCAGCGAGCTGGAGGCGGTGCTCTCCGGAGGCGGACGGCCCGCCTAGATCCCGTCGGCGACCCGACTCTGGAACGCGACGCGCGCCCCGCGTGTTGCTTGGCGGTCGGGGTTACCGAGGGAGCATGTTCATGGCCGCCGCCGCCAAGAGTTCGTCCGCGAAATCCAAGTCCGCCAAGCCGCGCAAGGCGACCCGCCGCACGGGCACGCGCGATCCACTGGCCATCCGCCTGCTCAAGCAGGACCACCGCGAGGTGGAAAAGATGTTCGACGAGTACGAGCAGCTGGAAAGCGACAGCGAAAAGCAGGCGCTTTTCGACAAGATCGCTCTGGCGCTGAAGGTCCATACGCGGATCGAGGAAGAGATCCTCTATCCGGAAAGCCGGGGCGAGGTCGAGGACGACCTGATCGACGAGGCCTATGTCGAACACGATGGGGCCAAGAAGCTGATCGCCGAGATCGAGGCGATGAAGCCTGGACAGGAATTCTATGACGCCAAGGTCAAGGTGCTGGGCGAGTACATCAAGCACCACGTCAAGGAAGAGGAGCAGCCCGGCGGCTTCTTCGCCCAGGCCAAGAAGGGCGACGAAGACCTGGAGGCCATGGGCGAACGCCTCAAGGCTCGCAAGGAAGAACTGATGACCCAGATGGCCGGCAAGGCCGCTCACTGACGGCTGGACCTCCCCCGCGGCGCGGGGGAGGTCCGCTATGTGACGATCCCCGCCAGCCGCCCCGCTTGCCTCAGGTCCGCAACGAACGCGGCATAGGCTTGGGCCTTCTTGGTCTCATCCGGCAGACGCAGCAGGAACGAAGGGTGATACGTCACCAGGCCCTGCTCCCGATCGGATAGGCGGAGCGGCTTGCCGCGATTGGCCGCGATGGGCGTCGGTTCGCCGATCACGCCCAAGGCGGCGGTCGCGCCCAGCATCACCACGACGCGCGGACGCAAGAGGCGGCGTTCGGCGTCCAGCCACCAGCGGCAGGACATGACCTCGCCCCGATCCGGCGTTTTGTGCAGCCGCCGCTTCCCGCGAAGCTCATGCTTGAAGTGTTTCACGGCGTTGGTGACGAACGTCCGATCGCGCGGCACGCCCGCTTCGGCCAGCGCCTTGTCGAACATACGCCCCGCTGGGCCGACGAAAGGGTGTCCCGAAAGATCCTCTTGGTCGCCCGGCTGCTCGCCAACGAACATCAGCGGCGCGTGCTCCGCGCCTTCGCCGGGCACGCCTTGGGTCGCGTCGCGCCAAAGCTCACACCGGCGGCAGAGATTCACGCCCGCCGCGACCTCGCTCAAGCGCTTCGGGATGGCGCCCTCATAGGAAGCGTCCCGCGCGTGGCGCAGGGCCGCTTTCAGCACCCGTTCGGACGGTTGGCGCGGCGTCGATGCGACCATGGCCGAGGCGCGCTCCTGGGCGGTTTCGATCATGTGTGGAATGAGGGCCGCCTCGGGCAAGTTCCGCCAATAACGTTTCGGCATCTCCTGACGCATCTGTTTTGGGTTCAGGCGCGCGGGGTTGAAGATCGAGGCGTAATAGGTGCGCCAGAGGTCTTCCTGGGCGTCTTCGCTGGGCGCGTCGGCGGGATCCACGCCCTCGGAGACCGTCAGCCTTTCGCGGTCCCAGGCCACGCAGGCGTCCGGCGTCAGAATCGTCCAGTCCATATTGGTGAAGCGTCGCGCGAAAAACGGCGCGACCGCCTCGGTCACGCGATGAGCGGGCTGGAACCAGGCCGCGTAGGACTCGGTCTTAGCGTCCTCCAGGCGTCGAAAACGGATAAAGGCCTTCATCTTGTGGGCGGCGCGACTGACGGCCTTGGCCATGTCGCGCGCGCGAGTCATGTCGGGGTCGGCGGGATTGTCGATCAGTCGCGGCTCATGCTCCAGCCGCCACAGAATGCGGTAGAGCAGCGCCAGGCGGTCCGGCGCGCGGTTCAAGATGACCTGTTCCGCCAGCCCGACGAACGCCGCAGGAACGGTGAAGCCGGGCGTCTGGCGCGCGGCGTCGGCCGGTTCCTGGTCGAACAGCTCCCGTTCGACCGTCCATACCACCGCCCTTGGCTCCACGCCCTCCGCCCGCAGCGACCGGGCCGCCGACCGCCAGCCGGCGAAGTCGATCTCGGAGGCCAGCCGCGCCACGCGCATCAAAAGAGACTCAACTGCCGAGGCTGGACGAACCTCGCCTTCAGGCTCTCCTGGTCGACCAGGGCGCCGGGCGTCCAGTCGGCGGTGATCAGGAACGCCTTGGCGCGTTTAAGGACGGCGCCGACGCGTTTCAGGTCGTCCAGGGTTAGGCGCGTCATCCGCCGCGCCGCCAGGATGCGCTCGACGGTCTTGGCGCCCAGGCCTGGCACGCGCAGCAGCATTTCCTTGTCGGCGGTATGGACGTCGACCGGAAAGCGCCCGCGATGCCTCAACGCCCAACTGGTCTTGGGGTCGACGGCCAGGTCCAGGTCCTCGCCCTCGGCGATGATCTCGGGCTGGGTGAAGCCGTAGAACCGCATCAGCCAGTCCGCCTGGTACAGGCGATGCTCACGCAGCAGCGGCGGTCGCATCGACGGCAGGCGTTGGCTGGAGTCGGGGATAGGGCTGAAGGCGGAGTAGAAAACGCGCCCGAGGCGATACGCGCCATACAGATTGGCGCTGCGGGCCAGGATGTCGCCATCCCTGGCGCTGTCGGCGCCGACGATCAACTGGGTCGACTGCCCGCGGGCGAAGGTCCGCCGGCCAGCTTTCCGCGCGGGTTCGGCGTGCTCGTCTATCGCCAGCCGCATGCGGCCCATGGCCCGCTTGATGTCGGTCGGGTCCTTTTCGGGCGCGAGCGCCTTCAGGCTGTCGTCGCGCGGCAGCTCGATATTGATCGACACCCGATCGGCGTAGAGGCCAGCCTGGGCGGTCAGCTCCGGCGAGGCTTCGGGGATAAGCTTCAGGTGGATATAGCCCCGGAAGTCGTGATCGAGCCGCAGCGCCTTGGCGACCCTGACCATCTCTTCCATCGTGTAGTCGCCGGTGCGGATGACGCCCGACGATAGGAATAGGCCTTCGATATAGTTGCGCTTGTAGAAGCTCAGGGTCAGGTCGACGACTTCCTTGACGCTGAAGCGGGCCCTGGGCGTGTTCGAGGACACGCGGTTGATGCAGTAGGCGCAGTCGTAGATGCAGAAGTTGGTCAGCAGGATCTTCAGCAGGCTGATGCAACGACCGTCGGGCGCATAGGCGTGGCATATGCCCATGCCTTCGGTCGAACCTATGCCGCGACCGCCGATTGAATTGCGTTTTTCCGCGCCGGAGGAGGCGCAGGACGCATCGTACTTGGCGGCGTCGGAGAGAATGGCGAGCTTGCGCCGGAGATCGAGAACGGCCATTGGGGAATGGTATCGTTCTTGTTTTGTTCTTTAAAGTCCTCACGCGCGACGATTTTCTAAAAAAGCGTCGCGCGTGACGGAAAGCGTCGGGAAGCGGCCGCTCGCGCGCCGCTTCCCGCCAAAGGCTTAGCCGTTGACGGCGTCCTTCAGTTGCTTGGCCGGCGTGAAGGCGACCTTCTTGCTGGCGGCGATTTCGATGGTCGCGCCCGTGGCCGGGTTGCGGCCGGTGCGAGCCGGCTTGGCCTGGACCTTGAACTTGCCGAAGCCGGGGATCGAGACTTCATCGCCCTTCACGGCGGCGTCGGAGATCGACTTGAAGACGCCGTCGATGATGGCCTTGGCTTGGGTCTTGGTCAGCTTGTCGTCGGCGGCGACGGCGGCGTCGACCAGATCGGAAACGTTCATCTTCTCAGCTCATTCCTGTGAATCAGGGAATTGCGAGCCTGCCGAGGCCAATCGCGTTTGTCACCCGTTAGGAAAGGTTAAAAAGCCGATTCACGGGGACAAAACGCCCGTGGAACGGGGTTTTTTACAAATTCACGGCCCTTGGAATGGTCAAGCTTGGGGTGGAGGCCCTAATGGCGCTCTCGCGAGGCGCGTTTTGACGACCCCGCTCGAGGAACGATTCTTCGGCCCGTAGAGGTTGGACGGCGCGTCCGGCGGGTCCCCAAGCGTCCAAGCAAAAGGCCCGCGGCGGGATCGCCGCGGGCCTGAAAAGCCTCGCCAGAAGGAAGGGGTCTTAAGGCGCTTCGTCATCCACCATGGCGCGCACGAGGTCGACGACCCGACGACGCAGGCGGCGATCGGCCAAGCGCGGAAACAGACCCGCCAGTTCCAGACCTTCCGGCGTGGAGACGAACTCGGTCATGCGCTGGGCGAACCCGTCGTCCAGCCCGCCGTCGGTCTCGTCCAGCCCTTCGAAGAAGTAAGACACCGGAGCTTGCAGAAGCTTGGCGGCGTCGTACAGCTTACTGGCGCTGATGCGGTTGGCGCCGCGCTCGTATTTCTGGATCTGCTGAAAGGTGATGCCAAGGGCGTCGGCCACTTGAGTCTGGCTGAGCCCCATCATCTTGCGGCGAATTCTCAACCGAGCGCCCACATAGAGGTCAACGGGGTGGGCCTGATCGGCTGCAGGTCGTTCGTTCATCCGCCTTGTATCCCTCTAACGCCGCGTAGCGGCTCATGCGAGTCTTAACGGGTATAGACCGAGCTTGGCTGCGTCGTCACGTGTGTGTGTGCTCGGAAAGGGGTCTTCGCGCCGAAGTGTCGCGCTTATGGGTCGTATAATTGCTTAAGCTCGCTGATGGCGAGAATATTTTTACCTTTTGTGGCCGTTTCGAGACTTGGATTCAACCTAAGCTTTTCGACATCAGCATCCGTGCGGACTTGACGTCGACGTTCTCGGAAGGTGTTTGCCGGGCATGAAAACAGTATCTGGCGCGCGTATCGCCGTGGCGGGAGCCGGGGCGTTGGGATTGGCGACCGCTTTGCGCCTGGCGCGCATGGGGTTCGCGGTGACGGTGTTCGAACCCGCCGCGCCCGGCGACAATGCATCGGGCGTCGCGGCCGGCATGCTGGCGCCGGTCAGCGAGGCGCTGTTCGACCCGCTGTCGAGCGCGCATCTGGCCCTGATGCGACGGGCGCGCGATCTCTGGCCGGACTTCGCGGAGGATCTGGGCGTCGAACTCGCGCGGACGGGCGTGCGGCTGGAGGGCGCGGAGACTTGGCGCGCTCGTATCGCCGAGCGCCTCACGACGCTTGGCCTTCCGGACCAGGAGACGATCTCCGAGGACTGGCGGATCGAGGCCCGTCCTGCCCTGGCGCGCCTCCGCGACGCGATCCTGGCGGCGGGCGGTCGGTTCGAGGCCGTGGCCGTCGAGGCCTTCGCGCCCGGCGAGTTGCGGCGCGCCGACGGTGGCGCCGAGGTGTTCGACATCCTTGTGCTGGCCACCGGGCCGGGGGCGCGCGACGGACGGCTGGCGCCGGAAACCGCGATCTTGGCGCCGATCAAGGGTCAGATTTTGCGCGCGACGCCCGTGGATGAGGCCGTGGAGGTGGTGCGGGGCGAGGGCGTCTATCTGGCTCCCGGCGAACGCGTGGCCATCGGCGCCACGATGGAGGTCGGCCGCGACGATCTCTCGCCCGACGCTTCTGCGACCCAAGGCCTGCGGGCGGCGGCCTGGGCGCTGCGGCCGGCCCTGGATCTGGACGCGGCGCAGGTCGAGGTCGGGGTGCGGGTCACCACGCCCGACGGCCTGCCCCTGGTCGGGTGGAGCCGTTCGCCCGGCGTGATCCTGGCGGTCGGCGCGCGCCGGAACGGCTGGCTGCTGGCCCCGCTTGTGGCCAACATGGTCGCGGCGTATGTGACGGGGGACAACCCGGGTCCCGACGCCGTCGCGATGGACGCGCGCCGCTTCGAGGAGCCCGAGACCTAAAGAAGCAAAGCGCGCAGGGGAGTACGGCCGGATGTCCGGATTCTGGTTGACCGACGAGCAGGAAGCCATTCGCGAGGGGGTGGCTAAGGTTTGCGCCGCCTTCGACGACGAATATTGGCGCCGCACCGACGAGACGGGCCAGTTTCCCGAGGACTTCGTCGCCGCCATCGCCGAGGGCGGCTGGCTGGGCGTGGCGATGCCCGAGAACGTCGGCGGCGCTGGCCTGGGTCTGACCGAGGCCGCCGTGATGATGCAGACCGTGGCCCAGTCGGGCGCGGGCTTCTCCGGCGCCTCGGCCATCCACCTCAACATCTTTGGTCCCATGCCGCTGGTGAAGTTCGGATCGGACGAACAGCGCGAGCGCCTGCTGCCCCGGATCATCTCGGGCGAGGACAAGATGTGCTTCGCCGTCACCGAGCCGAACTCGGGCCTGGACACCTCCAGTCTGGAGACGCGGGCCGAGAAGGTCGACGGCGGCTATCGGCTCAACGGCCGGAAGATCTGGACCACCGGCGCTCAGCGCGCCAACAAGATCCTGATCATCGCCCGGACCACGCCCAAGGATCAGTGCGCCAAGCCGACCCAGGGCCTGTCGTTGTTCTACACCGACCGCGAGAAGATCGAGGCCAAGCCGATCCCGAAGATGGGCCGCAAGGCCGTCGAATGTAACATGCTCTTCATCGAGGACCTGTTCGTTCCGGCCCAGGATCTCGTCGGCGAGGAGGGCAAGGGCTTCCAGTACCTTCTGCATGGCCTCAATCCCGAGCGGGTGCTGTTCGCCGCCGAGGCCGTGGGCCTGGGCCGCGCCGCCCTGGCCAAGGCCGCGACCTACGCGAATGAACGCGTCGTGTTCGGTCGACCGATCGGCCAGAACCAGGGCGTGGCCCATCCGCTGGCCAAGTCCTGGGCCGAGCTGGAAGCCGCCAACCTCCTGGCCTTCAAGGCGGCCGCGCTCTACGACGCGGGCAAGGAGTGCGGCGCCGAGGCCAACGCCGCCAAGTACCTGGGCGCCGAGGCGGGCTTCCATGCGTGCGAGGCGTCCGTGCTGGCGCATGGCGGCATGGGCTACGCCAAGGAGTACGACGTCGAGCGCTACTTCCGCGAGGCGATGATCGCCCGCATCGCGCCCGTCAGCCGGGAGATGATCCTGAACTTCATCGCCGAGCGCGTTCTGGGCCTGCCCAAGAGCTACTAGTTAGGGCGGAATGGCCGGGGCTCGGAAAGAGCGACCCGGCCGCCGTTTCAACGCTGGAGGATGGGCTCAAGCGCCCGCGTTGAACCGGATCGGGATGACGACGGTGGCCCCGTCGACCGCCTCTCCGTTTTCCATCTGTGGCTTCATGCGAAAGAAGCGCGAGACCTTCAGCGCCGCCTTGCCGAAGCCTTCCTCGGCGGGTGTTTCCGACACCACCGCGCAGTCGCGGACCGTTCCGTTCACCGCCACCACGCAGTTCAGGGTCGCCGCGCCCGAGACGCCGCGTCGCTGCGCGCTGTCGGGATAGTAGCGCGCCATGTCTTCGGCCGAGGGCAGCTTCAACCAATTGGCGCGGGTGATCACCTTCGGGGGCGGCTGAGGCGTCGGGGCCGGACCGGGGGGCGAGGTCAGCGAGGCGATCGGACCCGTGGTCGGAGGCCCATCCTGAACGATCCTGGGGTCGGCCGGCAGGGGCGGCGGCGTGTCGACGGTCGTCAGGATGGGGGCGTGAAGCTTCGGCCCAGCCGTGGGCGGAGGCGGCTTGTCGATGGGCGGCGGCGGGGGCGGCGGTTTGCGCTCCAGCGGAACCGTATCGACGACGATGGGCTTGTCATCGACCATGGTCGGCAGCGGCTCGATCCATTTCTGATAGGCCAGATAGCCGATCAGGCCGAGGTGCGCCGCGACCGAGACGGCGAGGCCCACCGCCAGTATTCGAGAGGCTTTGCGGGGTGGAGCGTCCAGGCCGGGAATGCCGGAGCCATTGGGGTTTAGGGCCAGGGCCATGTCGACCATCCTTGGTGGAATTTACAGTCGTAGGATAAGATCAGCACGGGGGCGGCGCCCTGTAAATTGACAATCGTAATCTGGAAGGCGATTTGTCTTACGCTTGTAAGAATGAGTGCGGCAAGGCGCGCGGCGACGCGGTTTTGGAAACGTGGTTAATCGGCGATTAACCATGATCGCCGACTCCTGAGGTCCATGCCCGCCGTCAGTTCCATCCGCAGCGTCGTCGAGTCGGCGATCCAGCGCGCCTCCAGCGCGACGGGGGTCGACTTCACGTTCCTGATGGGCGCGGCCAAGCGCGAGAGCGGCTTCAACCCGGTCGCCAAGGCCCGGACCTCCTCGGCCTCGGGTCTCTTCCAGTTCGTGGATCAGACGTGGCTCTCGACGCTGAAGAAGCACGGGGCGAAATATGGCTACGCCCGCTACGCCGACCTGATCACCCAAGGCCCGGACGGTCGTTATCGCGTCGATGGCGACGAGGCGCGCAAGGCCGTGCTGGGCTTGAAGACCGATCCGCACGCCGCGGCCCTGATGGCCGGCGAACTGACCAGCGATCACGCCTCCTATCTGCGCGGCCGGGTGGGGCGCTCGCCGACGGCGGGCGAGCTGTACGCCGCCCATTTCCTGGGGCCATCGGGTTCGGCGCGTCTGATCGAAGCGGCGACCGCATCGCCCGGCGCCAACGCCGCGGCCATGTTCCCGGACGCCGCCGAAGCCAACCGGTCAATCTTCTACAAGGACGGCCGGCCCGCCACGGTGGGCGAGGTTTATGCCAACCTGACCAAGACTGGCGCCTCGGCGGGGCGGGTCACCGACCCGGCTTCCAATCGGCAGGGCGACGATGTCGACCAGGGCTTCCTGCAATATGCCGGCGGTCGCCGTCTGGAGCGCATTCGTCAGCAGGAGGCGATGGTCGACCTGATCCTGCGCGGCTCGCAGGACGCGGGAAATCCGTTCAGCGCGTCCTCCGATACGGGCGCGAGCGGCGGCCAGCGCCTGGCCAATTCGATGTTCTCGGCCGAGATGCTGCGCGTGCTGGCCGACGCCAACGAGAAGGTCAAGCAGCGCTGACCTTGGTCAGAGCCGCCACCTTCGCCTCGTCCCACCCCAGGGCCTTGAAGACGGACGCGGTGTCCGCGCCCAGTTTCGGCGCCGGTCCGCGCGGGCCGTCGCGCGCGCCCGGAAACCGCGCCGGGGCGGCGGGCGCCTTGAAGGTCCCGCCAGCGCCGTCAGGCGTCTCGACGAAGCAGCCCGCCGCCAGGGCCTGGGCGTCGGTCGCCAGTTCGCGCGGGGTCTGGTAGGGCGCCCAGGTGATGTCGCCCGCGTCCAGCGCCTCGGCGGCCTCGTCATAGGTCATGGCTCCGAACGCCGCGTCCAGGATGTCGACCAGGGCCTGACCATGCTCGCGGCGGTTCTTGGCGGAGACGAAGCGGGGGTCGTCGACCAGTTCGGGCCGGCCGGCGGCGGCGGCGATGCGCGGCCAGTCGACCGAACCCTGGCGGGGCAGAAGACAGATCCAGCGGCCGTCGAGGGTCTTGTAGAAATTGGCCAGGGGCTGAACCGTCTCGCGCCGGCCGCGGGTGGAGGCCAGCTTTCCGAAGCGCAGCTGGATCGCCATGTCCGAGCCGATCGCATAGACGCCCGCGCGCAGCAGAGAGGTTTCGACCAGCCGCCCGACGCCCGTGACCGTCCGCTCGTACACGGCCGCGAGGATCGCCGAGACCGTGGCCAGAGAGGTGACGTGATCGCCCATGCCGGTGCGGATCGGGAAAGGCTCGGTCCCCTTGGGCGCGGTGATCGATCCCACGCCCGCCCTAGACCAGAACGCCGCCACGTCCATGCCCGGCTTGTCGCGATCCGGGCCAGTCAGGCCGTAGCCCGTCAGGCTGCAATAGATCAGGCGCGGATTGACCGCCTTCAGCGCCTCGTAATCAAGCCCTGCCCGGGCCAGGGCGGCGGGGCGCACGTTGGTCAGGAAGATGTCGGCGGTCGCGACCAGAGCCTTCAGCGCCTCCCGGCCAAGATCGGACCGGATGTCCAGCATCACGGCCTTCTTGCCCCGATTGTCGAGCTCGAAGACGGGGTTGGCGTCCTGGTCCGAGCCTATGGTGTCGAAGAACCGCCGCATCGGATCGCCCTCCGGCGACTCCACCTTGATGACCTCGGCGCCCCAGTCGGCCATGATCCCGGCCGCGCCCGGCGCGGCGATGTAGGTCGCCAGTTCGACGACGCGCAGTCCTTCCAGCATCGCATCCTCCCGTTTTCTTCGTTGCGGGAAGGATGGGCGAGGGCGCGTCCGCGCGAAAGCTTACCTTGCGGCAGCCTTCTTCAGGCCGCCTCGGAACGCGCCAGGTCGCGATCCAGCGCCGCCGCGTCGGCCAGGGCGCGGGCCACGCCGGCCACGGTGACGGGCTTGCGCAGGATGACGTCGGCCCCGGCTTCCAGGAATTCCGAGGCTTCCTCCGCGTCGCCCTCGATGATGGCGACGATCGGGGCCTGGCGATTGGGGCCGTCGGCCGCGCGCAGGGCGGCCGAGGCGGCGGGGCCGTCCATCACCGGCATCCGGTGATCCAGCATCAGCAGGTCGAACTCGGCGATACGGGCCAGGTCGGCGGCGCGTCGGCCGTTCTGGGCGTGGACGACTTGGTGGCCGAGTTGCTCCAGGATGGCGCGTAGCATGGCCGCGTTGAGGGCCTCGTCCTCGGCGATCAGGATGCGCATCGCGCGCGGCGCGCCCGGCGCCTCGGCGATCACGGTCTCGGTCTGCTCCTCGAGGTCGCACGCCGCGGCCGGGTCGAAGGGCAGGGTGAGGGTGAAGCAGCTGCCGACGCCCACGGCGCTGCGCGCCTCCAGCGCGCCGCCCATCAGTCGCGCCAACTGCCGCGAAAGCGACAGGCCCAAGCCCGCGCCGTTGACGCCGGCCCCGGTGCGCTCGACGCGGCGGAATGGTTCGAAGGCCTGTTCCAGCTCCTCGTTCGACAGGCCCGGACCGGTGTCGGCAACCTCGAACGCCACCTGGCCTTCGCGTAGCTCGAGGCGCACCTCGATGCGGCCGCGAACCGTATACTTGACCGCGTTGCCGAGCAGGTTGGCGATGATCTGGCGGGTGCGCAGGGCGTCGGCGACCACAGCGCCCTTGTCCCGGACCAGCAGCGGCGGATCGATATGGACCGTCAGCTCCAGGCCCTTGGTCGCCGCGTTGGGTTTATCCAGCAGCACCAGGTCCTGGACCAGCCGCACCGGATCGAAGGGTTGGGTCTCGACGTTCAGGCGGCCGCTTTCCGCCGTCTCGCTATCGAGCGTGGCGTTCAGCACCGCGATCAGGTCCTGGGCCGCGTCGAGCGCGGCGTTCAGTTGGTCTCGCGAGGGCGCGGCGCGACCGCCCCGACCGGCGGCGGCGGCCAGCACGTGGGTGACGCCGGTCAGACCATTGCGAATTTCATGGCTCAGAGTCGCGACGATGTCCGACTTGCTGCGGGCGGTGCGCTCGGCGTCCTCCAGCACGCGGATCCGCTCGTCGAGCAGGCGCTCATGGGCCACCGCCAGATCATGCTGGCGCCGGAACATGCGGTTGAGCACCAGGGAAAGGGTCAGGGCCAGGGCGGTCGCGCCCCAGGTCAGCTCGCCGGCGCCCTGGTTCTCGGGGTGGGAGAACTGCGCGACCAACGGCCCGGCGGCGGCGAGGGGGGCGATGATCAGAAGGCCCGGCAGGTAAGGCGCCGAGAAGAAGGCGCACAGCACCGCGCCGGCGGTGGCCAGCATCAGCAGCGATTCGCGGGCTGGACCGGCGCCTTCGGCCAGGATCGAGATCTGGGCGACGGTGACCGTCCACAACGCGCCGCAGAGGACCTGAACGCGGGCGCGGCGAGCCAGATCGCGCGACTCTTCGCCGCGCAGCCAGTTCACCACGGCGTAGAAGGCTCCCCAGTTGATCGCGAACAGGGCGAAGCTGACGGTCATCCAGGCGCGGTTGTCGGCCAGCGAGGCCATCCAGACGAACACCGGCAGGCTGATGGCGAAAACGCCCAGAGCATACGGCAAAAGCGCGGTCTGGGCGTCCAGCGCGAGCGCCGTCTGGGCGTCTTGGTTCTTGGCCCGATGAGCGCCGTCGGTCGGGGCTTGTTGGGGGCGCTCGGCGAGCAAGATGGCGTTCCTCATCGATGAGGGCGCACTTTACCCAAGCGTGGTTTGTCCCCGGTTACGGGATATACTTAACGCCCGGCTTCGTGGTTCAAACAATCATTAAGCCTAAGCGAGGAGGATCGACTCCAAGCATAGCTCCCCTGGGCGGCGAACCATGGCCACGACACGCGCAGCACTGACCGATTCCGACATCCGGATGCTCGTGAAGGGCGCGACTCCCGACGAGCGCGCCCTGGCCGCGCACAAGCTGTGTCGGACGATCGACCGCGCCGCTCTGAGCGACGAAGAGCGACAGATCGCCCACGACATCCTGCGCGTGATGGCCGCCGACGCCGCCGAGCTCGTGCGTCGCGCCCTGGCGGTCACGCTGAAGAACTCCGCGGCTCTGCCGCCCGACGTCGCCAATCGCCTGGCGCGCGATGTCGAGAGCGTCAGCCTGCCGATCATCAGCTTCTCCCCGGTATTCACCGATACCGATCTGGCCGAGATCGTCCGCGTGGGCGGACCCGTCCGTCAGATGGCCGTGGCCAAGCGCCCCAAGCTGTCCAGCCGCATCACCGCGATGCTGGTCGACCAGGCACCGGAAGACGTGGTCGCCGCGGCCTGCGCCAATGACAACGCCCGCTTCTCGGAAGTGACGTTGCAAAAGGCCCTGGACCGCTTCGCCAAGTCCGAAGAGGTGCTGCAGGCGGTCGCCTACCGCACGGCTTTGCCGCTGTCGGTCGCCGAGCGTCTGGTCGACATGGTTGGCGATCAGTTGCGCGACCACATTCTGGCCAATCACGGCCTTTCGGCCGAACGGACCCTGGAGCTGATCATCGGCGCCAAGGAGCGGGCGACGATCGATCTGGTCGACCAGGCCGGCCGCGCCGCCGATCCCAAGGCCTTCGTCGCGCACCTGCACAAGGTCGATCGCCTGTCGCCGTCGCTGCTGCTGCGCGCGCTGGCCCATGGCCACATGACCTTCTTCGAGTGGGCTGTGGCCGAGCTGGCGGGCGTGCCGCATCATCGGACCTGGCTGATGATCCATGACGCCGGCCCGCTGGGTCTGAAGGCGATCTGCGAGCGCGCGGGCCTGCCGCCGCGCCTCTATTCGGCCTTCCGCGCCGGCGTGGACGCGTTTCACAGCCTGGAGTTCGACGGCGGCGCCCAGGATCGCGAGCGCTTCCAGGAACGCATGATCCAGCGCTTCCTGACCTCGCCTCAGAACGCCTCGCGCGAAGACGCGGATTATCTTCTGGAGCGGATGGACCGCGGCGCCAACCGCCGCCGCGCCAAGTCGGCCTGACGGGCGAATAGAACAAGCGTTCGAAAGACGTCTGGGCAAGGCGGCCAAGCGGCGCCAGACTTGCCGAATGGCCGACTCCTCGTTGGGCGCGATCCGTCCCGCCGCCACCGTACTGCTGCTTCGAGACGCGCCCTCGTTCGAGGTGCTGATGGTCAAGCGGCATCATCAGATCGATTTCGCCGCCGGCGCCTTGGTGTTTCCGGGCGGCAAGAGCCATCAGGGCGACAACGACCCGCGCTGGCGAGAACTCGCGACAGGTTTCGACGCGGTCGGCCAGGATGACGCGGCCCTGCGCGTCGCCGCCATCCGCGAGGCCTATGAGGAGGCGGGCGTGCTGCTGGCCCGCGACGCGGACGGGAACCTTTATGCGGGGGAAGCCGCCAAGGACGTGCGCGCCGCCGTCGCCGAGGACAAGGTCGCTTTCATCGATGTGGTGGGCGACCTTGGTCTGAAGCTGGACCTTTCGGCGTTGACGGTCTTCGCGCGCTGGATCACGCCGAAGCTAATGCCCAAGCGCTTCGACACCTGGTTCTACGTCGCCCACGCGCCCCTGGCGCAGCAAGCGATTTGCGATGGTCACGAGGCTGTCGACGCCGAGTGGATCGCGCCGGCCAAGGCCCTTGAGCTGGCGGCCTCGGGCGCGCGCAAGGTGATCTTCCCCACGCGCATGAACCTGCAACTGCTGGCCGAGAGCGCGAGCCCCGCCGACGCGGTGGCGCGGTCGGCGGCGCGGCCGCTGGTCACCGTCGAGCCCTGGGTGGAGGGCAAGGTGCTGCGCATTCCCGACGACGCGGGATACGGCGCGGTGACCGAGCCGCTGGACGCGCTGTAAGCCTCAGCTCTTCAGTCCCGGCCCCGCCGCGTTGACCCAGGCCACGATCTCGCCCAGCACCTTGGCGGTGGCCTGATCGAAGGCGGGGACGATGGCGCCGACGCGATTGTCGGCGGCTTTCACGCGGGCTTCGAAGATCTGATCGCCGACCAGCGCGCGGTCCTGGCTTCGACTAAGGACACCGCGCACCCGCACCACGATTTCGGGCGCGGCCTTGGGTCCGTTGACATAGTCGGCCTCGAAGGCGCGGACTTCGAGCCGTAGAACGAGGTCGGCCTTGGCGACCTCGCCGCGACCGATCAGGCGAGCGCGGCCAGGATCGTTCTCGAACGCGCGGGCCGTGGCCTCCTCGAACAGGACGAAGGCCGGCGAGACCCAGCGGGCGTCGGAGATGTAGGCCACCTGGCCGTTGGCGCTGGTCAGGATGCGGTCGCCCGCCGACGAGCGCGTGAAGATCGTTGGCGCCTTCAAGACCCCGAACATCGCGCCGGGTGGGCCCTTGGGCGCGCTCACCTCGGCCTCGCCGAAGCGATAGAGGCCGACCGGCTTGGACTTGGGGAAGACGCTGATGCAGCCGGAGAGGCTCACGGCCAGAAGGCCTACGGCCAGGGCTCGGCCCAGGGTCTTGGAGGCGTTGCGGATCATTGGGCTCACGGTTTGACCTCCACTTCCTTGGCGGGCGGCTTGCCGACCAAGCCCCGGGGGTTCTGTTCGACCTCGCCGACCAGACGGTCGAGAGACTCTGCGGCCGATTGCAGGGTGACGATCGCCGCCGACAACTGCGGCAGGCCCGTGGTGGCGAAGTCGCTGGTCGGACCATCGAGCTTGCTGACCATGCCGCGGGCGTCTTTGGCGGCGCCCTTCAACTCCTCGGCCGCGTCGCCCAGTTCCTTCAGGGTGCGCTTGGCGTCGCCGTCGACCAGGCCGTTGGCGCTCTTGGAAAGTTCGGTGATCGACTGGGCGGTCTGGTCGATGCTCTTCAGCGTCTTCTGGGCGTCCGCGATGATTTCCTTGCGCTCGCGCAGTTCGGCCGTGACCGACTGGACGTCACTGAGCGTGGCGCCGAAGGTCTTGATGTTCTTGTCAGACAGGACTCGATTGACGCGGTCCAGGGCCTCGATCGTGCGGCTCAGCACGGTGCCGCCGCCCTCCAGCAGGTCGGAGAGGGCGCTTCGCTGGCTGCGCAACACCGGGACCTTGCCGTTCTTGACGGTGTCCTTCAGCAGCTCCTTGTTCGGCGAGCCGGCGGTGATCTGGACGTAGTTGACGCCGGTGATGCCCTGCGGTTCCAGAGTGGCGTAGCTGTCGATCTTGATCGGAACGTCGGAGGTGACGCGCGCCCGCGCGATGACGCGGTTGGGGTCGCTCTTGTCCAGCTCGATGCGGGTCACCTCGCCGACCTTGATGCCGTTGAAGTGAACCTCGCCGCCGGTCGACAGGCCGCGCACCGGGCCGACGAACAGGATGTCATAGAGGTCGTAGTCGCGATTGAAGCTGAGCTTCGCCAGCCAGACCACGAAGATCACCAGGCCCATGAAGAGCGCCAGGGACATGGCCCCGACCAGGGCGTAGTTGGCGTTTCTTTCCATCAGTCGATCCTCGCCTCGGGCCGGTTCTCGGAGGTCGCGGCGGCGCGTCCTCGCGGACCCAGGAAGTATTGCTTGATCCAGGGATGCTCTGAACGCTCGAGCTCGCGCACGGGCGCCACGGCCACCACCTTCTTGTTGGCCAGAACGGCGACGCGGTCGGTGATGGCGTACAGGCTGTCCAGGTCGTGGGTGATCATGAAGACGGTCAGATCCAGGCTGTCGGACAGATCCTTGATCAGGCCGTCGAAGGCCTCGGCCGCGATGGGGTCGAGGCCGGCGGTGGGTTCGTCGAGGAACAGCAGCTCGGGGTCCATGGCCAGCGCGCGCGCCAGGCCCGCCCGCTTCCTCATGCCGCCCGACAGCTCCGCCGGCTTCAGCGTCGCGGCGCGCGCTGGCAGACCCACCATGGCGATCTTCAGGTCGGCGATCTCCTCGATCTCGCGGCGGGGAAGGCGCGTATGCTCGTGCAGCGGCGCGGCGACGTTCTCGCGCACGGTCAGGTTCGAGAACAGCGCGCCTTGCTGGAAGAGGACGCCCCAGCGGCGCTCGACCGAGGACCAGCGGCGGCGGGAGGCCGTTCGCATGTCGCCGCCGAACAAGCGCACCGAGCCGCCATCGGGAGCCTTCAGGCCGATGATGGTGTTGAGCAGCACCGACTTGCCGGTGCCCGAGCCGCCGACCACGCCCAGCACCTCGCCCCGATCGACCGAGAGGTCCAGGCCGTCGTGAACGACGTTGTCGCCGAAGCGCGAGACCAGGCCCCGCACCTCGATGGGATGCTTCTCGGCCTCGGCGGCGTCGATGGCGGCGGATTCGGTTTCCGCCTCGATCTTCGGGGAGCGGATCAAACGTTCAGCTCCATGTAGATCAGGGCGAAGACGGCATCGATCAGAATGATCGCGAAAATGGCGTGCACGACCGCCGCGGTCACGCGCCGGCCCAGGGATTCGACGTCGTTGCCGACCTCCATGCCCTGCCGACAGCCGATCGCGGCGATCACGGTGGCCATCACCGGCGCTTTCGACAGACCGATCCAGAAATGGGTGGCCCCGACCGAGTCCACGATGCGTTGCAGGAAGAAGGTCGGCGACAGGTCCAGGACGACCCAGACGACCAGGATCCCGCCCGCCAGGCCCGCGATGGTGGCGATGAAGGTCAGGAGGGGGATCGTGAACAGCAGCGCCGCGAATCTTGGCAGCACCAGGGCCTCGTAGGGATCGACCCCCATGACCTGCATGGCGTCGATCTCTTGGTTCATCTTCATGGAGCCGATCTCGGCCGCGAAGCTGGACGCTGAGCGTCCGGCCAGCAGGATGGCGGTGATCAGGATGTTGAATTCGCGCATCACCGAGATGCCGATCAGCTCGACCGAATAGACCTGGGCTCCGAAGTCGGTCAGCAGGTTCGCGCCCAGCAGGGCCACCACCGCGCCGATGAAGAAGGTCGTGACGGCCACGATGGGCATGGCGTCCAGGCCCGCGCGCTCGCACAGGGCGATGGTCGGCGCCCAGCGGATGCGGCGAGGATCGGCGATGGAGCGGCCCAGGGCCACCAGCAGGTGACCCAGGAAGACGAGCGTGCCGTAGCCGTCCTGGAACAGGCCGAACACGCCGCGCCCGATGCGCTCCAGGAGGGCCAGGAACCCGCCAACCCGCACGGTGGGCTCGGGCTCGACCTGGATCGCCGCGCCCACCAGTTCCAGCAGGCGCAGGATCTCGCGGCGCGCCTGGATGTGCTGGGGGGTGAGTTGGTCGCCCGCCGCGCGAATGATGGCGTAGGCGCCGGCCGTGTCGCAACGATTGACGCTGGTGAGGTCCAGGCTCAGCGGCCGCGAATCCGAAAGGGCGGAGGCCAGGCGCAGGCCGGCATCGAACAGGCCCCGCGCGGTCCAGTCTCCGGACAGGGCGGCGGTCCTGCGGCCGTCCTGCTCGGTCAAGGTGAAGTCCGCGGGAAGCGCCATATCGTCCTTGGGGCTCGTTTCGAGGGTATATCCAAGCCCTGCCGTGGACCTGACAAGCCCAAAACGCGCCAAGGCGCAGCTTGTTGCCAAACCTTTATAGGCCAACGTCCCGAGCGCGGCGAAACAGCGCGTTGATACGGCTTCCCAAGGGTTTTCGCGCGCTCCCACGCCGTGGGCGGTCGGCCTTTAAGCTTGGTTAACGGATTGGGCGCACCAACGTGGTGAACCAATCCTTATCAGTGACTCGGGGCTCGGATGAGCGCGCTTTTGAAGCTGGAACAGCGCATGGCCTTCATGCGGTTCGACCAACGGGATCGCACCGCCTTGCGATCCATCAAGCCGGTGATCGACGCCGAGATCGGATCGGCGCTCGGCAAGTTCTACGACCAGGTCCGGGCCTTTCCCGAAACGCGGAGCAAGTTCCGAGACGACGCGCACATGGCCGGCGCGGAGCGCGCCCAGGCCGACCACTGGCGGCGGATCGTCCAAGCCGACTACGGCGAAACCTACATGCGCGACGTCGAGCGGATTGGCCGCGCCCACGTCAACGCCGACCTCGAGCCTCAATGGTACATCGGCGGCTATGCCTTGGTGGCCGAAACGCTGATCCGCGCTGTGATCGGCAAGCGCGCCAAGAGCCTGTTCAACGCCGCCAAGTCCGACGCCGAGCTGGCCGACAGCCTGTCGGCCCTGGTCAAGGCGGTGTTCCTCGACATGGAGCTGGCCATTTCCAGCTATCTGCGCATCCTCCAGGAGGAGCGAAACGCTCTGGAAACCGAGCGGGAGGTCGCCGAACGGCATCAGGCCCAGGCCGTCAAGGCGGTGGGCGAGGCCCTGGCCCGTTTGGCTGGCGGCGACCTGAGCGCGCGCGTTCAGGCGGAGCTGGCGCCCGAGTTCCAGAGCCTAGGCGCCGATTTCGAACAGGCGGTCGAATGCCTGACCGGCGCGATGCGCGCGGTGGAGCACTCGGCCGAGGGTATCCGCGCGGGCGTGGATGACATCGCTCGCAACGCCGAGGACCTGTCGCAGCGCACCGAACAGCAGGCGGCCACGCTGGAACAGACCGCCGCCGCCGTCGAGCAACTGACCGGCGCCGTCGGCAAGACGGCGCAAAGCGCGCGCGAAGTCTCCGCTCGCGTCGGCGAGGCGTCGGCCGAAGCTTCCCGCTCGGGCGACATCGTCACCCGCGCCGCCGAGGCCATGACCAAGATCGAGGCCCAGTCGCAGCAGGTGAACCAGATCCTGGGCATGATCGACGAGATCGCCTTCCAGACCAACCTCCTGGCCCTGAACGCCGGGGTCGAGGCCGCCCGCGCCGGGGACTCGGGCAAGGGCTTCGCGGTCGTCGCCCAGGAAGTGCGGGCCCTGGCCCAGCGCTCGGCCCAGGCCGCCAGCGACATCAAGTCCTTGATCACCGAGAGCAGCCGCCAAGTCAGCGAGGGGGTCGATCTCGTCGGCCAGACGGGCGAGGCGCTGCGGGGCATCGTCGACAAGGTGGGCGGCATCGACGAGCTGGTGAACGTCATCGCCGCTTCGGCCAGCGAACAGGCCACGGCCCTGGGCCAGGTCAATTCGGCCGTGAATCAGCTGGACCAGGTGACCCAGCGCAACGCGGCCATGGTCTCGCGATCGACGGAGGCGACCCACGCCCTGCGGGTCGAGGCGGCCGATCTGGCGAACCGCGTCGGCGCGTTCCGGTTGGGTGGTCGCGCCCAGATCGCCTCGCGAAGCTATCAGGAGCGTCCCGCCGAGAACGCCGTCCACGCCGCTCGCGCCCGTGTGGCGGCCTTCGCGCGTCCTGGGCGGTAACGGCTAGCGCGGCGGCGGCGCCGTCGAGGCGCGGTGGATCAGCTCGAAGGGCAGTAGCTCGTCCACCGGCCGTTCGGCGGCCGCGCCGCTTCGGGCTTGGCCGATCAGCAGCTTGGCCGCCACCGAGGCCATTTCCGCCACCGGCTGGCGCACCGTGGTCAGTTGCGGCCGGCTGAAGCGCGCGCTGGGGCTGTCATCGAACCCCGCCACCGAAACGTCTCCGGGCGTCATCAGGCCCGCCTCGGCGATCGCCGCCATGCAGCCCAGCGCCATGTCGTCGTTGCTGGCGAAGATCGCCGTCGGACGGTCGGGCAGGGCCAGCAGCGCCTTCGCCTGGTCGAGGCCGGACTGGAACGTGAAGTCGCCCTGACGCACCCAGCCGTCGGCGACCGGCAGGCCTAGACCCTTCATCGCGTCGAGATAGCCGTCGCGCCGGGCCTGGCTGGCGCCATAGCGCGGTTCCCCGACGATGAAGCCAATGCGCCTGTGGCCCAGCTTGGCCAGGTGCTCGGTCATTTCGCGAGCGGCGGCGACGTCATCCATATGCACCCGAGGACCCAGGCCCTCGGCGCGCTCGGGACCGACGCGGACATAGGGCGTGCCGGCCTTGTCCAGAAGTTCCAGCACCACCGCGTTGTCCGAGGACGGCGGCGTCAGAATGACGCCGTCTGGCTTCAAGGCCGCGAGCAGGGCCGCGACCTCTTGCCGAACCCGAGGTCCTTCATGATCGATCAGCTCGACCAGCAGATGATAGCCGGCTTCGCGACACTGCAGCGTGGCGCCCAGCTGGATGCGGCTGAGATAGTCGGCGCCGCGTTCGCTGCGCCAGTGGTCGATGGTCAAGGCCGCGTCGACGAAGACGGCGATCACGAACGAGCGCGAACCGGCCAGGCTGCGCGCCGACAGGTTGGGGCTGTAGCCCAAGGCGCCGGCCGCCGCCAACACGCGGTCCCGCATCGCGGGCCGGACGTTCGGCTCGTTGTTCATCACCCGCGAAACGGTCTTGATCGAGACGCCCGCTTTCGCGGCGACGTCGTAGATCGTCACCGAAGCCATCGATACGTCCCCCGAGACTCAGGCTCACGCGCTCAAACTAGAACCTGTCGCTCCCCAAGGGAAACTCCCCCGGCGAGAGGGCCTTGTGCGAGGGCGGACGGCCCGTCAGTGTAGGACCCAGCTGGCGCGACGTGAAGACGCCGGACATGGCAGGCGCCGAAACCGCGTTGGCTTTCGGTCGCCGCGCCGCGGGGGAGGCGTGATGGGGTTTGACGACCGGGCCCGGCCCAAGGAGCCGGTTCGCGCGAATTTCATCGCCGCCTACACCCTGGCTCAGATCGGGGCCTTCCTGTCTTTTCAGCCGCTTCTGCAAGTGCTGTTGCCGCTCAAGGCCGGCGCGATCGATCCGGCCAACAAGGCCTTGGTGCTCAGCCAGGTCACGTTCTATGGCGCGATCGTCGCCAGTGTCGCCAACCTGCTGGCCGGCGCGATCAGCGACCGCACGACCAGCCGCTTTGGACGTCGGAGGCCGGGGATCGTGGTCGGGGCGCTTGGCGCGGCGCTGGCCTATCTGGCGATCATGCAGGCGAAGACGCCGCTGGCGCTGATCGGCGGGATCATCCTGTTCCAGTTGACCTTCAACCTGTGCTTCTCGGCCCTGGTGGCGGTCATGCCCGACCGCGTGCCGGACCATCAGAAGGGCCTAGTCGCGGCGTTCCAGAGCCTCGGCAACCCGATCGGCACGGCGGCCGGCGCCGTACTGATCGGCGGCGTGCTGGTCACCGAAAGCTCCCGCTACGCGACGATCTCGGCCGTGCTGCTGCTGGGCTTGGCGCCGCTGGTGCTGGGCTTCAAGGACCCGCCGCTGCCGAAAGCCGACGCCCCGCCGTTCGACCTCGCCGGCTTTCTCAGGGGCCTTTGGGTGGACCCGCGCAAGCATCCCGACTTCGCCTTCGCGTGGCTCGGGCGGTTCATGGTGCTGGTCGCGCTTAGCCTGATCCAGAGCTACATGCTGTATTTCCTGCAGGACGCGATGGGCTATTCGCGCCTGTTTCCAGGGCAGCGCGCCGAGCAGGGGTTGGCGATCCTGACGGCGGTGTCGACGCTGTCGAACGTCGCCTTGGCGCTGGCGGGCGGGGTGCTGTCGGACCGTCTGAAGCGGCGCAAGCTGTTCGCCTGCGGGGCGGCCTTCACCATGGCCTTGGCCATGGCGGTGTTTTCGCTGAGCCCGCAATGGCCGGTGATGGTGGCGGCCTACGCCGTGCTGGGCTGCGGGGCCGGGTGCTTCTACGCGGTCGATATCGCCATGGTGACCCAGGTGCTGCCCTCGCAGCGCGACACGGGCAAGGACCTCGGCGTGATCAACCTGGCCAATACCTTGCCCCAGGCTCTGGCGCCGGCCTTGGCGGTTTGGGCGCTTGGCCCGACGCATCTGAACTTCCACCTGCTGTTCCTGACCGCCGCGAGCCTGGCCATGGCTGGCGGTCTGGCGATCCTGCCGATACGAGGGGTGCGTTAGAGCGCGTTAGGTTTAGGTGTGAGCGGTCAAACCGCTCGAACGCGCTCTAAATAGTTGAATTCAGAGGTCGCCTTGCCGCAGTTTCGTGTCGTCACCGACCCCGACGATCCCGCCGTCGCGCCCTTCAGGGCGATCAAGGAGCGGGACTTGGTCGGTCGCGAAGGGCTGTTCATCGCCGAGGGCGAAACAGTGTTGCGCGCCTTCGTCCGAGATGCGCCGGAGCGGGTGGTTTCGCTGCTGATCGATCCCAAGCGCAGGGACAAGCTGGCGGACATATTCGAGGGACTGCCGGACGAGACGCCCGTCCATTTCGCCGACCAGGCGGTGGTGGACGCTATCGCCGGCTTTCACCTGCATCGCGGCGTGTTGGCGGTGGGCCGCAAGCCCTCGCCAATCGCCGCGCGCGACCTGCTGGCCGGCTTGCCAGAACGGGCGATCGTCCTGGTGCTCTGCGGCATCGCCAATCACGACAACATGGGCGGGGTCTATCGTAACGCCGCCGCCTTCGGCGTCGACGCTGTGCTGCTCGACGCCGACTGCTGCGATCCCCTGTATCGCAAGGCGATCCGAGTCTCGGTTGGCGCGGCGCTGTCGGTTCCGACCGCCCGACTGGCGCGGGGCGAGGACATCGCCGCTCTTCTTGCGGCCGCCGGCTTCGAGGGACTGGCGCTCAGCCCCGCCGCCAGCGAGATCCTGGCGCGCGTCAAGCCGTCCCCGCGCGCCGCCGTGCTGCTGGGCGCCGAGGGGCCGGGTCTGGCGCCCGACCTGATGGCCAGGGCGCGCGCCGTCGGCATCCCCATGGCCAAGGGCTTTGATTCCCTGAACGTCGCCACGACCAGCGGGATCGTGCTTCACCACCTGCGCTTCGCCGAGGCGTAGGAAACCGGTTTCCAAAATTCGCCGGCGCGTTCTAGGCTCGGCGTGAACAACAACCCGTCAGAAGGCCATATCCATGCTGAACCGTCGCGGCGCCTTGGGAGCCTTCGTCACCGGCGCTCTAGCCTCGCTGGCGGCGCGCGGAGCGGAGGCCGCGGCCTTGGACCAAGCCGATCCCACCGAAGTCATCGTCCTGTGGCCGGGCGGCGCGCCGGGCGGCGAAGGGGTCACCGTGGAGGAAAAGATCTTGGAGCGGAGCGGCCCCAACGGGCCGCGCGACCGCGCCCAGATCCACACCCGCACGCCGACCCTGGCCGTCTTCCGTCCGAAGATCGCGAACGGCGCGGCCGTGATGCTGATCCCGGGCGGCGGCTACGAACGGGTCGTGGTGGACAAGGAGGGCTACGAGATGGGCCGGTGGCTGGCCGAGCGCGGCTACACCTGTTTCGTGCTGTTCTATCGGATGCCGGGCGACGGCTGGGCGGCGGGCGGCGACGCGCCCTTGCAGGACGCCCAGCGGGCCGTTCGCCTGATCCGCTCGAAGGCCCAGGCCATGGGCTTCTCTCCCGACCGCGTGGCGGTCATGGGCTTCTCGGCCGGCGGGCACCTGGCGGCCAACCTGACCACCCGGTTCGACGCGGCCACCTACGCGCCGATCGACGCGGCGGACCAGCTGACCGCCAAGCCCAGCCTGTCGGCGCTGATCTATCCGGTCATCACCCTGGACCTGTCCTTTGGCCACACGGGGTCGCGCAAGCAGTTGCTGAGCGGCCAGGCCGCGCCCGAGCGCGTGGTCGAGCTATCGCCCGAGAAACAGGTGCGCGAAGGCCTTGGCCCGGTGTTTCAGGTCCACGCGGCGGATGACAAGGTCGTGCCGGTCGAGAACTCGCTGGCGATGTTCACGGCCTTGAAGGCCAAGGCCGTACCGACCGAGATGCACATCTTCGAGGAAGGCGGCCACGGCTTTGGCCTGCGCGCCACGCCCGGCAAACCGGTGGCGGCCTGGCCCGGCCTCTTCGAGACCTTCGCCAAGCGCCACGGCCTGTGATCAGCAGGCGGCGTTCTCGCGCGACGTCCAGGCGGCGATCTCGGCCGCGCGGAACTTGATCCACTCGGCGCGGAGCACGGCGGGCCGCTTGCCATGGCGCTCGTCCAGGAAGTCGGCGCCGACCACGCGGTCGGTGCGAAAGGTGCGGAAGGCCTCGCGCAGTTCGCACCAGGCGATGATCATCCGCACCGTCTCGCGGTAACCCACGGTGACGGGCCAGATCACCCGTTCGCTGATCGCGCCGGCCTCGTCGCTGTAGTCGAGGCGGATCTTGCGACCCGCGTGGATCCAGGCCCGGACCTGGGCGACGTCGATGCGGTCGGCCTGCGGCTTCCAGGCCGGCGAGGCGGCGGCGGCCGGCTCCAGCACATAGGGCCGCAGACGGTCGGGGACGGCGGCCGCGATCTTGCTGATCAGGTCGCTGGCGGCCTTGGCCAGAACCGGGTCGCCGCGCCCCGCCACCCACTGCGCGCCCAGCACCGCCGCCTCGATCTCGTCGGGGGTCAGCATCAGCGGCGGCATGTCGAACCCGGCCTCCAGCACATAGCCGACGCCCGCCTCGCCGCGGATCGGGGCGCGTTGGCCGACCAGGGCGGCGATGTCGCGATAGACGCTGCGCTTCGAGGTCTCCAGCTCGGCGGCTATGGCGTCGGCGGTCACCGGCGCGCGGCTGCGGCGCAGGATCTGGATGATCTGGAAAAGGCGTTCGGCGCGTCTCATGGCGTCCGTTATCCGGCGGCGATGCTGACAACATGCTGGCAGTAGCGTGGCGGTAGCAAGTCGTCATCGCGACTTTGCACGAGGGAGAGGGTCATGATCACGCTGTTCGCCGCCGGAGAGGGCTTCGGTTTGCCGGAGATCAGCCCCTACGTCACCAAGACCGAGGTCCAGCTGAAGATGGCGGGGCTGCCCTACCGCAAGACCAAGGGCAGCCGCGAGACCGCGCCCAAGGGCCAGCTGCCGTGGATCGAGGACGCCGCCCAGGCCATCGGCGACTCGACATTCATCCGCGCGCATATCGAGCACAAGTACGGCGTCGATCTGGACACGGGCTTGTCGGGCAAGGAGCGCGCCCAGGCCTGGGCGATCGAGCGGATGATCGAGAACCAGCTGGGCTGGGTGTCGACCTATTTCCGCTTCCTGGAGCCTCGGAACTTCGCGCGGGGCCCTGGCCGGTGGTTCGATCAGGCCCCGGAGCACTTGCGAGACGACCTACGCAAGGGGCTGCTGGAAGCGGTGGCGACCAATGTTCGGGCCGTCGGCGTCGGTCGCCACCTGCGCGAAGAGGTGATCTGGCTGGGCGGACTGTCGCTTCGGGCCCTGGATGAGCTGCTGGAGGACAAGGCCTATCTGATGCGCGACAGCCACCCGGTCGGCGTCGACGCGACGGCCTTCGCGATGCTGGCGGCCATGCTGACGCCGTTCTTCGACTCGCCCCTACGCGACGAGGCCGAGCGCTATCCCAGGCTTGTCGGCTATGTCGGGCGGATGATGGCCGAGTTCTATCCGGCCCATCCCTGGAACCTGCGCCAGGCGGCTTGAAGCGCACCCTGTAACCTTCGCTCCCGTTCGCGCGAATAGCCGATCGCGCATCCCGCGCGAACGAGGAGGGCAGGGCGTTGGCCATCAATGGCGACTATCCGCAACCCGTCACGGTGAATGGCTTTTCGTGCAAGAACTGCACGGACGTCGATTACGCCAAGAAGCACATCGACCCGGCTCATCCCCAGGATGGTCCCTATGGAATCAACGCCAAGGACCATGAAAAGCCCAAGCTCTCGGCGCTGGAGGATCCGACCGCCCGCCGGGATTGGACCCAACCAGGCCAAGCGCTGAAGCTCCAGGTTTGAGACCGCTAACAGATTGGTCGAATAAGTTTGGCGATATTGGTAAGGCCATTTCCTGTTGCGGGACTGGCCAATTTCGTTAGTGTGCTGACGCGCGACGGAATGGAGTCTCCGCTCCGTGTAACGCGTGCTCGTCGACCACGGACGCTGCGTATCTTGCGCCCAACCTCCTCCCGGGGCCGGTAGACGATGGCGGCCGGAGTCCTCCCTCCGGTCGCCCCGACGCGTTTCGCGCGTCCTGGTAAGGCCACTGGGCGTCGGGCATGGCTTGTGAGCCGGCGGGACGCGCGTTAGTCCTTGCGGAACGCGCGTCGATCCTCGGCGCCTCCCGCGGCCGTTTTCAAGATGTCGACTTCCTCGCCGGACGCTCCGCCCACCGATTCCAGGCTCTATCAACAGGTGGCCGCCGCGATCAGCGGGGCGATCGCCGATGGAACCTACCAGCCGGGCCAGCGCCTGCCGTCCGAGCGCGACCTCGCCGACGAGTTCGGCGTCTCGCGTCCGACCGTGCGTCGCGCCGTGATCGCCCTGGAAATGCGCGGCCTGCTGGAGGCCCGCCAGGGCTCCGGCGTTTATGTGCGTCTGGACCAGCCGCCGCCGCCGGTGAAGGACCTCGATATCGGAGCCTTCGAGCAGGCCGAGGCGCGTCGCCTGTTCGAAGGCGAGGCGGCGGCTCTGGCGGCCACCCTGATCACCGATGAAGAGTTGGCCTATCTCGAAACCCTGGTCACCGAGATGAATAGCGAGGAGGCCACCAAGGAGCAGTCCGAGCTGGCCGACCGCCAGTTCCACATCTCGATCGCGGCCGCCACGCGCAACAACGCCGTTGTTCGCATCGTCGAGAACACCTGGGACCTGCGCTACCGTTCGCGCCTTTGCATGCAGATGCTGGAAAAGGCCCGGCACGTCCGCAAGCGGCCGCTGAAGGACGAACACCAGGAGATCGTCGAGGCCCTGCGCACCCGCGACCCCAAGGCCGCGCGCGGCGCCATGCAGGCGCATCTGGGCGGGCTGATCGAGAACCTGCTGCTGACCGCCGAACTGGAAGCCATCGAGCGCACGCGCGAGAGCCTCGCGGCCAAGCGCGAGGAAATCGCCCTCCGCGCCGCCAGCGCCGCGAAGTAGGTCCCTTCCTCAAAAAGTAATCGCCCTCGGGCCCTCGCTGGTCGGTTCGCGCCAGTGTTCCAATTGGCATGTCCGGGCTTTTGGCATTGGGTTGGCCAATTGTATAACGGGCGCCCGCGTTGGTTAAATCTGGTCAGGATAATTGATCGCATCGCCCGGGATTTCTTGGCTTGCGACGGAATGATGCTCCGTGGTCGTTGGATGTGTGATCGGGCTTTACGGCGTCGCGCCCAGATTGGTAAAGTCGATTTAGAAACCAGAGAAAAATCGGGGGGCGAATGCGGACCAAGCAGCGGCCACGCTTGGATTTGACGGTCGGCGCGCGCTCGCCTCGCGGGCGTCGGCGATGAGCGTCGCCATGGAGTATCGCGAGAGCGCCGACCGGGCGGGGATGAGCCGCATGACCGCGCGCGAACTGCGCGACACCTTCGTCATCGACGGCCTGTTCCAGCCCGGACAACTGCGCCTGAGCTATCTGGAGGTCGAGCGGGCGGTGGTGGGCTCGGCCATGCCCGTCGACGCACCGCTGATCCTGCCTACCGACAAGGCGCTGGCGGCGCGGTTCTTCTGCGAGCGGCGCGAGGTCGGCGTCATCAATATCGGCGGTCCCGGTTCGGTGAGCCTCGACGGCCAGCGCCATGATCTGGATCGTCGCGACAGCCTTTATATCGGCCGAGGGGTCGAGTCGGTCAGCTTCGCCAGCGACGATCCGGCCGAGCCAGCCCGCTACTATTTCGTCAGCTATCCGGCCCACGCCAGCCACCCCTGCAAGCGGGTGCGTCGCGAGGAGGCCCGCGTGATCTTCGCGGGAGAGGCGTCAGCCGCCAACCGCCGGGTGATCCGCCAGAGCATCCGCCCTGGCATCGTCGACACCTGCCAGCTGGTCATGGGCTTCACCGAGCTGGAAAGCGGCAATGTCTGGAACACGATGCCGCCGCACACCCATCGTCGGCGCAGCGAGATCTACATGTATTTCGACGCCGCCCCGGGGCGGGTCATGCACCTGATGGGCGATCCCGCCGAGCCGCGCGCGGTGTTCATGGACGATGGCGAAGCGGTGTTCTCGCCCAGTTGGTCGATCCATAGCGGCGTCGGCACCGGGGCCTATAGCTTCGTCTGGTCGATGGGCGGCGAGAACTTGGAATTCGACGACATGGACGTGCTGGCCGTGTCGGACCTTGGCGTGGGCGCGGGGACGGGAGAGGGGGCCAAATGAGCTTGAAGACCTTGCTGAAGGCCGCGGCGACCGCCGTCGCGCTGGGCGTCGCCGCGCCGGCCCTGGCCGCGCCGCGCGCCGCCGCCCCCGCCGTGGTCGGCGTACCGGTCGCCTCGGTCGACACCGTCGGCCGCCAGGTCGCCGCCTGGCAACTGCGGCACATGGACAAGTTCGACTACGTACCGGTCAATCAGTTCCGCAGGGACACGGCGGCGCCGCGTAACTGGATTCAGGCGGCGTTCTATATCGGCCTCTACACCTTCGCCGACGCGGTTCAGGATCCCTATCTGGCCAGCGCGGTGATCCAGCACGGCGAGGCCGAGGGCTGGGGCTTCGACGGGCGACCGCGTCACGCGGACGCTGACGCGATCGGCGCGGCCTGGGTCTGGGCCGCCGCCCGCACGCGCGATCCCGCCAAGCTGACGCCGATCCGCGCCCGCTTCGATGCGGTGTTGGCCAATCCGTCCACGGTGTCGCTGGACTTCGAGCCCAAGCCGGAGAAGGGCGATCCTTATTGCCAGGCGCGCTGGTGCTGGAGCGACGCGATCTTCATGGCGCCGCCCACCTGGGTGGCGCTGTCCAAGGTCAGCGGCGACAAGCGCTATCTGGAGCACGCCGATCGCGAGTTCTGGGCGACGACGGACTATCTCTACGACAAGACCGACCACCTCTATTTCCGCGACAGCCGTTTCATCCGGCAACGCAGCGATGCGGGTCAGAAGATCTTCTGGGGGCGCGGCAATGGCTGGGCCTTCGCCGGCATCGCGCGAATCCTGCAGGACCTCCCCGCCAACCATCCCAGCCGCAAGAAGTACGAAGCGATCTTCAAGCAGATGGCCGAACGGATCGCCGCCTTGCAGGGCGAGAGCGGCTATTGGCCCGTCTCGCTGCTGGAGCCGCAAAAGACGCCGGAGACCAGCGGCACGGGCTTCTTCGTCTATGGCCTGGCCTGGGGCGTAAACCATGGCCTGCTGCCGCGCGCGCGCTACGGTCGGGTGATCGACAAGGGTTGGAAGGCCCTTGCGGCGGCGGTCGAGCCGGACGGGCGCCTGGGTTGGGTGCAGCGCGTCGGCGCCGCGCCCGATCAGGTTGGCCGTGATGACACCCAGCTCTACGGCGTCGGCGCCTTCCTGCTGGCGGCCAGCGAGGTTCGCGCCCTGGCGCAAGCTTCCCAAGGCCTGGCCACGCGCTAAGATGGCGCTTCAGAATCCCAAGCGAGGGTTGATGCGCGGCGCGCCGGATCCCCAGAAACTATACCAGCAGGTGGCGCGCTCGATCGCGGCCTCGATCGCCGAGGGACGCTACGCGCCCGGGGATCGCCTGCCGTCGGAACGGGGGCTGGCCGACTCGTTCGGGGTCAGCCGTCCGACGGTCCGCGACGCGATGATCGCGCTGGAGTTCCAGGGATTGGTCGAGGCTCGTCAGGGCTCCGGCGTCTATGTCATCGCGCGCGGCAAGTCGGAGGACGATGCGGCGGAGCCGGAGATCAGCGCCTTGGAACTGACCGAGGCTCGGCGATTGTTCGAAGGCGAAGCCTGCGCCCTGGCCGCCGCGGCGGTCAGCGACGAGCAGGTGGCGGCCTTGGAGCGCATGGCCCGCGACATGGCCAGCCTGGCCGCCACCGAGGAAGGCGAGCGGCTGGAGCATGACTTCCATCTGTCCGTGGCCCACGCCACCCGCAACGCCGCCATCGTCGCGGCGGTCGAGGAAATCTGGACGCTGCGCCGCCAATTTCCGGACTGCGCCGGCCAGCTGCGCCGCGTGCGCCTGGCCGCGCCGGAGGTCTTCGCCGAGGATCATCGGAGCATTGTCGCCGCCTTGCGCGATCGCGATCCCAAGGAGGCGCGCCGGGTGATCCACGAGCATCTCAACCGCACGGTCGAGGCTCTGCTGGCCATGGCCGAGCGCGACGCCCTGGAACGCACCCGGCTGGAAATGGCGGAGCGCCGCGACGAATTGCTGCGTCGCACCGCCATCTGACGTTGTCCATGGGCGCGCCCTGTCCTCCGGCGCGATAATTCGCCGCATGAATCAAGGCCTTGCCGTCGCGGGCCGACGCGTGTTGACCTGCCTTGAGCGAATCAGGGGGTTTTTGATGTCGGACAAGCTGGCGCCCGCGAACGTCGAGACAGTGCTGAAGGCGATCTCGTCGGAGATGTCCATCGCGGCCGTGGCCTGCGGTCACCTGGACGTGGCCCTGGGCAAGCTGCTGGAGGTGGTGCCGTCCGAGCACCGGATGTCGGTGCTGCAGGAGCTGCACATGGTCGACCTCCTCGCGCAGCACGTCACCGCCCTGACGGACTTCACCGGCAACCTGTCGCAGCAGCACGGCCAAGGCGTCCTGGAAGTCAACGAAGCCCTTTCGGCGATCACCCTGGGCGATGTCGCCGCCCGGCTGCGCGCGGGAATCGCGCCTCAGCCCTGACCGGCGCGCCAATCGGCGCCGGTGGCGGCGAACAGGCGGATCGCGTCGACCAGCCGCTGGCCCTCCGCGCGCGATCGGGCCGAGCGGGCCGCGTTCAGCGTGCGTTGAGCATCGGTCACCTCCAGCAAGGTGCCGCCGCCCTTATCGAACGCCAGACGGGCCAAGCGCAGCCGTTCGCTCGCCTGCTGTTCGGCGCGTTGCTGGGCGGCCAGCGCGGTTTCGTCCGCCGAGAGGGCCGACAGCGCGTCGGCGACCTGTCCGAACGCCTTGAGCACGGTCTCTTGATAGCGCGCGCTGGCGGCGCGGGCGGCCTCGCGCGCCCGCTGGCGACGCGCCTTCAACGCGCCGCCGTCGAAGATCGGCGCCGTCAGGCTCGGGCCCAGAGCCCAGCCGCTGGCGTCATAGGAGAACAGATCTCCCGGCTTCAGCGCCCCCTGGGTCAGGGACGCGGTCAGGCGGATGTTCGGATAGAGGTCCGCGGTCGCCACCCCGATATCGGCCGTGGCCGCGTGGAGCTCGGCCTCGGCGGCCAGGATGTCCGGACGCTGGCGCACGATCCGCGAGGGCAGGGCGACGGGCACGGGCGCGCTGAGGGCCAAGGTCGACAGGTCGAAGGTCGGGGCGCTCCAGTCGGCGGGCGCCTTGCCGACCAACACGGCCAGCGCGTGACGCGCGGCGGCCAGCTCGCCTTGCAGGGCGGGCAGTTGGGCGCGGTCCTGTTCCAGCTGGCTGGCGGCGGCGACATTGGCCAGGTTCGTCGAGCCGCCCAGGGCATTGGCCTTGCGGACGAGCTCGATATTGGCCTGGTCGTCGGCGATCATCTGTTCCACGCAGGCGATCTGGGCGCGCAGGGTGGCGATGGTCGCCGCCTGCAGGGCGACATTGGCGGTGAGGCTGAGATAGGCCGCCTCGGCGCGCCGGCCCTCCGCCTCGGCCCGGGCCGTCGCGCCTTCGATCCGGCGCCGGTTGCCGCCCCAGAGATCAAGGTCGTAGCTGACCGCGCCGCCGACCGAGTACAGGCTGAAGGTCGGGTTGCTCAGCTTGATGTCGCCAAATCCGGTGAAGCCGAAGGCTTGCAGATTGGCGCGCTGCCGGGTGAGGCCGGCGTTGCCGCTGACCTGCGGGCCCGCCACGCCCCGCGCCTCGGCCAGGGCCGAGGAGGCCTGGGCCAGGGTCGCGTCGGCCTCGGCGAGCGTGGGGCTGTCCTTGAGGGCCTGGCGGATGACCGCGTCCAGCTCGGGCGAGCCCAGAGCCTTCCACCAGGGGCCGGCGACGCTCGCGCCGGAATCGAGGCGCGCGGCGTTGGGCGCGGTCTCGCCCGCGCCGAGCGCTGAAGCGGTCTTCGGCGCGTCGGGCTTCTCGAAGTTCGGTCCCACCGTCGCGCAGGCGGTCAGGGAGGTGGCCGCCAGCAGGGCGGCGAGCAGCTTAGTGGTCGGCGACATTGACGGCCTTGGCCCCCTGTTTCGGGGTTCGCATGAGGAGAATGAGCGGCGCGCAGGCGATGGTGATCACCAGCATCAGCCGGAAGTCGTCCAGATAGGACAACATGGCGGCCTGGCGGCCTATGGCGCCGTTCAGGGCCGCCAAGGCCGCGTCGGTCGAGAAGGCCGTCGGCGCGTAGGCCTGGTAGAGCGGATTGTCCGGCCGTGCGTGCTCGACGAGAACCGCGTGGTGCTTCTCGACGCCGCTGACGAACAGGGCCTGCATGATCGAGATGCCGGCGGCCGAGCCGATGTTGCGGATCAGCGTGAACAGGCCCGCGCCCTCGGCGCGAAACTGCGGCGCGACCTTGGCGAAGGCGATCGTGCTGAGCGGCACGAAGATCAGCCCCGTGCCCGCGCCGGACAGGAAGCCCGAGGTGATCAAGAGCGTGGTGTCCATCTCGAGATTGTAGTGACTCATCTGCCAGAGCGAGATCGCGCTGACGGCTAGGCCGATGGTCAGGATCAGCTTGATGTTCATTCGGCTCATCAGCTGGCCCACCGTGAACATCGCGATGAACGAGCCCAACCCCCGAGGCATCGACACAAGGCCGGTGAAGGCCACGGGATAGCCCAGCAGCGTCTGCATCAGCGGCGGAAGCAGGGAGAGCGTGCTGTAGAGCAGGATGCCGATAAAGAAGCCGAAGATACAGCACGTGACGAAGTTGCCATCGGCCAGCAGTTCGCGGGCCACGAAGGGCTTCTCGGCCGTGGCTAGTTGCACGCCGAAAATCCAGATGGCGATGACCGCCACGATCAGCTCGGTCCAGATCTCCGTCGAGCCCAGCCAGTCCTGGCTCGGGCCGCGGTCCAGCATCAGCTGGAAGGCGCCGATGGCGACCGCGAGGGCGAGGAAGCCCAGGGTGTCGAAGCGACGCTTCTCGGCGCTCTTCTTCTCCGACAGGAAAAAGAAGACGCCGCAAAAGGCCAGAATACCGATCGGCAGGTTGATGAAGAACACCCACCGCCAGTCGAGATTGTCGGTCAGCCAGCCGCCCAGGCCCGGGCCGAGCAGCGGACCCAGCACCGCGCCGGCGCCCCAGACGGCCATGGCCTGGCCGTGGCGCTCGGGCGGGTTGATGTCCAGCAGAACGGCCTGGGACAACGGGATCAGCGCCGCGCCGAACAGACCCTGCAGCAGGCGGAACAGCACGATCTCGACCAGGTTGCCGGCGATCCCGCACAGCATCGACGCGACGGTGAAGCCGATGATCGAGACGATCAGCACCATCTTCCGTCCCATCCGCTCGGTCAGGAAGCCGGTCAGCGGCGTCATGATCGTCGAGGCCACGATGTAGGAGGTCAGCACCCAGGTGATCTGGTCGGTCGAGGCCGAGACGCTGCCCTGGATGTGGGGCAGGGCGACGTTGGCGATCGTGGTGTCCAGTGAGATCATGATCGTCGCCAGCATCACCGAGATCGTGATCGGGATCCGGTTGGCGACGTCACGCGCGTGGCCGTCTTGGGACATCCTAGCGACCCGACCGGACGTCGACCTTGACCTTGGCGCTGAGGCCCGCGCCGAGATTGGCGGGGGCGGCCTCGTCAAGCGCCAGGCGCACGGGCACGCGCTGGACCACCTTGACCCAGTTGCCGGTGGCGTTCTCGGCCGGCAGCAGGGCGAAGCTGGAGCCGGTGCCGGGACTGAAGCTCTCGACGTGGGCTTTCAGCGCCTTGTCATAGGCGTCGACCTTGACCGTCGCCGGCTGACCGATGCGCATGTGGGCCAACTGGTCTTCCTTGAAGTTGGCCTCGATCCACGGCTTGCCCGAGATCAGCCAGAACAGCGGCTTGGACTGCTCGACGCGCTGGCCGACCTGCAGCTGTTCGACCTTGGCGACGACCCCGTCGCTCGGCGCGATCACGGCGGCGTAGGAGCGATCCAGCTTGGCGCGCTCCAGGCGGGCCTGCGCCTCCAGGACCTTGGGTTGGCGATCCGCCGGCGTGTCGGCCCGGCCGCCCAGATCGGCCAGGGCCGCGGCGACCTGTTGCTGGACCACGGCGATCTGGCGCTGGGCTTGGTCGGCGGCGTGCTTGGCCTCGTCCGCCTGCGCCTTGGTGGCGACGCCGGCGGCGGCGAGATCGCGCTGGCGGGCCGCTTCACGCTGGGCGTAGCCGAAGGTTTCCCGCGCTGCGGCCAGGTCGGCCAGGCGCTGGTCGTAGATGGCGCGGCGACCCTGGACGTCGAAGCGGGCCTGGGCGAGGGCGGCCTCGGCTTCGGACACGGCGACCTGATAGTCGGCCGGATCCAGGCGGAACAGCACCTGACCCTTCTTGACCGGCTGGTTCTCGCGGACGTCGATCTCGGTCACGCGACCGCCGATGCTGGCGCTGATCGCCGTGCGGCTGGCCTGGACATAGGCGTTGTCGGTGGTTTCCGACTTGCCGCCCGTCAGGATGGCGACGCCGACGCCGACCAGGATCAGGACCGGTACGCCAATCATCAACGGCCAGCGCAGCCTTTGACCCAAGGTCCTTTTTCGGCGGCGACCCGCCAGGTCGACCTCCGCGTCGGCGATAGCCTCGTAGCCTTCAGCGTCGCTCACGCGCTGCTCCAACTGTCTTTGGGTTTTGGGGAATCCTCGGGGCTCGTTCGGTCGCGAACCCTCGCCGCGAAATAGGACTCCGCCTGTCATGATGGAAATGATATATTTTCACAACAGCCATGAATCCCATGAATTTTAGAACCGCCGATCTGAACCTGTTCCGGGTCTTCGTCACTCTGCTGGAAGAGAAGAACGCGACAAGAGCCGGCGAGCGTCTTGGCCTTTCGCAATCGGCGGTCAGCCACGCGCTGCGCCGCCTGCGCGAAATGGTGCGCGACGACCTCTTCGTGCGCGGGCAGACAGGCTTGAGGCCGACGCCGCGCGCGCTGGAGATCGCCGATGCGGCCCGCACGGCTCTCAAGCTTCTGGAAACGGCGGTGACCGCCCAAAGGTTCGATCCTTCCGTTGATCACCACGCTTTTCATATCGCGGCCGGGAGTTACATCTCCTACGTCCTGGGGCCGCTGATCGCCGAACGCGTGCTCGCGCTGGCCCCGAACGTCCAGGTTCACTTCCGCAATCTCTACGCGGGCATGACCGAGGATCTGGACACTGGCGCGCTGGACATGGTGATCGGCTGCTTCGAGGCGATCCCCGGGCGTTTCAGCTATCGCCAGCTCTTCGAGGAGACGGGCGTCTGGGTGGCTCGGGTGGGCCATCCCGCCTTTGTCGACGGCGTCAGCTACGAGGTTCTGGCAGGTCTGCCGCATCTGGCGGTCACGGGCGGCAATGACGATCCCGATCGCACGTCCGCGGGGCACCTCGGCCTTCGCCGCGTCACCTCGTGGGGCGAGCGCTATGCCCTGGGCGAAGATTCGCCGCGACCTTTCTCGGTGCAGGACTCCTTCAGCGCGCTCAACATGGTCGGTCGCTCGGACATGGTCTGTGTTCTTCCCCGGCGTCTGGCCCAGTTGGCTGCCGAGCGCGGCAAGGTGATGATGATCGAACCGCCTGTCGCTCCTTCGCCGACGCCGTTCGGCGCGGTGCTGCGGGCGACGGATGGCCCGGGCTCGCCCAATGACTGGTTGCTGAGCGTCTGCCAGGCGGCCGCCGCGACGCTATAAAGGAGCGGATGGGACCGCGACGGGCGGCCGAAAGGCGGCCAGGCCGGTCAGCTCGTGATAAACGCCCATCAGCCGCTCGAAGGCGGCGGGCCAGCTGTAGTGGCGGGCGACGTGCTTGCGCGCCGCCGACCGCAGGGCGTCCTGGTCGCGGGCGAACAGGCGGCGGGCGGCCCGCGCCAAGGCCTCGGGCGAGCCATCCGAGGCCAGCTCGCCGGCCGACACGTCGACCACCTCGCCGATGCCGCCGGCGTCGATTCCGATGACGGGGGTCCCGCAGGCCATGGCCTCGAGGGCGATCAGACCCAGGGTCTCGGACGGATTGGCGTGGATCAGGGCGTCGGCCGCGCCCAGCCACAGCGCCAGGCGATCGGAGTCGGCCTCGAAGGGCAGGGCCAGCACCTGCGGGTCCCGCGCGAAGCGGTCGCCGCAGCCGATCAGCAGGAGTTTGGCTTGAGGTCCGAGTTGCCGGACCGCCTCGACCAGCACGTCGACGCGCTTTTCTGGCGCCGGCCGTCCGGCGAAGACCAGCAGGCGGTCGTCCTTGGCCAGGCCCAGCTGGTGGCGCAGGCGATGGGACGCCTCGGGTGTCGGCCGGAAGACCTCGAGATCGACGCCGAGCGGCATCACGGCGACCCGGTCGAAGCCGACGTCGCGCAGGGTCGTGGCGGCGGACTGGCTGGGCGCGAGCAACAGGTCGAATCCATCGCAGAGCCGAGCGGTCGCCCGCCGCGCGGCGGGACCGGTCCAGGCTCCGAAGCGCACGCGGGCCAGGGCGGTCAGGTCGCTATGGAAAAACCCGACGACCGGCACGTGCAGTCGCCGCCCGGCCTCCCGCGCGGCGAAGCCCGGCACATAAGGGTCGCCCGCCTCGATCAGGTCGGGTTGCTCGGCGACGATACGATCGACCCAGGCCGAGCGGCGCAGCGGCAGTCGATAGCCGCCGCTGAGGGGCAGGGGAGGACAGCGCACGTAGCCCAGGCCAGGTCCCGGGGCGCCGGTCTTCCGCCCGGGGACGATGATCGTGTGACGCAGATCGGGCCGCGCGCGGGCGATCCACGCGCTCTTCTCCGAGAGATAGCGTCGGACCCCGCCGCTGGCGGGGGCATAGAACATGGTCGTGTCGACGAGGCGCGCCGACTCTGGCGACGTTTGCATCCGATGCGCGGCTCCCGATCGTCCGGCGCGATTCGGATCAATGGTTAAGCTCATTGTGCGGCGCTAGCGTGACCAAAGCCCTGTATCGGTAAGGAACGCGCAAACTTGGCTTTGGCTCCCGACGCTTTTCGACTGGAAGGCGAACGGCGCGCCAGGCTTGAGATATGCCTGAGGAGTTCCTCCGCCGCGCCATGGCAATGTCGGAAAAATATGGTGGATGCGACAGGGATTGAACCTGTGACCCCCTCGGTGTGAACGAGGTGCTCTCCCGCTGAGCTACGCATCCGCCTTTGGGGCCGGTCCGTGCGGGACCGATCCGCGAGAGGAGGGGGTCTATAGTCTGGTGTTCGGCGCGGGGCAAGAGGCCAAAAGCGTCGCGCAGGCCTCCGGGACGTCCAAAAAGCTGTGGATGACCCGATCGGCGCCCAGGGTGTCGACCGGCGCCTCGGTATAGCCGAAGGAGACCAGCACGCTGGGAACGCCGGCGTTGCGGGCGCCGAGGGCGTCGTTGATGCTGTCGCCGACCATGACGGCGCGGCCGATCTCGCCGCCCACGGCGGCGATGGCGGTCGCGACGTGGCGGCCGTCGGGCTTGGCGGCCGGAGCGCTGTCGGCGCCGATCACGGCGTCGAAGAACGGCAGCAGATGCACCGCCTCCAGCAGGGCGTCCGACAGATGGGTCAGCTTGTTGGTGCAGACCACCAGCTTCACGCCGGCCGCCTTCAAGTCGGTGAGCACCTCGACCACGCCAGGGAAGGGCGCGCTGTCCTGGGCGATGCGGGTCAGGTAGTGGTTGATGAAGCGCTGGACCAGCGGCGGGGCGCGCTCGGCGTCGAGGGGTGAGCCAGCGGCCGCGAAACCGCGCTCCAGCAAGGCCCGGGCGCCGCGACCGACCATCAGCCGCACCGCGTCGAAGGGCAGGGGCGGCAGGGCCTCCTCGGCGAGGATGAAGTTCAGCGACCCGACCAGATCGGGCGCCGTGTCGACCAGGGTGCCGTCGAGATCGAAGGCGATGGTCGCCCCGTTCAGGTCATGAAGCGCGCGCATGGCTCTGGCATTTCCGTCAATTGCGCGGCTAATGCAACGCTGAACGCGCTTTGGGGAGTCGCCCACGCCCATGACTGATCTCGTCTCCAAGCCGGCCCGCCCGCGCGCCGCCGTGATCCTGGCCGCTGGCCAAGGCACGCGGATGAAGTCGCCGACGCCCAAGGTGCTTCACAAGCTGGCTGGCCGCACCCTGACCGACCACGCTATCGACGCGGCTCAGAACCTGGGCTGCGAGCGCATCGTCGTCGTGGTCGGGGCGCACAGCCCCCAAGTCGGCGAGAGCGTCCGCAAGCGGCTGGGCGCGGGCTCGACCGTGATCCAGGATCCGCCGATGGGCACCGGCCACGCCGTGCTGGCGGCCAAGGACGCCCTGGCCGATTTCGAGGGCGACGTCGTCGTCACCTACGCCGATTGCCCCCTGACGACGGCTGGCGTGATCGCACCGCTGTTCCAGGTCCTGGCCGAGGGCGCGGACGTCGCGGTGCTGGGCTTCGAGGCGGCCGACCCGACCGGCTATGGCCGGCTGGTCCTGGGGCCCGACAACCTGCTTCTGAGCATTGTCGAGGAAAAGGAAGCCGACGCGGCGACCAAACAGGTGAAGGCCTGCAATTCCGGCGTCATGGCGGCCGATCGGGCGACGCTGTTCGGCATCCTCGCCGATGTGCGCAACGACAACGCCAAGGGCGAGTACTACCTGACCGACGTCGTGGGTCTGGCCAACGGGCGCGGGATGACGGCGCGCGCCGCCTTCGCGCCGGAGACCTCGGTGCAGGGGGTCAACGCCCAGGCCGAGCTGGCCGCCGCCGAAGCGGTCTGGCAGGCCGCCCGACGCAAGGCGCTGATGGCCGAGGGCGTGACCATGCCCGCTCCGGACACCGTTCACCTGTCTTGGGACACCCAGATCGCCGGCGGCGTGACGATCGAGCCGTTCGTGGTCTTCGGTCCGGGCGTCAGCGTCGCCAGCGGCGCGGTGATCAAGGCCTTCAGCCACCTGGAAGGCGCGGTGGTGGGCGAGGGGGCCTTGATCGGTCCCTATGCTCGTCTGCGGCCCGGCGCGGAAATCGGAGCCGAAGCCCACATCGGCAACTTCGTCGAGGTCAAGAAGGTCAAGGTCGGAGCCGGGGCCAAGGCCAATCACCTCAGCTATCTGGGCGACGGCTCGGTGGGCGAGAAGGCCAACATCGGGGCCGGGACGATCTTCTGCAACTACGACGGCTTCGACAAGTTCGAGACCCACGTCGGCAAGGGCGCGTTCATCGGCTCGAACAGCGCCCTGGTCGCGCCCGTGCGGGTGGGCGACGGAGCGATGACGGGATCGGGCTCGGTGATCACCAAGGATGTCGAGGACGGGGCGCTGGCGCTAGGACGCGCCGAGCAAACCGTCAAGGCGGGGTGGGCGGCCAAGTTCCGCGCCCTGAAGCAGGCGAAGAAGGACAACAAGGCATGAGCAGCGCCGACGATCAGAAGCGCCTCTCGGGCGAAGCCGCGGCGGAGCTCGTCGAGAACGGCATGGTGGTGGGGCTGGGCACCGGCTCGACGGCCGCCTGGTTCGTCAAGGCGCTGGCCGCGCGCGGGCTGTCCGACATTCGCGGCGTGCCCACCTCGGAGGCCACCGCCAACATGGCGCGAGAGCTGGGCCTGCCGCTGGCGGCGCTGGACGACGTCAAGACGATCGACCTGACCGTCGACGGCGCCGACGAGATCGGTCCGGGGCTGTCGCTGATCAAGGGCGGCGGCGCGGCCCTGCTGCGCGAGAAGCTGGTCTGGGAGGCCTCGACCCGCTGTGTCGTCATCGCCGACGCCGCCAAGAAGGTCGACGTCCTGGGCAAGTTCCCGCTGCCGATCGAGGTCGTGCGTTTCGGTCACGTCCATACGGGCCGCCGCCTGGCCGATATCGCCGCCGAGTTCGACCTGCCGCCGCCGCGCCTGCGCCAGGCCGATCGGGGCATGGTGGTGACCGACGGCGGCAACCTGATCTACGACATGGCCTCGGGCCGCATCGACGAGCCCGCGGCCCTGGCCACGGCGCTGAAAAGCGTCACGGGCGTGGTCGATCACGGCCTGTTCCTGGACCTCGCCGATGAGGCCCTAGTCGGCACGGATCAGGGCGTTATCCATCTGCGCCCCTGACCTTCGGCGCTCGCCGCCCTAGATAAGCCGCCAAACCGCAGTTTCCGGAGGCCGTGATGGCTGACTACGACTTCGATCTCTTCGTCATTGGCGCGGGCTCCGGCGGCGTGCGCGCGGCGCGCCTTGCGGCGATGACCGGGGCCAAGGTCGCCGTGGCCGAGGAGTATCGAGTCGGCGGCACCTGCGTGATCCGGGGCTGCGTGCCCAAGAAGTTCATGGTCTACGCCAGCGAGGTCACGAGCCAGCTGAAGACGGCCAAGGGCTATGGCTGGACGATCGGCGACGCCCACTTCGACTGGAAGAGCTTCCTGCACGATAAGGACGTCGAGATCGCGCGTCTGTCGGGCATCTATGTCACCAACCTGCAGAAGGCCGGGGCGCATCTGTTGCATGGCCGCGCCCAGATCCTGGACGCCCACACCGTCGAGGTCCTGCCCAAGGAAGGCGGCAAGGACGCGGGAACCTACACCGCCCGGAAGATCCTGGTCGCGACGGGCGGCCGGCCCGTGCGCCCCGACTTCCCCGGCGCGGAGCTGGGCATCACCTCGGACGAGGCGTTCCATCTGCCGAAGCTGCCCAAGAGCATCCTGATCGTCGGCGGCGGCTACATCGCCGTCGAGTTCGCCGGGATCTTCAACGGCCTGGGCGTGCAGACCACGCTGCTTTATCGCGGCGCCAATATTCTGCGCGGCTTCGACGACGATGTGCGCTCGCACCTGGCCGACGAGCTGGAAAAGCGCGGGATCAAGGTGGTTTTGGGATGCTCGCACAAGAGCATCGAGAAAGCCGAGGACGGCGTGTTGGTCAGCACCCTGTCCAACGACCTGACCTTCGAGACCGAGGCGGTGATGTTCGCCACTGGCCGCGAGCCCTACGTCCAGGGGCTGGGGCTGGAGAAGGCCGGTGTGAAGCTCAACGACAAGGGCGCGATCGCCGTCGACGAGCACTCCAGGACCAATGTCGCCAGCATCTGGGCCGTGGGCGACGTGACGGACCGCATCAATTTGACGCCCGTGGCTATCCGCGAAGGCGCGGCCTTCGCCCAGACCGAGTTTTACGACAACCCGACCACCTTCGATCACGAGATGGTCGCCTCGGCGGTGTTCTCGCAGCCGCCGGTGGGCTCGGTGGGCATGACCGAGGCCGAGGCGCGTCATGCGTTCGGCGGCGTCGACATCTACCGCTCGGTGTTTCGCCCGATGAAGATCACCTTCTATGGCGGCCAGGAGCGGTGCCTGATCAAGCTGGTGGTCAAGCAGGACGACCAGCGCGTGCTGGGCGTCCATGTGGTGGGGCCGGACTCGCCCGAGATCATCCAGATGGCCGCCATCGCCGTGAAGATGGGCGTGACCAAGCCGCAGTGGGACTCGACCTGCGCGGTTCACCCGACCCTGGCCGAGGAACTGGTCACGCTGCGGGAGAAATACATTCCGGTCGAAGTCGGCGGGATTGGATGACGTCGGAGCTCGCGCCCGAGCGCCGCACGCCCTGGCTGGGCGCGGTCGCCGTCTTCCTGATGGCGATGATCCCGCTGGTGGGCTACCTGGCGCCGCTGGGGTTCGCGCCGCTGCTGGCCTTGACCGGCCTTTTGGTCACGCCGACCCTGGCCCGCGCGCGGCCGCCGATGCTGCCCATCTTCGTGCTTTTGCCGCTGCTGGCGTGGGCGCTGATCAGCCTTCACTGGAGCCCCGCGGCGCCGCATCTGGCCGACCTGAAGAAGGACAAGGCTCTCGGCGCCTTCACCGCCTTCAAGCTTGCGCTGGAGTTGGGCTTCTACGGCGCGGCCGTCGCGGCGCTGGGGACCCTGTCGCGGCGCTCCGCGCGGCGGGCGGGCGCGGTGATGATCGTGGCCGCCGCGGCCTTGGCTCTGATCACCGCTTTGGACGGGGCGTTGCAGGCCAAGATCTTCCAGGCGCTGCGGCGAGCCAGCCATGACCCGATCCGGCCGGACCTGGCCATGGTCAAGGTGTCGATGGGCGCCTATCCGCTGGCGCTGCTGTTATGGCCATGCGCTCGCATCCTGGACGCCTGGCGCGTGCGGGGGCGGACCATCATCATCGCGGCCATGGCCGTTCTGACCATCGCCGGCGCGCACTTCACCGGGGCCGACGCGCCGATCGCGGCCCTGCTGGCGGGCGGTCTCGTTTGGCTGGGCGTGCGCCTGATCGGCAAGCCGGTCGCCCGCGCCCTGATCCCGATCGTGGCCGTGCCGTTCATCTTCGCGCCGATGGTGGTGCTGTGGTCGGTGCGGAGCGGCTTCATCGCCTGGCTGCACGTGCTGGCCCCGCCGTCATGGGACGCGCGCCTGAATATCTGGGCTTTCGCCGCCAACGAGACGGTTCAGCATCCGCTGCGCGGCTGGGGCATCGACGCCAGTCGGATGTTTGGAAACGCCATCCCGCTGCACACCCACGACGCGGCCATCCAGCTGTGGCTGGAGCTGGGTTCGATCGGCGCGGCCCTGGCCGGGGCCTTCTTCGCCTGGCTCGCCTATCGCGTCGTGGGGCTGACCGGGGAGGACCGTCGCGACGGCGCCATGGCGGCGGCGACCTTGGTCGCCTATTTGACCATCGGCGGCATCAGCTTTGGCGTCTGGCAGGAGTGGTGGATCGCCCTGGGCGCTCTGGCCGCTATCGCCTGCGGCGTCGCGCAAAAATCGAGCGCTTCGCCGCGCTAGCGCGACAACGACTTTTCTCGCTCCGTTGGATTGACGCTATCTAGCCGCACGATTTTGCCTTTCCGTCCTTTTCGCGATATCTACCCCGCCCCTTGCAATGATCGAGCCTGTCATGACCGCCCGCTGGACCCCCGCCGCCTGGAGAGCCAAACCCGCCAAGCACATGCCCACCGACTATCCAGACATGGGCGCCGTGGAGCGGGTCGAGCAGACGCTTCGCCAGATGCCGCCGCTGGTGTTCGCCGGCGAGGCGCGTCGCTTGAAGACGCTGCTGGGCGATGTGGCGGAGGGCCGCGCCTTCCTGCTTCAGGGCGGCGACTGCGCCGAGAGCTTCAAGGAATTCCACGCGGACAATATCCGCGACACCTTCCGCCTGATCCTGCAGATGGCGGTGGTGCTGACCTTCGCCGGCGGCAAGCCGGTGGTGAAGGTCGGCCGCATCGCCGGCCAGTTCGCCAAGCCGCGCTCCGAACCGGTCGAGACCGTCGGCGATCGGACCCTGCCGTCGTACCGGGGCGACATCATCAACGGCATGGACTTCAGCGAAGCCGAGCGCGTGCCCGATCCGGATCGGCTGCTGAAGGCCTATGGCCAATCGGCCGCGACCCTGAACCTGCTGCGGGCCTTCGCCAGCGGCGGCTATGCCGACCTCTACAACATCCACCGCTGGACCCTGGGCTTCGTCGGCGACAGCCCGCAGGGCGCGCGTTATCGAGAACTGTCGGAGAAGATCTCCGAGGCCCTGACCTTCATGTCGGCCGTCGGGGTCACGCCCGACACCCAGCCGGACCTGCGCCGCGTCGAGTTCTTCACCAGCCACGAGGCCCTGCTGCTGGGCTTCGAGGAAGCCATGACCCGCGTCGATAGCACCTCCGGCGACTGGTACGACACCAGCGCCCACCTGCTGTGGATCGGCGAGCGCACCCGTCAGCTGGACGGCGCCCATGTCGAGTTCATGAAGGGGGTGAAGAACCCGATCGGCCTGAAGTGCGGCCCGACCATGGAGGGCGACGACCTGCTGCGCCTGATCGACGTGCTGAACCCGAACAACGAGCCGGGCCGCCTGACCCTCTATGGTCGCTTCGGCTCGGACAAGATCGCCGATCGCCTGCCGCGCCTGATGAAGGCGACCAAGTCGGCTGGCCGCTCGGTGGTCTGGGCCACGGACCCGATGCACGGCAATACGCTGAAGGCCTCGACCGGCTACAAGACCCGCCCGTTCGACCGCATTCTGAGCGAAGTGAAGAGCTTCGTGGAGATCGCCCAGGCCGAGGGCGTCCACCCCGGCGGCGTCCACCTGGAGATGACCGGCCAGAACGTCACCGAATGCCTGGGCGGCGCCCGGGCGGTCTCGGAGACGGACCTCGCCGACCGCTATCACACGCACTGCGATCCCCGCCTGAACGGCGAGCAGGCGCTGGAACTGGCGTTCCTGGTGGCGGAAAAGCTGAAGTCGGCCCGCGACGATCAGCGCCGGTTGGCGGCGGGGTGAGGCGCCATGGTCGCGACCGAATATCGTTTGTTCGCGGCGTGTTTAGGGTGAGATCGCTGGCTTAACTTCGGTATTGGACATAGCGTCCTCCCAAAGATCCGGGAGGACGCTGATTGTTTCGCCAAGGGACATCGCGAAGAGCGATCCTGACGGCAGCCGTGGGCGCGGGCCTAGCGCCGGCGCTGTCCTGGGCTCAAGATCGAAATACCCCATCGCCCGTGGCGAGATCGGAAACGGCCACGACGGACCTTCTGCGTTTGCTGGATCCCGCCGAGCGCCTGACGGCTCAAGTGTCGGTCAATGGACGGGGGCCTTACGCTTTCTTGGTCGATACCGGAGCCGACAATTCCGCGATCTCAATGGAATTGGCCGACGCCCTGGGTCTAGCGCGGGCCGGACGCACGGTCTTGCATGGCGTCGCCGGTTCGGCGGTCGTGGACGAAGTCGTGGTGGCGTCGATGCGCTCGGGTCGGCGAGAGCGGGCGGACATGCGCGTCCCGGTCGTGCCGCGCCAGAACCTTGGCGCGGATGGTCTCTTGGGTCTGGACTGGCTGGCGGGCAACAACGTGATGCTGGACTATTCGCGGCGGCGCATGACCATCGCGCCGCATCTGCCGCTGCCACGCGGGGACACCTTCACCGTACCAGCCAAGACCCAGCGCAACGGCCTGACCTTGATCGACGCGGTGATTCCCGGTGTGGCGCTGACGGCCTTTATCGACAGCGGCTCGACGACCACCATCGGTAATCTCGCCTTGCTGCGGGCGGCGAAGGCGCACGAGGCCATCCTTGGCTCGGCGTTGGATCTGCGCCTCAAGAGCGTCACGGGCCAAGAGATGTCCGGAACCGTGGCCATTCTCAGCTTTCTGCGTATCGGGCCGGTCCAGATCCGCGCGGTTCCCGTTGTTATGGGGCCGATACACACTTTCGACTACTGGGGGCTGACGGATCGCCCGGCGCTGTTGATCGGCGCGGACGTGCTTCAGAAGTTCCGATCCGTGGCCCTCGACTTCAAGCGAGGCGAGTTTCGCTTCAGTATGACCGGCCTAAACTGATCACCGTTTTTCAACGAACAGCGAAAGGTTTGCAATGCAGCACGCGGCGGCTTGACCCGTCGCGCGGGGCTCTCCAATGGTTGTTTGAAGGGAGAGTCTAGATGCGCTTGAGCCAGAAGATTCGGCGGGAAGTTCGGTTCCTGAAGGGCCTTTCCCGCACGCTCAAGCGCGTGAAATCCATCGCTCCGGACAGTGTCAATCTGATCTGCGACGACCTGGAGGCGGCCGTCGACAAGTATGGCGACCGGCCCGCGATCACCTTCGAAGGCAAGACGGTTTCCTATGCCGAGCTGGACGCCATCGCCAACCGCTACGCGCACTGGGCCAAGGGGCAGGGGCTGACACGCGGCCAGACCGTCGCGCTGTTCATGCCTAACCGGCTGGAATACCTGGCCATCTGGTACGGCCTGACCAAGGTCGGCGTCGCCACGGCGCTGATCAACAACCAGTTGACCGGCGCGGCCCTGGCCCACTGCCTGAACATCTCCCAAGCGCTGCACTGCATCGTCGATCCCGAAACCTCGCCCTGCTTCGAGGACGTGAAGGGGCAGCTGGAGCGCCACGTGCAGCAGTGGGTGCTGGGGCCGGTCCACGACGACCAGCGCGATCTGGTCAAGGCGCTGAAGAGCTGCAGCCAGCTGCGGCCCGACCGCTTGACGGCCCGCGACGGCATCACCGCCAAGGACACCGCGCTCTTCATCTTCACCAGCGGCACGACGGGCTTGCCCAAGGCCGCGCGCATCACTCACATGCGTGCCCAGCTCTACATGCGCGGCTTCGCCGGCTCGACGGGGGCCAAGGAGACCGACCGCATCTACGTGACCCTGCCGCTGTACCACGCCACCGGCGGCCTCTGCGCCCTGGGCGCGGGGCTGTTGAACGGCGGCTCGATCGTGCTGCGCAAGAAGTTCTCGGCCACCCATTTCTGGCCGGACGTCGTCACCGAGAACTGCACGATGTTCGTCTATATCGGCGAGCTGTGCCGCTACCTCGCCAACCAGCCCGAACATGAGCTGGAGCGCGCCCACAAGTTGCGCCTGATCTTCGGCAACGGCCTGCGTCCCGACGTCTGGGACACGATGCTCGACCGATTCAAGGTCGGCGGCGTGCTTGAATTCTATGGCGCGACCGAGGGCAACGTCTCGCTGTTCAATTTCGACGGCAAGCGCGGCGCGATCGGCCGGGTGCCTGGCTATCTGAAGAAGAAGTTCAACATCCGCATCGTCAAGTTCGACGTCGAGGAAGAGATGCCGGTGCGCGGAGCCAACGGCTGCTGCGTCGAGGTCGCGCCGGGCGAGGTCGGCGAGTGCATCGGCCATATCGGCAGCGACGCGCGTTCGAACTACACCGGCTACGCCGACAAGGCCGCCACCGAGAAGAAGGTGCTGCGCGACGTCTTCGAGAAGGGCGACGCCTGGTTCCGCACCGGCGACCTGATGAAGATCGACGGCGACGGCTACATCTATTTCGTCGACCGGATCGGCGACACCTTCCGCTGGAAAGGCGAGAACGTCGCCACCAGCGAGGTGGCCGAGCGCATCGCCGGCTTCCCCGGCGTGCTGGAGGTCAATGTCTACGGGGTCAAGGTCGGCGACCTGGACGGCAAGGCCGGCATGGCCTCGTTGGTCACCGACGACGAATTCGACCTCGAGGGTTTCGGCAAGCATGTCGACGAGCATATGCCCGGCTACGCGCGGCCGGTCTTCGTGCGGCTGCAAAAGGCGATCGAGACGACCGGCACGTTCAAGTACCGCAAGATCGATCTGGTCAATGATGGCTTCGACCCGGCCAAGACCAAGGACCCGCTGTACTTCCGCGATCCAGCCAATGGCTATGTGAAGATCACCAAGGCCCTGCACGCCAAGATCGAAAGCGGCGCGTTCAAGCTTTGACGACTTGGCCAAGCCCGCCAGCCCGGCGCGATTGAACGGGCTGGGGCTTGTGTCTATATGGCTGGGCCGGATGGATGAGCCTAGAGTGTGGTAGCCGAAAGTGTGAGCGGTTTCGGCGGTTATCACGCTCTAAATGTTTGATTTAGAGCCTTATTTTTCCGCTCGAATGATTCCATTCGAGCGGATAAGGCTCTAGTGTGTGGCGGCTCGAAAAACGATATTTCTCAAAGGGATGGATCCCGTCGCCATGATGCTTACCATGCTCAAGGCCAAGCTGCACCGCGCCACGGTGACCCAGGCCGACCTCGACTATGAGGGTTCGATCGCCATCGATCGCGACCTTCTGGACGCCTCGGGCATCCTCCCGAACGAGCAGGTCGACGTGCTCAACATCACCAATGGCGCGCGCTTCACCACCTACGCCATCGAAGCCCCGCGCGGCTCGAAGGTGATCGGCGTCAACGGCGCCGCGGCCCGCCTGGTGCAGAAGAACGACCTGGTGATCGTGGTCGCCTATTGCCAGATGGCGGCCGAGGAGGCGCGCAACTACGCCCCGACGGTCGTGCTGCTGGATGAAGGCAACCTGATCAAGAAGGCGGCCTAGGCGATGCGGCGCACGGCCTTTTTCGCGCTCGCCGCTTTGAGCCTTTCGGCCTGCGCCCAGAAGCTGCCGGAAGGGGTCGACGACACCAAGCTGGCCCAGGCCATCGGACGCTCCATCGGCTCGCCCTCGACCTGCGTGATCATCACCGACGCCCAGGGGCATATGGTGTGGCGAGGCGGCGGCTACGTCACCTGCGCGCGCACCTTGCCGTCTTGCGATGGCGGCCAGACCACGGCCGAAGCCTTGTCCAAGACCGGGGCGGGCAAGCCCGCCCGCTTCATCAGCTGCCCCAGTCCGTCGGCGGCCGGCAACTCGGTCGGATGGGCCATGGGCCCCGTGCCGCCCAGCCCGGGCAAGCCGGACAGCCATTTCAGCTACGTCGCCGTGATGGAGGGCGACCGGGCCCTGCCGGGCGTCGAGATCCAGGACCGGGTGCTGCACGCCTTCGCCAAGGCCGGCTTCTAATAGCCGCCCAAGCGTGACGCGGCCGTCGCCGGACCCTGCCGGCGACGGCCGTCTTGGCTACTGCTTGGTCGCTTCGTAGACGGCGTTGACGTCGACGCGGATCTTCAGCTCGCCAGCGGCGACGGCGGTGGAGTCGGCCATCTCGCGCTTGGCCATGGCGAACATCGGCACGGCGGGCGGGTTAGGCGTGTAGCCGCCGCCTTCGCTCAGATTGACCAGACGCACGGCCTTGTAACCGGTGGCGCGGCCATAGAGCTCGGCCTTGGCCTGCAGGGCCTTCACCGCGTCCAGGCGGGCCGCGTCCTCGGCCGCCTTCGGGTTGGCCAGGCCAAAGCTGATGCCGCCCACCGTATTGGCTCCGGCGCCGACCGTGGCGTCGACCGCCGCGCCCAGCTTGCTCAGGTCGCGCACCGTGATCGTCACCTGGTTCGAGGCTTGGTAGCCGGTCAGCTTCGGCGGCTGGTTCTGCTCATAGGCGTACTGGGCGTTGAGATTCAGGTTCGAGGTCTGGATATCGCGTTCGGCGATCCCGGCTTTCTTCAGCGTGGCCAGCACCTGGTTCATGCGCGCGCCATTGGTCTTCATGGCCTCGGCGGCGGTCGGCGCGTCGGTCTGCACGCCCAGGGTGATCGTGGCCATGTCCGGCGCGACCCGGGTCTCGCCATAGGCCGACAGGCTGAAGGTGGTGGCCCTGAAGGCGGCGTCGGAATCGGTCTGGGCCAGGGCTGGCGCGGCCGCGCCCATCAGCAGCCCGCCGCCGACTAGGACGGGCAGGGCGAGGGTGGTCAGGACGCTACGGACGGGGCGGGTCATCGGTCTTATTCTCCACGGAAGGTCGAGGCTACAAAACGTCGCCGAACCTTGTTGGGTTCTTCGTGACAGGCTCAACCTGAACCGGAGCTTTAAGCCGCGTTCGGCCCGTGCTAATCCGCGCGCTCGCCGATCGTGAAAACGCTTCGCGCGGGCCTGTAGCTCAATGGTTAGAGCCGACCGCTCATAACGGTCTGGTTGGGGGTTCGAGTCCCTCCAGGCCTACCAAAACTTTTCTAAGACTTTGATCTTGCTGAAAGGAAGGAAGCTCAAGGTCTTATAGATTGCCCGCGATACGTAAGGCTGATCATTTGGAGGCGAGCCGCAGCTGGTCCCCGTGCGCCTGTGGTGGCAGGCTAGGCCGCTATGAATAGAGCGCTTCTCGATACGAACTTCATATTGAATGCCATCCATAATCCAACTGGATTGGCCGCGTCTGCGTTTACGCACCTTCGGCGGCGTGGCGTACAGCTATACGTTTCCGAATATAGCCGTAGGGAAGCTGAGGGGCTGGCGCGCCGAAACCAACTTGTGCGCGGCGGTGCGAGCCATTGGGACGGTGTTGATGCAGTCTTGAGGTCGGAGGGTGTGATCTACCTCGAGGTTGCGGCTGAGCGCGCTTTGGTTGGGATCAATCCGAAGGATGAGCCTCTAGCACGTACTGCCAACTCAATTGGAGCGGTGCTGATCACCGACGATCTCCCGCTGATTGATGAGGCTCAGCGGGCTGGAATTGTAGCTCACCAATCGCTCTGGGTAGTGCGCGACTGGGGGGATGCTCATGCCCTCAACGGAGTGGAATCTATAGCGCGCGTAGTCCCATGGACACATGGGGGCTACTTATTCGCGCGTGGCTCGCCCGGAGGATGGGCTGGTCAACAGATTGCTCAAGACTTCGTCCTGGCGGAGATGCGTGACGACCGGGGGCGGTCGGTTACCTGCGGCTATGGCGGCATAGACGGCGCATGGTTCCTAAAAGTTGATGGTGAAGCCGTTGTCTGCATTCGGAGCGAGCCTCCGCTTCACGAAGTAGTGCTGCTCGCTCAGGTTTTAGGGGGAGGCCAAGCTCGCTTGAGTGTGGGCAGGCCGGGGGGCAACAACGTCTCTGCGGGAAGTGTCAGGCCCGTGCGAGGCGACGTGAGGGGGCTGTCCCAAATGTCCATGGGACATCGTCTAGGTGGGGATGACTACTGGAATGGTTATATCAAAGACTTGGTGGCCGGGCCCGGTATGATCTCCAAGAAAATGTTCCCTATATTGGTGCGCCAAGGTCTCACTCCTAATCCGATGGATGATGATGGGCTCCGCGACAAATTGGGCCGATCATTCTTGACGGTCGCCCCAACAGTACTTGGACGTGGTGAGGTCGCGTGACAAGCCTAGTGCTTTCGCGGGGGGACATATCCGCCTAGGAGCTGACTATGGGGCCTGGCGAAAGCTATTAATTTGTGAAGCAGGGCTGAGGCGATCTCGAAATCAACACAGCGCAGCCACTCGCCGTGCACCTCGGGCATTTGTTCTTATTTTGTTCCGGTCTTGGCGCGAGGTCTCATCATCGCGCCGCGTCGGCGTCAGAATCGGACGTATGGCCTTCCAAGCCCCGTCGACTCCGGGCGGCCGCGTAGGCACATTTGTTAACGGCGAGGATGTTTCGCGACGCCGTCGTGGCCGCGACGCAGGTGGAACGTCCGGACGCCGTCACCCCAAGGATCCCGGGCTGGAGGAGGCCGCGATGGACATCGATCCTGATCGCCTGCGCGCGATCGTGGGCGCGCTGGGCGGCGTGGCCGTCTATGGGCTGGTGCAGATCGGCGCGCTGGGCGCGGCCGAGCGCGCCAACCTGTTCGAGCACCTGTTCAGACTGGGCTGCGCCGCGGTGTCGGCGGTGATCCTGGCCGCCTTTTTCGTCAAGGCGGCGCTGCCGCTGATTCCGTGGCCGCCGATGCGCGAGGCCTATCTGTTCGGCTTCGCGGTCGGCGCCTTCAGCTGGGAGCTGCTTCCCGTGCTGTTTCGCATCGTCAAGCGTCGGGCCGTCGAGCGCGCGGAGAAGCTTTAAATTCAAACATTTAGAGCGCGTTCGAGCGGTTTAACCGCTCACACTTAAACCTAACGCGCTCTAGAATTTGCGCGGATAGGCGTTGGCGGTCTTGGCGTCGTTGTAGGTCGCCCCCGGACAATCGACGGCGTAGGCCGTGGCGGTCTCGGTCAGGTGGGGGCCGTGGGTGAACTCGCCGTTCAGCGCGCGACACGAGACGGCGGTCTTGTAGACCACCGACCCGTCGCGGCCGAGATCGTTCATGAACAGGTCGAAGGCCAGGTCCATCAGGCCGCGCGTGGCGGCCAGGCGCCGGTCGCGACCGTTGAAGACGGTGGTGATCTCGCCGCTGGACGCGGTCGCGCGACCGACCGGAGCGGGCCCCATCGCGGCGCCGGCCGCGCTGATCGCGCCGCCTGCCAGCATGGCCTCCAGGTCCTGGAAGCGGCCGCGCGCGGTCCCCACGGCGACGGCGCTGGCGAAGGCGGCGGCGTAGCCAGGGTCCGAGCGGTTGGGGCCGCCGATCGTGGCGGCCTGGGCGGCGCCCACTAGGCCGGCATAGGGCGCGTCGGCGATCGACACGACGAGGTTCTGGTTCACGTAATAGCCCAGCGCGATGCCGCCGATCGCGCCGCCCGGAAGGGCCAGCACGCGGTCCTGGGAGACGCCCAGCGGGCCGGCGATGGCCGCGCGGGCGATCTCGGGCGTCACGCCGGTCCAGCGGGCTTCATAGGCGGCGTCGATGGTCTTTTCGCGCACCACCTCGCCCGTGCGCCAGCGCACCAGGCGGAAGGTCACGCGGGCCGAGGCCAGCTTGTCGGTTCCCAGCCAGACATTCGGACCGCGGAGGTCCTCGAAGGTCGTGTACAGCATGTACTCGGCGTCGAGGCGGCTGGGAGCCAGCATCTCGGCCTTGCGCAGGTGGTCGCCGAGGCTCTGGACGACTTGGACGCGGGTTGGGCGGGTGGTGACCACGCCGCCGCCGTCGAACCAGCGGAACTCCGGCGCGCCTTCCACCGACTGGACGACGACGTTTCGATAGAAGGCGCGGGCGGGCGAGGCCTTGGCCACCATGGCGGGCGGCAGCGGCGGTTGGCGCAGGGCGGCGACTTCGTCGCGCGTGGCGCACGCGCCCAGCACGGCGGCGGCGCTGGCCAGCAGGGCGGCCAGGCGAATGGACTTGGTCGACATGGATGCGCTCCCCCACGATGAAGCGCCACTATGGGGTTCAATCCTAAAAAGAGCTTGAACCGCCATACCCGTGGGCGGGGCGGGGCGGGGCGGGGCGGGGCGGGCGCGCGGGCTCCGTGACGCGGACAAAAAAGGGCCCCTGTCGGGCAGGTCCGACAGGGGCCTTGTCAGGCTTGGGGAAGGGATCGGCGCGCCAGGGGCGATTTAAGCGGTCGGTCCGCCTGGCGCGCTTTAGGTTTCCGAACCTCGGTCAGAATTTGTAGTTCAGGCCCACCAGGTAGGTCCGGCCGTAGGTCTGATAGTCGATGACCTGGCGCGGATCGTTGTTCTGGTAGGTGACGAAGGGCTCGTTGGTCAGGTTGTTGACCTGGACCAGCAGGGATAGGCCGTTCATCGGTCCATCGCTGAACGTGTAGCCGATCTGGCTGTCGACCACCGACTCGCCCTTGACCTGGCGGTAGTTGCGGCCATTGCCGAAGCCGGTGACCTCGCCCAGGAACTTGGAGCGATAGCGGTCGCTGACCCGGAACGAGAAGCCGTTCTTCTCGTAGTAGCCGGTCAGGTTGGCCACGGTCTTGGACAGGCCCGGGATCGGCTGGGACGGATCGCCCGGGTTGGGCTGGATCGAGCTCTTGGTGTACGAGGCGCTGAACTGGACGCCGAAGCCGTCCAGCACCGGCGTCAGCAGCGCGAACGGCATCGAGGCGGCGAATTCGACGCCCTTCAGCGAGCCGCCCTTGCCGTTTTGCGGCGTGGTCAGCAGGCCCTGACGCAGCACCGGCGCGGGATTGCCGCCGGTCGGGAAGCCGGTGAAGTCGTAGATGACGCTCTGGTCGTAAACGTAGGTCTTCAGGTCCTTGTAGAAGGCGGCCAGCGAGACATAGGCCTGGCGGCCGAAGTACTTCTCGTAGGACACGTCATAGGCGTTGGCGCGCCAGGGCTGCAGCGCCGGATTGCCGCCGCTTCCGCTCCACGGCGAGAAGTTGATGTTCGTCGAGGAGGACTTGCTGGGGTCGTAGCCGAAGTTGGTGCTGGCGCGCATCTGGTCCATCCGGGGACGGGCCAGGGTGCGGGCGACCGCGAAGCGCAGGCTCTGCTCGTTAGGCAGGCGGAACTGCAGGTTCATGCTGGGCAGGAAGTCGAGATATTTCTTGCCGCCCGACAGCTTGGTCTGGATGACGCCCGTTCCGGTGCCGCTGGCGCCCAGGGCGGTCGAGCTCTGATCGGTGTGGACCAGTTGGAAACCGAAGTTGCCGGTCACGGGCACGCCGCCCAGTTCGGCGTCGATATTGGCCTTCAGATAGCCGACGGCGACCTTTTCCTCGACGCCCCAGCTCTTGACCAGCACGTCGGCGTTGGGGTTGCGGACCAGGTCATAGGCGCCCGACTTCACCAGCGCGAACGGGTCGTAGCTGATGACGTTGCCGAGACCGACGAAAGCCAGGGAGGTCGAGCCCAGGATGGCCGACGACGGGATGGCGACGCTGGCCGGCGAGCCCTTGGCCCGCAGGAACCACTCGTCGTTCACCAGGTCCTTGGTGCGTTCGCTGTAGTTGAAGCCGGCTTCGACGCTGGACAGGCCGTCGTCCAGGGCGCGGGTCACGGCGAAGCGCGCGGCCTTCAGCTCGTCGACGATATGCGGCTGGTTCAGATAGCCGTCCTGGCCGCCGCTGATGATGTCGCCGCCCCAGCCTTGCGGGCTGGTCAGCTTGATCGTGTTGGGATCGGCGTAGTTCAGGGTCGACTTGAAGATCGTCTCGCCATCGCCGTTGACGTTGAACGTCATGTTGTCGGTCGCGCCGGCGCCCGAGCGGCCGGTGCCCGAATAGGACTCCAGGACCATGTCGGTGCGATCGACCTTGGACCACGACAGGTCGCTGGTCAGGGTCCAGCCGTCGCCGGCCTTGAACTGGTTGTTCCAGCCCAGCGACTTGATGGTGGCGTCGCGATTGTTGCCGTCGTTACGGACCACGCCCTTGACGCCATTGAACGCGCCGCTGGTCACCACGCCGTTCGAGGCCGTGGCGTTGGTCAGCGGCACGCCGCCCCAGACCAAGGGCAACTCGACGCCGCGCTGGATCTGGTGGTTCTTGAACTTCGAGTAGAACCCGTCCAGCGTCGAAGTGAAGCGGTCGGTGGGCGCGAACTCGACGGTGGCCATCACCCCGTCGCGCTTCAACATGCTCGACTGCACGTAGGGCTTGGCGCCGCCGATCACCAGGTTCTTGCCCGAGGCGTCGGTAGGATAGCCCCACGAATTGAAGCGCTCGGCCTGATAGGGCGACTCCATGTGGGCGAAGCCCAGGGCCACGCCCAGCTTACCGTCCATGAACTGGTCGATGTACGAGATGCTGACCCGGTTGCCGTGGGCCTTGGTGCCGGCGTTCAGAGCGCCGATGTCGTTCCACTCGTAGCGGGCGCCGACGGCCAGGGCGCGCTTGCCGAAGGCCAGCGGGCGGACCGTGCGCATGTCGGCGGTGCCGGCCAGACCCTGGCCGATAAGGCCGGCGTCGGGGGTCTTGTAGACCACGACGGCGCTCAGCAGTTCCGACGGATACTGGTCGAACTCGACCCCGCGGTTGTCGCCGGTCGAGACCTGCTCGCGGCCGTTCAGCAGGGCGGTGGTGAAGTCGGGCGCCAGGCCGCGGATCGAGATGACCTGCGCCCGGCCGTCGAGGCGCTGGGCGGTCAGACCGGGGAGACGGGCGATGGACTCGGCGATCGACACGTCTGGCAGCTTGCCGATGTCCTCGGCCGAGACGGCTTCGACGATCGAGCTGGAGCTCTTCTTCAGCGTGATGGCGCCTTCGATGCCCTTGCGGATGCCGGTGACGACGATCTCCTCGACCTTGGTGTCGTCCTTGGCGGCATTCGATGCGGTGGCTTGCGCGTGCGCCGAGCCGCCGAGCGCGAACGCCAGCGCGAGGCCCGTGGCTCCGCCGGTCATCAGCCAGGCGCGGCGGCGCGAAAATTCAGTGGTCATGAGTCTCACCCTCCCTGTCCGGCTCTGCGCTTTGAGTCATGCGATCGGGCCGTTGATGAAAACTACTGCAAATTACCCAATCGTAATCAACCCAAAAAATTGCAAACCGACTGGATTGAGATGCTTCATCCCGCTCGGGTGTGGCGAAATTGCTCCACTAATTCGTGGCGGGCGCGGTCACCAGGGCTGCAAAGTGGTCCAATCTGCCGGATTGACAGGCTTGCTCCGCTTCTGCAAATTCTTGCAAAGAATTGCAATGAAGGGTCGACGCCTTAAGGTTGGCCTAGGGGAGGGGAGCCATGTCGTCCTGGACGCGACGCCTGACGCTGGCCTTGACGGCCGCCACCGCGTTGACGACGGCCGCGTCCGCCGCGCCTGGCGACTACCGACAGCGCCCGCCCCAGGACGAGGTGATCTATTTCCTCCTGCCCGATCGCTTCGAAAATGGCGACGCGGCCAATGATCACGGGGGCGCGGATCGGGGGGCGTTGGTCGATGGTTTCGACCCCACGCGCGCCGACTTCTACCATGGGGGCGATCTGAAGGGCGTGACCCAACGCTTGGGCTATATCCAGGGCTTGGGCGCGACGGCGATCTGGCTGGCGCCGATCTTCAAGAACAAGAGCGTGCAGGGCGATCCGGGCCACGAGTCGGCGGCGTATCATGGCTACTGGATCACCGACTTCACGGATGTCGATCCGCACTTCGGGACCAAGGCGGACTTCAAGGCCCTGGTCGACGCGGCCCACGCCCGAGGCCTGAAGGTCTATATGGACATCGTCGTGAACCACACGGCCGACGTCATCCAGTATCGCGAATGCCCGGGCGGTCACTGTCCCTATCGCGGCGTCGCCGACTATCCCTACACGCGCAAGGGCGGGACGACGGGCGCGCCGATCAACGACGGGTTCGACGGCAAGGACTTCGGCAAGCTGACGCGGCCCGACTGGGCCTACACGCCCTATGTTCCGGCCGGCCAGGAACACGCCAAGGCGCCAGACTGGCTGAACGACCCGATCTACTACCATAACCGGGGCGAGAGCACGTTCGCGGGCGAGAGCTCCCTGCTGGGCGACTTCACCACGCTGGATGACGTGTTCACCGAAAACCCGCGAGTCGTTCGGGGCTTCATCGACATCTACGGCCAGTGGATCGACGACTTCGGGATCGACGGTTTCCGCATCGACACCGCCCGTCACGTGAATCCAGAATTCTGGCGGGCCTTCGCGCCGGCCATGCTGGCGCGCGCCAAGGCGCGGGGCATTCCGAACTTCCATATCTTTGGCGAGGTGTTCGATCCCGACGTGGCGATCCTGGCCAGCCACACGCGCGTCGACAAGTTGCCCGCGGTGCTGGACTTCGCCTTCCAGTCCGCGGTGACCGACGTCGTCACCGGAAAGGCCGGCCCCGAGAGACTGGCGCGGGTCTTCGCCAGTGATTCCGTCTACGAGGGCGGCGAGGCGGGCGCCCGGCAACTGCCGACCTTCCTGGGCAACCACGACATGGGCCGCATCGGCTGGTTCGTGCGGAAGGCCCGGCCGGGAATCGGCGATGACGAGCTCCTGGCCCGCGTCACCCTGGCCAACGCCATCATGCTGACCGCCCGGGGCGTCCCGACGATCTACTATGGCGACGAGCAGGGCTTCGCCGGCGAGGGCGACTACGCGGCCGCGCGCCAGGACATGTTCCCCAGCCGGGTCGCCGGCTACATCGCCGAGCGGCCGATCGGCGCGACGCGCGGGGGGCCGCGCGCGACCTTCGCGACCGACGCGGCGCTTTACGGCCGCATCGCCGAACTGGCCAAGCTGCGCGTCGCCACGGCGGCCTTGCGCGACGGACGTCAGGTGACGAGGTTGGCCAGCGACCAGCCCGGTCTGTTGGCGTTCTCCCGTCTGGCGGGCAAGACCGAGGTGCTGGCGGTGTTCAACACCGGCGACCGCCCGGCCAAGGCCAATATCGCGGTCGAGCCCGGTTCCGTCACCTGGCGCGCCCTGCATGGCGCCTGCGCGGTATCGGCCAGCGCGCCGGGCAGCTATTCCGTCGAGCTCAAGCCGCTCGACTTCATGATTTGCGTTTCCGAGGGACGATAGTGACAGCTGAGGTTCTTGTTCGCCCGGGCGCGGAGACGTCGATGAACGCCGAATGGTGGCGCGGCGCCGTGATCTACCAAGTCTATCCGCGCAGTTTCGCCGACTCGAACGGCGATGGCGTCGGCGACCTGCCGGGCGTCACCGCCCATCTGGATCATATCGCCTCGCTGGGCGTGGACGGGGTGTGGCTGTCGCCCTTCTTCACCTCGCCGATGAAGGATTTCGGATACGACGTCTCGGACTACCGGGACATCGACCCGATCTTCGGGACCCTGGCCGATTTCGACGCCATGATCGCCAAGGCCCACGATCTGGGCCTGAAGATCATCATCGATCTGGTGTTCTCACACACCTCGGAAGAGCACCCCTGGTTCGCCGAAAGCCGTCAGAACAGGACGAACGCCAAGGCCGACTGGTTCGTCTGGGCCGACGCCAAGTCGGACGGCAGTCCGCCCAGCAATTGGCAATCGGTGTTCGGCGGTCCGGCCTGGACCTGGGACGCGCGGCGCGGCCAGTACTACATGCACAACTTCCTGGCCGCCCAGCCGCAGCTGAACCTGCACAATCCGGCCGTCCAGGAGGCCCTGCTGGCCGTCACCCAGTTCTGGATCGACAAGGGCGTGGACGGCTTCCGCTTCGACGCCATCAACTTCTCGATGCACGACCCGAAGTTCACCGACAACCCGCCGCTGCCGCCGGGCGGCAAGCGGACGCGGCCGTTCGACTTCCAGGACAAGATCTTCAACCAGAGCCACGCCGACATCCCGAAATTCCTGAGCCGGATCCGGGCCCTGACCGACGCCAGCGGCGGCCGCTTCTCGGTGGCCGAGGTGGGCGGCGACCACGCCGACCGCGAGATGAAGCTGTTCACCGCCGGAAACGATCGCCTGAACAGCGCCTATGGCTTCCTCTACCTCTACGCCGACAAGCTGACCGGGGACATGATCCCCAGGGGCGCGGCCATGTGGCCTGGCGAGGACGGGGAGGGCTGGCCGTCCTGGACCTTCTCCAACCATGACGCGCCGCGCGCGGTGTCGCGTTGGGCCGAGGGGCGCGACCGCAAGGCCTTCGCCGAGATGTGCTTGCTGCTGCTGATGGGGCTGCGCGGCAATGTGTTCGTCTATCAGGGCGAGGAGCTGGGTCTGCCCCAGGCCAATGTGCCCTTCGAGCGCCTGCAGGACCCCGAGGCCATCGCCAATTGGCCCCAGACGCTGGGGCGCGACGGCGCGCGGACGCCCATGCCTTGGATCGCGCATGCGCTGAACGCCGGCTTCTCCCCCGTCGAGCCTTGGCTGCCGGTCGATCCCGAGCACCAGGCCCTGGCCGTCGACGCCCAGGAAGCCGACCCGAACTCCACCCTACATGTGGCCCGCCGCCTGATCGCGCTGCGCAAGGCCTATCCGGCGCTGCGCACCGGCGCGATCAGCTTCCTCGAGACCAATAGCCCGCTGCTGATCTTCCAGCGCGGCGAGGGCGACGACGCCCTGCTGCTGGCCTTCAATCTCGGTCACGAGCGCGCGGCCTGGTCGCTGCCGGACGGCTGGACTCTGGTCGACGGCGTCAACCTTGGCGGGGAGGGCGAGATGCCGCCGTGCGCGGGGGTGATCGCGCGGCGGGGGTGAGGGCTTTCCGAAGCCGATTTCCTCCGCGGACGCCGGGAGCGTTCAGCCCCCGCAGCTTTCCCGGATGATCAGGTCCGTCGGCACCCGCTCCGAGCGGCTGGCGCGCTCGCCGCTGTCCAGCAGCTTGGAGACCATCAGGCGGCCGGCCTTGGCGGTGTCCTGGGCGATGGTCGACAGCGCGGGGCTGGCGTAGCGGCTGAACGGCACGTTGTCGAAGCCCATCACCGAGACGTCGCCGGGGACCGAAAGGCCCGCGTGCTTCAGGGCCCTTAGAGCGCCGAGCGCGATCAGGTCGGAGGCCGCGACCACGCCGTCGAACTTGACGCCGTTGTGGATCAGGGAATCCAGCGCCGCCTCGGCCGACTCGACCTCGAAATGGGCGGGCACGATCAGCGCGGGATCGACCTCCAGCTTGGCCTGCTCCAGCGCGTCCAGATAGCCGCGATGGCGGTGCATCGCCTCGGGCGCTTCGGTGTCGCCCAGGAAGACGATGCGCTTTCGGCCCAGGCGCGCCAGATGCAGGGTCGCTCGCCGACCGCCATGGATATTGTCCGAGCCGACCGAACAGTAGTTCTGGTCCGGGAACTGGGCGCCCCAAACCACGAAGCGGTTGTCGGTCTCGGCGAGGCGGTTGAAGGCCGCGTGCAGCGAGCTCTGGCCCAGGAAGATCACGCCTTCGGCCCGGCTGGTGGTCATGGCCGCCGACAGGTCCTCGAAATTGGCCGGGGCGATGTGGCTGAGAATGACGTCGCAGCCGCGCTCGCGCGCCGCCTCGCCGACGCCGGCCAGGAGTTCGAGAAAGAAGGGGTCGGACATGCCGCTGTCGCGGCTCTGGGCGCGGGGCGTGACGATGGCGATGGTCGCCTCGGCCCCGATCGGGCCGGCCGGCATGTAGCGGCGGAACGGGTAGTCCATCTCGCGCGCCAGCTTCCAGATCAGCTGCTTGGTGCGCTTGTTGACGGCCGGGCTGTCGTTGAGGGCCCGCGACGCGGTCGAGATCGAGACCCCCGCCAGCTTGGCCAGGTCCTCCAGTCGCGTCGCCCCCTTGCTCACCTCAAGCCGTCCCTAATGCAAAGATTTCTGCAAACTTTTTCAGTCCGTCCATAAGCCGTCGTTTGGTCGGGTTTGCAACCCGGTCAAGGCGCGGATTCGACGGAATCGGCTCTGAAAAAGGATGCAAACAAAATCGAGGCGCTGGTCGTCTCCGTGAGCCGCAGCGCTGGGCGGTGGCGTCGAAATGAGCGGATATGTCCTGTTAAATATGGATTTTACATTGCGTCTCCCGCGGGCGCGTGCGCAAATGCGCCTTGCGTCAAATTATGAAAAAACTTGCGAACCAGCCGGGGCTACCGGCGGTCGGAGCGGGGCGGAGGATCCATGGCCAGGCAGAGGCTCAGTCTGCTGCAGATCTGGAACATGTGCTTTGGCTTCTTCGGAATCCAGATCGGTTTCGGCCTGCAGAACGCCAATACCAGCCGCATCTTCCAGACCCTGGGCGTCGACGTGGGGCATCTGGCGATTCTGTGGATCGCCGCGCCGGCGACGGGACTGCTGGTCCAGCCGATCATCGGTCATTTCAGCGATCGCACCTGGGGGCGGATGGGGCGGCGCAGGCCCTATTTCTTCTGGGGCGCGGTGATCACCAGCCTGGCGCTGCTGATCATGCCCAACGCCCCGACGCTGTGGGTGGCGGCCGCGACCCTGTGGGTCATGGACGCCTCGATCAACATCACCATGGAGCCGTTCCGAGCCTTCGTCGGCGATAACCTGCCGGACGAGCAGCGGGCGACCGGCTACGCCATGCAGAGCTTTTTCATCGGTCTGGGCGCGGTGCTGGCCTCGGCCCTGCCGTGGATTCTGACCAACGCGTTCCATGTCGCCAACACCGCGCCGGCCGGTCATGTCCCCGACGCGGTGCGGATCGCGTTCTACACGGGCGGCGCGGGGCTGCTGCTGTCGGTGATGTGGACCGTGTTCACCACCAAGGAGTACAGCCCCGACCAACTGCGCGCCTTCGAAACCTCGGAGCGGCGGGCGGCGGGCTTTGGTCCGCACGAGGAGCCCGAGCCGTCGGTCAACGCCTATATCGCCATCGGCGTCGGCGGCGTGCTCTTGGGACTGGCCCTGGCCTTTCTCGTCTGGACGGCGCGCCTGGAGAAGGAGCTCTACGTCCTGGCCGTCCTGCTGCTGGGCTTCGGCGCGGCGGGCGTCGCCGGAGCGCGCTTCAAGCGGATCGGCCAGACGGACAACGGCTTCTCCGAGGTTCTGGCCGACATCTTCCGGATGCCTCGGACGATGCGCCAGCTGGCGGTGGTGCAGTTCTTCTCGTGGTTTGGCCTGTTCGCCATGTGGATCTACACCACGCCGGCGGTGGCGGCGGTCCATTTCCACGCCGCCGATCCGACCTCGAAGGCCTATAACGAGGGCGCCGACTGGGTGGGCGTGTTGTTCGCCATCTACAACGGCGTGGCGGCGCTGGCGGCCATCATCATTCCGCTCTTGGTCAAGGCCGTGGGGCGCAAGGCCGCCCACGCCCTTTGCCTGGGTCTCGGCGCCCTGGGCCTGTTGTCGTTCCTGGTGGTGCGCCAGCCGGGCCTGTTGTGGATCGGCGAGATCGGCGTCGGCTTCGCCTGGAGCTCCATTCTCTCGACGCCCTACGCCATGCTGGCCGGCGCCCTGCCGGCGGGGAAGATGGGCGTCTATATGGGCATCTTCAACTTCTTCATCGTCATCCCGCAGCTGCTGGCCGCGACGGTCCTGGGCCTCTTGCTGAAGACCTTCTTCGGCGGCCAGGCGATCTTCGCCCTGGTGCTGGGCGCGGTCGCGTTCGCCATCGCCGGCGCGGCGGTGTTCGCCGTGCGCGACACCGCCCAGCCCGCCTGATCCCCTTTTTTCAAAGCCTGACGAGGTCCTCGCCATGCGCAGCCTGAAACTTCTCGCCCTGGCCTCGGCCGCTTCCCTGGTCGCCGCTGGCGTCCACGCCGCGACGCCCGAGACCACTTGGGCCTATTCGGCCAAGACCGGCGTCGGGGCGTCCTACGAGGTCTATGTCGACGGCGCCTACAAGCCCGGCGGCAAGACGGGCGCGGTGTCCAAGGTCTGGTTCTCGATCGCCGACGGGATCCTGACCGAGACCATGTACGGCATGATCCACGAGGCTCAGGTCAAGCAGATGCGCGTCGCCGTCCAGACCGCGACCGGTCTGGCGGTGGAGGGCGCGGACACCACCTCGAAGACCGAATATCTGCATGTCGACGCGGCGGGACGTCCGCTGTCGCCGGCCTACAGGATCATCACGACCGACAAGCAGGGCCGCTTCGTCATCGAGAAGCACATCTTCACCGACCCCGACCGTGACGCCTTGTTCGTGCGGGTGATCGTCAAGGCGCTGAAAGGTCCGGTGACGCCCACCCTGGTGCTCGAGCCCCACATGGCCAACACCGGTGGCGGCGACACGGGCGCGGCCTCGAACGCCGCCCTGACCGCCTTCGAGGGGCGCGACTTCCTGAGCCTCAAGGGCTCAAGGCCCTTCGCCAGGGCGTCGGCCAGCGCGCTCAAGGACAACGACGCCATCGCCGGCCTGAAGGCCACGACGGTCTCGGCCAAGGGCGCGATCGTCCTGACCGGCCAGATGCCCGCCGTGGCCAAGGAGGCGACCTACGACTTCGTCATCGGCTTTGGCCGCAACGCCAAGGCCGCCGGCTCCGCGGCGAGCGCCTCTCTCAAGACCGGCTATCGCGAGGTGCTGGCCCGCTTCAACGGCGAGGGCGATCGCGTCGGCTGGGAGGACTATCTGGCCTCGCTGACCGAACTGCCGCGCCTGCGCGCCGCGTCCGAGGATGGCGGCAAGCTGGTTCAGGCCTCGGCCCTGATGCTCAAGGTCCAGGAGGATCGCACCCACGCCGGCGCCCTGATCGCCTCGCTGTCCAACCCTTGGGGCGACAGCGTCGACGCGACCAAGTCCTCCACCGGCTACAAGGCCGTCTGGCCGCGCGATTTCTATCAGTGCGCCATGGCCCTCGCGGCCCTGGGCGATCGGGAAACCCCGCTGGCGGCGTTCCGGTATCTGCCGACCGTGCAGGTCGGGCCCAAGACGCCGGGCAACAAGGGCGACGGCGGCTGGTTCCTGCAGAAGTCGCACGTCGACGGGACGCCCGAGTGGGTCGGCGTCCAGCTGGACCAGACGGCCATGCCGATCATGCTGGGCTGGAAGCTCTGGAAACTGGGCTGGCTGCCGGAAGCCGAACTGAAGGCCTATTACGGCCGTATGCTCAAGCCGGCCGCCGATTTCCTGGTCAAGGGCGGCAAGGTAGATCTGGGCTGGAACCATGCGACGATCACCCCGCCGTTCACCCAGCAGGAACGCTGGGAAGAGCAGGGCGGCTATTCGCCCTCGACGACCGCCGCCGTGATCGCGGGCCTAGTCGTGGCCGGCGACATCGCCGAGGCCGCGGGCGACGAGGCCGGCGCGGATCTCTATCGCAAGACCGCCGACGACTACTCCAACAAGGTCGAGGCCCGGACGGTGACGACCAAGGGCGCGTTCGGCGACGGTCACTACTATCTGCGCCTGAATGGCGACCAGGATCCCGACAACAAGAGTAAGGTCGAGGCGCGGAACGGTCAGGCGGCGGTTCCCGAGGATCAGATGCTGGACGCCGGCTTCCTGGAGCTCGTGCGCTACGGCGTGCGCCGCGCGGACGATCCGGCCATCGTCGCGACCTTGCCCAAGCTGGACGACCAAGCGATGGAGGACCTTTATCGCGTCCGGTACGATTTCACGTTCCCGGGCGTGGAGGGGACTTTCCCCGGCTGGCGTCGCTATGGCGTCGACGGCTATGGCGAAGACGTCAAGACCGGCGCCAACTACGGCGCGGACGGGCGGATGCGGCCGGGACAGCGCGGTCGCGTGTGGCCGATCTTCACCGGCGAACGGGGTCACTACGCGCTGGCTTTGGCGGGCCTGTCTGGCCGACCCGACCCCGCCGCGCTCAAGCGCATTCGCGACACCTTTGTTCGCGCCATGGAGCTGTTCGCCAACGAAGGCCTGCTGATCCCCGAGCAGGTCTGGGACGGAGTCGGCGCCGACAGCCCGCACGGCTACACGCGGGGCAAGGGCACCGACAGCGCCACGCCTCTGGCCTGGAGCCATGCAGAATACGTCAAGCTGCTGCGATCCGTCAGTGACGGCCAGGTGTGGGACAGCTACGCGCCGGTGAAGGCCCGCTTCGCGCGGTAGAGCCCGGCTGGCCGAGATGGATCGTGGCGTATTGTCGCGGTCGCTCGAGCGATCGGTATGGTTAACGCGGAGTTTAGGATTCGGGCGCGAGAGATGGTCAAAGCCATAGTCGCGGCCGGAGATTCTCCTAGATGACAGCGTTCCGTCGTTTGACCATCGCCTGGAAATTGATCCTGGTGGCCGGGCTCGCGATTGGTCTGATGTTGATCGCGGCGGCCGTGGCCGTGTCGTCCCACACCAGCGCTATCGTTTCGGGCCTGACCAACCGCTATGCGGGGGCGGTCGCCGACGACGCGATTCAGAGCGTTCAGGCCGACCTGGGCAAGGTGCAGTCGACCGTGCGGTCCATGGCCGTCTCGATCGGGGCGGCGCACGAAAGCGGCATGGTCGACCGCGCCACCGTGATCGGGATGCTGAAGCCGAACGCGGAGTCCTCTGACATGGTGCTGGGCAGCTGGTTCATGGCCGAGCCCAACGCCTTTGACGGCAAGGACGCCGAGATGGCGGGCAATACGGCTCTCGGCGCCAACAAGGCCGGAAACTTCTCGCCCTACTGGGTGCACGACGGCGGCAAGGTGATCTTTCAGCCGCTGGACCAGGGCAACGAATATGCCGAGCCCTACTACGCCGTTCCCAAGCAGACGGGTAAGGCCGCCGTCGTCGAGCCCTATCCCTACGACGTGGCCGGCAAGTCCGTGCTGATGACCTCCGTGGTCTATCCCGTGTTCTCGCATGGCAAGTTCATCGGCGTGGCGGGCCTGGACATGGCCCTGGACAGCATTTCTCGCGAACTCTCGGGTCTGAAGCCGCTGGGCGGCGGCCACGTGATGCTGCTGTCCTCGACAGGCAAGTGGCTGGCCCATCCCGACCCGGCCAAGCGCATGAAGCCCTATGTCGATGTCGGCGCCGATCAACTGCAAGGCGTCCTGGCGGGCGGCGAGGCGGTCGAGGTCCAAGGCGTGGTCGACAACGGCGTCCCGATGGCGCGCATCATCCGTCCCGTGCCGATGCCGGCCTTGAACACCACCTGGGCCCTGGTCATGGACGTGCCGGTCGCGGCGATCACCGGTCCAGCCGACCGTCTGGCCAAGATCCTGTTCGTTGGCGGGCTGGTGATCACCGCGGCCGTGCTGGCCGCGCTGTTCTTCGCCAGCGCCGCGCTGGTCAAGAAGCCGCTGACGGGCCTGACCCGCAGCGTCGATCGGCTGAGCGCCGGCCGCTACGACGAGCCCGTGCCTGGCATCGACGGCGGCGACGAGATCGGAGCCATCGCCCGCGCGCTCGACGGCTTCCGCCACGATCTGGCCGACGGCCAGCGCCGCCGGGCCGAGCAGGAGGCCGAGCGCGCCGTCGCCGAGCGCGAGCGCCAGAAGCACGCCGAGGAGGCCGAGGCCTTCGCCCGCGCCCAGGCGCGCGCCGTCGCCACCCTGGGCGAGGGCATGGAGCGTCTCGCCGACGGCGACTTGATCTGGCGGATGCGCGAGGATGGTTTCCAAGGCGAGGCGGCCAAGATGCCGCGCGACTTCAACGCCGCCGTCGAAAGCCTGCAGGCCACGATGGCCGGCATCCTCAGCGCCGCCCGCAGCATCCGCGGCGGTTGCGCCGAGATCAGCGCCGCCGCCGACGATCTCTCGAGGCGGACCGAACGGCAGGCCGCCGGCCTGGAACAGACCGCCGCCGCCCTCGACCAGATCACCGCCACGGTCAAGCGCAGCTCGGAAGGCGCCGAACGCGCGCGCCAGGTCACGCTCAGCGCCAAGGCCGCCGCCGAACGTAGCGGCGTGGTGGTCAAGGAGGCCGTTCAGGCGATGGGCGGGATCGAGAAGTCCTCGCGGTCGATCACCCAGATCATCGGCGTCATCGACGAGATCGCGTTCCAGACCAACCTGCTGGCCCTCAATGCCGGGGTCGAGGCCGCGCGCGCCGGCGACGCGGGCCGCGGCTTCGCCGTGGTCGCCCAGGAGGTCCGGGGGCTGGCCCAGCGCTCGGCCGACGCGGCCAAGGAGATCAAGGGCCTGATCAGCGCCTCGTCGGCCGAGGTCGGCAAGGGCGTGCGTCTGGTCGGAGAGACGGGGGAAACCCTGGAGCAGATCCTGGTCCAGGTGGCCGAGATCAACGAACTGGTCGGCGAGATCGCCGCTTCTGCCAAGGAGCAGGCCGTGGGTCTGGCCGAGGTGAACCAGGCCGTGAACCAGATGGACCAGGTCACCCAGCAGAACGCCGCCATGGTCGAGCAATCGACCGCCGCCAGTCACGCCCTCTCGGTCGAGGCGGCCGAGCTGGAACAGCTGATCGGCCGCTTCCAGGTCGGCGCGGAGGTTCGCCAGATGCCCACGCCCCGCGCCCCGCGTCCGGCGGCTCCGGCGCCCTCGACCGCGCGACCGACCGCCGCCCCGACCCGCGAAAGCTTCCGCCAGCGTTATGTCCAAGGCGCCAACGCGCTGAAGGTCGAACCTAGCTCGCGTCCGGGGGAGTGGCAGGAGTTCTAGGGCGCGCTATATCCGGGCCATGGCCGAAGCGTTCAACGACATCACCCTCTCCGCCGACAAGGCGACCCGTTATGCGGAGGTCGCCGACGAGATCGCCGCCGTGCTGGACGGCGAGCCCAACCTCACCGCGCGCATGGCGACGGTGACTTCGATGCTGGCGAACAGCTTCGACCACTACTTCTGGACCGGCTTCTATATCGTCGATCCGCTGAAGCCGCGTGAGCTGGTGGTCGGGCCTTACCAGGGCACGCTGGGCTGCCTGCGCATCGCCTACGGGCGCGGCGTCTGCGGCGCGGCGGCGGCTAGCGGCGAGACTCAGCTCGTCCCGGACGTGCACGCCTTTCCGGGACACATCGCTTGCGACGGTCGTTCCCAGAGCGAGATCGTCGTGCCGGTCCACGACGCGGACGGCCAGCTGATCGCCGTGTTCGACGTCGATTCCGACAAGCCCGCCGCCTTTGACGACACCGATCAGCGGTGGCTGGAGACCATCCTGAAGGCGACTTTCGGGTAGCCAAAGGCGTCCCGCCTTTGGCGCGGGGATTGCAGTGAAAGGTCCATCTTTCCCTAACCCGAGCCGGAGTAGGACAGGTGGATATGCTGGACGTCGAGACCCTTCATCCCAGCCTGCTGGCCCCCATCGACGTGGCGGTCTGGCGGGGGCTGGCCGCTTCGCAGCCGGCTTTCACCAATCCCTTGCTGGGGCCTGACTTCGCGCAAGCCGTTGGAAAGGTTCGGGAAGACGCGCGTGTCGCCGTGGTCCGGCAGGATGGCGAAGCCGTGGGCTTCCTGGCCTATCACCGCCGCCCGGGCGGCCTGGCGCGGCCGATCGGCTCTCCGCTGTCCGACTATCACGGCCTGGTCAGCCGTCCCGAAGCGGGATTGAAGATTGGCGACGTGCTTCGCGCCGCCGACGTGCGTCTATTTCGATACACCGGCCTGCTGGATCCGAACGGCGTCTTCGCGGCCGCCCCTACCGCCGAGCGCGCGGCCTATGTGATCGACCTGCGCGAAACGGACGTCGAGCGCTATCTTGAGGCGGTTCGCGCGGATAGCCCCAAGAAGATCAAGAACTACCGCCGTCTCGACAACAAGTTGGACCGCGAGGTGGGTCCCGTTCGTCTGGTGGCCGGCGATATCTCGCGCGAGAGTTTCAATCTGCTGATCGACTGGAAGCGGGAACAGTTGATCCGCACGGGCGGCCACGACTATCTGCGCGCCGACTGGACCCGCGAGCTGATGGCCGACCTGTTCCAGACCCGCGAGGGGGCGATGCGCGGCCTGATGATCGGCCTCTATGCGGGCGACACCCTGGTGGCGGGTCATTTCGGCGTCCGACAAGGCCAGACCTACCACCCGTGGATCGCCTCGACGAACCCCGAACACGCCGCCTGGTCGCCGGGGCAGATCTTCTTCCTGCGCGCCATCGCCGCCATGCCGGAGATGGGGCTGACCCGCTATGATCTGGGTCCGGGCCATGACCATTATAAGCGCGCCTACGCCCTGAACACGATCTCGATCGGCGAGGGGGGCGCCACGGCCGCTGGCCTGGGCGGGCGCATGGCGATGTCGGTCGAGAATGTCTGGAGCCTGGCCGGCGCCCGGGGCGAAGGGGCCGTCGGTCGTCTGCGCCGCCGGATGGACGCCATCGCCAGCACCGAACTGACCATGGGCGGTCGCGTGCGCGAGTTCGTCGAGGCCGTCGCCTCCCGGACCCAGCGTCGAAGCGGAGAGCTCTCGGAGGCCTGATGGCGCGCGTGACGATCATGATCCCGACTCAGCGACGTCCCGACGGCCTGGCCGTGGCGGCGCGTTCGGTGTTCGGGCAGGTCGGCGTCGATCCCGCGACGCTGGAACTGGTGATCGTCGACAACGACCAGGTCCCCTCGGCGCGCCCCGTGGCCGAGGATCTGGCCAAGAACGCGCCGTTTCCGCTGATCTATGTCCACGAGCCCAAGGCCGGCGTGGCCAATGCTCGCAACGCCGGCATGGCCAAGGCGTCCGGCGACCTGATCGCCTTCCTGGACGACGACGAGGAGGCTCCGGCCGGTTGGCTGGCCGCGCTGCTTGCCGCCCAGGACCGCTTCGACGCCGACGTGGTGTTCGGCCCGGTCAAGGCCCGCGCGCCGGCCCAGATCGTCGAGCACCGCGACTATCTGGAGCGCTTCTTCTCGCGCGAGGGACCAGCGGAAGCCGGGATCCTGGACCGGCATTACGGCTGCGGCGACAGCCTGATCCGTCGCGCGGCCTTGCCGGATCCCGTCTCGCCGTTCGCCGCCGAGCGCAATCACATTGGCGGTGAGGACGACATGCTGTTCGGCCACATGGGCGCGGCCGGCGCGCGCTTCGCCTGGGAGCCAGCGGCCTGGGTCTGGGAAGATCCGGTCCCCTCGCGCCTCAGCCTCTCCTACACGATCGCGCGCGCCTTTGCTTATGGACAAGGGCCCAGTTCGCACTGCGCCGCCGCCACGCCGCCGGACCGCCTCGGGGTGGCCCGGTGGATGGCGATCGGGGTCGTCCAGGCCACGCTGTTCGGCGCGATGGCCGGGTTCAAGTGGCTGACCCGCGCGAAGGACCGGGCCGAGTGGCTGGACCGCGCCGCGCGGGGGCTGGGCAAGACCTTCTGGTGGGGCCCCTTCAAGATCCAATTCTACGGGAGGACCGCGTGAGCGTGATCACCGACTGGACGGCGGACAAGGCCAAGGCCTTCGGCCGCGAGACTCTGATGTTCAAGCACGCGCTGCATGAGCGTCCGATGTTCGACGACGAGGGCTTGGCGCGCCTTCTGGATCTCTACCCGCGCGACAAGCTGGGCGTCTTCACCATGGGCGAGGACCCCAAGGCCTGGACGACCTGGCGCAAGGGCTCGGCGGGGACCCTGACCGGCGACCAACTGCTGGACGCGGCCAAGAGCGGCCGCATCTGGCTGAACCTTCGCCAGACCAACGACCACGTGCCCGAATACGCCGCCCTCTGCCAGGAGATCTTCGCGGACAAGGAAGCGAGCGTTCCGGGCCTGAGAACCTTTAAGCGCGATCTTGGCATGCTGATCTCCAGCGCCAACGCCCAGGTCTTCTACCATTTGGACGTGCCGCTGGTGTCGCTCTGGCAGCTACGGGGGCGCAAGAAGGTCTGGGTCTATCCGGTGGCCGACCCCTATGTCGGCGACCAGGCCCTTGAGCGGATCGTGCTGCGCGAGACCGCCGAGCAATTCGCCTTCGAGCCGGAATGGGATCAGGGCGCCCAGATGGTCGAACTGACGCCGGGCGACATGGTCACCTGGAAGCAGAACGCCCCGCATCGGATCGAGAATGGCCCGATGCTGAATGTCTCGATCTCGATCGAGTTCATGACGCCGCCGGCCTTGATGCGGGCCAATGTCATCTACGCCAACGGCGTGTTGCGCCGGCGTCTGGGCGCCAAGCCGCGGATCCAAGAGGGTTTCGGTCCCGCCGCTCTGGGCAAGCTGGCCGTGGCGCGCGGCGCCAAGGCCCTGGGCCTGCAAACGCCGCATGTGCGCCATCTGCCGACGACGTTCGGGCTGGACGCCAGCCGGCCGGGCGTGCTGGTCGAGCCTTGACGGGAACCCCTTTCCCGCGAAGGGGAAGGGGCTTACTGCTGGCTCGATGAGCAAGGCGGTCACGATCGAATTAGGGGAGGGCGGCGATCACGACGCCCGGGCTCTGCGCAACGCGTTTGGTTGCTTCACGACCGGGGTGACGGTGATCACCACCGTGGGCGAGGATGGACGCAAGGTCGGGCTGACGGCCAATTCCTTCACCTCGGTGTCCCTCGACCCGCCTCTGGCGTTGGTCTGTGTCGACCTCAAGTCGGCTAGCCTGCCGGCTCTGGACGCGGCCGGACGCTGGGCGGTCAATGTGCTGCACGCCGAGCATCAGGCCTTGGCGCGTCAGTTCGTGCGCAAGGATATCGACCGCTTCGCCGGCATCGAGACCGAGACCTGGCGCACGGGCGCGCCGATCCTGCCCAACTGCATGGCCAATTTCGAGTGCGAGACCCACCACGCCTTCGACGCCGGCGATCATCGCGTCTATGTCGGGCGGGTGGTGAAGCTGCGCTACGACCCGGATCACGAACCCCTGGTCTATCTCCAGGGACGTTTCCGCCGGGTCCATGTCGAGACCGAATAAGGGAAGCCCGCGCTCCCCAGGGAGAGCGCGGGCCAGAAACGCTTAGAACGTCTTTCGGATGCTGGCGTAGTAGTACCGGCCGTAGGGCTGGTACACCGAGGCCATGTAGCCGTTCGACGACAGCGCCGGATCCTTGTCGAACAGGTTCTTCACGCCCAGCTTCAGATAGGTGCGCTGGGCCCAGCCCTGGCTGAACTCATACTGGCCGTAGATGTTGACGGTGGCCTGGGACTTGACCACCCAAGGCGTGCCGGCCGAGTCCAGCAGGCTCGTGTCGTTCACGTCCGAGATGTACTGGGTGAACGCGCCGACCGTGAGATGGTCGAGGCGCCAGGTCGCCGAAGCGGTCCACTTCCAGTCGGGCTTGCCGTTGTAGCGGATGTAGCTGCCGCCGCCGGTGATGTTGGTGCCGGCGTTGATCTGACCGGCCGAACGCGCGGCCAGCAGCTGCGCGATCTGCGGCGAGGGCTGCTGATAGAACTTCAGCAGGTTGGCGCCGTTGACCGACACGTCGAAATCGCCAAAGCGCGTGCCGTGCTTACGCCACATCAGGCCGATGTCCACGCCGCGAGCTTCCTGCGGCAGGGTGTTGACGTACTGATCCTTGACGTACTGCACCGTGCCGACCGGAGCGAGGCCCGTGCCCGCGAAGGCGGCGACGTCGTCGGCCGTCGGAGCGGCGCGCACGACGTTCGGGTTGCTGGAGCCGCTCTGGCGCAGCAGGTAGTCGAGGATCAGGGCGTTGCCCTCGCCGAACAGGCCGACGATGCCCTTCTGCTTCACGCGCCAATAGTCGACGGTGAGGGTGAAGTTGCCGTAGTCGGACGGAATGAACTTCGGCTCGAACACGAAGCCAAAGCCCATGGTCTCGGAGTCTTCCGGCTTCAGGTCGGGGTTGCCGGCGCGCTGGGCCGTGACGCTGAGCGAGCGGGTGCAGTTGCTGAAGCTGGTGATCCGGCCGGCGCGCAGGTCGGCTTCGCATCGGATATAGTCGGTGCGGGTGTTGGCGCGGCTGATGACCGAAGCGTTGATCTGCTCCAGGTTCGGGGCCTTGAAGCCCTGGGCCCACGAACCGCGCAGGCGGAAGCCGTCGACCACGTCCCAGGCCATGGCGACCTTGGGCTTGGCCACCGAGCCGACGTCGCTGTAGTCCTCGGCGCGACCGGCCAGTTGCAGTTCCACGTTGCGCACCAGGGGGATGCCCATTTCCGGCGAGATCACCGGGATGGCGAACTCGACATAGGCGGAGCTGACCTTGCGCGAACCCTTGGTGTCGGGCGAGGGGCTGGTGCCGATCAGGTCCGAACCATAGACGAGGCCGGTGACCGGGTTGGTGTAGGTGATCGTGCCGTCGACGTGGGCGTCGCGGTCGTCATGCTGGGTCTCGCGACGCCACTCGACGCCCGCCGCCACGCCGACATCGCCGCCGGGCAGGTGGAACAGATCCGGGCGCGAAACGCGGAAGTCCCACGAGGCCAGCGAGCTGGTGCTATAGCGCGTGGTCTTGATCTTGATGGCGTTGATCGCCGCCTGGCTGCTGGGCGTGGCGTCGCCGACGCTGGGATTGGCCAGCGTGCCGCCGTTGAACGGGTTGTAGGCGTCCGGCGTCGACAGGGCCAGCTGCTTGGCCAGGGCCGTGGCGCTGATGCCGTCGGACACGTCCTTGACCGAGGCGCGCGAGTACAGCAGCGCCGACTCCCACTTCCAGCCGGCGACCTTGCCGCGCAGACCGCCCAGGAAGCGGGTCTCGTTGTTGGTGACGTCCACCTGCTGCTTGCCGACATCGACGAAGTCGTAGCTGGTCAGGTTGACCGAGAGGCCCGTGGCGGGCGCGGTGGTGCCGGCCAGACGGTTGGGATTGGCCGTGCCGTTGGCGAAGGTCGCCGCGCCGAAGGGATTCCAGTAGTTCGACGCCGGGGCCGTCAGCACCTGGGCCGAGGTCGTGTTGTTCGGCGCCTGGTAGGCGCGGGTCTTGGCGCGATAGACGCCGACCTCGCCGAAGGCCGTGATGGTGTCGGTCAGGTCGTAGTGGCCGGTCGAGAAGACGTTAATGCGCTTCAGCTCCGGCATGATCGACGTGCCGGTGGCGGCGGCGTCGTAGCGCAGGTTGCGATCATCGCCCGAGGTCGCGGGCGCGCCCGACTGGATGCTGATGCCCGGGCCGACGGCGATCTGGCTGCCGTTGTTGGTCGTCGGCTGGATGTGGAAGGCGCCGGCCGCGCTGGTGATCAGGACGCCGTTGGCGCGGACCGCGCCGGACGCCGTGAAGCTGCCCCAGGGCGTGGTGGTGACCCGATTGTCCAGGCTGCCCGCGCCGGCGAAGCTGGTGCCGTCGAACAGCGGACGCTTGTCGGCCGAGGCGGTGTAGCTCTGGTCGAGCGAGTTCAGCTCGGTGCGGTGGTCGTAGTTGACGAAGACGGTGACGTTGCCGCGGTCGAAGTTCTTCCCGAACAAGCCGTTGAATTCGTATTCCTTCAGGTGCGTGCCCTGGGCGTGGCCGTATTGCGCCGAGACGTCGGCGCCGTTGAAGTTGTCCTTCAGCACGGTGTTGACCACGCCGGCCACCGCGTCGGTGCCGTAGATGGCGGCGGCGCCGTCGCGCAGGACTTCCAGGCGTTGCAGGCCCGTGGTCGGGATGGCGTTGGTGTTATAGGTGATGGTCGGGACCAGGCTGGTGCCGTCGGCCTGGCTGGTCGGGTGGGTCACGACGCGGCGGCCGTTCAGCAGCACCAGGGTATTGCCCGAACCCAGATTGCGCAGGTTCACCGAACCGATGTCGCCGCGGGCCGAGTTGCTGCTGCCCGGAATGTAGCTGCTGTTGTAGTTGACGTCGCCCATCTGCGGGATGGCGCGGAACAGCTCATCGCCCGAATTGGCGGCGACCGTTTCCAGTTGCTTGGAATCGACGACCGTCACCGGCAGGGCGGCCGTGGCCTTGGCGCCTTCGATGCGCGAGCCGACAACCACGATCTCCTCGACGGTGCTTTCGGGCGTGGCGGCTTGTTGGGCAGCGGCTTGGCTGGCCCAGGCGGCGCACAGCGCCGAGGTGGCCAGCATGGCGGCGCGCAGCGCGCGTGTCTTAGTCATTAGAGTTCCCCTCTTCTTGAACCCGCCCCCCAAGAGCGAGCCTTCGATGCAACCGGCCGACCTTGGCCGCGTCTTCCCTGGAATCAGCCGGGCGCGATCTTGACGCCGCGCGCCGGCCGCTTCCGGCTCAGTAGAAAGTGACGTTGTCGACTTCCATCCAGATTTTCTCGCCGCCCTTTCGACCGCCCATGAACTCGACCTCGGTCAGGTCCGAGCCAGTCCATTCGCTCTTGCCGCCGCGCTCGCTGGCGGGCTTCAGGGCCGTGAACGGGATCTCGACCGTCTTCCAGGCCTGACCGGCCGAGAACGGCGCGGACCAGCGACCGCCAGCCGTGCTGACGCCCAGGGCGTAATCGCCGTCGCCGCGCACCTCGAAACGCACGCCCTTGAAGGCGCGAGCGTCGACCGGCTGGATCGAGCCGCGGGTAAGCGGAATGATCACCCCGGCATAGGGCTTGGGCTTCATCGACATGCGGGCGCTGATCGACAGGGCGTGGCCTTGCTCGCCGCGCGTGATCACCTGGCTGATCTCGACCGTGCGGTCCAGGCCGCCGTCCGGGTCGTCGGTGCGCAGGGTGTCGAGGCTGGAGCGGCCATCGGCGCGCTCGAAATCGTCGATCTGGGCCTTGGCCGGGATCGAGGGCATGGTCGTCGCCTGGTTGGCCGTCAGAGCCGGCGCGCCGGGGCCGTAGACCAGCTTTCCGTCGATCAGGACGCGATCGGTCTTGCGCACGTCGCTGATGGTTTTCCAGGGCTCGCCCTTGATCAGCACCAGGTCGGCGCGCTTGCCGACCTCGATGGTGCCGCGATCCGACAGCAGGTTGATGACCTTGGCGCTGAAGGCCGTGCCGGCCATCAGGGCGTCGGTCGGCGTCAGGCCGGCGCGGACCATCAGCTCCATCTCGTGCAGGGTCGACGCGCCGTGCGGCGTGCCGGGCATCCCGGCGTCGGTGCCCAGCGCGATCGTCACGCCAGCGTCATGCAGCATCTTGGCGTTGTGCAGGGCGTTGTCGAATTTCTTGAAGCTCTGTTTGACGTTCGGGTTCTCGTCCGGATCGCGCGGCGGCTGCCCCGGCTTGACCGGCTCGTAGACCGCCAGGGTGGGCGTGTCCGACGTGCCGCCGGCCTTGATAATCTCGACGGCCTCGGCGTCCAGCCGGCGATCCTGCAGGCTGTGGGTGATCACATCGACCTTGGAGCGGCCGGCGACCTCGCCGCGATCTACGGTGACGGTGTGGGTGAAGACCTTCAGATTGTTCTTGTGGGCCTCGTCGACCAGGGCGGTCAGAGTCCACTCGTCCATGCTGGTGTTGTCCGGCGCGACGCCATAGCGCCAACCGTCGGTGAAGGCCTTGATCAGGTCGGGCTTGTAGGGGATCAGCGACTTGACCGCCGCGCGGGCGGCCTCGGGCGTATTGACCCACTTGGTGGTCGCGGTGTCGGCCCAGTCGGCGCCGTGGCCGCCGGGCGTGCTCATCCGGGCGGCGAAGTTGACGTGCGGCGCGACCAGGGTCGACAGCCACTGGCGGCGGGGCGCGAAGGATTCCGGCGCGGCGTTGAAGTCGCTGACCGTGGTGACGCCCGACGAGACATAGGCCGTGGCGATCTGCGGCGTGGTTCCCGGAACGCCTGACGGGGTCCAGTGGGTGTGCAGGTCGAAGAAGCCTGGAAGCAGCGCCTCGCCCTTGGCGTCGATCACCTTCGCGCCGCGTGGGGCCTTCACGGTCGGGCCGACCTCGGCGATGCGGCCGTCGCGGATCACGACATTGGCCAGATGCGGCGCCGCCCCCGTCGCGTCGAAGACGGTCGCGCCCACGATCGCCACCACCTCGCCGTCGCCGGCCTTGGCCGCTTGGGCGATGCCCACGCCGGCCAGACCCAAGGTTCCTGCCAGCGCGGTGGCCATTAGAACGGACTTGAGGGTGGGTTTCATCATGGTGCGTTCCCCGACGTGCCGATACCTGTTTCCAAGACCGACGGGCGAGATCGCGATTTCCGCCGGTTGGCGGATGACTTTTTTCAAAGGCGGATCGCGCCGGCCGGCATCGGGAACGAGAGCGGCTTCTCATATCGCGGCGTCGGATGCGCTCGCGCGCAGGCGCTCGATCAACGCCAGGCCATCGCGTGTCGCCGCGCCGAACTTAGTATTGTCGAATATGCACCAAGTGTCGGCCGTGGTCATTTCATGGCGCAAGCGGGCGGCCGCGTCTTCCAGCGCCGCTGGGGTATAGGCGCTCTCGTAGATCGTCGGCGCGCCGTGCCAGCGTCGGTAGATGAGACCAGACCAACCGCCAGGCTCGGCCGCCGCCGGAACCACGGCGGGATCGGCGGCGACGCGCGCGATCCGGGCTCTCGCCAGCAGCCGCTCGGCCTCCGGCGCGAACCAGCTGGGGTGCCGCGGCTCCAGCACCGTCGGCGCGTCGCCGTGTGCTCGCCAGGTCTTCAGGAAGGCTTTCACCGGCTCGGCCTCGAACCGCAGACTGGGAGGCAACTGGATCAGCAGGGGGCCGCGCTTGTCGCCGAGGCCCTCGGTTTCGTCCAGGAAGCGCGCCAAGGGTTCATCGACCGCGATCAGTCGCCGTTCGTGGGTGATCGCGCGAGGGACCTTCACCGCGAACCGAAAGCCGGGCGGCGTGCTGGCGGCCCAACGCTGATAGGTCTTGCGCTGATGCGGCCGGTAAAAGGACGAGTTGATCTCGACGGCGTCGAACCGCGTCGCGTAGCGCGCCAGTCCGCTGCCCTCGACCGGAAAGTCCAGGTCGCGAGGAAAGCTCCAACCGGCCGTGCCGATGTAGATGGTCATCCTGCTTCAGCGCGCGATTCTAGCTTCCGTTGCTGGACGCCTTCAGGCCGGAGAGGGCGGTCAGCCCCGTGGTCGCCAGGCCAGGACGTCGGCGCTGTGGCCCACGCCGGTCTTGGCGCACATCGCCTTGACGGGACAGGCCCCGCACTTGGGAGCCTCGCGCGGGCACAGCATCTGGCCCAGGCCACGCTTCAGCAGCCAGTGCAGTTCGAAGAGGTCGTCGGCGGTCCAGCTAGGCGGCGCCATGTCCATCAGCGTGTGATAGGCGTGGGTCGTGTCGCCCGCGCCCACCAGGCCGATGCGGCGGGCGACTCGGTGGACATGGGTGTCGACGACCAGGGACCGCATGGCCAGGTCGCTGAAGTTCAGCACGCACGCGGCGACCTTGACGCCCACGCCGGGCAGCACCTGCAATTCCCAGCGGGCCTCGTCCACGGTCAGGGCCTTCAGGTGGTTCAATGACAGCCAGCCGACCTTGGCCTCGATCATCTTCAGGGCGGTGGTCAGATGGCGAGCCTTGTCGCCGGGGAAGGTCACGTCGTCGATGATCCGCGCCACGCGGGCGACGGGAGCGCGGGCCAGGTCTTCCCAGGCCTTGAACTCGGCTCTCAGGCGCAGAAAGGCGCTCCACGAGACGGCGTCCTGGGTGCGACCGCTGATCGACGACTTCACCAATTGCGAGATCGGATCCATCCGCGCGACTGGCCGCTGCGGACCGAACTCGCACAGCAGCGCGTCGCGCACGCTTTCCAGCGGCGACCGGGCCAGGCCTAGGGACAGCTGCATCGGGAAAATCCGCCACGCGAGAACATAATGGGAACATTATGCGCGGCGAGCGGCTTTGTCCACAGGCGCCCGCGCGCCTCTATCGCGGATAGCGTCCCCAGAGCGCCGTCACGCGGCGACGCAGACGGTCGAAGGCCACGCGGACCGGGGTGGGGGCCTTGGCCGGGGCCGGGCATTCCTCCTCGGGGAGCGTCGTTCCGGCGAAGCGGACGATCAGGTCGCGCAGGGCCGGCTCCTGGACGGCCAGAGCGGCCTCGACCGGCGGCATCCATCGCAGCGTGCGTTGACCCTGCTCCGGCCAGGCCTCGCGTTCGCCCGTCACCTGGAGCGGATAGACGTCGACCTTGACCAGCCGCGCCATGCCGTTCTTGAGCTTCTTCAGGTATTCGTATTCGCCGATCGACTGTTCGCCGATGATCCCGTCCAGGCCGGCTTCCTCATAGGCCTCGGTGGCGGCGGCCTGGAAGTCGGTCTTGTCCTTCATCGGCCAGCCCTTGGGGATCACCCATCGGCGGGTCTCGCGGGAGGAGACGAGCAGAATGCGCAGCGCCTCGCCCTCGCCGCGCCAGGGCAGGGCGGCGACTTGGCGACGCTTGCCGCCGGACTTGCGTCCAGCTCCTTTGACCCCGCTCGTATCGGTCACTTCATCTCAAACCCTGAGGTCGTCGGACCGCGCGGCCGATGGCGGGCGGCGGTTCTGGCGGTTACGATGGTCTTGGCTACGCGGCGGCGCATCGCCGAGGCCCGCGCGACGCGAGCGGCGACAATAGCGCTCGCGATCGCGTGAGTCGTCGAGCCTGAAATACCTAAGTGCGTGGAGAAGAACAGCGCGAAAACCGTCAGCGATCTCCGCTTGGAAGGCGCGGCGGCGCCTGGCCTGGTCGCGCGAACGCTCCAACGGCTTGAATATAGAGCCCCTTACGTCGCTTAGACGGTTCCATCCGAACCCGGCAGGTTTTAGGAGCTTGGGGTCACTGTCCTCGCAAGGCGCTCCCATGACCCAGGTCACCGTCGTCGGCCATCCGCTCGTCCAGCACAAGCTGACCAAGATGCGAGACAAGGCGACCTCGACAAAGACCTTCCGCGCCCTGATGCGAGAGGTCGCCACCCTGATTTGTTACGAGGTGACCCGCGACCTGCCGATGGAAAAGGTCGAGATCGAGACCCCCGTCGCGCCCACGACAGCCTACGAGATCGCCGGCAAGAAGCTGGTCTTCGCCCCGATCCTGCGCGCGGGCCTCGGCATGTGCGAGGGGATGCTGGACCTGGTCCCCTCAGCCCGCGTGGCTCACATCGGCCTCTATCGCGACCATGAGACGCTGGAGGCGATCGAGTACTATTTCAAGGCTCCCGAGGACATCACCGACCGCCTGGTCATCGTGGTCGATCCGATGCTGGCCACCGGCCACTCGGCGATCGCGGCGATCGCGCGCCTGAAGCATCACGGCGTCACCAATCTTCGCTTCGTCTGCCTGCTGGCCGCGCGCCAGGGCGTGGACGCTCTGCGCGCGGCGCATCCGGACGTGCCGATCTGGACGGCGGCCATCGACGAAACGCTGAACGACCACGGCTACATCGTACCGGGCCTGGGAGACGCCGGGGATCGAACCTTCGGGACGCGATAGGCGCGGCTCTTTAGTTCGGCAGCGCCTTCACGAAAGCCTTCACCACCGTCGCGGAATTGTCGGACGCCAGGGCCATGAAGGTGTGCATCTCGTTGGCCCCCGCGCCGCCGCCCGCCAGGTCCGACAGGCTGCGGAACACCACGAATGGCGTCTTGTTGACCAGGGCCACGTGAGCGACGGCGGCGCTCTCCATGTCGACCAGGCGCGCCTGGAACGTGGCGCGCAGGTACTTGCGGTAGGCGGCGTTGTCGAGGAACACCGGGGCCGAGACGCCGTTGCCGCCCACGACCACCTTGGGCGGATGGGCCAGGCACTTGTCGGCGACGCAGCGCTGCAGCGCCACCTCGGCGGCGACCTTGCGGGCGATGTCCAGCATCGCCGGGTCCGCCGGGAACCAGACGCGGGCCGGCTTGGAAAGATCAGCGCCCGGCAGCAGGATCGCGCGCGGATAGATCATTCCGAAATTGGCCAGGTCGCTGTTGCGGATGCTGGCGGACACCTCGAAACCCTTGTCGCTCTCGCGCGCGAAGGCGCTTTCCAGGTTCTGGGCCCACTGATCGGCCACCACCACGTCGCCGATGTCGAGGCCCTCGTCGACATCGCCGGCGATACCGGAGAAGACGATGCGGGTGATGTTGAAGCGGTCCAGGGCCATCTGGGTCGTCATCGCCGCGTTGACCATCGAGACGCCGCTCAGGAACACGACCACGGGCTTGCCCTCCAGCGTTCCGGTCGTGAAGCGCACGCCGTTGATCTCGAAGGTCTTCTGCTGGCTGGTCGCGGTGTTCAGCGCGCCGATTTCGGGCGGGAAGGCGGACATCACCGCGACGCGCGGGGTCTCGTCCAGGCGCTGGGCCCAGGCCGGCGCGACGACGGCGGGAGAGACGAGCAGGGCCAGCAAGGCCAGGGCGAGGGCGGGCAGACGCATGGAAGCTCCCAGGACGACAAGTCCCGCCTGCTTAGCGGTCGTCGGCCGCTTGCCCAAGAGGAACGAACGGCGGCGAGATGCTTCGGGCGAGTTTGACCGATGACGAGGCGATGCGATTGATCAGGGACGCCGATACACTTGGCCGCCCTTCATCACGAAGACGACGTCGCGGACGGCTTCGATCGCCTGGGTCGGGTCGCCCTTCACGGCGACGATGTCGGCCAGATAGCCGGGTTTCAACTGGCCCAGATCGGCGGCGTGGCCGATGACCTTGGCGTCGACGGCGGTGGCGGCCAGCAGGGCCTGGACCGGGCTCATGCCTTCGCGGACCAGCCAGACGATCTCGCGCGCGTTGTCGCCGTGCCTGAAGACGCCGACATCGCTGCCCATGCCGATGGTGACGCCGCTCTTCACCGCCAGCTTGAAGGCGCGATCGGCGTTCTTCATCGCCGTGGTCGGCTCGCTCTTGCCCGGAACGTAGCCGCCGAAATAGGTCGAGGTGCTCTCGACCGCCGTCAGGGTCGGGAAGAAGACGACGCCCTTCTGGGCCATCAGCTTGAAGGTGGCTTCGCCGCCGCCATAGCCGTGCTCGATCGTGTCGACCCCCGCCAGGACGGCCCGGCGCATCCCCTCGTCGCTGGAGGCGTGGGCCGAGACGGGGCGGCCGCCGGAATGGGCGGTCTCGACGATGGCCTTCAGTTCCTCGAGGCTGAACGTCGGCTGGGTCGAGCCATCCGGGCCCGTGCGGTAGTCGGCATAGACCTTGATCCAGTCGGCGCCGGCGGCGGCCTGTTCGCGGGCGGCCTTGATGACCTCGGGAACGCCGCTGGCTTCCTGGGCGCCCTGGGGCAGATCGGCCTCGGGATTGTAGTTGCGCCGCGCCGGTCCATAGGCCCCGGTGGCGACGATGGCGCGCGTGGCCACGAACAGGCGAGGGCCTGGAATGAGCCCGTCATTGATCGCCTTCTTCAGCGGCGCATCGGCCGCGCCGACGCCTTCGGTGCCGAGGTCGCGCAGCGTGGTGAAGCCCGCCTCCAGGGTGGCCTTGGCCTGCACCGCCGCGCGAAGCGTCCGATAGGTCGGCGTCTCCTTCAGCACCTGATCGTCCCACGACGTCTCGTTATAAGGGTGCAGGAAGAGATGGCTGTGCAGGTCCATCAGGCCCGGGATCAGCGTGGCGCCCGGCAGGTCGACGATCTCCGCGCCAATCGCGTCGGCTTGCGACGCCACTTGGGCCGCCGGACCGACGGCCGCGATCCTGTCGTTCTTGACCAGCACGGCCCAGCCTTCATGCGGCGGATCGGCCGTCTCGGCGGTCCAGACCTTGGCGGGCTTGAGCAGGATCGGCGGCGCGGCGAAGGCCAGGCCGGGGCTCAGCAGCAGGGCGAGGGCGGTGAGAAGACGGCGCATGGGACGACTCGCGAAGGGACGTCGTCAGCTAAGCCGAAAACCGCCTCAGACGCCAAAGCGCAGATGGATCAGCGGATAGGGTCGACCCTGGCCGTCGGTCGCCGACCAGCCGATACGCTCGAAACCCATATGCTCGTAGAAGCCGACCGCCTGGGCGTTCTGCTCGTTGACGTCGGTGGTCAGCACGGGGTGAACGGCCAGGGCGTAGTCGATCAGGATCGCCCCGACGCCGGCCCCGCGATGCTCGGGATCGATGAACAGCGCCTCCATGTGGCCGCCGTCGATCAGCATGAAGCCGATGGCGCGATCACGGTCGTCGACGGCCAGGGTCAGCGGGGCCGACGGCAGGAAGGCCTCGACCTCGCGTCCGATCGCGGCGCGGTCCTCGGGCGTCAGGAAGTCGTGGGTGGCGTCGACGGCGGCGGCCCAGATCTGGACGACGCGGGGACCATCCTCGGGACGCGAGGGGCGGAGCTTGATCATGGCGGCGATGATAGACCGCGCCGGCCCCGGCCGTCGCGATCAGATCTCCTGATTGTACTTGCCGACGCGGTCGCCGAGGCGGGGTTTCACTTCCTGGCGGAAGAGGGCGCGCATGTCGTCCTCGGACTGGGTGCTTTCGACCACCACCACGATCTCGGGCTTGTTCGACGAGGCTCGGACCAGCACCCACGAGCCGTCTTCCAGGTGGACGCGGACGCCGTTGACGGTGATCACCTCGGTGATCTTGCGGCCCAGGATCGAGCCGCCGGCCGCGAACAGGTCCTCGTATTCCTTCACCACGTCGGCGACGACGCCGTACTTCTTCTCGTCGTCGCAATGCGGGCTCATGGTCAGCGAGGTGAAGGCCACGGGTAGGGCCTTGCGCATGTCCGACAGCTTCAGCCCCGGATTACGGTCCAGCATGGCCAGGATGGCGGCCGCGGCGGTCAGGCCGCAGTCGTAGCCGTAGCCCAGCTCGCCGTTCATGAAGAAGTGGCCGCTCTTCTCGAAGCCGGCCAGGGCGCCCAGTTCGGCGCTCTTGCGCTTGATGTAGCTGTGGCCCGTCTTCCAGTAGATGACCTTGCAGCCGTGGGCGGCCAGGATCGGGTCGGTGGCGTAGAGGCCGGTCGACTTCACATCGACCACGAAGGTCGCGCCGGGGTGCAGCGGGGCCAGATCCCGGGCCAGCATCAGGCCGATCTTGTCGGCGAAGATCTCCTCGCCCTCGTCGTCGACCACGCCGCAGCGGTCGCCGTCCCCATCGAAGCCGAAAGCCAGGTCCGCCTCGGTTTCGTGCACGGCGTGGGCCATCGCGTGCAGCATCTCGGCGTCTTCAGGGTTGGGATTGTACTTCGGGAAGGTGAAGTCGAGGTCGGTGTCCATCGGCACGACCTCGGCAACGCCCATCTTCTTCAGGGCCTCGACCACGAAGGCGCCGGCCGTGCCGTTGCCGCAGGCGGCGATGACCTTCAGCGGGCGGGTGACGCTGGCCCGCTTGGCGACGTCGTCGATATAGCGCTGGGCCTCGCCGGCCACGCGGATCAGCTTGCCGCCGTTGCGCTCGACGAACTTGGCGTTCAGCACGATGTCCTTCAAGCGGCTCATCTCGTCGGGGCCGAAGGTCAGCGGCTTCTGCGCGCCCATCTTCACGCCGGTCCAGCCGTTCTCGTTATGGCTGGCGGTCACCATCGCCACGCAGGGGATATCGAGGTCGAACTGGGCGAAATAGGCGGTGGGCGACAAGGCCAGGCCGATGTCGTGCACCTCGCAGCCGGCGCTGATCAGGCCCAGGATCAAGGCGTTCTTGATCGAGGTCGAGTACGAGCGGAAATCGTGACCGACCACGATCTTCGACTGGCCCAGTTCGTGGATATAGGTCCCAAGGCCTAGGCCCAGGGCCTGGACGCCCAGCAGATTGATCTCCGGGCCGAACAGCCAGCGTGCGTCGTACTCGCGAAAGCCCGTCGGCTTGACCAGCGGTTCGTTTTCGTAAGCAGCTGTATTCGCAACGAGGTCGGCGCGCGGCGCGGAGAACATCGAAAGGCTCGCTTCAATGATGATAAAGGCGCTTTAGCCGTCTCCCGGGCGGACGGCTAGCGTGTTCACATGACAAAGTTCGGTAAATAACGACTGTGATCTAGATCACGCCGGCGCGCAGCAGATCATGAACGTGCACAATGCCGACCGGACGCGCATCCTCGACCACGAACAGCACCGTGACGCGGCGCTCGTTCATCAGCTTCAGCGCCTCGGCCGCCAGGGCCTGTGGGCCGATGGTCAACGGGCCGCGGGTCATGACCTCGCCGGCCGTGTGGGTCAGCAGGCCGTCCATGTGACGGCGCAGGTCGCCATCGGTGATCAGGCCGGACAGGCGACCCGCGTCGTCGACCACGCCCACGGCGCCAAAGCGCTTTTCGCTCATCACCAGCAGAGCGTCGGGCATGGCCGCCTCGGCGGCGACCAGCGGGAGCTCGGCCTTGTCGTGCATCAGGTCGCCGACGGTGCGCAGCATCGCCCCCAGCTTGCCGCCCGGATGGAAGACGCGGAAATCGCTGGCGGTAAACCCGCGACGTTCCAGCAGGGCCACGGCCAGGGCGTCGCCCAGCGCGATCTGCAAGGTGGTGGACGTGGTCGGCGCGTTGACCTCCGCCGTGGCTTCCGGCGCGTCGGGCAGCAGCAGCAGGATGTCGCCGGCGCGGCCCAGCGGACTGTCGGCCACGGCGGTCATGGCGATCAGCGGGATCGAGAAACGCTTGGCGTAGGCCAGGGTGTCGGCCAGTTCGCGCCCGGCGCCGGACTTCGACAGGGCCAGCACCACGTCGTCGGGGCCGATCATGCCCAGGTCGCCGTGACTGGCTTCGGCGGGATGGACGAACATCGCCGGCGCGCCGGTCGAGGCCAGGGTCGCGGCGATCTTGCGCGCCACGTGGCCGGACTTGCCCATGCCCGTGCAGACGATGCGGCCCTTGGCGTTGAACATCGTCTCGACCGCTCGAACGAAGGTCTCGTCCAGCGACGCGGACAGCGCGCGCAGGGCGTCGGCCTCGGTGTTCAGAACGCGACGGCCCAGGGCGACGGCGTCGAAAGCGCTCATCGGGGCGTCGGGGGCGGCGGTTGGGCGGCGTCCTCGATCGCCTTGCGCGCGGCCGCGTCGCGGCGCGCCGCGGCGTCCTTCTCGCGCTGGATCGCGGCCTTCATCTCGGGCGTCTGCTGGACGGGCGTGTGCCCGAACGGACCCCAGGAACGGTCGCCTTGGCCCTGTGGCCAGACGAGGGAGAAGGCGATCAGCGCCACGGCGATCAGCCCCAGGAGCGGCATGAAAATGCGATCAGGCATGACCCGCCTATAGCACGGGCGGCGGCAAGGGGGAGGGGGCGCGGGGGCTTCGGCGCTTGACGCTGTCGCCGTCCGGCCTTAGCCCGCCCTGACATTTCCCCGACCGATCGAAGGAAGCCCGATGCCGACCCTCGTCCTGCTCCGCCATGGCCAGAGCCAGTGGAACCTGGAAAACCGCTTCACGGGCTGGGTCGACGTCGATCTGACCGCCGAGGGCGAGGCCCAGGCCCGGAAGGGCGGCGAACTGATCGCCCGGGCCGGCCTCGAGATCGACCAGGCCTTCACCTCGGTCCAGACCCGCGCGATCCGCACCTGCAATCTGGCGCTCGACGCGGCCAAGCAGAGCTTCGTGCCGGTGACCAAGGACTGGCGCCTGAACGAGCGGCATTATGGCGGCCTGACGGGCCTCAACAAGGCCGAGACGGCCGAGAAGCATGGCGCCGAGCAGGTCACCATCTGGCGCCGCTCCTACGATGTGCCGCCGCCGCCGCTGGCGCCGGGCGGTGAGTACGACTTCGCCAAGGATCGCCGCTACAAGGGCGCGAACCTGCCCGCGACCGAAAGCCTGGCCACCACGCTGGTGCGCGTTCTGCCCTACTGGGAAAGCGATATCGCCCCCCATCTCAAGGCGGGCAAGACCGTGCTGGTCGCCGCGCACGGCAATTCGCTGCGCGCCATCGTCAAGCATCTGTTCGACGTTCCGAGCGACAAGATCGTCGGCGTCGAGATCCCCACGGGCAACCCGCTGGTCATCGAACTGGACGCTCAGCTCAAGCCGGTCGGCGCGCGCTATCTGGACGAGAGTCGGGCCGAGGCGCTCCCCAGCATCGGCTAAACTTGGCCGGAACTTGTTGGAAAGACGACGTTAATTTTGCTCTGCGCATGGTTACCGCCTGATCCGGGAACCATGCGAGCCATGAGCGCCGCCTCGCCGACACCACAGGAATACAAGCGCCTGACGCAGCACGACGTTGACGTGATCTGCGCCAAGCACGATCGCCTGTGGTCCGCGCGGCTCGGCGGGGCGCGCGCCGTCTTCGCCTTCTGCGATATTTCCGGCCTGTCCATGACGGGCCGGAATCTCTGTGACGCCGATTTCACCGGCGCGGTGCTGGTCGGCTGCGATCTACGCAAGACACGGCTGGACAACGCCAATTTCTACGGCGCGGACATGCAGGGCGCCGACCTGTCCGACGCCAGTCTTCGCCGCGCCGATCTGCGTGGCGCCAGCCTGCGCGGCGCCAACCTGACCGGCGCCGACATGTTCGAGGCCGATCTGCGCGAGGGCACGATCGCCGCCGCCGACCGCAAGGAAGGCTATCGCGTGATCGAGCTGACCCAGCGCGAAGCCTATGCCAGCGGGGCCAATCTTTCCGGCGCCAACCTGGAACGGTCTCGGCTTTCCGGCATCGTCGCCACCAAGGCCGACTTCAGCGACGCGATCCTGAAGGACGCCAAGCTGGTGCGCGCCAATCTCAAACAGGCCAATTTCAACGGCGCGAACCTAGCCGGCGCCGACCTCTCGGGCGCCAACCTGGCGGGGGCGGACCTTCGCAACACCGTTCTGGTGGGCGCCAAGACGATGTCGTGGAACATCAACGACACCAATCTCGAAGGCGCCCTGACCGACAAACCGGCGGGCACCGACGTGTCCGACATGCCCTATGAGCAGATGATCGCCGATCACGCGCGCTGGATCGAGACCGGCGGCGTCGAGGGCAAGCCGTCCGTGTTCGACAAGGCCGACCTGCGTAATCTGCGCTCTATTCGAGGCTTCAACCTGACGGCGCTCTCGGCCAAGTCGGCGGTGTTCTACGGCCTCGACATGGAGGGCGTGCAGATGCAGGGCGCCCAACTGGAAGGGGCGGACCTGCGGGCCTGCAATCTGCGCCGGGCCGACCTGCGCGGGGCGCGGCTGAAGGGGGCCAAGCTGACGGGCTCCGACCTGCGCGATGTTCAGTTGGGGCCCTTGCTGATCGCCGCGGACCGCGTGCTTCCGGCCGATCTGACGGGCGCTATCCTGGCCAATGCCGATTTCGCTCGGGCCGACCTGCGCCAGGCGCGCTTGACCGGGGCGGACGCCTCGCGCGCCAACTTCACCGGGGCCAACCTGCGGGATATCGATCTGACCGGCGCCATCCGTCTGGGCGCTCGGGGACTTGATGACATTATCTGAGTGAATTGGCGACAAATCGTCGCAGGCTTAACGGTTCGCTCGTGCATGGCGCCTAGGGTGCGCCTAGCTGAAAATACAAACCCACGGGGAAATCGTTATGAACGCCGCGCAGAGCGTGGTTGGGCGGCGACGCCTGAGCCAAGCCGAGCTCGACATGATCGTAACGGCGCACGAGAAATTCGTTACCGGCAAACAGGGCGGCAAGCGGGCGACGCTCCGCTTCATGCAGTTGTCGGGCCTAGATCTGTCGTTCCGAAACCTGGTCGACGCGGACCTGACCGGGTCCTTGCTCGAAGGCTGTCGCATGGTCCGCGCCAAGCTGGACCGGGCGAGCCTTTTTGGCTGTGACCTGCGCAAGAGCGACCTGCGCCAGGCCTCGCTTGTGCGGGCCGATCTGCGCGGGGCCTGCCTGCGCGGCGCCAACCTGGGCCAGGCCGACCTGACCCAGGCCGATTTTCGCGAAGGTCAAATCGCCATTCCCCACCCACGCAGGGGCCTAGACACCTTGCGGCACGAGGCTCGCCAGGGCGAGGTGGACGAGGCCAACTTCTCCGGCGCCACCCTCGACGGCTCGCGTTTCGAGGGCGTCTCGGCGTTCAAGGCTGACTTCAGCGATTGTTCGCTGAAGGGCGCGAAGCTGTCCGGAGCGAACCTCAAGGAAGCCAATCTGGTCGGCGCTATCCTAGAAGGGGCCGATGTGATGGGCGCCAATCTGGAGGGGGCGAACCTTTCCGGCGCGGTTCTGGCGGGCGTCGACACCTCGACGGCTCGTGTCAGCGGGGCCAGCATGGCCGGCGCGGTGGGCTCGGTCACGCCCGAGGCGATTTCCAGGGCCCGGGAACTTCATGAACGCTGCCTTTCGAACCAGCGCTGGTGCCAAACCGGCGGCAAGGAAGGCGCGGTCGCGCGTTTGGACGGCCAGGATCTGCGTCCCCTCGGCGACAAGCTGAAAGGCCTGCGCCTGACGGCCATGAGCGCCAGGGGCGCCTGTATGGTGGGGGTGGATCTGTCCGGCGCTCAGCTGCAGGGCGCCAATCTGCAGAACGCCGACCTGCGCGCGGCCAATCTGCGGGGGGTCCGACCTTCGCGGCGCCAGGCTGGCCGGCGCCAACCTGACCAAGGCCGACCTTCGCCAAGCCTTCCTGTCGCCCCTGCCGCTGGGACCCGAGCGTCAGACCCAGACCGGTCTGCAAAGCGTCCGGATGCGCTATGCGATGGTCCAGGCGGCCGATCTCAGCGGGGCCTTGCTGGACGGGGCGGACCTGCGAGGTTCGGACTTCACCGGCGCCCGTGTGGCCAAGGCCAGTTTCCGGGACGTCGACCTGACCCAGGTTCAAGGCCTGGACTTCTCACTGCCGGGCTGACGCGAAGGCGGGAGATCCGTCTTCCCGCCCGCCACGGCGCTGAACGATGCGAAAAGGGCGGCGCGAGGCCGCGCCGCCCAAGTTCGGTGGGGATTGGGGGAGATGGGGTTCGGCGACGGCCTTAGAGCGTGATAGCCGAGAGTGTGAGCGGTTTTCGGCGGTTATCACGCTCTAAATGTTTGATTTAGAGCCTTATTTTTCCGCTCGAATGATTCCATTCGAGCGGAAAAGGCTCTAGG
>NZ_APMP01000005.1 GCF_000372645.1 Caulobacter vibrioides OR37 | reverse complement strand
ACTGATCACAGAATAAACCGGCTCAGATCCGCGTTGGCCGCCAGCGCCCCGACCCGCTCGGTCACATAGGCCTTGTCGATGGTCACGGTCTCGCCGCCCCGGTCGGCGGCGGTGAAGCTGATCTCCTCGACCACCTTTTCCATGATCGTCTGCAAGCGGCGGGCGCCGATGTTCTCGACCGAGGCGTTCACGGCCACGGCCGCGTCGGCCAGGGCGTCGATCGCCTCGTCGGTGAAGGCGAGCGCGACGTCCTCGGTCGCCATCAGCGCCTGATGCTGACGGATCAGGTTGGCTTCCGGCTCGGTCAGGATCCGACGCATGTCGTCGCGGGAGAGACCTTTCAGCTCGACGCGGATCGGCAGGCGGCCCTGCAGTTCGGGCAGCAGGTCCGACGGCTTGGCCACGTGGAAGGCGCCCGAGGCGATGAACAGGATGTGGTCGGTCTTCACCGGCCCGTACTTGGTCGAGACGGTCGTGCCCTCTATCAGCGGCAAGAGGTCGCGCTGCACGCCTTCGCGCGAGACGTCCGCGCCCGAGCGTTGCGAGGAGCTGGCGACCTTGTCGATCTCGTCCAGGAAGACGATGCCGTGGTTCTCGGCCAGCTCCAGGGCTTCCTGCGTCAGGGCCTCCTGGTCCAGCAGCTTGTCGCTTTCCTCGGCGATCAGCGGAGTCCAGGCGGCCGAGACGGTGGTCTTGTGGGTCTTGGTGCGTCCGCCGCCCAGCGACTTCATCATGTCCGACAGGTTGAACACCGCCGCGCCCGGCTGGCCCGGAATCTCGAAGGTCTGGCCGCCGCTGTCGGCCAACTGCAGCTCGATTTCCTTGTCGTCCAGCTCGCCGGCGCGGATCTTCTTGCGGAAGGCCTCGCGGGCGGCGGTCGAGCCGGGGCCGGTGAGCGAGTCGAGGATCCGCTCCTCGGCGGCGGCCTCGGCCTTGGCGCGAACGGAGGCCCGGCGCTTGTCGCGGACCATGGCCAGCGCGCTTTCGACGAGGTCGCGGACGATCTGGTCGACGTCGCGGCCGACATAGCCGACCTCGGTGAACTTGGTGGCCTCGACCTTGAGGAACGGAGCCTGGGCGAGCTTGGCCAGGCGACGGGCGATCTCGGTCTTGCCAACGCCGGTCGGACCGATCAGCAGAATGTTCTTCGGCGTCACCTCGTCGCGCAGGTCGGCCGGTACGCGGCGGCGGCGCCAGCGGTTGCGCAAAGCCACGGCGACAGCCTTCTTGGCCTCGGCGTGGCCGACGATGTAGCGGTCCAGCTCGGAGACGATCTCGCGGGGCGAAAACTCGGTCATTACAGGCTTTCGACGGTCAGGTTGCCGTTGGTGTAGACGCAGATCTCGGCGGCGATGCCCATCGCCTTGCGGGCGATCTGCTCGGCCGAAAGATCCTGATCGATCAAGGCCTTGCCCGCCGCCAGGGCGTAGTTGCCGCCCGAGCCGATGGCCGCCACCGCGTTTCCGTCGCCGCTCTCGCCTGGTTCCAGCACGTCGCCGACGCCGGTGACGGTGTAGATGGCGGTCTTGTCGGCGACCAGCAGCATGGCCTCCAGCCGACGCAGGTAGCGGTCGGTGCGCCAGTCCTTGGCCAGGTCGACGCAGGCCCGGGCCAGTTGGTCCGGATACTGTTCCAGCTTGGCCTCAAGGCGCTCGATCAGGGTGAAGGCGTCGGCCGTGGCGCCGGCGAACCCCGCCACCACCTTGCCGCCCGCCAGACGACGGACCTTGCGGGCGTTGCCCTTGACGACGGTCTGGCCCATGGAGACCTGTCCGTCGCCGGCGATCACGGTCTGACCGTTCTTGCGCACCGCCAGAATGGTCGTGCCGTGCCAGTCAGGAAAAGAGCTGGCGGGGAAGGAAGTCGAACTTTGCATGGCTTCGCATGTGGCGAGGCCGGGTCGGAGGGTCAAGCGCCATGAGTTTTTCGGAAAGCGAAGTCGAGCGCTACGCCCGCCATCTGGTGCTGCGCGAGGTAGGCGGTCCAGGTCAGCAGAAACTGAAGGCCGCGAGGGTTCTGGTGGTCGGGGCGGGGGGGCTCGGCGCGCCGGCGTCGCTCTATCTGGCCGCGGCGGGGGTCGGGACCATCGGCCTCGTCGATCCCGACGCGGTGTCGCTGTCGAACCTGCAGCGCCAGGTGCTGTACGCGACCGGCGACGTCGGCCGGCCCAAGGTCGAGGCGGCGGTCGACCGGCTGGAGGCGCTGAACCCCCATGTCAGGGTCGAGCCCCATCCGGTATGGCTCGACGCCGCCAACGCCGACGAGCTCGTGGCGCGGTATGACCTCGTCCTGGACGGCACGGACGATTTCGCCACCCGCTTCGCCGTCAGCGATGCTTGCGTCGCGCGAGGCAAGCCGCTGGTCAGCGGAGCCTTGGGCCGTTGGACCGGCCAGGTCGGTGTGTTCCACGGCCGGCCCTGCTATCGTTGCCTGGTGCCGCAGGTTCCGCCCGACGCCGAGACCTGCGCCTTGGTCGGTGTGGTCGGCGCCTTGGCCGGGATCATCGGGTCGATGATGGCGCTGGAGACCGTCAAGCTGATCACCGGCGCGGGCGAGCCCTTGTCGGGCAAGCTTCTGATCCATGACGCCCTTTCCGCAGAGAGCCGGACCGTCCGGATCGGCGCCGATCCGCATTGTCCTTCGTGCGCGGCTTGACGATCGCGAAAGAACGGCGTTCGTTGACGTCTGACAGCGATGTCCAGATCGCGGGGAGGCGAGATGAGGGCGCTGGCCAGGGGACTGATCACCACGCTTTTGCTGATCGCCGGGCTGGCGGCGGCGGGATGGCTGTTGCTGCGCCGTCCGGACATTCCCTATGCGACGCTCGAGGCGCGGTATGGCTATGCCGACTCGCGCTACATGGACCTGCCGGGCGGGGTGCGGGCGCACTACCGCGACCTGGGGCCGCGCGACGCGCCGGCGCTGGTGCTGGTCCACGGCTTCGCCGCCTCGACGCACGCCTGGGACGCCTGGGCCGATAAGCTGTCCAAGACGTACCGGGTTGTGGTGCTCGATCTGCCTGGCCACGGCCTGACCCGAACCTCCGAAGGCTACGCGGTGGGGCGGGACGGCTTCGAGACGGTGGTCGACCAGTTGACCCGGCGGCTGGGCCTGGAGCGCTTTACCCTCGGCGGCAACTCGATGGGCGGCGCCGTGGCCTGGGCCTACGCCGTTGACCATCCGGACCGGGTGCGCCGCCTGATCCTGGTCGACGCCGCGGGGTGGCCAAGGACCGACAAGGGCGGGGCCATGGTCTTTCGGGTCCTGGGCAATCCGGTCGGTCGCCGGGTGATGCGCGATCTCGACATCCGGCCCTTGATCACCCAGGGGCTGCGCGCGGCCTATGTCGATCCCAAGCTGGTGACGCCGGCCTTGGTCGACCGGTATGTCGAACTGTCCCGCGCGCCGGGCCATCGCGACATCATGATGGGTCTGCAGGCTGGACCCCGGCGCGAGGCGACCGCCTCGGCGCTGGCGGCGATCCACGCGCCTACCCTGGTGATGTTCGGCGAGGACGACCGGCTGATCCCCGCCGCCGATGGCGAGAAGTTCCGTCAGGCCATACCCGGCGCCACCCTCATCCTCTACCCGAGCGTCGGCCATGTGCCGATGGAGCAGATTCCGGACCGCTCGCGCGCCGATCTGGAGACCTGGCTGGCGGCCCATCCGGCTTCTTGACGGCGGCTCCGCGTTTCTACGGATCAAGACAAGAGGCGTTTGACAGTCTAGGTCGCCTCGTTCTCAGAGGGAGGCGTCGAGATGAGTGGTTCGCGGATCGGGCTGGAGGCCCTGAAGGCCAAGGTCATGCCGGCCGAGGCCGCCGCCGCCCTGATCGCCCCGGGCGAGACGGTGGGCATGAGCGGCTTCACCGGCTCGGGCTATCCCAAGGCCGCGCCGATGGCCCTGGCGCGCCGGATCGAGGCCGCGCACGCGGCGGGCGACCCCTTCCGTCTGCGGGTCTGGACCGGCGCCTCGACCGGGCCGGAGTTGGATGGCGCGCTGGCCAAGGCCGATGGCATAGAGTTCCGACTGCCCTACAATTCCGACCCCATCGCGCGCGAGAAGATCAATCGCGGCGAGATGGACTATTTCGACATGCACCTCAGCCAAGTCGCGCCGATGGCCTGGCAAGGGTTCCTGGGACCGTTGGACACGGCGATCATCGAGGTCAGCGGCGTCCGGCCCGACGGCTCCCTGATCCCGTCCTCGTCCGTGGGCAACAACAAGACCTGGATCGACCGCGCCTCGAAGGTGATCCTCGAGGTAAACCGTTGGCAGAACCCGGCGCTGGAAGGGATGCATGACATCTACTACGGCACGGCCCTGCCGCCGAGCCGCGTACCGATCCCGCTGGTCCGCCCCGACGACCGCATCGGCGAGGCCTATTTCCGCTGCGATCCGGACAAGGTCGTGGCGGTGGTCGAGACCGACGCGCCCGATCGCAACCTGCCGTTCGACGCCCCGGGCGAGGACCACCGCGCCATCGCCGGTCACTTGCTGGAATTCTTCCGCCACGAGGTCGCGCGCGGTCGTCTGCCGGCCAGCCTGCTGCCCTTGCAGTCGGGCGTGGGCAACATCGCCAATGCCGTGATGTCGGGCCTGGTCGACGGGCCGTTCGAGGGCATGACCGCCTATACCGAGGTGCTGCAGGACGGGATGCTGGACCTGATGGAGTCGGGCAAGCTGCTGACCGCCTCGGCCACCGCCTTCTCGCTGAGCCCCGAAGCGGCGGCGACCCTGAACGCCGACATGGCGCGCTTCCGCGATCGCCTGGTCCTGCGGCCGCAGGAGATCAGCAACCATCCCGAGTTGATCCGGCGGCTGGGCTGCATCGCCATGAACGGGATGATCGAGGCCGATATCCACGGGGCCGTGAACTCGACTCACCTGATGGGCTCGCGCATCCAGAACGGCATCGGCGGCAGCGGGGACTTCGCCCGCAACGCCTATGTCTCGATCTTCATGGCCCCTTCGGTCGCCAAGGGCGGCAGGATCTCGACGATCGTGCCCAAGACCCCGCACGTCGATCACATCAACCAGGACGTCCAGATCCTGGTCACCGAACAGGGCCTGGCCGACCTGCGCGGGCTCTCGCCCCGCCAGCGGGCCGAGGTCATCATCGAGAACTGCTCGCACCCGGACTACCGGCCCGCCCTGAAGGACTACCTGATTCGCGCCCGGCGCGACTCGTATGGCCAGCAGTCCCCGACCCTCCTGGCCGAGGCCTTCGCCTGGCATCAGCGGTTCATCGAGACGGGCGACATGCGCGGTTAGGCGAAGGCCTTGGCGATGTGGTCGATAGAGCGCCTAGTCATCAGCCGATGGTTCTCTGTCCGCCACTTTGGATGGCCTTCGGTTGGGTATTCGAAATAATCGACCTTTCGCCCTGCGGATCTTAACGCACGGAGCATAGTGCGCGACTGTTCTACGCCAACTATGCCGTCAAGCGCGCCATGCTGCAGCAACACGGGGGCTTGGATCGACTTAGCCTGTAGGGCCGGCGAGGCGGCGATCATCAGATCTCTATTCCGGTCCGGGTCGCCGATCTGCCCCTTCCAGTAGGCGAACGCCAACGAGTCCGAACCTTCAATCCGACGGGTGATATTCAAGCTTTCGAACAGGTCTGCGTCGCCGGCAATCGACACAACGGCCTTGTATCGCGTCGGCGTCTTCACCGCTCCCATCAGAGCGGCGTATCCACCGTAACTGATGCCGCAGATTGCTATTTTCTTCTCATCGATCGAACCGCGTTGCAGGACGGCAGCGAGCGCATCTTCGATGTCGTTCTGCATCAAGTCGCCCCAATGGAGTTTTCCAGCTTCGGCGAATCGGCGGCCCTGGCCGGACGAGCCGCGAAAGTTGACTTGCAAAACTCGCCAGCCTTGAACGGCAAACGATTGAACGAGCTCATCGAACGCAAAATAGTCCCGGGCTTCTGGGCCGCCGTGTGGAAACACCACCAAGGGCGTGGGAGTCGTCTCCGCCCCCGCGGGGACAGTCAAATAGGCGGTGAGCTTTAGGCCGTCCCGACTGACGATCTTGATGATCTCCATAAGGCCCAGCTTGCTCGGTGGGAGGTCTGGCCGATCAACCGCAATCGGCTGGAGCTTCGTGGCCTTGCGGTCGTATAGCCAGAATGACCCGGGATGCTGCGGGCCGCTGACCCAGAAGATGAAACGCGAAAAGTCGCTTGAGAAATCGGTCAGCTTTACGTTAGCGTTGCTACGAAAATATCCGCAGATGGCCTGATAATGTTTGGATAGGTCAGGATCCTTGAAGCGGTAAGCGAGGCGATCTTCCCACCATGAAGTAGCTACGAGTGCTCCGTTAGAATCGACGACGCAGCCCGTGACATCATACTCGGGGTGCTCGTCGAGAACTGGACCTGTTTGAAGGTATCTGACGTCAAACGTCCGAATAGTCGCTCGGTCTTCGCCGCCCGATCCATCGACGGATGCATATAGCACGCCTGGCGTCTCGGAGGGCCCCAAGAACCGCATACCGGCCAGCTTCTCGTACTGGTCTCGGCGGAATTTCTTGAAAAAGCTCCATTCTTTTCCACCGGGTGGGCGGGCGAATACGGAGACGGTGGAACCGTTGGAGTCGAGTCTCAGGACTGCTGCGCCATTTTGGGTTATCCAGCCGTCGGTGTCGTTAGCGCCCAACTCAAGGAGCGTGGCGTCTCCGCTGTGTATGTTGACTTTATATAGGGCTTGAACACGATGAAGGTCGTTCCAGGCCTGCATAAGAATGCAGTCTGGACTATCGCTCTTCAGGTCGACGACAGAACCCAAGTTTCGTCGTCGGCTCATAGCCGTAGATTGATTGGCGAATAGTACGGCAAGGTTGCCGCCATCTCGATCGAGCGCAATGACCCGACGCGTATACTCAACAAGGGTATCGCCTTTCCAGACAATGCCGACAGTCTTTCCAGACGCGTCCTTGTCAAGCAAAACCCAGACCAGAAGACGCTGATCATTGACCCATGAGACCCGCTCTACCTCGCAGTCCCCTAGGAGGGCTACCTGGGGTTCGGCGTTCACCTGGTCGGCATTGGAGAAGGTGACGACAGCCTTGCGCTGCTTGCCTTCGCGGATGACCCGAAGCACGGCTATTCGTCCGCCGTCGGGCGAAATCGCGGCATCGACGATATTTGGTTCGGCCAGAACGGCGTCCAATAGAAACGACGAATCGTTCGCCTTGGCCTGATCGAACCCCGGCAACATCAGCGCAGCGCTTGCCGCCCCGATGGATTGACGCCGCGTGAGCACAACGCACCTCTAGAAGCTGTCGCCGACGATCAGTCAATCTCTACGATTGCTTAGCTTCCGAGGCAATCAGGAGTCTCTGCGGACCCTCAAAGCATCGCCGGGATCACCCGGTCCGGCGGCCGGTGGCCGTCCATGAAGGTCTTCACATTGACGATGACCTTCTCGCCCATGTCGACGCGGCCCTCGACCGTCGCCGAGCCCATGTGCGGCAGCAGGACCACGTTGGGCAGTTTCAGGAGCTTGGGGTTGATGGCCGGCTCGTGTTCGTACACGTCCAGGCCCGCGCCGGCGATTTCGCCCTTGGCCAGCATGTTGGCCAGGGCCCCTTCGTCGATCACCTCGCCGCGCGCGGTGTTGACCAGGATGGCGTGCGGTCGCAGCAGCTTCAGCCGGCGGGCCGACAGCAGGTGATAGGTGGCCGGAGTGTGCGGGCAGTTGACCGACACGAAGTCCATCCGGGCCAGCATCTGGTCGAGGCTTTCCCAATAGGTGCAGCCCAGTTCCTCGGCGATGCGCGGGCTGACGGGCTTGCGGTTATGGTAGTGGACCTGCATCCCGAAGGCCTTGGCGCGGCGAGCCACGGCCTGGCCGATGCGGCCCATGCCGATGATGCCCAGGCGCTTGCCCCACAGGCGGCGACCCAGCATCCAGGTCGGCGCCCAGCCCTGGAAGCCGCCGGCCTTGACGACCTCGGCGCCTTCGACGATCCGGCGCGAGGCGGCCATGATCAGGGTCATGGTCAGGTCGGCGGTGTCCTCGGTGAGAACCCCCGGCGTATTGGTGACGATGATGCCGCGCGCATTGGCCGTGGCGACGTCGATATTGTCGACCCCGGCCCCGAAATTCGCGATCAGCTTGAGCCGGTCGCCGGATCGCGACAGAAGGCGCGAGTCGATGCGATCGGTGATCGTCGGCACCAGAACGTCGGCGCGGCTCATCGCGTCGACGAGTTCATCGGCCGTCAAGGGTTTGTCGGAAACGTTGAGTTCCGTGTCGAACAATTCGCACATCCGCGTCTCCACCGGATCGGGGAGTTTGCGGGTGACGATGACTTTGAGCTTGCGGGCGGCCATGGGCGGTTTGAAAAGCTCTCACTGACGGGCGTTCAAAAGCTGTAGCAAAGGGGCCCGAGGGGGCCAAGCAACATGCCGTCGAATTTGAAACATCGTTCGTTCCAGGCCGCTTTCGGCGCGCTTCTGACGGGTTTCGTCGTGCTGGGCGTCGGTCCGGCCCGGGCGGACGGCCCCAAGATCACCCCGTCGGGGCTCGAGGTGCCTCGTTACGTTTCGTTGAAATACGACCAGGTCAACGCCCGAAACGGTCCGGACGAGGCGCATCAACTTCTGTGGATCTACCACGCCAAAGGGATGCCGGTTCAGGTGGTGGCCGAAACGCGCGAATGGCGGCGGGTTTGCGATCCCGAGGGCGGCCTGGCCTGGGTGCACAAGCGCACGACCGACGGCCGTCGCACGGCGATGCGGGTCCAGCCCACGACCCTGCCCCTGCTGGGATCGCCCAAGGAGGGCGCCAAGGTCACCGCCTATCTGAAGGGGCGCGCGGTGGCGGCGCTCGACAAATGCGACAAGGGCTGGTGCAAGCTGCGGGCCGACGGCGCCGCCGGCTGGGCCAAGGAAAGCGACATTTGGGGCGCCGACCCGGCCGTCCAGTGCCACAAGAATTAGGAGAGATCCCGCCTGCTCGCGAAACGGGGATGACAGGGAAACGTTGAGGCCCGACCCGACCCCGTGCTAGGGCGTGCCTCATGCAGAAGAACGCCTACACCTACGAAGAACTTCTGGCCTGCGGCCGAGGCGAGCTGTTTGGTCCCGGAAACGCCCAGTTGCCGGCGCCGCCTATGCTGATGTTCGACCGGATCGTCCGGATCGAGTCCGAGGGCGGCAAGTACGGCAAGGGCTATGTCGAGGCCGAGTTCGATATCAACCCGGACCTGTGGTTCTTCGATTGCCACTTCATCGGCGATCCGGTCATGCCCGGCTGCCTGGGCCTGGACGCCATGTGGCAGCTGGTCGGCTTCTTCCTCGGCTGGTCGGGCGCGCCCGGCCGCGGCCGCGCCCTGGGCGTCGGCGAGGTCAAGTTCACCGGCCAGGTCACGCCGGCCGTGAAGAAGGTCGTCTACAAGATCGACCTGAAACGGGTCATCCTGCGCAAACTCGTCATGGGAATCGGCGAAGGCGTGATGGAAGCCGACGGCAAGGTGATCTACGAAACCAAGGACCTGAAGGTCGGATTGTTCACGCCCGAACAGATGGGTTGATCCGTTAGACGAGACCGGTCGTTCCTTAGAGCGTGGCAGCCGAAGATGGATATCCGTTTCGGCGACCGCCGCGCCCCGAGGATCGAAAGAACCGGCCCCTGACGGATGGAAGGGGAGAAGAGGATTTAAGATATGCGACGCGTCGTCGTCACCGGACTGGGTATCGTCTCGTCCATCGGCAACAACGCCGACGAGGTTCTGGCTTCGCTGCGCGAGGCCAAGTCCGGCGTGATCGCCGCTCCGGAATATGCCGAGCTGGGATTCCGCTGCCAGGTTCACGCCGCGCCGCAAATCGCGTGGGAGTCGATGGTCGACCGTCGCGCGTCGCGCTTCCTGTCGCCGGGCACGGCCTACGCCCACATCGCCATGGAACAGGCGATCGCCGACTCCGGGCTCTCGGAGGCCGAGATTTCCCATGAACGCACTGGCCTGATCGTCGGCTCTGGCGGTCCCTCGACCCGCGTCATCGTCGAGGCCGCCGCCACGACTCGCGAGAAGGGCCCCAAGCGGATCGGCCCGTTCGCCGTGCCCAAGGCCATGAGCTCGGGACCATCGGCGGTGCTGTCGACCTGGTTCAAGATCCGCGGGATCAACTATTCGATCAGCTCGGCCTGCGCGACCAGCGCCCACTGCATCGGCGCGGGCGCCGAGCAGATCCAGATGGGCAAGCAGGACATCATCTTCGCCGGGGGCTGCGAGGAACTGGACTGGACCCTGTCGAACCTGTTCGACGCCATGGGCGCGATGAGCAGCAACTTCAACGACCGCCCGGCGGTGGCCAGCCGCGCCTATGACAAGGCGCGGGACGGCTTCGTGATCGCCGGCGGCGCCGGGATCGTGGTGTTGGAAGAGTACGAGCACGCCAAGGCGCGCGGGGCCAAGATCTACGGCGAATTGGTCGGCTACGCCGCCAATTCCGACGGCTACGACATGGTCGCGCCGTCCGGCGAGGGCGCGGCGCGCTGCATGAAGCTGGCCATGGCCGACGCGGGCAACCGGACCATCGATTATCTGAACCCGCACGGCACCTCGACGCCGGTCGGCGACAGCAAGGAGATGGGCGCGGTGCGCGAGGTGTTCGGCGACAAGCCGCCGATGATCTCGTCGACCAAGTCCCTGACCGGCCACAGCCTGGGCGCGGCCGGGGCGCAGGAGGCCATCTACTCGATCCTGATGCTCGACAACGGCTTCGCGGCCGAAAGCGCCCATATCGAGGAGCTGGACCCCGAGTTCGCCGACCTGCCGATCCTGCGTCAGCGCGTCGACAAGCCGCTGGAAACGGTGATGTCCAATAGCTTCGGCTTCGGCGGCACCAACGGGACCCTGATCTTCAGCAAGGCCTGACGGGTTTCGCCAGCACGCCCGCCCTGCTATTCGGCGGACAACGATTTTCCAAAGAGGGCCCGACACATGGCCGACGATTACGCGTTCCCCAAGGGCGAGCTGATGCGGGGCAAGAAGGGCCTCGTCATGGGCGTGGCCAACCACAACTCGATCGCCTGGGGCATCGCCAGCCAGCTGGCCGCCCAAGGCGCCGAGATGGCCTTCACCTATCAGGGCGAAGAGCTGGAGCGTCGCGTGCGCCCGCTGGCCGAGAGCATCGGCGTCAAGACGATGATCCCGGCCGACGTCACCGACGACGCCTCGATGGACGCGGCCTTCGCCGAGATCGAGAAGGTCTTCGGGACCCTCGACTTCGTCGTTCACTCGGTCGCCTTCGCCAACAAGAACGAACTGAAGGGTTCGTTCGTGGACAACACCACCCGCGAAGGCTTCCTGCTGGCCATGAACATCTCGGCCTTCAGCTTCGTGGACGTCGCCAGGCGCGCATCCAAGCTGATGCCGAACGGCGGTTCGCTGATCACCATGACCTATCTGGGGTCGGAGCGGACCATCCCGAACTACAACACCATGGGCGTGGCCAAGGCGGCCCTAGAGGCCTCGACCCGCTATATCGCTCGCGACCTAGGCCCCAAGGGCATCCGCGCCAACGCCATCTCGGCCGGCGCCATGCGCACCCTGGCCCTGGCCGGCATCTCGGGCGGCCGCGGCATGATCGCTCAGGGCCGCGCGTTCTCGGCCATGAAGGAAGACACCTCCATGGAGGGCGTCGCCGGTTGCGCCCTGTGGCTGGTCTCGGATCTTGGCAAGTCGACCACGGGCGAAGTCGTCCACGTCGACGCCGGCTTCCACATGATGGGGATGCCCGAGCCGGACGAGGCGTAAGCCTTCGGGACCGAAGCCTCGTCCTGAGCTTGCCGAAGGACGAGGGCGGCTCGGCTACGGCGCATAGGCCTTCATGAAACGGGCGGCCGCCTCCTTCGCGAGTCGGCCGTACTCTTCCTGGGTCTTTTCGGAAGGCAGCCGCAGCAGTGACCGTAGCTGGCTGTGGCCCATGACCATGCCGGAAAAGAACTCGGCGGCCTGGTCGAAGTCTTCGACCTTCAGGCGGCCCAGCTCGGTCTCGGTCTTCAGGAACGCGGCCAGTTGGCGCCGGGCGCTGAGGGGACCGGCCTCATAGACCTCCTTGGCCACGTCGGGGAGTTCGCCCGAGCCCAGGATGATCACCCGCATCATCGAATAACGCTTGGTGGTGATCACCGTCTCCAACACCGAGCGGGCGTAGGCCTCCAGCGCCTCGGCCGGATTTTCGACCGCGCCAGGCTCGCGGAGCGGCGCGGTGATCGCTTCCACGCGCCGTTGCATCAGAGCCCGCATCAGCTCGGCCTTGGAGCCGTAGTGATTATAGACCGTCTGCTTGGAGACCCCGGCGCGGCGGGCGATCGCCTCCATCGGGGCGGCCAGGCCTCGCTCTCCGATCACCTCGACGGCGGCGTCTAGGATGGCCTCGGTCTTGGCCTGGTCGATCTGTCCGGGGACGCGCGGCATCAGTGGGCGTCCGAAGGGGGTGGCGGGGCGTTCTTGACCGGCGCGGCCAGCAGCGACACGCCGGCCGCGATGAAGCAGCCGATGGCCAGCACCGTGAAGCTGTCGCCGAACGCCAGCACCGTCGCCTGCTGTTGCAGCATCCCCCCGATCGCCTTGCGCGCCGCGCCGCTCGGATCGACGACGCCCAGCTGCGTCATCCGCTCGCCGAGGCCCGCCATCATGCCCGCCGCGGCGCCGCCCTGGGTCAGCTTGGAGGTCAGGTCGTTGTAGTACAGCGCGGTCTGCTGCGTGATCGAGGTCGCCAGCAAGGCCAGACCGATGGCGCCGCCGGTGTTGCGCGACAGGTTCACCAGGCCCGACGCGTTCTTGATCATCTGGGGGGGCAGGGTGCTCATGGTGATCTGTTGGGTGGCGATCATGGCGATCATCACGCCGACGCCCCGGCACGCCTGGACGCCCGCGAATTCCCAGAAACCCCAGTCCTTGGTCACGCCATGGGCCATGTACATGCCAAAGCCGGCCAGCGCGAAGCCGATGCACATCGGTGCGCGGGGGTCCATCTTGCGCACCAGGCGGCCGGCCAGCGGGCCGGTGGCGAACATCGACAGGCCCGAGACGATCATCGTCGTGCCAACCTCCGACGCGGAATAGTGGCGCACCCGGCCCAGAAACTGCGGCAGCAGGAAGGTGCCGCCGAACAGGCTGGCGCCCGAGACGGCGGTCATCATTACGCCGACGGTGAAGTTGCGGTTGGCGAAGGCCCGCAGCTCGACGATCGGATTTTTGTAGGTCAGCTGGCGCCAGATGAAGGTCACACCGCCCAGAACCGCCACCACGGTCAGCCACAGGATGCCGGCGTCGTCGAACCAGTCGTCCTTGGCGCCTTCCTCAAGCACGTACTGCATGCTCATCAGGAAAATCGCCATGACGATCAGGCCAAACCAGTCGAAGCCCTTGGCCAAGCTGGGGTCGCCCTTGTCGAAATCGCCCCAACGGGCCACGCCGAACAGCACGAGGAGGCCGGTCGGCACGTTGATGAAGAACAGCCAGCGCCAGCTCAGCGCCTCGGTCAGATGGCCGCCCAGGGTGGGGCCGACGGTCGGGGCCAGGGTGACGATCAGCCCCATGATCACGCTGGCGGTCACCCGCCGTTCGGGCGGGAAGGCGGTAAAGGCGGTGGCGAAGACCGTCGGGATCATCGCGCCGCCAATGAAGCCCTGAAGGGCGCGGGTCAGGATCATCATGTCGATCGATGAGCTGAGGCCCGTCAGCACGCTCATGACGATGAAGCCCAGGCACGAGGCCAGATAGAGCCTCTGGGTGCCCCATAGCCGCGACAGGTACCCCGACAGCGGGATCATCACGACCTCGGGGATCAGATAGGCGGTCTGGATCCAGCTGACCTGATCGGTGCTGGCGCCGACGCCGGCCTGGATCTGGGGCAGCGAGGCCGCGACGATCTGGATGTCCAGGATGGCCATGAACTGGCCGATGACCATGGCTCCGAAGCCAAGGAACAGCTTGGTCCAGTTCACCTGGGCCGGCGCGCTCGCCGCGCCGGCCGGCCGGACGGGAGCGGATCGCGCCGGTGGTCCGTTCGGCGCGCCGTCAGCGGGGGGAGCGGCGTCCGTCATGGCCGGTCCGCCTTAGCGGTCCACGCCCTGGCGGGCGACGCGCGGAGCGATCTGGCCGGCCTCGGCGAACGAGGGGCCCGAGCGGTCGCGGACGTCGACCTTGACCTCGACCGACAGCCCCGGGCGCAACGCCGCGCCCAACTGGCCGCGGTCGACGACGATCTTGACCGGCAGGCGCTGGGTGATCTTGGTAAAGTTGCCGACCGCGTTCTCGACCGGGATCAGCGCGAACTCCTGGCCGGTGGCCGGGGCGAAGCTGTCGACCTTGCCGACGATCTTCTGTTTGCCGAAGGCGTCGGCCTTCAACTCGACGCGCTGGCCGACCCGGATCCGGGCGACCTGGGTCTCCTTGAAGTTGGCCACGACATAGGCCTGGCCCAGCGGCACGACCGACATCAGCGCGACGCCGGGCTGAACCAGCTGGCCCGGGCGGACCGAGCGCGCGCCGACCACCCCGGCGACCGGGGCCTTGATCACGGTGCGCTCGAGATCGAGCTTGGCGGCCTCGACGGCGGCATGGGCGGCGGCGGCCTGAGCCACGGCCTGGGCCTTGGCCGAGCCCAGCGACTGGGCGGCCCGTTTTTCGGCCTCCAGCGCGGCCTGGGCGCTGGAGACGCCGGCGGCGGACTGGGTCGCGGCCGCGCGCGTGGTCTGGACCTTCTGCTGCGAAACCCAGCCCTGCCGGGCCAGGGCGTCGTAGCGGTCGAGATCGGCCTTTGCGCGTCCGGCGTCGGCCTGGGCGCTCGTCACGCCGGCGACCCGCTGGGCGATCATCGCCTGTTCCAAATTGCTCTTGTCGTCGATGGCGCGGACGGCCGCGTCGGCGGCGCCGGCGTTGGCGATGGCTTGGTCCAAACGGGCCTGGAAGGTCGACGGATCGATCTTGGCCAGCACCTGGCCGGGCTCGACCCGCTGGTTGTCTGCGACCAGAACCTCGGCCACGTAACCGCTGACCTGGGGGCTGACCTGGACGGTGTCGGCCTCGACGAAGGCGTTGTCGGTGCTTTCGTAGTGCTGCTTGTCGAGGAACCACAGGGTTCCGCCCGTGGCCACGGCGATGACCGCGACGCCGCCCGCGAGCATCGGAACCAGCTTCTTCCTGTCTGACGCCGCCATGATCCGACCCCCTGTTCCGCGAAGCGCGGCAACGCGCCGGATATCGACGTCGGCCGTGCGCTTCAAGGGATAAATGGACGGGTTCGTCCATAAATCAATGCCTGGGCCGCGGGGGTCTCTGGCTGCACGGATTAGAGCATTTTCCGATAAGTGTGAAACGGTTATCGGATCGAAAAATGCTCTAAACTTTTGATTTAGAGCCCCTTTTTATCCGATCTGATTGGATCAATCAGATCGGAAAGGGCTCTAGGCGCCGGTCCGCGACAGCGGGTCGCAATTCCCTCTTCTGTCGGAATCACGACACAGTGGGTCCGCTTCCCGACCGCAACCCCACGGCCGCGAGCGCGTATCTCCTAAGGCGCCTGTTCGCGCCGGTTCCGTCATGGTCACAGGAGGTTCCGATGAAGGCTCAACCGTCCTTGGGCGAGGCGCCGGCGTCGACGATGGACATCATCCGTCCGGTGCTTTGGCTGGCGGCCGCCGCCTTCGCCACCGGCTTTGGGGGTTACCTGATGCTGGTCCCCCACGCGATCCGCCCAGTGGCGAACCTCTAAACGCCCGTCGAGCCGAACCCGCCCGCGCCGCGCTCCGTCGCGTCCAGGTCATCGACCTCGACCAGCGGCCATTGCGGCGCGGCCGCGATGATCCCCTGGGCGATGCGGTCGCCCCGACGGATGGCGAAGTCCTCCTCGCCCAGATTGATCAGCAGCACGCAGACCTGGCCGCGATAGTCGCTGTCGACGGTGCCCGGCGCGTTGACCACGGTGACGCCGTTCTTGAAGGCCAGGCCCGAGCGTGGGCGCACCTGCATCTCGTAACCGTCCGGGATCGCCACCGAGAAGCCGGTCGGGACCATGGCCCGCGCGCCAGGCTTGAGAACCAGGGTCTCGCCCTCGGGCGCCGCCGCGCGCAGGTCGAAGCCCGCCGCGCCGCTCGAGGCGTAGGCCGGGACCGGCAGGTCGGGATTGCCTTCCCAGCGCTTGAAGCGGATGACGAGGCCGGCGGGGATGGCGGACATGCGGGCGGATCCTTCTGAAGAGCCGCCCGGCTTTAGCTGATTTGCCGGGCCTCGGGCCAGGGCCCCTTAAGCGAGCGCGGCGGCGATCCGCTGGGCGATCCGCGCCGCCACCTGATCCTTGGCCGCCCGGTCCCAGCGCTCGACACTGTCCTTGGTCACCAACAGCACGGCGTTCTCGCCCCCGCCCATCACGCCGGGCTCGGTGACGTCGTTGGCGATGATCCAGTCGCAGCCCTTGCGCGCCAGCTTGGCGCGGGCGTGGTCCTCGACATGGTCGGTCTCGGCCGCGAAGCCGATGACCAGCTTGGGCCGGTTTGGACCCGTGGCGGACAGCGTCGCCAGGATGTCGGGGTTCTCGACGAAGGTCAGGGCCGGCGGGCCGCCCTTTTCCTTCTTCAGCTTGGTTCCGAACGCCTCGTCCACGCGCCAGTCGGCGACGGCGGCCACGAAGACGCCGACATCGGCGGGCAGGGCGGCCTGGCTGGCGGCCAGCATCTGGCGGGCGGTCTCGACGTCCACGCGCTTGACGCCCGCGGGGGTCGGCAGGGCGACGGGTCCGGCCACCAGGGTCACCTCGGCGCCGAGCTTGGCCAGGGCCTCGGCGATCGCGAAGCCCTGCTTGCCGCTGGAGCGGTTGGTGATCCCGCGCACCGGGTCGATCGGCTCGAAGGTCGGGCCCGCCGTGACCAGGGCGCGTTTGCCGGTCAGTGGGCGCGCGGCGGGGCCTTCCAGCAGCGCGATGATCGCCGCGAAGATCTCTTCCGGCTCGGCCAGGCGGCCGGGTCCGAACTCGCCGCAGGCCATGGCGCCGTCGTCCGGTCCGACGAAGGCGACGCCGTCGGCCTTCAGGGTCGCGATGTTGCGCTGGGTGGCCGGGTGCAGCCACATCCGAACGTTCATCGCCGGGGCCATCAGCACCGGCTTGTCGGTGGCCAGCAGGGTGGTGGAGGCCAGGTCGCCGGCCAGGCCGTTGGCCGCCTTGGCGATCAGGTCGGCCGTCGCGGGGACCACGACGATCAGGTCGGCCGAGCGCGACAGCTCGATATGGCCCATCTCGTGCTCGTCGGTCAGCGAGAAGAGCTCCTGGTAGACCTTGTCCTCGGCGAGCGCGGCCAGGGACAGGGGCGTCACGAATTCCGCGCCCGCCTTGGTCAGGATCGGCCGCACGCCGACGCCGGCCTTGCGCAGCAGCCGGATCAGCGGCAGCGCCTTGTAGGCCGCCACGCCGCCGCCGACGATCAGGAGAACCCGCCTGTCGTTCGAGGTCTTGCCGCTCACGTCGCGCTCCGCTGGCTCGTGTTTCGTTCCGTCCAGCACATGCCCATGCTTGGGCCTCAACGCCAGAGGAAAGCCGCCTTGAAGATAAGGACTCGACTCTCGTTCCACTTTCGTTCAATAAACGTCCAGGTAGAGTTATGGGGCGGATACGATCATGAAGGTTGTTCGACATTTCGCGCTCGCCGGCTTGGCGATCCTGGCGGCGGCCACGCTGGCGGGCTGTGACAGCGGGGCTTCGGCGGTCAAGGCGCCCAAGGGCGGGGACCGCGCCGAGACGCGCTCCGAACCCGGCGGCGCGGCCTCGACGGAAACTGGCGGCGGCGAACGAAGCCGTCGAAGCGATCCGCGCGACGCGCCGGTGAAGCTGGTGGCGGGCAAGCCCTATTGGGCCGCCAACCGCACCCGCTCGGCCGAGGAGAACGCCCAGCGCTCGTTCGAACGCAACGGCGCGACCTTCGGCGCCAAATCGACCGACGACTATGTCGCCAAGGTGCACGCCTTCGTCAGCGACCCGCCCAAGGGCGCCCAGACCCTGAAGCGGGCCAATGGCGACCTGCTGATCTACGATCCCAAGGGCAATGTCTTCGCGGTGGTCTCTCGCGACGGCGCGCCGCGCACGATGTTCAAGCCCGACGAGGGCGCCTCGTACTGGGACGAGCAGAAGGACCGCGAGAACAAGCGCGCCTCGGCGGCCAAGAAGCGGGACGAGGCGGAGGGATAGGGGGGGGCACTGCGTAGCGGTCCGCTTGTCGGCGCTGAACTGAAGGGCGTTAGCGACCCTAGTCTGACCCTGCTTATGTCGGCTATCGGTAACGCAAACGGGAGCAACCATGAGCTTTGAGAAACGCATAGCGTCAATCCACCCCGCGCTTCTCACCATCGTCACTGTCGCGGGCTCGCTTTTCTTCAGCGTCTTCACTGCTAGCACTGATGACCCGCTTGCCTATCGGGCATTCATCGCTGTGATCTTTTTCGCGTTCGTCGCTTTGGGTTTTCTTTGGCTCTGGTCCATCTACGCCGTCGCGTCGGTGCAGGTGGGCGCCACGGCGAAATGGACTATCGCGTTCCTCTTGACGCCCCTTCTGCTGGCCGCAGGCAAGTTGCTACTCGGAGACAATTCGACAGGCAGTGAAGGCATCCCGGCGATGCTTTTGCGGTTCGCTAGCGGCGTCTTGTTTATAGCCTGCGTCTGGAAGGCAGCTGAGGCTTTTGAGATCGCGCTCAGCGGTAAGGGCGCGCCTATAGGCAAGATAGGTGGAACCGCAGTGTTCCTCTTCTTCTCCATCATAGGCGCTTGGGCGCTGCGCGAGAGGATTCTTGTTCTCGTCGCTAGCGCGCCGTCTACGAGGCAAACGGCTTAGGTCCGCTCCCCACCCCGAGTTGACGATCGCCGCAGCCGCTTCCGGCGTTGGCGTCGGTGTTTCCTCGTCGCTTAAAGTCAGGGAAGTTTGTAGCTGGCGATGGGTGTCACCGCGCCAGCAGCATTCCCGCCGCGAACGCCGCGCCGGCCGTGGCGGCGCCGGTCAGGAACCATAGCAGCGGCCAGGCGCGCGGGCGTTCGGTCTTGGCCGGGGGCTCGGACGGTGGGGCTTCGGTCAGGCGGGCCAGGGCCTTGAGGGCGCGCAGGGCTTCCTCGGCGAAGTCGCGCATCTTGGCGGCGGGCGAGAGCTCGCGGCCGATCCAGCGGCGCACCACCGGGTCGGCGGCGGCCCACAGGTCGTGGGCGGGGTCGATACGGCGGGCCACGCCCTCGACCGTGACCATGGTCTTCTGCAGCAACACCAGCTCGGGCCGCAGGGCCATGTCGAACAGGGCGGTGATCTCGAACAGCTGGGCCAGCAGACGCCCCATCGACACCTCGCGCGCGTCGCGGCCGAAGACCGGCTCGCCGACGGCGCGCAGGGCCTGGGCGAAGGCGTCCATGTCCTGGTGGGCCGGGACATAGCCGGCGTCGAAATGGATCTTGGCGATCCGCGCGTAGTCGCGGTTCAGGAACCCGTACAGGATTTCAGCCAGGTAGCGGCGTTCGCCCGGACCCAGGCGACCGATGATGCCGTAGTCGACGGCCGTGATCGCGCTGGGCGCGGCGACGAACAGATTGCCCTCGTGCAGGTCGGCGTGGAACAGGCCGTGGTCCAGGGCCTGGGCCAGGAAGCCGCGCGTGACGTTCTCCGCCAGGGCCTTGCGGTCCAGGCCCGGCAGCTCCAGGGCGCCGGGGTCGGAGAGGGGGACGCCCTCGGCCCAGGTCAGGGTCAGGACGCGCTTGCCGACGCCCTCCCAGACGACGCCCGGCGCGCGCATGTAGGGGTCGAAGGCCATGGCCTCGCCCAGCTCGGCGCAGCCGGCGGCCTCGAAGCGCAGGTCCATTTCCAGGTCGAGTGCTCGGATCACCACCTCGACGAACTGGGTCGGCTTGAGGCGGCGCGAGGCCGGCGCCAGCGTTTCGGCCAGGCGCGCGGCCAGGCGCAGAACAGCGCTGTCCCGCTGCACCTGACGCTCGACGCCGGGACGCAGCACCTTCACGGCGACCTTGCGACCGTCCAGCAGCGTGGCCGGATGAGCCTGGGCCAGGGAGGCGGCGGCCACCGGCTCGCCGATCTCGGCATAGATCTCGCCCAGCGGCTTGCCGAGGTTACGGGCGATCTCGGCCTTGGCGACCGTCAGGGGGAACGGCGCCAGGCGGTCTTTCAGGTGGGCCAGGTCGTCGGCGAAGGCGGCGCCGAAGATGTCGGCCCGGGTCGACAGGAACTGGCCCAGCTTGATCGCCGCCGGACCCTGCTTTTCCAGCACGGCGGCCAGGCGCTGACCTGGCCGGCCGCGCTTGGCGGCCGGGCCCCTGAATAGGCGCAGGAACCGTCCCGCCCAGCGCGCTGACGGCGGCAGCAGCGGCTCGACCTCTCGCGGGATCAGGGCGTCGGCTCGGACCAAGGCCCAGCCCGCGCTGGTCAGGCGGAAAAATGCGGAGAGGCGGATCACTTTACGCGCCTCTCTTTCAGCCGACCTTCCCGGCGAACGCCGGGGCCCAGATCCAGCCGGGGCGCGGAGCAATCCTGGCGTCGCCCAGCCCTACGATCTTGGCCCCGGCATTCGCCGGGGAGATCGGGAAGAAAAAAGGCCATAAGCAAATCAGAGCGCCCAGCCCTGGTGCAGAGCGGCGACGCCGCCGGTGAAGTTGGTGTAGCTGACCCGCTTGAAGCCGGCGTTTTCGATCATGCTGGCGAAGGTCCGCTGATCGGGGAAGCGGCGAATGCTTTCGACCAGGTACTGATAGGCGTCGCGATCCTTGGCGACCCACTCGCCGACCTGCGGGATGACCTTGAAGCTGTAGGCGTCATAGGCCTTGGCAAGGGCCTCGGTCACTGGGCGCGAGAATTCCAGGCACAGGAAGCGACCGCCGGGCTTGAGCACCCGGCGCGCCTCGCGCAGGGCCGCGTCGATGTCGGTGACGTTGCGAATGCCGAACGAGATCACATAGGCGTTGGCGTAATTGTCCGGCAGCGGCAGGCGCTGGGCGTCGCCGACGGTCCAGGTGATCTCCGGCTCGCCGCCGCGCTCGATGCCGGCCATGATCATTTCGGCGTTGTAGTCGATGATATTGATCGTCGCGTCGGGCCCGCCGCGCCGCTCCTGGGCGCTTCGGGCCATCTTGGCGAAGCGACGGGCCATGTCGCCGGTGCCGCCGGCGCAGTCGATGATGATCTCGCCGGGCTGCGGGTTCAGGCGCGCGGCGACCGCGTCCTTCCACAGGCGATGCACCCCGCCGCTCATCAGGTCGTTCATAATGTCATAGTTCTTGGCGACGCGGTCGAAGACCCCGCGCACCAGGCCCGCCTTCAGCGAGGCGTCGACGTCCTTGAAACCGAAGCTGGCGGAGGCGTTGCTCATGACGTTATTGGGCCGTGCTCTCTATATGAACGTCCGCTCTTAGCCCGCGCCAAGCGTCGCGTCATCGCCTTAAGGAATGATCCTTGCCCGAATTGCCCGAAGTCGAGACCGTTCGCCGAGGCCTGGAGCCAGCTTTCGCCGACGCGCGCCTGGCCCGTGTCCGCGCCAATCGGCCCGATCTCCGCTTCCCCTTGCCGGAGGGTTTCGTCCAGCGCCTGACGGGCGCGAGGATCCTGCGCCTTGATCGCCGCGCCAAGTACCTGCTGGCGCCGCTCGACCGGGGCGACACCTTGGTCATGCACCTGGGCATGACCGGGCGGTTCGAGATCGCGGCGCCGGAGGGCGTCCGGCGCCCGGGGGACTTCGCCCATCCCGTTTCGCCGGACGACAAGCACGCCCACATCGTCTTCGAGACCGAAGCCGGCGCCGTGGTCACCTATTACGATCCGCGCCGGTTCGGTTTCATGGACCTTGTCCCGACCGATCAGCTGGCGCGCCACGCCTGGTTCGCGGCCATGGGGCCCGAGCCGCTGAGCGCGGATTTCGACGCCGGTGTGCTGGAAAAGGCTTTCGCGGGCCGCAAGCAAGGGCCCAAGACCCTGCTTCTGGATCAGCGCACCGTCGCGGGCCTTGGCAATATCTATGTGTGCGAGGCCCTGCACCGCGCGCGCGTCTCGCCGTTCAAGCCCTCGGGCGAGATCGCGCCGACGCGTCTTTCGCCCCTGACCGCGGCGATCAAGGATGTGCTGGCCGAGGCGGTGGAGGTCGGCGGCTCGACCTTGAAGGACTTCGCCGCCGCCGACGGTGCCCTGGGCTATTTCCAGCACCGCTTCCGTGTCTATGACCGCGAAGGCGAGCCCTGCCCGACGACGGGCTGCAAGGGGGTCATCGCCCGAGAGGTCCAGGCCGGTCGCTCGACGTTCTTCTGTCCGGTGTGCCAGGTCTGAAAGCTCGGCCGGAACGTAAGGGGAGGCTCCCCAAGCGCGACGGTGTCTTTATAACGGACTCTCCAAGCAGGAGACCCCGTGATGGCCGCGTACCAGACCCTGATCGTCGAAGCCCCCGAGCGCGCGCCAGGCGTCGCCCTGATCCGCCTGAACCGGCCCGAGGCCTTGAACGCGCTCAATACCGCGCTGCTGGCCGAGCTCGCCGAGGCCCTGGCGGCGGCTGAAGCCGACGACCAGGTGGGCTGCATCGTCCTGACCGGCTCGGCCAAGGCGTTCGCGGCCGGCGCCGACATCAAGGAGATGTCGGACAAGACCTACGCCCAGATGTTCAAGGCCGACTTCTTCACCGCCGGCGCCCGCGCGGTGGAACGGTGCCGCAAGCCGATCATCGCCGCCGTCGCCGGCTACGCCCTGGGCGGCGGCTGCGAACTGGCGATGATGTGCGACATGATCATCGCGGCCGATAGCGCCAAGTTCGGCCAGCCCGAGATCAATCTCGGCGTCGCGCCCGGCATCGGCGGCACCCAGCGCCTGACCCGCTTCGTGGGCAAGTCCAAGGCCATGGACATGATCCTGACCGGGCGGATGATGGACGCCGCCGAGGCCGAACGTTCGGGCCTCGTGTCCCGCGTCTTCCCGGCCGACGGTCTGATCGACGAGGTTCTCGCGATCGCCGCGAAGATCGCGGCTCAGTCGCCGCTGGCCGTGGCGATGAACAAGGAGCTGGTGCAGGCCGCCTACGAGACGACCCTGACGACGGGCGTGGCCCTGGAGCGTCGCCTGTTCCACTCGCTGTTCGCGTTCGACGACCAGAAGGAGGGCATGGCGGCCTTCGTCGAGAAGCGGAAGCCGACGTTCACGGGGACGTAATGGGAGCGGAATCGTTTGCTTCGTCCGGACCATCGGATTCCTGCCTGTGGACCGTTGACCCCGGCCGGCGCTTCCCGTATATCCGCGCGCTCGATTTCAACTGCTTCGCGGCCGCCCGCGGGCTGTCCGTTTGAAGGTCCTACCGCATGGCCAATAATCCCGGCGCCAAGAAAGCGATCCGCAAGATCGCTCGTCGCACCGAAGTCAACACCGCTCGCCGTTCGCGCGTGCGCACGTTCCTGCGTAAGTTCGAAGACGCCATCGCCAAGGGTGACGTCGCCGTCGCCAAGGCCGCTTTCGTGGAAGCTCAATCGGAGCTGATGCGCGCGGTCTCGAAGGGCGTGGTTCACCCCAATACGGGCTCGCGCAAAGTGTCCCGCCTGGCGGCGCGCCTGAAGAAGCTGGATAAGGCCGCCGCCTAGTCCAGATTTTGGACGAACGCTGTTCGTCCAACCTTTTCAAGTATTTAAAAAAGCCGGTTGAGCGCGCTCGACCGGCTTTTGCTTTGGATCAAAGGTCTTAGCGCTGTCGTTGCAATCTGTGATCTGAGTAGTCGGCGGCGCTATTCCCTTGCGGGGCGAGGGGCGCTCGCGAGTCAACAGAAATATCCGCGATCGGACGCAAGTTTTCCGTTTGACCGGCGGGGGCCGCTGGCTAGTTTAAGCGTCTCAACGCTTCTCCAGTCTTGGAAAAAACAAGGCGGCGGCGGACCGATCGTGTTCGCCGGGTAAGAACCTGTGTGCGTTGAGGAAACCGGCCGAGCGCCATGGGGGGCGGCGGCTGATGTGTATGCGGCGGTTCGTTTTTTTGTACGAGGCGGTGGACGAATGACGATGAAGGGCGGGGTGGCCAGTCAGGACTTCTCGGCGACGATCGCGACGGCTTGCGAGCCGGCGCCGGGCGTATGGTCGAAGGTTTGCGTGGCTTTGAAACGCGAGCTGGGCGACGCGGCTTTCGGGTCGTGGATCGCGCCCGCGGCGTTGCGCGAGGCCGCGACCGGTGATGTCGTCGTCGTGACCCCCACGGGCATCGCTCGCGACTGGATCCGTCGCAGCGCCTGGCGCCGGATCGGCGAGCTGTGGGCCGCCAACGACGCCATGGGTCGCCGTATCGACCTGAAGTCGCGTCTTGAGTTCGAGGCCTCCCGGGAAGGGGCGGCGGGCGCCTATGTCGAGGCCGCGCCCAAGGCCGCGCCGACTCCGGAGCCCATCGAGATCGTCCTGCCCGTTTCCAGCGACGCCCCCGCGCTGGCCCCGACCGGCGCCAAGTCCCCGCGCACCCAGGGCCTGCAAGAGCGCTTCACCTTCGAGACCTTCGTGCCCGGCCCGGCCAACGAGTTCGCCCACGCCGTGGCGCGCCGGATCGCCAACTGGGCCGACGGTCACTTCAACCCCGTGCTGTTCCATGGCCCCTACGGCTTCGGCAAAACCCACCTGCTGAACGCCCTGGCCTGGGAAGCCATGCGCAACGCGCCGGAAAAGCGCGTGGTCTATCTGACCGCCGAGCGCTTCCTGTCGACCTTCGTGCGCGCCGTGATGGATCGTCAGACGGCGGCCTTCAAGGAAGAGCTGCGCGCCGCCGACCTGCTGATCATCGACGACGTGCATTTCGTGGCCGGCAAGCAGTCGACCCAAGAAGAGCTGTTCCACACCCTGACCGCCCTGGTGGGCGAAGGCGGCCGCGTGGTTTTCTCGGCCGACCGCCCGCCGTCGGCCATGACCGAGATGGACGCCCACCTGCGCTCGCACCTGTCGGCGGGTCTGGTCTGCGGCCTGGAGCCGGCCGACCGAAACCTGCGCCTGGGCATTCTGGAACGGAAGATCCAGACCCTTTCGGCCGCGCAAGGCTTCGAGCCGACCATGCGTCCCGAGGCGATGCAGTTCCTGGCCGACCGCTTCACCGACAGCGTCCGCGAGCTGGAAGGCGCGCTGAACACCCTGTCGGCCCGCGCGGGCGAGGGCCTGTCGCGCCTGACCCTGGACGAGGTCCAGGCCATCCTGCGCCCGCACCTGCGTTCGGGCGAGAAGCGCATCACCATCGACGACATCCAGAAGGCGACCGCCGAGCACTACGGCATGAAGCAGGCCGACCTGCTCAGCGAACGCCGTAACCGCGCCGTGGCCCGCCCGCGCCAAGCCGCCATGTGGTTGGCCAAGCAACTGACCACGCGTTCGCTGCCGGACATCGGCCGCCGCTTTGGGGGCCGCGACCACACGACGGTGCTGCACGCCGTGCGCCGCATCGAAGCCCTGCGCGCCGAGGACAGCGCGTTGAGCCAAGACCTGGAGACCCTGACGCGCAAGCTGCGGGGTTGAGCCGGGTCCAGGTTTTCAAAGGGTTCGAACGGAAATGGCCGCTCCGGAAGGGGCGGCCTTTTTCCTTTTATGGCTCAAGGGGCGATGGCGTCAGGCCACGCGCCGCGCCCGACGAAGCGTCAGATTGATCCGGCCGCCGCCGGGGACCAGGCTCGACGAACCCGGCAGGATGCGGTCCACGCCGTGGAAGGCCAGCCGCGCCGGACCCGACAGCCGGCAGACGTCGCCCGAGGACAGGCGTAGGGAGCGCGTCGGGTCCTTACGCGATGTCCCGCCGATCCGGAACACCGCCGTGTCGCCCAGCGAGATCGACAGCACCGGAAAGCGCGGATCGGCCTCGTCGCGGTCCTGGTGCAAGCCCATGCGCGCGTCGCCGCGATAGAGATTGATCAGGCATGAGTCCGGGGGTGTCTCCGGATCGCCCAGTTTCGCCCAGAGATCGAGCAGCGCCTGGGGCATGTCCGGCCAGACCCCGCCGGTTCCGGGATGGCGGTCGGCATAGCGGTAGCCGGCGCCGTCGCTGGTCCAGCCCAGCGGGCCGAAGGCGGTCATGGCCACGCTCATCGCCTTGCCATAAGCCGTTTCATATTGGGCGAAGGGCGCGCGTTCGGCGGCCGCCATGACGGCCTCGACCAGATCCCGTTGCGCGGGAAGGTCCAGCAGGCCGGGCCACAGGTCGAAACCGGGTGTTATCTCGAGCGATCGAAACATTACTGAAATTTAACGCGCGACATTTTGTCAGACGGTGTTGGTTTGCGCGTCCGGCTGAGGGGGCCGGACGAATTTTCCACATTAGGACCGAACATGCGTCGTCTCATGTCTTCCGCGGCCGTCGCCGTGATGTTGTTCGCCGCCGGGAGCGTTTCCGCCGCTCCGGCCGCGAAAGCCGCCGCCGCGAAGGCCAAGCCCGTCGCGAGCGCGGCCGCCGCCGGTACGCCAGGCGCCACCTTCGCCTCGGTGACGAGCCAGCTGCCGCGCAACGTCCGCCCGTCGCACTATGATCTGGCCTTTACGCCCGACCTCGACAAGCTGACCTTCACGGCTCAGGTGAAGATCGCGATCGAGGTGGTCGAGCCGACCGCCACCGTCACCCTGCAAGCCGCCGACCTGACGTTCGACAAGGTGTCCATCGCCGGCGTGGGCCAGGCGAAGGTGAAGGTCGACGCCGACGCCCAGACCGCCAGCTTCACGTTCGACAAGCCGCTGGCCAAGGGCAAGTATGTCCTGGCGATCGATTACGCGGGCAAGATCTACAAGCAGGCCGCCGGCCTGTTCGCCCTCGATTACGAGACCGAGGCCGGCAAGAAGCGAGCGATCTACACCCAGTTCGAGAACTCGGACGCCCGTCGCTTCATTCCTTCGTGGGACGAGCCGTTCTACAAGGCCACCTATAGCGTCGAGGCGACGATCCCCACCGGCCAGATGGCCCTGAACAACATGCCGATCGCTTCGTCCAAGGATCTGGGCAACGGCAAGACGGTGGTCAAGTTCGCGACGTCGCCGAAGATGTCGACCTATCTGCTGTTCTTCGGCCTCGGCGACTTCGACCGCGCCTCGGTCAAGGCCGGCGGCGCCGATGTCGGCGTCGTCACCAAGAAGGGCGACATCCCCAAGGCCCAGTTCGCGCTGAAGTCGGCCGCCGAGATCCTGCCCTGGTACAACGACTATTTCGGAACGCCCTATCCGCTTCCGGTGCTGGACAACATCGCCGCCCCCGGCCGCAGCCAGTTCTTCAGCGCCATGGAGAACTGGGGCGCGATCTTCTACTTTGAATACGCCCTGCTGCTGGATCCGAAGATCTCGACCGAGACCGACAAGCAGAACGTCTTCACCACCGTGGCCCACGAAATGGCCCACCAGTGGTTCGGCGACCTGGTCACCATGGCCTGGTGGGACGACCTTTGGCTGAACGAGGGCTTCGCCTCGTGGATGGAGGGTCGGGCGACCGAACACTTCCACCCCGAATGGAACGGCGCCCTGGAGGCCGTCGGTGGCCGCGAGGCGGCGATGAGCGTCGACAGCCTGGCCACCACCCACCCGGTGGTCCAGCACGTCGCGACGGTCGAGCAGGCGAGCCAGGCGTTCGACACCATCACCTACCAGAAGGGCGAGGCGGTCATCCGCATGCTGGAAAGCTATGTCGGTCATGACGCCTGGCGCGACGGCGTGCGCGCCTACATGAAGAAGCACAATCACGGCAACACGGTCAGCGACGACCTGTGGAGCGCCGTCGAGGCCTCGGCCAAGAAGCCGATCAAGGCCATCGCCCACGACTTCACCCTGCAGCCGGGCGTGCCGCTGATCACGGTGACGGGCGCGACCTGCGCGGCGGGCAAGACGACCCTGACCTTCACGCAGGGCGAATTCAGCCGCGATCATCAGGACAAGAAGCCGCTGGCCTGGCGCGTGCCAGTGACGGTCAAGGCCCTGGGCGGCGGCGAGGCCAAGACCCTGGTCGTCGGCGGCAAGGGCTCGGTCACGGTGGCGGGCTGTGGCCCGGTCGTGGTCAATGCCGGCCAGGCCGGCTATTTCCGCACCCAATATGGTCCCGAGCGCTTCGGGAAGATCGCCGCCAACTTCGCCAAGCTGCCGGCGATCGACCAACTGGGCTTGATGACCGACTCGTGGTCGATGGGCCTGGCCGGCTACCAGCCCGCCACCGACTTCCTCGACATCAGCAAGATGGTCCCGGCGGACGCCGATCCGCTGGTGCTGTCGCGGATGGCGGGCACCTTCCTGGGGATCGACGGCTACTATGAAGGTCAGCCGGCCGAGCGGGCGGCGTTCCGCAAGTTCGCCATCGCCCGCCTGCGGCCGCTGCTGGCCAAGGTCGGCTGGACCGCCAAGCCCGGCGAGGCCGACAATATCGCCATCCTGCGTAACGACCTGATCGGCGTGCTGGGCGGGCTGGGCGATCCGGACGTCGTCGCCGAGGCCACCCGACGCTTCAACGCTTCCAAGACCGATCCGTCGGCCCTGCCCGGACCGCTGCGCCGGACCATCACCTCCGTGGTGGCCAAGCACGCCGACGCCGCGACCTGGGACGCGATCCGCGCTCAGGCCCAGGCCGAGAAGACCCCGCTGATCCGCAACCAGCTCTACTCGCTGTTGGCCTCGGCCGAGGACGAGACCCTGGCTCAGAAGGCGCTGGACCTAGCCCTGACGCCGGAGCCGGGCGAAACCCTGTCCAGCTCGATGATCTCGGGCGTGGCGCGCAACCACCCGGACATGACGTTCGACTGGGCCGTGGCCCACAAGGACGCCGTCAACGAGAAGGTCGACTCCAGCTCCCGCACCCGGTTCATCCCGGGTCTGGGCGCCAGCTCGTCGAACCCCGCCATGGCCGACAAGATCAAGGCCTATGCCGCGGCCAACCTGGCCGAGGGCTCGCGCAAGGAAGCCGAAAAGGCCGCGGCCGGGGTGCTGAACCGCGCCAAGATTCGCCAGCAGCGTCTGCCGGCGATCACCGCCTGGGTGGCCAAGAACGGCTGATCCTCGGCCGTTCGGGGATCTTCCCGCGATATCAAAGGCCGCGCCCGCGAGGCGCGGCCTTTTTTCGTCGCCGCCAGCCCAGATTCCCCCTCGCCGCGAGGGGTTATGGCCTTGCACCGTCGCGGCTATCCCCCATATCCGCTGCGAAGCGGGGTTGACGGGTTCGTCAACTTCGAACAACGCATTCTGCCCGCTCGGTTTTCGCCGGGCGAACAGGATTTGGATCAACCACTAGAGTACGAACCCCACTGGGGACGGAGCGAGAAAAACCGGGGCGCTTCCGAGAAGGCCCTTGTCACCGCCGTCCGCCTAAAGGAGCGACAGGTACGAAGATGAGCAAGATTATCGGCATCGACCTTGGCACCACGAACTCGTGCGTCGCCATCATGGACGGCAAGAACCCCAAGGTGATCGAGAACGCCGAGGGCGCTCGGACCACGCCGTCGGTCGTGGCCTTCCTGGAAGACGGCGAGCGCCTGATCGGTCAGCCCGCCAAGCGCCAGGCCGTGACCAACCCGACCAACACCCTGTTCGCGATCAAGCGCCTGATCGGCCGCAACGCCAACGATCCGGTGGTCGAGAAGGACAAGGGCATGGTGCCCTACGAGATCGTCAAGGGCCCGACCGGCGACGCCTGGGTCAAGGCCCACGGCAAGGACTACAGCCCGCAGGAAGTCTCGGCCTTCATTCTGCAGAAGATGAAGGAAGCCGCCGAAGCCCACCTGGGCGAGCCGGTGACCAAGGCGGTCATCACGGTTCCGGCCTACTTCAACGACGCCCAGCGTCAGGCGACCAAGGACGCCGGCAAGATCGCCGGCCTGGAAGTCCTGCGGATCATCAACGAGCCGACCGCCGCGGCCCTGGCCTATGGCCTGGACAAGGACAACAACAAGAAGATCGCCGTCTACGACCTGGGCGGCGGCACCTTCGACGTGTCGATCCTGGAAATCGGCGACGGCGTCTTCGAGGTGAAGTCGACCAACGGCGACACCTTCCTGGGCGGTGAAGACTTCGACCTTCGGATCGTCGACTACTTGGCCGACGAGTTCAAGAAGGAGCAGGGCGTCGACCTGCGCAAGGACAAGCTGGCCCTGCAGCGCCTGAAGGAAGAGGCCGAAAAGGCCAAGAAGGAGCTGTCCTCGACCGCTCAGTACGAAGTGAACCTGCCGTTCATCAGCATGAACGCCTCGGGTCCGCTGCACCTGAACATCAAGCTGTCGCGCGCCAAGCTGGAAGCCCTGGTGGACGACCTGATCGCCAAGACCATCGGTCCGTGCGAGCAGGCCCTGAAGGACGCCGGCCTGAAGAAGAGCGACATCGACGAAGTCGTTCTGGTCGGCGGCATGACGCGCATGCCCAAGGTCCAGCAAGCCGTTCAGGACTTCTTCGGCCGCGAGCCCCACAAGGGCGTCAACCCCGATGAAGTCGTGGCGCTGGGCGCGGCCGTTCAGGCCGGCGTGCTGCAAGGCGACGTCAAGGACGTGCTGCTGCTGGACGTGACCCCGCTGACCCTGGGCATCGAGACCCTGGGCGGCGTGTTCACCCCGTTGATCGAACGCAACACGACGATCCCGACCAAGCGCTCGCAGACCTTCTCGACAGCCGACGACAATCAGTCGGCCGTGACGATCCGCGTGTTCCAGGGCGAACGCCCGATGGCCGCCGACAACAAGATCCTGGGTCAGTTCGACCTGGTCGGCATTCCGCCGGCGCCGCGCGGCGTGCCGCAGATCGAGGTTACCTTCGACATCGACGCCAACGGCATCGTCCAGGTTCACGCCAAGGACAAAGCGACCAACAAGGAGCACTCGATCCGCATCCAGGCCAACGGCGGCCTTTCGGACGCGGACATCGAGCGGATGGTCAAGGAAGCCGAGGCCAACAAGGCTCAGGACGAGCAGAAGAAGAAGGTGGTCGAGGCCAAGAACCAAGGCGAGGCGATCCTGCACTCGACCGAGAAGGCCCTGGCCGAGCACGGCGACAAGGTCGGCGCGGCCGAGAAGACCGCGATCGAGACCGGGATCGCCGATCTGAAGTCGGCGCTGGAAGGCGAGGACGTCGAGGCCATCCAGGCCAAGACCCAAGCCCTGATCCAGGCCTCGATGAAGCTGGGCGAAGCGATGTACGCGGCCCAGCAAGGCTCGGCCGAGGGCGGTGAAGCCCACGCCGCGGACGATGGCGTCGTCGACGCCGAGTTCGAGGAAGTCGACCACAACGACAAGCCGGCGCACTAAGCCGCCATGCGCGCGCCGCGGAACATTCGCGATAGCCTTGTTCCGCGGCCGCGACCTCTTGTCTCGACGCCCGAAGACGCCTTGCGCCGGGCCGAGCGCTATCCCACCTCTTCCCCTATCAACGCCACTTTCGTGGGCCTTTTGGGCGCCAGACGCTGACGATGCGCGACTATTACGAAATTCTCGGCGTGACCCGGACCATCGACGAAGCTGGTCTGAAGTCCGCGTTCCGCAAGCTGGCGATGGAACACCACCCCGACCGCAACGGGGGGTGCGAAAACGCCGCCGGCCGGTTCAAGGAAATCAACGAGGCCTACAGCGTCCTCTCCGATCCGCAGAAGCGCGCGGCCTATGACCGCTTTGGCCATGCCGGGGTCAATGGCCAGGGCGGCCAAGGCGGCTTCGGCGGCCAGGGTTTCGACGCCAGCGACATCTTCAACGACGTCTTTGGCGACGTGTTCGGCGAGATGTTCGGCGGTGGTCGCCGGCAGTCGAACGGACCCCAGCGCGGCCAGGATCTGCGCTATGATCTGGAGATCTCCCTCGAGCAGGCCTATGCGGGCGCCGAGGTCGAGATCCAGGTGCCCGCCGCCATGACCTGCGAGGTCTGCGAGGGCTCCGGCGCCAAGCCGGGCACCAATCCCACGGTCTGCGGCACGTGCGGCGGCGCGGGCCGCGTCCGGGCCACGCAAGGCTTCTTCGCGGTCGAGCGCACCTGCCCCCGCTGCGGCGGCTCGGGCCGCATGATCCTGGACCCCTGCGCCAACTGCCACGGCCACGGCCAGGTGCGGCGCGAGCGCACCCTGTCGGTGCGCATCCCGGCCGGCGTCGACGACGGCGCCCGGATCCGCCTGGCCGGTGAGGGCGACGCCGGCGCGCGCGGCGGCCCGCGCGGCGATCTCTACATCTTCCTGTCGGTGACCCCGCACGAGCTGTTCGAGCGCGACGGCCTGGACCTGCTGTGCACCGTGCCGGTGCCGATGACCACGGCCGCCCTGGGCGGCGAGATCGAGGCCCCCTGCCTGCTGGGCGGCGAGGCCTGCGACGGCGAGTGCAAGATCTCGGTCCAGGTTCCGGAAGGCGCCCAGACCGGCAAGACCGTCCGCCTGAAGGGCAAGGGGATGCCGTCCCTGCGCAGCCGCCAGCGCGGCGACCTGGTGGTCGAGCTGTTCGTCGAGACCCCGACCCACCTGTCGGCGCGTCAGAAGGAACTGATGCGCGAACTGGCCGGTCTTTGCGGCGAGAAGCAGAACCCCAAGTCGGCCAACTTCGTCGGCAAGGCGAAGAGGTTCTGGGAAGAGGTTACGGGGAACTAGGGCGCTAGCGGTTCCCTGAAAGTTGTTCTACTCTTGTTCTCGTTCTGTTGAGCGAGACACATGAGCAACGAGTCCGATATCGCCAAGCCTGTCCGTCTTGTCGAGGACGCTGATACGGGAGCCCGGTTCCTAGTTTATGGGACCGAACGCGGGGTTCGCGTGGAGCTCCACTATGACGGCGAAGCGCTCTGGATGACTCAGGCGCAGATGGCGCAGCTCTTCGGGCGTGATCCGTCCGTCATCTATCGTCACGTCGCCAACATCCTTGAGGAGGGTGAGCTCAGCGAGGCGGATAACTTGCAAAAAATGCAAGTAATTGGCGCCGGGCGCCCTGGGACGCTCTACAGCCTCGATATGGTGATCTCGGTCGGCTACCGGGTCAGCTCCGCTCAAGCGACGCTGTTTCGCAAATGGGCGACGGGCGTCCTAGTCCGCTTCGCCACCAACGGTTTCGTGGTCGATGCCGAGCGGCTTAAGGCGCCGGAGGATCAGGATCGCGTCCGCGAGCTTCGCGAGATCATCCGCGATATCCGCGCCTCCGAGGCGAACGTCTACGCCGAGCTTCGCCGGATCTGCGCTATGTGCCAGGACTACGAGCCTAACTCACCGGTGGCGCTCCAATTCTATCAGCGGACTCAAGCCAAGCTCTTCTATGCGGTGGTCAACCACACGCCGTCCGAGGTTCTCGGCGAGCGGGCGGACGCAAGCGCGCCCGACATGGGACTCCAAAGTTGGCCCAAGGATCAAATCCGGCAGGTCGATGCGATTGTCGCCAAGAACTACCTGACGCCGATTGAGTTAAAGGAGCTCAACAGGCTGACGGACATCCTGCTCAGCATCTTCGAGGACCAGTTGGATATAGGCCGTCTGGTTCTGATGGAGCAGGCCTCACAGCTGCTGGACCAGCAATTGGTCAGCCTCAATCGTGTCGTGTTGAACCATGGCGGGTCTATCCGCCATGAACAGGCGGAAGCTCGGGCCAAGGCGGAATACAAGCGGTTCGACGAGGCGCGCAGGCTGGCGCGGAAGGAAGAGGCGGATCGCGCGCTGACTGAACTCAGGGCAACCGACAAGGCTCTGCCCAAGCCTCGTCGGCGCTGAGAGACCTTCATTCAGAAATGGGTGGCCTTCCGTCCCCTGAAAACCTTAACGCCGCCTCTTAACGCCATCCGCGACGCTCTGTACTTTCCGGCGTCATGAACGCCCACGCGACGCCAACCCCGGCCCACGAGATCGACCCCACTGGCGCGACGCCGGTGATGGCTCAGTTCTTCGAGATGAAGGCGCGGCAGCCCGATGCGTTGATCTTCTTCCGCATGGGCGACTTCTACGAGCTGTTCTTCGACGACGCTTATAAGGCCGCCGCCGCGTTGGGGATCAGCCAGACGTTCCGGGGTACGCACAACGGCCAGCCGATCCCGATGGCGGGCGTGCCGCAGCACGCGGCCGAGGCCTATCTCTCCAAGCTGATCCGCCTGGGTTTCAAGGTCGCTGTCTGCGAGCAGATGGAAGACCCGGCCGAAGCCAAGAAGCGCGGCTCCAAGTCCGTCGTCCGCCGCGACATCGTCCGCGTGGTCACGCCGGGCACCCTGACCGAGGACGGTCTGCTGGACGCGCGGGGCGCCAACCGTCTGGCCGCCGTGGCCTTGCGCGCCGGGCAGGCGGCCGTGGCGTCCGTCGAGCTGTCCACTGGCGAGGTCGAGGTCTTCGCCCTGGCCAAAGAGGCCGTGGCGCCGATCCTGGCGGCCCTGGCGCCGTCCGAGACCCTGATCGCCGACCGCCTGCTGTCCGACGACAGCCTCTCCCAGACGCTGAAGATCTGCGGCGGCCTGGTGCAGCCGATGCCTTCGGCCCTGTCCGAGCCGCAAGCCTCCGAGACCCGCGTCAAGCGCCTGTATGGCGTCGAGACCCTGGACGGCTTTGGCGGCCTGACGCCGGCCGAGGTTGGCGCTCTGGGCCTGATCGCCGCCCACCTGGAAATGACCCAGGCCGGCAAGCTGCCGGCGCTTCGCGCGCCGCGACGAGCGGCCGACGCCGACGTCATGGCCATCGACCCGGCCACGCGCGGCAGCCTCGAGATCGACCGCACCCAGACCGGCGACCGCAACGGCTCGCTGCTGGCGGCCATCGACCGCACCGTGACCGCCGGCGGGGCGCGGATGCTGGCCTCGCGCCTGGCCCGGCCGCTGCTGGACGTCGCCGCCATCGACCAGCGCCTGGACGCCGTCGAATGGTTTGTCGAGCACCGCCAGCTGCGCCTGCGCCTGCGCGAAGTGCTCAAGGGCGCCGGTGACATGGCCCGGGCCCTGTCGCGTCTGGCCCTGGGTCGGGGCGGCCCGCGTGATCTTGGCTGCATCCGCGACACGCTGAAGGTCGGCGAGCGTCTGGCCGGCATGGCCGGCGGATCGCCCGATCCCCTGTCGCCGCCGCCGTTCGAGGTCGAGCACGCGCTCAAAGCCCTGACCCCCTCGCTGCACGAGGGCCTGTCGCGGTTCCTGAACACCCTGGAACAGGGCCTGGGCGCGGACCTGCCGGCCCTGGCCCGCGACGGGGGCTTCGTGGCGGCGGGGGTCCGGCCCGAGCTCGACCAGGCCCGAAGTCTGCGCGACGACAGCCGCAAGGTGATCGTGGCCATGGAAGCCCAGCTGATGGCCGAGAGCGGCGTGCCGCTGAAGATCCGTCACAACGGCGTGCTCGGCTATTTCGTCGAGGCGACGGCCGGCAAGGCCGACCCGCTGTTCCAGCCGCCGCTGAACGCGACCTTCATCCACCGCCAGACCCTGGCCAACCAGGTGCGCTTCACCACGGTGGAGCTGGCCGATCTGGACGCCCGCATCGCCCAGGCGGCCGAGCGGGCCCTGGCCATGGAGGTCGCCGCTTTCGAGGACTGGCGCGAGCAGGCCCGAATGTTGGCCGACGCCATCCAGATCGCCGCCGAGGCTTTGGCTCGCCTGGACGTGGCTTCCGCTCTGGCCGAATGGGCCGAGGACGCCGGCGCGGTGCGGCCGATCGTCGATACGTCCTACGCCTTCGACGCCAAGGGCGCGCGCCACCCGGTGGTGGAAGCGGCCGTCAAGCGCGCCGGGGATCCCTATACCCCCAACGACTGCTGCCTCGACGCCTCGGGCGAGAGCGGGCCGCGTCTGTCGATCGTCACCGGCCCTAACATGGCCGGTAAGTCGACCTTCCTGCGCCAGAACGCCCTGCTGGCGATCCTGGCCCAATCCGGGTGCTATGTGCCGGCGGCCAGCTTCCGGCTGGGCGTCGTCGATCGCCTGTTCAGCCGCGTCGGCGCTGGCGATGATCTGGCGCGTGGTCGTTCGACCTTCATGATGGAGATGGTCGAGACCGCCGCCATCCTGACCCAGGCCGGGCCGCGCTCGCTGGTGATCCTCGACGAGATCGGCCGGGGCACCGCCACCTATGACGGCCTGGCGATCGCCTGGGCCTGCGCCGAGGCCCTGCACGACGTCAACCGGAGCCGCGCCCTCTTCGCCACGCACTATCACGAGCTGGCGACGCTGGAGGAGCGGATGAGCTTCGTCTCCAACCTCTCCCTGCGGGCCAAGGAATGGAACGGCGACCTCGTCTTCCTGCATGAGGCCGCGTCCGGACCCGCCGACCGCTCCTATGGCGTGCAGGTCGCCAAGCTGGCGGGGGTGCCCCTGCCGGTCGTGGCCCGGGCCCGCGAGGTGCTGGATCGCCTGGAGAGCAAGGACCAGTCGCCGGCCAAGCTGGACGACCTGCCGCTGTTCGCCGCGAGTCAGGCGGTGGCCACCACCGCCATGGGGGCGCCCGCCAAAGCGGCGCCCAGCGCCGTCGAGGAGACGTTGTCGGACCTCGACATTGACGGCATGAGCCCGCGCGAGGCCTTGGAAGCGCTCTATCGTCTTAAGGGTCTGCTCAAGACCTAGAGTCTTTAGTGGCCGTGTGATGGTCGCCAAAACGGCCCACTTTTGGCTGTCACGCTGTGGTAAGTCCTATAACCGTCATGCCGCGTCGCCTCCGCCCCACCCGCCTGGAACACGTCGTCGACGGTCTCGCCCTTCGGGCGCGCCTGTCGGCCGCCGCCCTCGACTCGATCGGCAACGAGGCCGAGCAGCGGTCGCGCGCCATCGACATTCTGAAGCAGGCGCTGTTTCGCGGTCGGATGATCGCCAAGGAGCGGCTGGAGAACGGGGCGAGCGGCGTCGAGACCGCCCGCCTGATCAGCGGTGTCACCGACGAGGTGATCACCGCGCTTTACGACTTCACCACGGTGCACGTCTTCCGGGCGCGCAATCCCACCGAGGGCGAGCGCCTGTGCCTGCTGGCCGTCGGCGGCTATGGCCGCGGCACCCTGGCGCCGTTCAGCGACATCGATCTGCTGTTTCTGCGGCCCTACAAGCAGACGCCGCACGCCGAGAGCGTGATCGAGTTCATGCTCTATGCGCTGTGGGACCTGGGCTTCAAGGTCGGCCACGCGTCGCGCACCATCGAGGAGTGCGTGCGGCTGTCGAAGGAAGATTTCACGATCCGCACCTCGATCCTCGAGGCGCGCCGCCTGACCGGCGACGAGCGCCTGGCCGAGGAGCTGAAGAAGCGCTTCCGCGACGAGGTGATGAAGGGCACGGGCGCCCAGTTCGTCGCCGCCAAGCTGAAGGAGCGCGACGACCGCCAGGCCCGGGCCGGAACCAGCCGCTACATGGTCGAGCCGAACGTCAAGGAAGGCAAGGGCGGGCTGCGCGACCTCCATACCCTGATGTGGATCGCCGAGTACCTGCACCCCGTCGACCGGCCCGAGGACGTCTTCAAGCTGGAGGTCTTCTCCGGCCGTGAGACCAAGGCCTTCATCCGGGCCTTCGATTTCCTGCACGCCGTGCGCGCCCATCTGCATTTCACGACGGGTCGGCCCGAGGAGCGCTTGACCTTCGACCTGCAGCCCGAGATCGCTCGCCGCATGGGCTATGGCGACCGGGGCGACGCGCCGGCGGTCGAGCGCTTCATGCGCCGCTACTTCCTGATCGCCAAGGAGGTCGGAGCCCTGACGCGCGCCTTCTCGGCCAAGCTGGAGGCCGAGCACTTCAAGAACGAGCCCAAGGGCATCTCACGCTTCCTTCCCGGCGGGCGACCCAAGCGCAAGGCGCTGGAAGTCCAGGGCTTCTATGAGGACAACGGGCGTCTGAACATCGACGGACCGGAGATCTTCGAGGCCGATCCGGTCAACCTGATCCGCCTGTTCAAGATCGCCGACGAGCGCGATCTGGATCTGCACCCCGACGCCTTCACGGCGGTGACCCGGCAGCTGTCGCTGATCACCTCGAAGGTTCGCCGCGATCCGCGAGCGACCAAGGCGTTCTTGGACCTCCTGGCCAGGGGCAAGCGCAGCTATCGCACCCTGACCCTGATGAACGACGCGGGCGTCCTGGGCCGCTTCATCCCCGAATTCGGCCGCGTCGTGGCCCAGATGCAGTTCAACATGTACCACTCGTACACGGTGGACGAGCACACCCTGCGGGCCGTCGGCATTATTGGCGACATCGCCGCCGGCCGTCTCGCTGAGGACCATCCGTTGGCCGTGTCGATCATGCCCCTGATCGAGGATCGCGAGGCCCTGTTCCTGGCCATGCTGCTGCACGACACAGGCAAGGGCGGGGTGGGCGGCCAGGAGAAGGCCGGCGCCCGCAGCGCCCGCAGCGCCTGCGAGCGCCTGGGCGTCGAGCGCAGCAAGGTCGAGCTGGTCGCCTGGCTGGTCGAGAACCATCTGGTGATGAGCGACTTCGCCCAGAAGCGCGACGTCTCCGACCCCGGCACCGTCGCGGCCTTCGCCCGGATCGTCGAAAATCCCGAGCGCCTCCGTTTGCTCCTGGTCATCACCGTCGCCGACATCCGCGCGGTGGGGCCGGGCGTGTGGAACGGCTGGAAGGGTCAGCTTCTGCGTGAGCTCTACAACGCCACCGAGGCGGTGTTCCGGGGCGGGCGCGGCAGCGAGGCCGCCGCCAATGTCCAACGGCACCAGGAGGGCGTCGCCGAGACCGCTCGCGCCGCGTTGATCGAAACCGACCCCGCCGCGATGGGCTGGGCCGTGGCGATGGAAAACGCCTATTTCAGCGCCTTTCCGATCGAGGATCTTGTGGAGCACGCCGCCCTGGCCCGGCGCGCCGCCATCCAGGGCGGGGCGGCCGCCGAGGGCCGGGTGCGTTCCGGCCAGAACGCCGCCGAGATCGTCATCGCCGCCAAGGACCGTCGCGGCCTGTTCGCCGACCTGGCGCTCGCCATCTCGTCGCTGGGCGGCAACGTGGTCGGCGCCCGGGTCTTTACCTCCCGTCAGGGCCAGGCCCTGGACGTTTTCTATGTTCAGGACGTCACCGGGGCGCCGTTGGGCTGTGAGAACCCTCGCGCCCTGCGCCGCCTGGCCGATGCGCTGGAGGCCGCCGCTCGGGGCGAAACCGCGACCTTCGAGCCGCGACGGGGCGCCGAGCAGGCCCGCGCCGCCGCCTTCGCCATCGCCCCGGCCGTCACCGTCGACAACGAGGCGTCCGACGAGGCGACGGTGGTCGAGGCCTCGGGCCGCGACCGGCCCGGCTTGTTGCAGGCCCTGGCTCGGACGCTGGCGGACAACGGCCTCTCCATCCAGTCGGCCCATATCGACGGCTACGGCGAGCGCGCGGTCGACGCCTTCTATGTCCAGACCTCGGATGGCGAGAAGCTGACCGAGGCCCGCAAGGTGGGCGCCGTGAAGGCCGATCTGCTGGCGGCGCTGGAACAGAACGAGGCGACGGCGCCGGCCGCCCGCCCGGGATTGAAGCGCGCGCGCGCCAGCGTGGCGCGGTAGACGATCTCGATCCGCTTCCGCGGTCCGTCCCAACGAACGTCGTAAACGCCCCTTAACCCTCTTCGGGCACAACATCGCGGTTCGCTCCGTTCACGCGGGGCCTGAGGGCGTGGTTGAGTTCGGAGACTTTCATGGCGCGAGCCGCGCGGCGATCCACGGCGGAGTTCCTGTGGGACGCGATTCGCTACAGCTGGATACAGCCCTGGACCGCCCGGTTCAGGGGCGGGGTCGTCACGGTCGTTGGCGCCGGACTGCTGCTGGCGATCGCCACCTACAACGCCACCGATCCCAGCTTCAACGCGGTGACCGGAGAGCCGGCGCGTAACGCTCTTGGCGGTCTGGGCGCCGCGGTGGCCGACCTGCTGATGCAATCGCTGGGCCTGTCGGCTTGGGGTGTCGCGCTGCTGATGCTGGTGTTCGGCGTGACCCGGGTGGCCCAGGCCGATCCCGATATGGAGCGCAAGCACCTGCGCCAGCGCGCGGTTGTCGGCGCCTTGGGGTTGCTGGCCCTGTCGGCGACGCTGGCCGCGCCGCCGCCGCCGGCCATCTGGCAGCTGGAGAAGGGTCTGGGCGGCTTCTGGGGCGATGGCTTGCTGCGGATGGTGGCCGGGGTCCTGCACTTCGCCCACATTCCGGGCGCGACGATCATCGCCGCCATCCTGTTCGCCGTCGCCGCCATCGCCGCCCTGGGGTTCGCCTTCGGCGTGCGCGACGTCGATCCTGACGCCATCCACGCCGCCGTCGCCAACGCCCTGCAGCCGCGCGTCCGCGCCGAGCCGGAGCCGCCGCCTGTCGCCAAGCCGGCGCGGGCGAAACGGGAGAAGGCCGAGGCCGCGCCGCGCCGCGAGCGTCCTGGCCGCCTGCCGCCGATCGACGAAGAGGACGCCGCGCCCGTCGCCTCGGCGCCGGCCCGGGCCGCGCCCGAACGCGCCTATACGCCGCCGGCGGCCGACCAGGACGATGAGGATGCGTTCGAGGACATGCTGGACGCTCGGCCGATGGCCATCGCCAAGCCCAAGGCGCCGCCGAAGGAATCCGGCCGGGAACAGCGCGAGCAACAAAAGGCCTTCGCTTTCGAGGACGAGGGCGGCTTCCAGCTGCCCGAGCTGGCGATGTTGGCCAAGTCCAAGCCCCGCTCGTCGGAGGTCGACGCCGGCGCCCTGCGCCAGAACGCGCGCCTGCTGGAAAGCGTGCTGGCCGAGTTCGGCGTCAAGGGTCAGATCGACCAGATCCGACCCGGTCCCGTGGTCACCATGTACGAGCTGGTGCCGGCGCCGGGCGTGAAGACCGCGCGCGTCGTGGCCCTGGCCGACGACATCGCTCGCTCGATGAGCGTGATTTCTTGCCGCGTCGCCGTGGCCCAGGGCCGCAACGCCATCGGCATCGAGATGCCCAACTCCAAGCGCGAGACCGTCTATCTGCGCGACCTGCTGTCCAGCGCGGACTACGAAAAGGCCAGCCAGATCCTGCCCATGGCGCTGGGCGAGACGATCGGCGGCGAGCCCTATATCGCCGACCTGGCCAAGATGCCCCACCTGCTGATCGCGGGTACGACGGGCTCGGGCAAGTCGGTCGGGGTCAACGCCATGATCCTGTCGATCCTGTACAAGCTGCCGCCCGAGAAGTGCCGTTTCATCATGGTCGATCCCAAGATGCTGGAACTGTCGGTCTATGACGGCATCCCGCACCTTTTGGCGCCCGTCGTGACCGATCCCAAGAAGGCCGTCGTGGCGCTGAAGTGGACCGTCCGCGAGATGGAGGACCGCTATCGCCGCATGTCGAAGATCGGCGTGCGCAATATCGGCGGCTACAACGAGAAGGCCAATGAGGCCGCGGCCAAGGGCGAACACTTCGAGCGGACGGTCCAGACCGGCTTCGACGACGCCGGCCGCCCGATCTACGAGACCGAGCAGATCCGCCCCGAGCCGATGCCCTATCTGGTCGTGGTCATCGACGAGGTGGCCGACCTGATGATGGTGGCCGGCAAGGACATCGAAGGCGCCGTTCAGCGCTTGGCCCAGATGGCCCGCGCCGCCGGCATCCACCTGATCATGGCCACGCAGCGCCCGTCGGTCGACGTCATCACCGGCACCATCAAGGCCAACTTCCCGACCCGGATCAGCTTCCAGGTCACGTCGAAGATCGACGCCCGCACCATCCTGGGCGAGCAGGGCGCCGAGCAGCTGCTGGGCCAGGGCGACATGCTCTACATGGCCGGCGGCGGCCGCATCACCCGCTTGCACGGTCCGTTCGTGTCGGACGGCGAGGTCGAGGCCGTGGCCAAGTTCCTTCGCGACCAGGGCATTCCCCAGTACCTGGAAGAAGTCACCGCCGGCGGCGACGAGGAGCAGGAGGAAGCGATCGAGGGCGCGTTCTCGGGCGAGGGCGGGGCCAACGACCTCTACGATCACGCCGTGGCCGTGGTCACCCGCGACCGCAAGGCCTCGACCAGCTACATCCAGCGCCGTCTGCAGATCGGCTACAACCGCGCCGCCTCGCTGATGGAACGGATGGAGAAGGAAGGCGTCGTCGGCGCCGCCAATCACGCCGGCAAGCGCGAGATCCTAGCGCCGCCGCCTCCGCCGCTATAGGCAACTCGCGGCGCAGCTTGGGCGTTCGATCGTGCAAACCTGAACGGCGCTTCATCGCGGCGCCGGAAAATGGCCTCGCGGCGGCCTTCGCGTGGGCCAAGGTTGGGCTTAAGGAGTTCGCATGACCACTCGCCGTTTCCTCATCGCGGCCGGCCTGGCCGCCGTCCTCGCTTCTCCGGGCCTCGCGCCTTCGGCCTTCGCCCAGGATGGCAAGCCGGTCCCGGCCGTGCTGACCGCCGACCAGAAGGCTCTGCTGGACAAGGCCACCGCCTATATCCAAGGCCTGTCTTCGGCCAAGGGCCGCTTCGTGCAGACCGACGCGCGCGGGGCCGTCACCCAGGGCACGTTCTATCTGCAGCGACCGGGCAAGGCGCGGTTCCAGTACGATCCGCCGGCTGGGCTGCTGGTCGTGTCGAACGGCAACAACGTCAACATCTTCGACAGCCGCCTGAAGACCTATGAGAGCTATCCGCTCAGCAAGACGCCGCTGAATCTGTTGCTCGCTCGCGAGGTCCGGTTGGACCGAGGCGTCGTGATTACCGATATCCGCCCGCTGGCCGACGGCTTCACGATCGTGGCCCAGGACGCCAAGCGCCAGGCGCTCGGAAAGATCTCGCTCGACTTCTCCAACAGCCCGGTGGGCCTGATGGGCTGGACCGTCACCGACATCAAGGGCGGTCAGATCCGCGTGCGGCTCAGCGATTTCGCCGAGACCGCCAACCTCGACCCGAAGCTATTCGTCCTGACCGATCCGCGCCGAAAGGTCGGCAAGCCCTGAGCGTTTATCATTGTGACATCTTCACAACAGGCAAGAATCAACCGACTTTCGACTTGACTAAAAATTAGGACGTGGCATATTTAACACGCATGGCGAGGAGCGACCGACCCGCTCTTCGCGAACCGTGCCGGATCCTATCCCCTCCCGGCGGCGGCATGAGAGACCTGACTTTCGCCCCAGCACCGATGTGCTGGGGCGTTTTTCTTTTCCGGCTCGGAAAAGCGCGTTAGAGCCAGCCCATGCGCCTTCGTATCGCCACCTGGAACGTCAATTCCGTCCGCCTGCGCGCCGAACAGGCCGCCCGCTTCGTCGACGAACAGGCGCCGGATGTCCTGTGCATGCAGGAGATCAAGTGCCAGGAGGGCGAATTCCCCCGCGAGGCCTTCGAGGCCATGGGGCTCAATCACCTGAAGATCGCCGGCCAGAAGGGCTGGCACGGGGTGGCCATCGCCTCGCGCCTGCCGATCGAGGACGTTCCGACCTTGATGAACTGCCGCGAGGGCCACGCCCGCTGTGTCGCGGTCAAGGTGGCCGGTGTCGAGATCCAGAACTTCTATATTCCAGCCGGCGGCGACCTGCCGGATCGCGTCGCCAACCCAAAGTTCGATCATAAGCTCGACTTCTACGAGACCCTGACGGCGGCGCTGAAGAAGCGCGACCCCAGGGATCCGCTGATCGTCACCGGCGATCTGAACATCGCGCCGGGCGAGAACGACGTCTGGAGCCACCGTCAGATGCTGAAGGTGGTCAGCCACACGCCGCCCGAGCTCGAGGCCTTCGACGCGATGATCAAGTCGATGAACCTTCTCGACCTGCCGCGCCTGGCCACGCCCGAGCCCGAAAAACTGTTTTCCTGGTGGAGCTATCGCGCCGCGGACTTCCGCAAGTCCAACCGCGGCCTGCGTCTGGACCACATCCTGGCCAGTCCCGGCCTGCGCGACGCGGCGATCGTGGACGGCAAGGTCTCCTCGCGCGTCCACGACGACGTCCGGGAATGGGAGCGCCCCAGCGACCACGCGCCGGTGACGGCGGACCTGAGGGTCTGAGCGTCAAGCGGGCCAGAGCGCGTCAGCTGAAATACCCGCCCGCCTCAAGGTCCTCGGCGAGGGTCGGTCCGGTCGGCGTCCACCCCAAGGTTTCCCGGGTCCATTCGCTCGAGGTCGCCGCGTCCATGCCGGCGAACATGGCGAACCAGTCGAAGTGCTCGGCGGGCCTGCTCTCGACGGGCAGGTCCAGGCCCTTGCCGATGGCTTCGGCGATGGCCTTGAACGGTACGACTTCCTCGGCGACGGCATGGTAGCGTTCACCGCCGGCGCCGCGTTCTATGGCCAGGCGGTAGAGGACGGCGGCGTCCAGGCGATGCACGGCCGACCAATGGTTCAAGCCTTCTCCGATATAGGCCGCGACACCCTTCTCGCGCGCCAGGCCGATCAGGATCGGCACGAAGCCATGATCGCCGACCCCGTGGGTCGTCGGCGCCAGACGGACGACGGAAGCCCTCACGCCTCGGGCGGCGAGGTCATCGGCGGCGGGTTCGGACATGCGCGGAGATCCGCCGCCGGGACGATCCTGCTCCGTGGCCAGGCGCCCTCGCGCCAGCATGGCCGTGCCCGAGGTCACGAGGATCGGCTTGGTCGTGCCCTCCAGCGCGCCGCCCAGCACCTCGATCGCGCGACGGTCCTGGCGGCTGTTCTCCACGAACCTGGAAAAGTCGTGGTTGAAAGCGGTGTGGATCACGCCGTCGCTGTCGGCGGCGCCGCGGGCCAGCACATCGAGATCGTCGAGCGTGCCTCGCGCGACATCGGCGCCGACCGCCCTTAGCTGCTCCGCGCCGGCGTCGGAACGAGAAAGGCCCGTTATCCGATGGCCGTGGGCGATGAGCTCGCGGACGACGGCCGAGCCAACGAAACCGGTCGCGCCGGTGACAAAGATACGCATTGAGGGGGCTCCCGAGATTTCATCTCGAGCATCGTCTAGTCTATCCTGTTCCTGTTAAAGTCGTGACTTTATACGGGTATAAGATCTACCACGATGAACGCGCACATCGGCCCGGACAAACCGCTGGACCAAAACAGGCTGGGTGCCTATCTGCGCGACCGCCGGGCCAAGCTGGACGCCGTCGTCCTGGGCTTTTCCGCCTCGCGCCGGCGCACGCCCGGCCTGCGCCGCGAGGAAGTGGCCCAGCGCGCCCATATCAGCGCCACCTGGTACACTTGGCTGGAGCAGGGGCGAGGCGGAGCCCCCTCGGCCGCGGTTCTGGACCGCATAGCCCGCGCGCTGATGTTGACGGAGGCCGAGCGCGAGCATCTCTTTCTACTGGGCTTAGGTCGGCCGCCCGAGGTGCGCTACCGCGAGGTCGAGGGCGTCTCGCCCCGGCTGCAGCGGGTGCTGGACGCGCTGGATCCCAGCCCGGCCATGATCAAGACCCTGACCTGGGATGTGATTGCCTGGAACCGGGCGGCTACGGTCGTGCTGACCGACTATGGCGCACTGCCCCCCGAGGAGCGCAACATCCTGCGGCGCGTGTTCTGCGACCCTCGCGCGAAGGCGATGAACCCGGCGTGGGAGCAGGTGGCGCGTTTCGTGGTCGCCGCCTTCCGCGCCGACGCGGCGCGGGCGGGCGCGGGCGCCGAGGTCCCGGTGAACGCGCTCGTTCAGGAATTGCGACTGCGGAGCGCCGAGTTCGCGACGCTTTGGGCTGACAACGACGTTCGCCACCATGGAGAGGGCGTCAAACAGATACGTCACCCGGTGCTGGGCGAGGTCAGCTTCGAATATTCCGCGTTCGCGGTGGACGGTCGCCCCGACCTGGGACTGATCGTCTACAACCCGGCGACGGCGGAGGATCTGGAGCGGGTGCGGCTCCTGGTGAGCGCGGCTTGAGGCGGAGCCCCATCCGGCTCTCTTAAGCCGCGTCGAACGTCAGCGGGCCGCCCCAGAAGCCTTGCACCAGGCCGTTCTGCGGGCCCGGCGTTCCGGTGGTCAGGAAGGCGCGCCCGCCGCCCGATCCGGGGCCGTATTCCGGGTGGCGTTGCAGGTAGAGCTCCAGCGCGTCGGCGGTCGCCGCCGGTTGCTGGATCAGCGGCGTGCCGGCCGGCAGGGCGGCGCGGAACAGGTCGGCGATGATCTCGTAGTGGGTGCAGCCCAGCACGACGCGGTCGGGGAAGCGGCCGATGCGGGTCTTCAGGGTCTGGACGTGGCTCTCGACCGCCTTGGCCAGCTCGACCACCGAGGCGTCCTGCTCGATCAAAGGCACCAGTTCCGGACAGGGCTCGGAGAACACCGCCAGGTCCTGCTTGCGCTTGTCGATCTCGATCTCGTAGACGCGCGAGCGCACGGTGGCGGGGGTGGCGAAGACGCCGAGGATATCCAAGGCCTCGACCTTCTCGCCGCGCCGCTCGGCCTCGTGTTCCCAGGGCAGGCCGGTGGCCTTCTCAATCGTCGGCACGATGATGCCCAGCACATTGACGGGCCGTCCGATCGCCTTGCGATAACCCGGCAACCAGGTCTGCTGCAGGCGGCGCAGAGCGATGGCCGAGGCGGTGTTGCAGGCCAGAACCACCAGGCTGGCGCCGCGCGCGAACAGGCGCTCGCATCCGGCCTTGGTCAGGTCCACGATTTCCTCGCCGGTCCGCACGCCATAGGGCGCGTGGGCCTGGTCGGCCAGATAGATGAAGTCCGCCTGGGGCAGACGCTGCACGAGGGCGCGGTGGACCGTCAGGCCGCCAACGCCAGAGTCGAAGACGCCAATCATGGGCGAAGCTTTAGCCGGCAAACCGATGGGCGTCCACGCGCAGGGGCGCGCTGCGGTCGTTTAACCGCTTACACTCGGGCTGGACGCGTCTTAGGGTCGCCGGATTCTTCATCGGAGATCCTCCGTGCGACGTCGTAAGTTCCTTGTCTCCGCGGCCGCCGCTGGCGCGGCCGCCGCTTTCAATCCGAGTGTGTCCATGGCCCAGACCCCCAACCTCCTGACCGAGATGTGGACGGGGCCGTATGGCGGGGTCCCGCCGTTCGACAAGGTGAAGATCGCCGATTTCAAGCCGGCGCTCGAAGCGGCCATGGCGCGGGAATTGGCCGAGATCGACGCGATCACCGCCAACCCGGCCGCGCCGACCTTCGAGAACACCATCGCGGCGCTGGAGGATTCGGGTCGCGCCCTGGACCGGGTGAGGACGATCTACAACATCTGGGGTTCCAACCTGAGCACGCCGGAGTTCCAGGCGGTCGAGACCGAGATGGACCCGAAGCTCTCGGCGCACGGCGACAAGATCGCTCAGAACGCCGCCCTCTTCGCGCGTATCGAGGCCGTCTATAACGCGCCGGACAAGGCCAAGCTCAGCCCCGAGCAGCAGCGCGTGCTGTGGATCCACTATCGCGACTTCGTGCGGGCGGGCGCCAAGCTGGACGCGGCGTCGAAGGCTCGGATCGCGGCGATCAACACCGAGCTGGCCGGCCTGTTCAACCAGTTCAGCAAGAACCTGCTGGCCGACGAGAACACCTGGATCGAGCTTTCGGACGCCGACCTCGTCGGCCTGCCCGAAACCTTGAAGGCCGCCGCCGCCTCCAACGCGGCAGCGCGGAAGCTTCCGGGCAAGTTCGTGGTGGTCAACACCCGTTCCAGCGTCGATCCGTTCCTGACCGAGTCGCCGGTTCGCGCCGCCCGCGAGAAGGTCTGGCGCGCCTTCGTCAATCGCGGCGACAATGGCGGGCCTACCGACAACAAGGCGATCATCGCCAAGATCCTGAAGCTGCGGGCCGAGCGCGCCAAGCTGCTGGGCTACGCCACCCACGCCCACTGGCGCCTGGAAGTGGCCATGGCCAAGACGCCCGAGAACGCCATGGGCCTGATGGAGGCGGTCTGGAGCCCCGCTATCGCCCAGGTCGTCCAGGACGTGGCCGACATGCAGGCGATCGTCGACAAGGAGGGTGGCGGCTTCAAGATCGAGCCGTGGGACTACCGGTACTACGCCGAGAAGGTCCGCCTGGCGAAGTACGCGCTCGATATGAACGCGGTGAAGTCGTACCTGCAGCTGGACAAGCTGCGCGAGGGCATGTTCTGGGCCGCCGGCCAGCTCTACGGGTTCGCGGTCAAGAAGCTGTCGGGCGTTCCCGTCTATCACGAGGACATCACGGTCTATGAGGTGACCCGGGCCGGCAAGCATGTCGGCCTTTGGTACTTCGACCCCTATGCGCGGCCGGGCAAGCGCTCGGGCGCCTGGATGAACGCCTACCGCACCCAGGAGCGTTTCCGGGGCGATGTGACGACGATCGTCTCGAACAACGCCAACTTCATCAAGGGAAAGCCGGGCGAGCCCCTGCTGATCTCGTGGGACGACGCCACCACCCTGTTCCACGAGTTCGGCCACGCGATCCACGGCCTGAACGCCAACGCGACCTATCCGTCGGTGTCGGGCACGCGGGTGGCGCGCGACTATGTCGAGTTCCCCAGCCAGCTGAACGAGCACTGGCTGCCGACCGCGCCGGTGCTGAGCCAGTTCGCCCTGCACTACCAAACCGGCGAGCCGATTCCGAAGGCGCTGGTCGACAAGATCGAGAAGGCCGCGACGTTCAACCAGGGCTTCGCCACGACCGAATATCTAGCCAGCGCGCTGATCGACATGAAGCTGCACCTGGCGGGCGATGTCGACATCGATCCGGCCAAGTTCGAGCGCGAGGAACTGGCCAAGCTGCGGATGCCGCGCGAGATCGTCATGCGTCACCGCACCCCGCAGTTCGGCCATGTGTTCTCGAGCGACGGCTATTCGGCCGGCTATTACAGCTATCTGTGGGCCGACACCCTGACCGCCGACGTCGCCGAGGCCTTCCAGGAGGCTCCAGGCGGCTTCTACGACAAGCCGACCGCCAAGCGGCTTTACGAGACGATCATGTCCAAGGGCAACACCGAGGATCCGGCGGATCAGTTCCGTGCGTTCCGGGGACGCGATGTGAAGATCGGGGCGCTGATGCGTCATCGCGGCTTTCCGGTTCCGGCCGGGGCCTGAGGCGTCGCGGGCCCTTCTCCCGCCTTGGGAGAAGGGCTAAATCCTTGGCGGGGGCTGAAGGAGTATCGATGGCCGCGACCAAGCTCGTTCCCCTTGCCCTATCCCTAGCCCTGGTCTCTTCGGCTTCCGCCCAGACCGCCTCGCCGCCGGTGGTGAATCTGGGCCAGGCTCCGGCGGCCGACGAAAGCGCGGTGGTCGCCGAGCTGACCGTGGTGGCCAAGCCGCCGGGCCCGGCGATCTGGCTGGTCGAGAAGGACGGCGCCAAGCTCTATGTCCTGGGCGCGGCGACGCCGCTGCCCCATTCGCTGAAGTGGGATAGCCCGCGCCTGAACAAGGCGCTGGACAAGGCCAGCCTGGTCCTTGTCCCGCCCCAAGCCGCCGTCGGCGTCACCCAGGCGGCCGGCTTTATCCTCACGTTTGGGGGCGGCCTGCGCCAGCCTCTGGGCAAGAGGCTGGAAGACCAGCTGCCGCCGGACCTGCGCGCCCGCTTCGTCGCGTTCCGCGAACAGGCGCGCAAGGGGCCAGGGGACTACAAGAACTGGAAGCCGGCCGTGGCGGGCTTCCTGCTGTTGTCCGATTTCCGCCAGGCCGCCGGTCTCTCGGAGGCCAAGCCGGTCAGCACGGTCGAGCGCATGGCCAAGGCCCGTAAGCTCAAGGTCAAGTCGGTCGGCCAGTACCGGATGAGCGCTGTGACCTCGATCGCCGGCAAGCTGTCGCCCGACGACCAGCTCTATTGCCTGCGCGTGGCTCTGGACGAGGTGGCTTACGACGCCGCCCATTCCACCACGATCGGTCGCGACTGGGCCGAGGGCGATCTGGGCGCGGTGCGCGCCCGCTATCGCGAGAGCGCCGGCCAGCGCTGCCTGACCCACGTCCCGGGGGGGGCTGCTTTGCTGGAGAAGGGGATCGCCCAGACCACCGACGCCATGACCGAGGCCCTGAAGCGTCCGGGCGTGACCGTGGCGGTGGTCGATCTGGGCTTTCTCTTGCCCGCCAACGGGGTGCTCGACCGCCTGAAAGCCGACGGCGCGACGATCACTTCGCCAATCGAATAACGCCGCTTCTTGACCTCGGGCCCGGCCCGCCGTCAGCCTCGCCTCGGTTCCGGGAGGTATGCCGCCATGAAGAAGATGATCGCCGCCGCGAGCCTGGCCCTTCTGGCCGCCGGCGCGGCGCGGGCCGAGGTCGTCGACGCCCAGCCGAACGGCTTCGAGGTGAGGCGAGAGGTCGTGGTGGCCGCTCCGGCCAGCGTGGTCTGGGCCATCCTGGTCCAGCCGTCCAAATGGTGGTCCTCGGCCCACACCTGGTCGGGCTCGGCCGCCAATCTCTCGATCGGCGCGGCCTCGGGCGGCTGCTTCTGCGAGCGGTTACCGAACGGCGGTTCGGTGCTGCATATGACCACGATCCACGCCGCTCCTGGCCAGAAACTGGTCCTCTCGGGCGCGCTGGGGCCTTTGCAGACCTCCGGCGCCACCGGGGCCCTGGCCTTCGTGCTGACAGAGAAGGATGGGCTGACGACGGTCACGGCCACCTATGATGTCGGCGGCTATGTCCGGGGCGGCCTCGATAAGCTGGCGCCCGCTGTCGATGCCGTGCTGGGCCAGCAGGTCGCCGGCCTGAAGGCGGCGGCGGAAGCGAAATAGCGCCGCCTCGTCTCACGAAAACGCCCGCGAACCTTTCGGATCGCGGGCGTTCTTGTCTGGCGCGTGGGGCTAAAGTGGGAGCCGATTTCAGGCTAAAGGCTCTGGCGCGTTGAAAGATCAGGCGCTCTCGGCCATGTCCCCGTCCGAGGCGCCGAGCAGGGCCATCTGCAGGCGCGAGCGGTCGCGGCGCGCGGCTTCCAGGGCGCCCTCGGCCAGGGCCGCTTCCGAGGTGAGGCGTTCGATCGTGGCCTGCAGCTCGGCGACCTTCTGCTCGTGTTCGCGACGGACCTGATCCTGGGCTTCCTGCACGGCGTCCAGGCGCGCGCGCAATTGCTGGGCGCGCTCCTCGGCGCGCTTGAGGGCCTTTTCCTGGGCCGAGGCGTTCTTGGCCATCTGGTCGGCGCGCTCGATGGCGGTGGCGCGGGCGGTGTCGACCCCGGCGTGGCGCTGGCGCAGACCTTCGGCTTCCTCCTCCAGCGCGCGGATGCGTTCCAGGGCGCGTTCCAGGGCGACGTTCAGGTCGCCGGCGCGGCGCTCGACGGCCTTTTGCTGGGCGCTGGATTCGGCCAGGCGGGCCGAGATCTGGGTGTTCATTTCCTCCAGCTTGTCGGCGCGGCCGGTGGAGGTTTCCAGGCGGGTCTGCAGGGCCAGGATCTCGGCGCGGTTGCCCTCGACCTGGCTCTCCAGGCCGCGGATGATCCGGCCGCTGTCGACCTGGTGAGCCGACAGGGCGTTCTCGAGCGCCTGGGCGCGGGCGCGTTCGGCGGCGATCTGGGCTTCGAGGTCGGTTTCGATGCGCGACAGGCGGGCCAGGTCGATCCCGGCCTGATCGACGCGCTTCTTCAGGGTCGCGGCTTCTTCGCCTAGCAGAGCATTGTCCTGGTTGGCGCGGGCCAGGGCGGCCTCGGCCTCGCCGCGACGGGCGTCGATGTCCTGGGCCTGAGCCCGGAGACCCTCGACGTCCTGCACCAGGTGTTCGATGCGGGCGTTCGCGTCGCGAAGCGCGGCGTCGACATTCGAGACCTTCAGCTCCGATTGCAGCAGCGCGTTGCGCAAGCGGTCGATCTCGAGCGTGTTGTCTTCCAGCGCCGTGTCCTGGGCCTGTCGACGCGCCTCGGACTCGCCCAGGGCGGTTTCGGCGGCGGCCAGACGAGCGCTGGCTTCGCGCTCCTCGGCCTGGATCTGGGCGATCTGGCGCTGAGCCTGATCGAAATTGGCGCGCAGCGCGATCAGTTCGGCGTGTTCGGCGCGGCGAGCCTCGAACTCCTGCGAGACGGGCCCGCGGATCTCGGCGATCAGCGGCTCGATCGCCTTGAGGTGCTCCATAACCCGGCCGATGCTGTCGAGCCCGCCGTGGATGGTCTCGTAACGCTGACCAATGGCTTGGGTGGATTCGATGCTGTGCTGCACGGTCTCGACCCGGACGGTCTCCGCGCCCAGGAGGGTCGGTTTGGCGCCCTTGTTCTCGCGAGAAGTCTTAGACAGCAGTCTCATCTGACTCACCTTCGCCCCATGCGAGTCCGTGGCGTCCTTCCTGGACGCTGTCGGCGGACGCCGCGAATCTCTTACCCAGAGGTTAACAACCTAATTCACGGATAAGATGAATGTCGAGGGGCCGACGCCGCGACCGGGCGTCGCGGAGCGCTTTCAGAGCCCCGAAAACTGGGGATGATCCAGGGTCTCGACCGCCAGGGTTCGGGCCACGGCGTTGACCACGGCGGCGATGCGCAGGGCCGCCTGGACCTGCACGGGGGAAACGCCCCGTCGCCGAAGCGCCGCTTCGTGGCTGTCCAGGCAGGCGCCGCAGCCGTTGATCGCCGAGACGGCGACGCACCACAGCTCGTAGTCCGCAGGATCGACGCCAGGATGGGCCAGCCGATTCATGCGCAGGCGGGACGGGAGGTCCTGATAGTCTGGCGCGGACATCAGGTGCGTGGCGCGGAAATAGACATTGGTCATCGCCATGATCGCGGCGGCGGTCCTGGCGGCGGTGAAGGCCTCGGGCGACAGGCCCGCCTCGCGCGCGGCGATGGTCACGGCCTTCAGCGTCTCGGGCTCGCCGACCGCGCTGGCGCTGGCGATGAAACAGCCCCACTTGGCCTGATCGCTCAGGAGGGTCTCTTCGGCCAGGACGCCCAGATTGGCGGCGATGTCCTTGGCGTAGGCGGGCAGTTGGGCGCGCAGGGCGTTGATCGGCATGGGCATTCCCGTGATGGCGACAAGCCTTAGCACCATGCGACGCCTTCGTCCCCACCGACACCGCCCCTTGTCGGGTCAATGGTTTCTGGAAATGCGATAGATCTGGCCTATATTGCGATTATGCTCCCGACCCTTCGCCAACTGCAGTACCTGAAACTTCTGTCCGAGCACGGGTCGTTTAGTCGGGCCGCCGAGAGCGCCCATGTGACCCAGCCGACCTTGTCCGCCGGAATCCAGGAACTGGAGAAGATTCTCGGCGCGCCAGTTGTCGACCGGGCCCGCTCGGGCGTGATCCTGACCGCCGCCGGCCAGGAGGCCGTGCGCCGCGCCGAGGATATTCTGGCCCGGGCCGAGGATCTGGTCCAGGCCGCGCGCGGCGCGGGCCAGCCTTTGGCGGGGCGGTTCCGCCTGGGCGTGATCCCGACCGTGGCGCCCTATCTGCTGCCGCGCGCCCTTCCGGTTCTGCGCGACCGCTTTCCCAAGCTGAAGCTCTTCCTGCGCGAGGACCTGACCCAGCGCCTGATCGCGGCGCTAAAGGCCGGCGCCCTCGACGCGGCGTTGATCGCCTTGCCGTATGACATGACCGGCCTGGACTGGGCCCATGTCGAGGACGACGAACTGCTGGCCGCCGCTCCGGCCAACCATCCGATGGCGGGACAGGCGCGGGTCGATCCCGACAGCTTGCGGGGGGATGACCTGATTCTGCTCGAGGACGGCCACTGTCTGCGCGACCACGCCCTGGCCGCCTGCGGACTGGAGCCGCCGAAGGGCGTCGGCGACGAGGAGAGCTTCGCCGCCACGTCCCTGCCGACCCTGGTGCAGATGATCGGTTCGGGCCTGGGCGTGTCGTTCCTGCCGGCCATGGCGGTCGAGGCGGGGCTGACCGATCGGACCGCGATCACCGTCCGCCCCTTGGCCGCCGCCCATCCCAGCCGCGAGATCGTGGTGGCCTGGCGCGCCGGTTCCAGCCGAGGCGTCGAGGGTCGCCTGCTGGCCGAAACCCTGCGGGACGCGACCTAAGTCGGCCGCATTCTAGAGCAAGCGGCGCGAGTCCTGTATCGCGCCGTTTGATCTAGACCGCGTGGGCGATCGGGCCCTCGGCCCGGCCCTCGACGAACTGGCGGACGTAGGGGTTATCGGTGGTGTGGAGGTCCGCCGCCGGACCTCGCCAGATGATCTTGCCGTCGTGCAGCATGGCGATCTCGTCGCCGATGGTCTGGGCCGAGGCCAGGTCATGGGTGATCGAGACGGCCGTGGAGCCCAGACGCCTCACCTGATCGGAAATCAGCTGGTTGATCGCCGCCGCCGTGATCGGGTCCAGTCCCGTGGTCGGTTCGTCGAAGAACAGGATTTCCGGCTGGGCGACAATGGCGCGGGCCAGGCCGGCGCGCTTCTGCATCCCGCCGGACAGTTCCGAGGGGAAGCGGTCGGCGACCGATGGCGCGAGGCGCACCTGGTCCAGGGCTTCGACCGCTCGGGCCTTGGCCTCGCTCCGTCCCACGCCGTCGGCGTTCAGCAGACGAAAGGCGACATTCTCCCAGATGGTCAGGCTGTCGAACAGCGCCGCGCCCTGGAACAGCACGCCGATCCGCGAGAACAGCTTGCGGCGAGCGTTTTCCGACAGACCAACGACGTTCTTGCCGTCCAGCTCGATCTTGCCGGCCTCGGGGCGCATCAGGCCCATGGCGGTCTTGATCGTCACCGACTTGCCCTGGCCCGAGCCGCCGATGATCACCAGCGACTTGCCCGGCGCCACCGACAGGTCCAGCCCGTCCAGCACCGCGCGGCCGTCGAAGCGCTTGGTCACGCCCTTCCAGGCGAGCTTGGGGGTCACGTCGGTCATGAGGCGTGGGTGAACAGGGTGGTCAGGAGGTAGTCGGAGGCGAAGATCAGGATCGCCGACGACACCACGGCGTGGGTCGTGGCTCGCCCGACGCCGCGCGCGCCGCCCGAGGCGTTGTAGCCGTGGTAGCAGCCCATCAGCGTCACGATGAAGCCGAACACCCCGGCCTTGATCAGGCCCGAGACGACGTCCCAGCTCTCGAGGAAGGTGATGGTGTTGCGGATATAGATGGTGGGGTTGAACGACAGCACGCGCGTGGCCACCAGCCAACCGCCAGCGACGCCGATCGTGTCGGCCACGGCGGTCAGCAGCGGCAGCATCAGCACGCCGGCCAGCAGGCGCGGCGCCACCAGGTAGCGGAAGGGATCCGTCGACAGGGTGCGCATGGCGTCGATCTGTTCGGTGGCGCGCATGGCCCCGATCTCGGCGGCGATGGCGGCCGAGACGCGACCGGCCAGCATCAGCGCCGCCAGCACAGGACCCAGCTCGCGGGTGATCCCCAGGGCCACGATCTGCGGCATCACCTGTTCGGCGTTGAAGCGCCCGCCGCCGGTGAAGATGTTCAGCGCCAGGGCCGCGCCGGTGAAGACGGCCGTCAGACCGACCACGGGCAGCGAGAAGAAGCCGATCGCCGCGAACTGGCGCAGCAACTGGTCCCAGAACCAACGCGGGGTCAGCGCCGCGGCCACGCCGCGCAGGGCGAAGACGGCGACGCCGCCGACCGTGCGCAGGGCGGTCAGGGTCGACCGACCCAGGGCGCGAATGGGGTTGGGGGCGGCCGACCGGGCCGCCTCGGCCGAGGCCATCTCAGTAGCTCGCGGCCGGTTGCGTCGCCGGGTTCGCGGCGGGGGCGGGCGTCTTGGCCGCGCTGTCTCCGCCGCCTTGCGGGCGAATGACCGAGCCGATCAGGCCGAAGAGGTCAACCGCGCCCTGGGTGTTCTCGATTTCGCCACCGGGCTTGAGATCGTCCAGGGCCGAGCCCGGCGCGATGGCTACGTGGGCGCCGCCCAGCAGGCCGTCGCTGGTGATCTTGGCGGTCGAGTCCGACGGCAGCTTCACCGTCGGATCGATGCTGAGCTTGGCGACCGCCAGAAAGGTCTTCGGCTCTAGCGTGACCCGCGAGACCGTGCCGATCTTGACGCCGGCGACGCTGACCGCCGCGCCGGGCGCCAGCGATCCCGCCTCGCCGAACTTGGCGCTGATCTCATAGTTGCCGCTCTTCATGTGAACGGCGCCCACGCTGAGCGAGTAGGTCAGAAAACCCGCCGCCAGGGCGAGAACGACGACGCCCATGGCCGTCTCGGCCCATTGTTCGCGCAAAGCCAAATCCCCTTCATTCCGCGTTCTAAATCCCAGACCCAGAGCGCGTTCGAGCGGCTTAACCGCTCACACTTAAACCCAACCCGCGCTTAGCGGCGCGCCGACGAGGCTTGCCCGCCCTTTTGCAGCTGGTTGATCAGGACGTCGATATTGCCGCCGGCGTTGTCGATCGTCGAGACGAAGTCCTGCTGCTGAGTGATGGCCAGCCAGATGCCCTTGAACTGAACGTCGACGACCTTCCAGTTCTGGCCGCCGCCCAGCACGCGCCACGAGACCGCGACGGGCTGGCTCAGCTGACCGCCGCCGACCGTGCTGTTGACGATCACGTCGCCGGGCTTGCGGACCACCGACCCGGTCACCTTCAGCTGTTCGCCGTGATAGTCGTCGATGCGGCTCTGATAGACGTTCTCGGCATAGGCGCGGAACACCGGCGTGAAGCGGGCGCGCTGATCCGGCGTGATGGTGCGGGCGTACTTTCCCAGAACGAAGTTCGTGATCTTCGGCACGTCGGCCAGTTCGTCGATGGCCTGATGGAAGATCTGCTTCTTCTGGGCGTCCGACAGGCTCTTGTTGGCCAGGGTGGCGATCACCTTCTGTGCCTTGGTCTGGACGAAGGCTTCGGCGCCGGGATCGCGCGCCTGGGCCAGGGCGGGACTGGCCGCGCCGAGCGCGACGGCGCCGAAGAACGTCAAAAGCGCGACGTTCGCGCCGCGCCGAGTGGTGAGGGTGCTTTTCATGATCTTACCGGGGGTGCTCATGGCGTGGTCGCCGCCGGCGACTTGGAATAGTCTGTAGGCGGCGAATCGAAATCGGGGAGTTCCTCGGCCTTGCCGGTCGCCTCGCGGACGACGGCGTCGCGGTACTGCGTATAGGCCGAGCGCGTGGTCACATACGGGTCCGCGGCGTCCTTGAGCGCTTCGAACGCCGGATCGGTCCTGGCGCGCAGGTCGACAATGGTCACGCCCGTGCGGGCCTTGCCGAAGTCGGTCGAGAAACCGCCGACGAGCAGCGAAACAGGATCGGTGACGACGTCGACGATGCGGCCGGCGGCGTCGCGCGCGTTCAGCGGGCCCATGAGCGGAACATAGAGGTAGGCGCCAGGTCCCGCGCCCCATTTGCCCAGCGTCTGGCCGAAGTCGGCGTCGTGCGGCGGCAGGTGCATGTGCGAGGCGACATCGAACAGGCCCAGGACGCCCACCGTCGAATTGACGATGAAGCGCGTGGTGGTGCGCATGGCCATCTTCGGCTTGCCCTGCAGCACCTCGTTCATCACCGTGTTGGGCTCGCCCAGATTGTAGACGACGTTGCCGACCCGCTCGCGCAGCGGCTTGGGAGCCACCGCCATGTAACCGTGGGCGACGGGGGCCAGCAGGGCCTTGTCGACGCCCATGCCGAGCTTGAACGAGCCGCGGTTCAGGCGCTCCAGGGGGTCATGAGCCCGCAGCGCGTCGGATGTGTCCGTGGTCGGAGGGGTAGGAACGACGGCGACGTTGTTCCCGGCATGAGCGCCCGAGGCTAGGGCCGCCAGGCCGACGGCGACGACCGTTCCGGCGGCGATGCGCCGGCCGGCGGCCTTACGGCGCGCGCTAGGGACCCGATGATTCAAGCTCATGCTCCTGCTCTTACCCCCGCCATGTATTCATATCGTCATCCGTATCAAGATGGCCCCGACCTAATTCGGCTCAGCTTTGCCTTACGGGTGTGGCCAAGCCGCCACTTGAACCTCTGAATCCGAGACGCGGCGGAAATCGGTCCGAGTTTGCCCGATGTTATTAGATATATCGAAATAGCGCTTGACGGCTGCGATTTTCGATATATCTAACATTTCGATATAACGAAACCGCATCGGAGTATGCGCATGTTTGGACGACACCATCATCATCGCGGCCGCTGGGACGGTCATGGGGGCGAGCACCACGGCCGCCACCCGTTCGGCGGAATGCACGGTCATCACCACGGTCCGCGCGGCCGAGGCGGCCGCATGGGTCGCTTTTTCGACCACGGCGACTTGCGCTTCGTGGTCCTCAAGCTGATCGCCGAAAAGCCCAGCCACGGCTACGAGCTAATCAAGGCGATCGAGACCGCCGCCGGCGGCGCCTATAGCCCCAGCCCCGGCGTGGTCTATCCGACCCTCACCCTGCTCGAAGAGCTGGGCTATGTGGTGGCCAGCGACGCGGGCGGCGGCAAGAAGCTCTACACGATCACGCCGGAAGGCGAGGCCTTCCTGGCCAGCAACGAGCAGCCGGTCCGCTCCCTGTTCGAGCGCATGGCCGAGGCGGCTTCGGCCAGCGCGGCGTTCTCGCCGCAGATCCTGCGCGCCCGCGAAAACCTGAAGACAGCCCTGCGGCTCAAGCTGCATGGCGGCCAACTGAGCGCGGAGCAGATCACGGCCATCGCCAAGGCGCTGGACGACGCGGCGGCGGCCATCGAGACCATCTAGGGAGGGAAAGCCCATGGAAAGCCACGCCCGCGTCATCACGGACAAGGCGAGCCGCTACATGGTCCAACTGGCCAAGCATTGGAGTCACAAGTTCGAGGTCCGTTACGACGAGACCTCGGCCTTCTTTCCGCTGCCGCTGGGGACCTGTCGCATGAGCGCCCACCCGGACGGCTTGGACATCACGATCGAGGCGATCGACCTCGAAGGCTTGGCCCGACTGGAAGACGTGGTGGCCAGGCACCTGGACCGCTTCGCCTTCCGCGAGGGCGAGCTGAAATACGGCTGGACCCGCGCTTGGGCGGCCGGGGGTCTCGACCCCAAGGCCATCCGCCTGAACGCGGTCCACTGACCGCTGACGGCTCTCCCGCAGCTCTAGTGAAGGCCGCGGAGGAGGTCGATGCGCCGCATGGCCTTGCCGGGGATCTCGGAGACGCGGCCCAGCGGCAGGGCCTCGACCATCTGGCGCACGCCATAGGCCGCATGGCGCACCAGGGTCGGCACCGAGGGCGCGCCGAGAAAGCCGAACACCACCTTTTGCTGGGCGTTGGACAGCTCGCGCTTGAAACGATAGTCGCCGGTGCCGAGATCGAGGCGCATGTACGGCGTGCCGTCCATGCTCTTCAGAATGTCCTGGAACAGCATCAGGCCTGGCGAATAGCGCTCCAGGTCCGGATTGTGGGCGATCAGCCAGCCGTGGATCGTGTGCTCGCCGCGTAGGTGCAGATGGACCGCGGCCAGCCGCTCGCCCAGATGCAGGGTGTAGAGACCGCCGCCGAAGTCGGGTTCCCGCCGCTCGAACAGGTGGTCCAGCAGTCTGTTGACCCACGGCGTCTGGAAGAGGTCGGTCTGGTGGGTCAGCAGCAGTTGAACCCGCTTCCAGGCGACCAGCTGGTCAAAGGCCGCCCGACTTTGCGACATGGCGGTGAAGTGGCAGGGGCCGACCTCGCGCTCGGCCTTGCGACGCTTCTTGTCGATGTCCTTCAGCACGCCGACGCCGGCGGCCTTGCGTTCGGCCGCGTAGGCTTCATAGCCCTCCGGGGTCTCGACGACCCAGCTGTCGGTCTGGCCGCGACCGTGGCGCGCCAGGGTCACGTCGTCGGCCAGCATGTGGCAGAAATCGATGCGATGGGCGCCCAGGGCCGACAGCAGCTCGCGCGGGTTCATGGTCACGCCGGGCGCGGTGACCAGGGCCTGATAGTCGCACATCGGCGCGCCGACGGGCATGGCCACGTCTTGGCGGACCCGAGCGGGTAGGAAGCCCACCGCTTGGCCGCTGGCGTCGCGCTGGATGGCGATCTTGACCTCGTCGCCCTTCTCCGCCTGGGCCTTGGCCACGGCCAGGGCCCAGTGGGGCGACAGGAACGGCGAGTCCAGGCGGGTCTGGCCGCGCTGAAGTTCCGCCCACCGCGCGACGTCCGAGGACGAGAGATCCAGGGCCTTGACGACTTCGATGGGCAAGGGACGCCACCCCGAGGAAAGAAACGGCGACATATTGCCGCCGATAGCTTTCCTTAACGTTGACGATGCGCCGTTCCGTCGAACGCCGTGTCGTCTATGTTCAATCCATCAGCTTTCGCGTCAGGTAAACGTACTCCAGGGCCTGGCGACGAGCGGTCTCGGCCAGGTTGGCGCTGGCCGCGTGGCCGCCATCGACGTTCTCGTAATAGAGCACCGGATAGCCGAGAGCCTCGAGCCGAGCCGCCGCCTTGCGCGCGTGGGCCGGGTGGACGCGGTCGTCCTTGGTCGAGGTCTCGATGAACACCTCGGGGTATTTCTTCCCGGCCTTCAGGTTCGAATAGGGGTCGTACTTGGCGATCACGGCGCGTTCCGACGGGATGGCCGGGTCGCCGTATTCGCCCACCCAAGAGGCGCCGGCCCCGATCTGGCTGTAGCGGATCATGTCGAACAACGGCACCTGGATGACGATGGCGTTGTAAAGTTCCGGCCGCTGGGTCAGGGCGACGCCCATCAAGAGGCCGCCGTTGCTGCCGCCCATGATTCCCAGGCGCCGGGGCGAGGTGATCTTGCGGGCGATGAGGTCCTCCGACACCGCGAAGAAGTCGTCATAGACCTTCTGGCGATTGGCCTTCAGCCCGGCCTCGTGCCAGGCCGGACCGAACTCGCCCCCGCCGCGGATATTGGCCACGACATAGGTCCCGCCGCGCTCCAGCCACAGCTTGCCCATCACGCCCGAATAGCCGGGCGTCATCGGCACCTGAAAGCCGCCATAGGCGTAGAGCAGCGTGGGGGCCGATCCGTCATACTTCACGTCCTTGGGCCGGACGACGAAGTAGGGGATCTTGGTTCCGTCGGTGCTGACAGCCTCGAACTGCTCGACCACATGGGTCGAGGCGTCGAAACGGGCCGGCGAGGCCTTGACCTGCTCAAGCTTTCCCGTGGCGGCGTCGGCCAGCCAGTAGGTCGTTGGGGCCAGATAGCCCGTGACGCTGACGAACAGCCGGTCGTCCTTGTCCGAGGCCGAGCCCAGACCAATGCTGGAATTGGCCGGCAAATCGAGCTTTCGCCGCGTCCAGCCCTTGTTTCCAAGGTCGAAGACCAGGGCGGCGCCCTTCACGTTGTCCAGAAGGCCAACGATCAGCTTGTCGCGCGTGCTGGTCACCGACTCCACCGACTGGCGGGCCGTCGGGCGGAACACCAGCATCGGCTTGGCCCCGACCGGCTTGCCGTCGCCCAGGCTGGCCAGGGCGTCGGCGGTCAGCGGATCGATGTTGTATTCGAAGAGGTCGCCGGTCTTCAGGCCTTGCTCGGGCCAGTCCTGCTCCAGAAGCACGATCAGTCGGCCGTTGACGAAGGTCTGGATCGAGCACTTGGCGGGCAGGGGCAGCCTGGCCGCGCCCTTCGCCGTGATCAGATAGTGCTCGCTCTCGAAGAAGGTCACGCCGCGATGGGCGATGACGCCCATCACCTTGCCGTCTGGATCGCGCAGGACGTAAGGGCTGACCGAGACATCGGTCTCCTGGCCGCGATAGACCTCGCGGGCCTGATCCAGGCTCTCGCCACGCTTCAGGGTCTTCAGCACGTAGGCATAGCCCGACTTGGTCATCTCGCCCGGCTTCCACTCGCGGGCGACCAGCAGGGTGTCCTTGTCCAGCCAGCTGTAGTTCTGCTTGCCCTCGGGCAGGACGAAGCCGCCGGGAACGAAGGCCTTGGTCGTGGTGTCGAACTCGCGGACCGTGACCGCGTCCTTGCCGCCGTTGGACAGGGTGACCAAGCAGCGCGTCTCGTCGGGCGGCAGGCAGCTGGCGCCCTTGAACACCCAGTTGGCGTTCTCGGCCTTCGACAGGGCGTCGATGTCGAGGATCGTCTCCCAGGTCGGTTCGGCCGTCCGGTAGCTGTCCAGGGTCGTCCGGCGCCAGAGGCCGCGCACGTGGTCGGCGTCCTGCCAGAAATTGGTGAGCGACCCATCGCCGGAGAAGGACACGCCAGGCACGCGGTCCTTGGCGTTGAGGATGGCCAGGGCCTTGGCTTCCAGGTCGGCGTAACGCTTGTCGCCTTGAAGCACCGGCAGGGTCCGGGCGTTCTGGGCCTTGGCCCAGTCGAGCGCGCGGGTCCCCTCGATCTCCTCCATCCAGAGGTATGGATCGTCCTTGCCCAGCTCATTCAATGGCGTGCGGACTTCGGCGGGCTTGGCGTTGTCGGCGGCGATCGCGGGGGTCAGGGTCATCAGGCCAGTCGAAGCAAGGGTCGTGGAGGCGAAGAGGGCGGTCAGGAACTTACGCATCTAGTGATCCATCAGCTGGCGCGACAGGTAGGTGTAGTGCAGCGCCCAGCGGCGGGCGTTGGCCTTGGGGTCCGCGCCATTGGCGTGACCGCCGTCGGTGTTCTCGAAATAGAGATGGTCGACCTTCAGGTCGTCCAGGCGCGCGGCGAACTTGCGAGCGTGGCCAGGGTGGACGCGGTCGTCCTTGGTCGAGGTGGTGATGTAGGCCAGCGGATATTTCACGCCGGCTTTGAGGTTCTGATAGGGGCTGTACTTCTCGATCCAGGCCCGCTCGGCCGGAATCGCGGGGTCGCCATATTCGCCGATCCACGAGGCGCCGGCCGGCAGCTGCGTGTAGCGGATCATGTCAAGCAGCGGGCTTTCGACCACCACCGCGTTCCACAGGTCTGGACGCTCGGTCAGGGCCACGCCCATCAGCAGGCCGCCGTTCGAGCGGCCATAGGCGCCCAGATGACGCGGCGAGGTCGCCTTGTCGGCGATCAGCTTTTCGGCGACCGCGAAATAGTCGTCATAGGCCCGCTGTCGATTGGCTTTCAGCGCCGCCTCGTGCCAGGCCGGGCCGAACTCGCCGCCGCCCCGGATATTGGCCACCGCATAGGCGCCGCCGCGCTCCAACCACAGCTTGCCGATCAGCGGGTCATAGACGGGCAGCTTGGACAGGTTGAAGCCGCCATAGGCGTGCAGCAGGGTCGGGTTCTGGCCATCCAGCGCCCAGCCCTTTTCGTGGACCAGGAAGTAGGGGATCTGGGTCCCGTCCTTCGAGATCGCCGACTTCTGCTCGACGACCAGGTTCGCGGCGTCGAACTGAGCGGGCAGGGCCTTGATCGTCTCGGAAGCGCCGGTCGCCGCGTCGGCGAGGCGCAGGGTTGTCGGGGTGGTGAAGCCCTCGACCGAATAAAACATTTCGTCGCCCTCGTCGGCGTGTGAGCCGAGCGAGACCGAGGCGTTGGCCAGGCCGGGCAAAACGGCGCGGACCCAGGTCGCGCCGGTTGGCCTGAAGACCGCCACCTCGCCGCGGACATTGTCGTAGATGGCCATCGCCACCGCATGGTCGGTGACCGCGACCTGGTCGACCGACTGGCGCGGTCCGGGCGAAAAGATCACCTGACCGGCGGTCGCCGTGGGGCCGACCGCGACGACATCGCCCGCCTTGGCGCCAAGACCGTCCTCCAGAACCCGAAGGATCAGACGGCCGTCCAGCAGACCGGCGATCTGGGCCTTCTGGGGGACGGGCAGGCGATAGGCGCGCTCACCATTCCATAGGTAGGTTTCGTCGTGGAAAAAGTCGGTTGCGCGGGTCAGCAGCACCACTCGCGCGCCGCTAGCGTCACGCAGAACCTCGGGTCGCACCGAGACGTCGCTTTTCTGCCCCCGATAGACCTCCACCGCCTGGTCCAGGGCCTGGCCGCGCTTCAGCGTCTTGATCACGAAGCCGTAGCCGCTGTCGGTGGTCGTGCCCGGACCCCAGTCGCGGGTCAGGATCAGGGTGTCGGCGTCCAGCCATTCTAGGGTCTGCTTGCTCTCGGGCAGGACGAAGCCGCCCGCCGCCGGATCGACGAAGGTCTTGGTCGTCAGGTCGAATTCTCGGACGGTGACCGCGTCCTTGCCGCCGTTCGAGAGATTCACCAGGCAACGGTCGTGGGTCTTGGGCCGGCAGTCCGCGCCCTTCCAGATCCAGTTCTTGCCCTCGGCGGCGGCCAGGGCGTCGAGATCGATGACCGTCTCCCATTGGGGATCGGCCGACTTGTAGGATTCCAGGCTCGTTCGCCGCCAGACGCCGCGCACGTGGGTCTGGTCCTGCCAGAAGTTGAACACCGTCCGGCCGATGAAATCCGGCGTGGCGATGCGGTCGTGACTCGACAGGATCTTCAGCGCGGCGGCTTGCAGGCCCTGGAAGCGCGGATCGCCGGACAGGACCGGCAAGGTCTTGTCGTTCTGGGCCTTCACCCAGGCCAGGGACGACGGCGTTTCGACGCCTTCCAGGTCGAGATGCGGATCATTGGCCTGGGCGCACGCGGCGCCGGACGCGAGAAGAGCGAGGGCCAGGGCGGCGACGGAGCCGTTACGAAACGTGAGCATGGTCGGGGACGGTAGCGGACATTCGTTCGCGCGCCAGTGGCTTTCACGCGGTTCGCCGTCCCCAAACGATCGATGCCGAGCGCGAATGCGCCCGCGTCGCCGCGTCCCCTGACTTGGCGCGGCTTTTCCACTATATAGCCCGGCCATGAGCCGCAACTTCCTGAAGATGAACGGGCTCGGCAACGACTTCGTCGTCATCGAGACCGCCACCCAGACCTTCGAGCCGACCCCGGAGCAGATCCGCGCGATCGCCAAGCGTGGGGATGGTGGAATCGGCTGCGATCAGGTGATCGCCATCGACCCGCCGCGCGCCGAGGGCGCCTCGGCCTATGTGCGGTTCTGGAACGCGGACGGCGAACCGGCCGGGGCCTGCGGCAACGGAACCCGCTGCGTGGCCTGGCTGCTGATGCGGTCGGCCGGCAAGACGGCCGTGGCGTTCGACACCGTGGCGGGCCGCCTGTCGGGCCTCGCGGCCGGCGAGATGCTGGTGACGGTCGACATGGGCCGGCCGGGCCTGGACTGGACCCAGATTCCGCTGTCGGAGGAGATGAACACCGAGCGCGTCGAGTTGCAGGTCGGTCCGATCGACGCGCCGTGGGTGCACACGCCGGTTTGTGTCTCGATGGGCAATCCGCACGTCGTGTTCTTCGTCGACGCGCCCGTTTCGGACGAGTTCGCCACCAAGACCGGCAGCCTCGTCGAGCACCACCCGCTGTTCCCGGAAGGCGTCAATGTCGGCTTCGCCCACATCGCCGCGCGTGATCATATCCAGCTGAAGGTCTGGGAGCGCGGGGCGGGCCTGACCGCCGCCTGCGGCACCGGCGCCTGCGCCGCCCAGGTCGCCGCCGTGCGGCGGGGCCTGACCGACCGCCAGGCCAAGGTCGAGTTCGAGCGCGGCGCCCTCACCATCGAATGGCGCGAAAGCGACGGCCACGTGATCATGACCGGTCCGGTCAGCATGGACTTCGTCGGCAAGCTGCCCGAGGCCTTGGCGGCCTAGCTCATGGCCTCCTACACCGTCATCAAGGCCACGCCGAAGCCCGGGCCCGAAGCCGGCGAGGAGGGCGGACCGGCGACCACGCTGTCCGGTCCGGACGGCGTCGACGTCGTCACTTTCGGCTGCCGGCTGAACGCCTATGAGAGCGAGGCCATGCGCGCCCGCGCCGCCGCCGACGGCCTGTCGGACGCGGTGGTCTTCAACACCTGCGCCGTCACCAACGAAGCCGTGCGCCAGGCGCGCCAAGCGATCCGCAAGGCCCGCCGCGAACGGCCGGGCGCGCGGATCATCGTCACCGGCTGCGCCGCCCAGGTCGATCCCGCCGCCTTCGCCGCCATGCCCGAGGTCGACCTGGTGCTGGGCAACGCCGAGAAGGCCGCGCCGGGCGCCCTGACCGAGACGACCGCCCGCGTGCGGGTCAACGACATCATGTCGGTCAAGGAAACCGCCGGCCATCTGATCGACGGCCTGAAGGACCGCGCCCGGGCCTATGTCGAGGTCCAGAACGGCTGCGACCACCGCTGCACCTTCTGCATCATTCCCTATGGCCGGGGAAACTCGCGTTCGGCCCCGGCCGGCGAGGTGGTCGAGCAGGTGCGCAAGCTGGCCGCCGAGGGCTATCGCGAGGTGGTGCTGACCGGCGTCGATGTCACCTCCTGGGGCGCGGACCTGCCGGGCCAGCCGACCCTGGGCCAGCTGGTCGGGCGAATCCTGCGCATGGTCCCCGACCTGCCGCGTCTGCGCCTGTCGTCGATCGACGCGGCCGAGATCGATCCCGATCTCTTCAGGCTGCTGGAGACCGAGCCGCGCCTGATGCCGTACCTGCACCTGTCCCTGCAGGCTGGCGACAATCTGATCCTCAAGCGGATGAAGCGTCGTCACAGCCGCGAGGACGCCCTGAAGCTGGTGGCCGAAGTCCGCCGCGTGCGCCCCGACACCGCCTTTGGCGCCGACCTGATCGCCGGCTTTCCGACCGAGAGCGACGAGGCCTTCGAGAACACCCTGCGGCTGGTCGAGGAGGCCGATCTGGCCTTCCTGCATGTTTTTCCCTACAGCGCCCGTCCCGGCACGCCCGCCGCGCGGATGCCGCCGGTGAAGGGACCGCTGATCAAGGAGCGCGCCCGCCGCCTGCGCGAGGCCGGCCAGGCCGGTCTCGAGCGTCATCTCCAGCGCCAGATCGGCCGGGTCCTGTCGGGCCTGGTGGAGCGCGAGGGCGTCGCCCGGGCCGAGGACTTCACCGAGATCCGCTTCACGGGCGACGCGCCGTTGGGCGAGATCGTCGCCTTCACGGTCACCGGCCACGACGGCGCGCGCGTGCTGGCGGAACTGGCGCCGTGACTCTGTCCGGCGGCTGCCAGTGCGGCGCGGTGCGGTTCCGGGTCGAGGGCGAACCCCAGCGCGCGTCGATCTGTTGGTGCCGCATGTGTCAGAAGGCGTTCGGCGGCCCGTTCGGGGCGCTCGTGACGGTCGAGGTCGCCGCCCTGACCTGGACGCGCGGACAACGCGCGACTTTCCAGAGTTCCGACAAGATCCGGCGCGGATTCTGCGCCGGGTGCGGCACGCCCCTGACCTTCGAGTGGAGCGATGACCGGATCGACCTGGCGGTGTTCGCCTTCGACGATCCGTCCGCCGTCGAGCCCGTCGTCCAGCTGGTCGTCGAGCGCCGTCCAGCCTGGATGGAGCATCTGGCCGACCTTCCCGTCCGTCCGCCGCTGGGGCCGACGGAGACGGTGGTCAGCCGGCAGCATCCGGATCGGGACGTCTGACGCCCGCTATTCGACCTCGGCCTCGTCCTCGCCCGCGAAGCCCGGCAGGCTCCAGCCGAATTTGAGCGCGGCGGCGCGCAGGCCGAACGCGGCGACGAAGCCGGCGAGGCCGGCGGGCCAGAAGGCGACGCCCAGAAGCTTCAGCACCGCGAACACCGAAGCGCCCAGCAGCGCGGCGGTGATGTAGATTTCCCGGCGCAGCAGCAGGTTCGGCTCCTCGGCCAGGACGTCCCGGATCACGCCGCCGAAGGCGGTGGTCAGGACGCCCATGACCACGGCGCTGAACGGGTGGACGCCCAGCCCCAGGGCCTTGGCGGTGCCGACCACGGCGTAGGCGGCCATCCCCAGGGCGTCCAGCCAAAGCAACGCCCGGAAACGCCACCCGCGCTTGCCCAGCAACCAGACCAGGGCCGCCGCCGCCAGGCAGGCCAGGATGTAGCCGGGGCGCTGCACCCAGAAGACCGGCGCGCCGATCAGCAGGTCGCGAAGCGTCCCGCCGCCCACCCCGGTGATCGCGGCGAAGAATCCGAAGGTGATGATGTCGTGCTTGCGTCGCGCGGCCGCGAGGGCGCCCGTTGCCCCGAAAACGGCCACGGCGGCGTAGTCGAGCCAGAAAAGGGCCGTTCCCAAAGGGTCAAGCTGCACGTCCATGCCCCTTCATGACACGCCGGTCCGCCACGCGCTAACCATCCGCCGTTAAATCCCGATTTACACTTTCGCCCGTTCGACTAAAGGGGCGCGGATGAGCGACAAGCCCGAGCAGAAAAAAGGCTGGTTCCAGCGCCTGACGTCGGGCCTGGCCCGGTCGTCCCAGCAGATGACCGACCAGGTCACGGGGGTCTTCACCAAGAAGCCTCTCGACCAGGAACAGTTGGACGCCCTCGAGGAGATGCTGATCGAGGCCGATCTGGGCCCTGACATCGCTGGCCGCATCGCCGAGGCGTTCGGCAAGGCGCGGTTCGGCAAGTCGTCCACCGACGCCGAGGTCAAGGAGGCCCTGGCCGAGCTGATCGCCGCCGAGCTGGCCGACCGCCAGGGCAGTTTCGACCCGCTGGGCGGTCCGCGCCCCTATGTCGTGCTGTTCATCGGCGTCAACGGCTCGGGCAAGACCACCACCCTGGGCAAGATCGCCGCCGACCTGACCGAGAAGGGCGCGCGGGTGCTGATCGCCGCTGGCGACACCTTCCGCGCGGCCGCCGTCGAGCAGCTGAAGGTCTGGGCCGACCGAGCCGGCGCCGACTTCATGGCCAAGCCGACCGGCTCGGACGCCGCCGCCCTGGCCTATGAGGCCGTCGAGCGCGCCAAGGCCGAGCATTACGACGTCGTGTTGATCGACACCGCCGGCCGCCTGCAGAACAAGCAGGGCCTGATGGACGAACTGCTCAAGGTCATCCGTGTGGTGAAGAAGGTCGATCCGGACTATCCGCACGAAACCCTGCTGGTCCTTGACGCCACGGTGGGCCGCAACGCCCTGGCCCAGGAGAAGATCTTCGGCAACCAGGTCGGCGTCTCCGGGATTGTCATGACCAAGCTGGACGGCACCGCGCGCGGCGGGGTGCTGGTGCCCGTGGCGCGCGCCTCCGACAGCCCGATCAAGCTGATCGGCGTCGGCGAGGGCGTGGAAGACCTGCAACCGTTCGACGCGCGCGCCTTCTCGCGCTCCCTCGTCGGCCTGAAGGACTGATCCGTGAGCGAAGCGGCTAAGACGGCTCCCAAGAACAACAACGGCTGGGTCCGGACGGTCGTCGACTATGGCGCGGCCCTGGCCTTCGGCGCGGCCTATTTCATCACCAAGGATTTCCAGAAGGCGACCTGGGTGCTGGTGGCCGCCTCCGCCGCCGCCCTGATCATCGGCTTCGCGGTCGAGCGCCGCCTGGCGCTGATGCCGCTGTTCTTCGGGGCGATGGCCCTGGTGTTCGGGACCCTGGGCCTGATCTTCCACTCCGACGTGTTCGTGAAAATCAAGGTGACGGTGATCAACCTGGCCCTGGCCGCCTTCCTGTTCGGCGGCGTGCTGACCGGTCGCCAGCCGCTGAAGCTGGTGATGGGCGAGGCCTTGCGCATGGACGAGGCGGCCTGGAAGACCCTGACCCTCCGCTACGGGATCTATTTCGCGGTGGTCGCGGCGTTGAACGAGATCGTCCGGAATACGCAGGACACCGACACCTGGGTGAAGTTCCGCCTGGGCCTGCTGCCGCTGGCCCTGGTGTTCGTCGCCACCCAGGTGCCCTTCATCATGAAGCACATGGCCAAGGCCGACGAGACGGCCGCGGTCGAGCCGCCGGATGCGGGTTTCTAGGCCGTCCACGGACCGTCTGTCGTCAAATCGACGTGTATCGGTGCTAGGATTCGTCCGTCGGCCGAGCACGGCCGTGCGAACAGGGGGCGCGAGGCATGGCCAAGACCAAGGGTGAAAAGGCGACCGGGGGCGCGCTGGAGCGCTCGCCCAGCCACCTGCTGCACCGGGTCCTGCAGCTCGCGCTCGACATCTACGCTGAAGAGTGCGGCGAGGCGGGGGTCACCCAGCGCCAGTTCGCCGTGCTGGCCGCGGTGGCCGAGAACGAAGGGGTCACACAGACGGCCCTGGTTCGCGCCACCGGCATCGACCGCTCGACCCTGGCCGACATGGTCGCCCGGATGATCACCAAGGGCCATCTGGAGCGTCAGCGCTCCAGCGAGGACGCCCGCGCCAACAGCGTTCGCCTGACCGAGGCCGGTCGTGAAGCGCTCGAAGCCATCCGTCCGATGGTGGCGATGGCCGACGCCCGCATCCTGGCCCTGCTGAAGCCGGGCAAGCGCGAGGGCTTCCTCGACCTTCTGTCCGACATGGCCGGCGCCGACCTGCACCCGGTCGAGCCGGAGCCCAAGCCCAAGAAGCTGAAGGCGCCGAAGGCCGAGAAGCCGAAGAAGGACAAGAAGCCCAAGAAGGACAAGGCCGCCAAGAAGGCCGCCTAGAGCCTCGCGTGTCAAAACGGAATCGTTTCGACACGATAACGAGTCTCTAAATCAAATACTTAGAGCGTGACACGCGCCGAAACCGGTTCCCACTTTCGGCGTCACGCTCTAGTCGTCTTCCGCTCGCGGGGGGCGGTAAGGGCTTAAACCAGGATATTCAGCAAGGATCCCGGCCGCAGGATCTTCTGCGGCTGCGCGTCCGGCTGGACGAAGGGCTTCGGCGGCGCCTGTCGCTGCTGGGGCTGGGCCATGGTCTGCATCTGCACCGTCGAGGGCGCGGCGGCCGGCCGGGCCGAGGTCGCGTCGCCCAGCGCCGCCTGGAAGAAGGCCGCGCGCGTCTGAGCGCCGGCGCCGCTGGCGGGCGCGGTCGCGGGCTTGGACGGGACGGACGGCCAACCGGCGGGACGGACGGTGCTCATGACTCGACGTCTAACATGGTTAACGAAGGGTCGGCGAGTATGGTCAACGCCGCGTTAACGCGATAGCTCCGCGACCGGTGAGCGCACCCTTTGTTTGGAGTTCCCGTGAGCAGGCAAAAGATCGTCTTCCTGGCCGTGCTGGTTGTCGTCGGCCTGTTCATCGCCTCGATCGTGGCCTCGATGTTCCCGGCCAAGCGGAGTCTGCGCAACGGCTACCAGATGCTGGTGGCGGACAAGGGCGAGACTTGGCTGCGGTCGCCGGACCGCCACACGCTGCTGACGGACGTGACGTCGGTGTGGTCCTCGGCGGATCGGATGGTGGTCGAGAGCCGGACGCTCAACGGCGTGTCGCATCAGTATGGCCCATGCGACTATCAGGTTGTGGTGGGGCGAGGGTCCCCGCACGCCGCTTCGAAGGACGAGGCCTTGGCCATGATCCCCGGCATGAAGCGCGAAGCTGTGTCGCCCCATACCTGCGTTCGCTAGAGCGCGTTAGGTTTAGGTGTGAGCGGCTAAGCCGCTCGAATGCGCTCTAAATACTTGAATTTAAAGTGCATTTGTTCGCTTCGAATGATTCCGTTTGAAGCGGACTGGCTCAAGGTGGCGTCAGCGCGCCTTCCTCAGCAGGTCCTCGGCCGCGTCGGGCGTCAGCGGGCCTGTGTGCTTGGCGATGATCACGCCGTCCGAGCCGACCAGATAGGTCTCGGGAACGCCGGTGACGCCGAACTCCAGCCCCGCGCGGCCGTCGCGATCGACGAGGCGCGCCGCGAAGGGGTCGCCCAGGCGGCCGATGAAGGCCTGGGTGTTGGCCGGGGCGTCCTTGTAGGCGATGCCTACGATCTTCACGCCCTGGGCCTTCAGCGCCATCAGCTGAGGATGCTCGACCTCGCACGGGGCGCACCAGGAGGCGAAGAAATTGACCAGGATCGGCCCGTCCGAGGGCGCGCGGATCGGGGTCGCCGTCCCGGTCGCCAACTCGGGCAGCGACAGGGCCGGCATGGGCTTGCCGACCAGGGCGTGAGGCTGGACATGCGGATCGCGCCGCAGCGCATAGCCGGCGAACAGGATCGCGAGGGCGATCAGGATCAGCAGCGGAGCGAAGGCCAGCCAGCGCTTCATGGGACTTGCGCGTCCAGTTCGGCCTGGCGGCGCTCGGCTTCCTTGCGCCAACGTCGGGAGAAGGCCAGGCTGTCGAGGATCAGCCAGGCGAAGCCGACAGCCGAGATGGCGAAGGCCGGCCAGAGATAGATCGCGTACTTGCCGGCATCGAAATCGAAGCTCATCGCGGACGCTCCGCCAGTTTCAGGGCCAGACCCCGAGCCTTGCGCCGCCAGACGAGAGCCCGGATGCGCACCAGCCACAGCGCGCCGAACGCACCCAGATAGGCCAGGCCCATCAAGAGCGCTGGCCAGGCATAGACCGCCGGCAGGCCATTGCCCTGCTTGGCCATGAAGGTCGAGGAGCCCTGGTGCAGGGTGTTCCACCATTCGACCGAGAACTTGACGATCGGCAGGTTGATCAGGCCGACCAGGGCCAGGATGGCGGCGGCGCGGCCGGCCTTCTGCTCGTCCTCGAGCGCGCCGCGCAGGGCCATGTAGCCGAGATAGAACAGCAGCAGCACCAACACCGAGGTCAGGCGCGCGTCCCACACCCACCAGGTTCCCCACATCGGCTTGCCCCACAGCGAGCCGGTGATGAGGGCCAGGGCGGTATAGACCGCGCCGATGGGGGCGCAGGCCTGGGCGGCGAGATCGGCCAGGGCCTGGCGGAAGACCAGGGCGAGGAAGCTGGCCACGCCCAGGCAAAGATAGATGAACAGCGAGATGGAGGCGGCCGGAATGTGGATGAACATCATCCGCACGGTGTCGCCCTGCTGGTAATCCTCGGGCACGAGGAAGGTCAGGGCCAGGCCCACGACGCCGGCGATGCTGGCCAAGGCGCCGAGCAGCGGCGCGGCCCATCGCGAGAAGGCCATGAACCGCTCGGGATTGATCAGGAAATCGAACGTGTGACGCGCGTCCATGACCGCTGCTTAGAGCGGCGAAACGGCGGCGGCAATGGCCGTATGGCTACGGAGGCGAAGAAGGAGCGGCGCGTGCAGGCGCGCCGCTCCATCCCGCTCGGTCGAGGTCAGCCGACCTTGCGTTGCGGAGGGGCCTTGTCGCCGCCGTGGAACACGGGCGCGCCGCGGGTCTCGAAGCGACGGATGATGACGTGGTCGCCCATCCCGCCTTCCAGATCGAGCGCGTCGAAAGCCTTTTGCTGGCTTGGCGAGAGGGCGTTGTAGAAGGCGCGCGTGGCGGCGATGCGCTTCTCCATGGCCTCGGCCATCTTGCTCATGCGGTCCAGGCGATCCAGCGTGGTCGGCGGCTTGCGATCGGCTGGCTCGATCTTGCCGCCGGCATCGGGGCCGTCCTCCCTGCGGATGTGCTCGAACTTCGGCGTGGTCGCGTCGACATAGGCCTTGAGCGCGCCGTCCTGGTCGGCGCGCAGCTGCAGAACATCGCGCAGGCGCTGAGCGCGCTTTTCGGGATCGGGGGCGTGATGGTGCATGAGGCCCATGCCGGGGCCCCCGGCCATCATGGCCTCCATCGGGGGCAGGGGGGGCGGCGGCGGGACGGGGGGCGCCGGAGGGGCGGGAACCTGGGCCAGGGCGACGCCGCCGGCCAGGACAGTGACGGCGGCGCCCGCGAGCGCCAGACGGGAAAGCGTTTTACGCATGGTCGTGAGCTCCGTGTTGGTGCGGGGAAGAGCTTGGCCACGCCGATATGGCGCGAAAATGTCCGCGCTCATGAACAATGTTACAGGTTCGCTCCGGCGGCGAGACAGGCGCGGGGTTGCGTCGTCTGCGCCGGGCGTTATGTCAGCTTTCAGTTCCGGGACAGACCAAGGTCCAAACGCCGCGCGGTCCGCCGCGGGGTGACCCGGCCGAATGATTCAACGGCGCGGGGCCCCCATGAAATCGATCGCTTTTCTCGCTCTCGCCGTGGCGGGCGTCTGCTGGGGCCTGGGCTTTCCCACCGGCAAGCTGATCCTGACCGAGACCGACGCGGCCCACATGGTGCTGTTGCGGTTCATCGTCGCCGCGCTCGCCGCCGCGCCGTTCGCCCTGCGCGCGCCAGAGGTCCGCGCGCTGTTCAAGTCTCCGGTCGTGCTGCTGTCCGGCGGGCTCTATGGCGTCGCCTTCATGGTCCAGTTCGAGGGGCTGGCCCATGTCAGCGTCACGGTCGCTGCCCTGCTGGTCGGGGCGATGCCGGCCTTGATCGCCGTCAGCGCCAAGGTGTTGGGCGAGAAGGTCACGCCGGCTTCCTGGGCCGGGGTTGCCGCGGCCACCTTGGGCGCCGCCCTGATCGCCGGCAAGCCGGACGGCGCCAGCAGCCCGCTGGGCGTGGCCCTGTCGATCGGCGCCCTCTTCCTGTTCCTGGCTTGGCTGTTGGTTCTGCGGAAGGCGCCCAAGGCGCCGAACGCCATGGCCATTCCGGCGGTGTCGATCATCGTGGCCGCCGCCGCCGTCCTGCCGATCGCCTTCCTGATGCACGGCCCGCCGAAGTTGAGCCTCAGCGCGCCGGTCTGGGCCGGAATCCTGGCCCAGGGCGTTCTGGCCACCTTGCTGGCCACGGCCGCCTGGCAGTTCGGCGCGGCGCGGGTCGGCGCGGCCAGCGCCGGAGTGTTCATCAACATCGAGCCGTTGATCGGCGCGGCCTGCGGCGTGCTGCTGTTCGGCGATCGTCTGACGCCGTTCTTGCTGGCCGGCGGCTGTCTGATCATCGGCGGCAGCCTGGCGGTCGTGCTGGGCGAAAAGCACGCCGCGCCGGGCGAGCTCCAGGCGACCGTCGCCCCGACGCCGTAGAGCTCGCCGGACCCTAATCCAACGCGTTGCGGCAGGCCGCCGCCATGGCCAGCGGCGACAGCGCCACCGCGCCGACGCAATAGGCCAGCAGCAGCAGCAGGCCGCCGGTCCACGGCAGACCGGCGCCGTAGCCGTCCAGCGCTCCGGCGCCGAAGATCACCGGCGGGGCGAACAACGGCAGGACGATCACCGCCACCAGCAGGCCGCCGCGCTTGCTGCCCAGGGCCAGAGCCGCGCCCAGCCCGCCCAGGAAGGCGAAGGCGAGACCGCCGGCCAGGGCGCATAGCACCAGCAGCGGCATGACCTTCGGCTCGGCGCCCAGCATCAGGGCCGCGACGGGCGCCGCCAGGGCCAAGGGCGCGCCGCTCGCCAGCCATTGCGCCAGGCACTTGGCCACGGCGACGGCCTCGAGCGGCGCCGGACCCAGGGCCAGCAGGTCCAAGGTTCCGTCCTCGTAATCGCGCTCGAACAGGCGCTCAAGCGACAGAAGAGCGGCCAGGGCCAGGGCGAGCCAGGCGATGCCCGGCGCGATGGCGGCCAGGCGCTCGGGCGCGCGGCCGGACGCCATCGGCAGCAGCACGACGACGCAGGCATAGAAAGTCAGGGCCAGCAGCGGGCCGCCGCCCCGTCCCCAGGCCAGGGCCAGCTCGCGCCGGAGAAGAACGCCGAACGCCTTCATTGGCCGATCTCCACGGACCTTGCGGGGATCGGCAAGGGATCGTGCACCGAGGCCAGGATCATCCCGCCAGCGGCCAGATGCTCGGCCATCACCGCGCCGAACGCCTCGCGCTGAGCCGCGTCCAGCGGGGCCATGGGCTCGTCCAGCAACCACAGCGATCGGGGGCTGGCGGCCAGTCGCGCCAGGGCGAGGCGCCGCCGCTGCCCGGCCGACAGCCGGCGGACCTCCAGGTCCAGCAGGCGCGGCAGATCGAAGCGCTGGGCGGCCGCGCGGGCGGACTCTTCGGTCCCACCCGTCCACAGGGTCTGGAAGCGCAGTTCCTCCCAGGCCGTGCGGCTGGACTTCAGACCGTCCTGGTGGCCCAGCATGTGCAACTGCTCGGCGCGCGCCGTGTCGGCCTCGATCGGCCCCTCAGCGGTCTCGAAGGCGATCGACCCCTCGGCCGGGCGCAGCAGGCCGGCGACCGCGCGCAGCAGGCTGGTCTTGCCGGCGCCGTTGCGTCCGACCAGGACCGCCGCCTCGCCCGCCCGCAAGGTCAGATTCAGGCCCGAGAACAGCCGCCGCTCGCCGCGCGAAATGGCGAGTTCCTGAATGAGAACAGCTCTCAACACGCCAAGACCCCGCGCGCGACATGGACGTTGCTTTCCAGCGGCGCTAAGAAGCGCGCGGTCGTCCCCCTCCAGTCGTTTTGGGTGGTACGCGGCGCGGAGGCGGAACCTGTGTGTCCCCTTCGATCAGCGCGTGATCCCGGGAGTGGTTTTCGGGCGACCGTGGACAGAGAAGGAATCCCCATAATGGCGTCTGTGGACAGCCTCAAAGCCCGCCGCGAGCTTTCGGTCGGCGGCAAGTCTTACGTCTATTACAGCCTTCGCGCCGCCGAGGAAGCCGGTCTGGCCGGAACTTCGTCGTTGCCGGTCTCGATGAAGGTGCTTCTGGAGAACCTGCTGCGCAACGAGGACGGCGTCTCGGTTAACGAGGACGACCTCAAGGCCGTGGCGGCCTGGCTGCAGAACAAGGGCAGCGTCGAGCACGAAATCAGCTTCCGCCCGGCGCGGGTGCTGATGCAGGACTTCACCGGCGTTCCCGCCGTCGTCGACCTGGCCGCCATGCGCGACGCCATGGTCGCCCTGGGCGCCAACCCGGCCAAGATCAACCCGCTGAACCCGGTCGACCTCGTCATCGACCACTCGGTGATGGTCGACAACTTCGGTAATCCCAAGGCCTATGACGATAACGTCAAGCGCGAGTACGAGCGCAACATCGAGCGCTATCGCTTCCTGCGCTGGGGTTCGTCGGCGTTCAACAACTTCCGCGTCGTGCCGCCCGGCACCGGCATCTGCCACCAGGTGAACCTGGAGTATCTCGCTCAGACGGTCTGGACCAACGAGGTCGACGGCGCCGAAGTCGCCTATCCCGACACCGTCGTCGGCACCGACAGCCACACCACCATGGTCAATGGCCTGTCGGTCCTGGGCTGGGGCGTGGGCGGCATCGAGGCCGAGGCCGCGATGCTGGGCCAGCCGATCCCGATGCTGATCCCGGAAGTCATCGGCTTCAAGCTGACCGGCGCCCTGCCGGAAGGCGCGACGGCCACCGACCTGGTGCTGACCGTCACCCAGATGCTGCGCAAGAAGGGCGTGGTCGGCAAGTTCGTCGAATTCTACGGCGACGCCCTGGCCAACCTGACCCTGGAAGACCAGGCGACCATCGCCAACATGGCGCCGGAATACGGCGCGACCTGCGGCTTCTTCCCGATCTCGGCCGCCACCGTGGCCTTCCTGAAGGGCACCGGCCGCACGGCCGAGCGCGTCGCGCTGGTCGAGGCCTACGCCAAGGAACAGGGCCTGTGGTGGGAGCCCGGCGTCGCCGAGCCGACCTTCACGGACACCCTGGAGCTCGACCTGTCGACCGTTCAGCCGTCGCTGGCCGGTCCCAAGCGTCCTCAGGACCGCGTTCTGCTGGCCGAAGCCGCCGCCAAGTTCGCCGAATCGCTGACGGGTGAATTCGGCAAGGCCGAGCACCCCGAGCTGCGCGCCCCCGTCGAGGGTGAAAACTTCGACGTCGGTCACGGCGACGTGGTCATCGCGGCCATCACCTCGTGCACCAACACCTCGAACCCGTCGGTCTTGATCGCCGCCGGCCTGCTGGCCAAGAACGCGGTCGCCAAGGGCCTGAAGACCAAGCCGTGGGTGAAGACCTCGCTGGCCCCCGGCTCGCAGGTGGTCACCGACTACCTGGCCAAGGCCGGTCTGACCAAGCACCTCGACGCCCTGGGCTTCAATCTGGTCGGCTACGGCTGCACCACCTGCATCGGCAACTCCGGCCCGCTGCCGGAAGCCATCAGCAAGACGATCAACGACAACGATCTGGTCGCCTGCTCGGTGCTGTCGGGCAACCGCAACTTCGAAGGCCGCGTGAACCCGGACGTCCGCGCCAACTACCTGGCCTCGCCGCCGCTGGTGGTGGCCTACGCCCTGGCCGGCAGCCTGAAGATCGACCTGGCCACCCAGCCGATCGGCCAGGACAAGAAGGGCAACGACGTCTACCTGAAGGACATCTGGCCCTCGAACGAGGACATCGCCGCCCTGCAGCGCAAGGCAATCAACGAGAAGATGTTCGCCAGCCGCTACGGCGACGTCTTCAAGGGCGACAAGAACTGGCAGGGCATCAAGGTGACCGGCGGCCAGACCTACGCCTGGGAAGCCGATTCCACCTACGTTCAGAACCCGCCCTACTTCCCGAACATGTCGATGACGCCGGCCCCGGTGACCGACATCGTGGAGGCTCGGATCCTGGCCGTGTTCGGCGACTCGATCACCACCGACCACATCAGCCCGGCCGGCTCGATCAAGACCTCCAGCCCGGCCGGCAAGTTCCTGATCGACCACGGCGTCCAGCCGGTGGACTTCAACGGCTACGGCGCTCGTCGCGGCAACCACCAGGTGATGATGCGCGGCACGTTCGCCAACATCCGGATCCGCAACAAGATCACGCCGGACATCGAAGGCGGCGTGACCAAGCACTTCCCGACCGGCGAAGTGATGCCGATCTACGACGCGGCGATGAAGTACCAGGAAGAAGGCCGTCCGGCGGTCGTCTTCGGCGGCAAGGAATACGGCACCGGCAGCTCGCGTGACTGGGCCGCCAAGGGCACCAAGCTCCTGGGCGTCCGCGCGGTGATCTGCGAAAGCTTCGAGCGCATCCACCGTTCGAACCTGGTCGGCATGGGCGTGCTGCCGCTGCAGTTCGTGCAGGACGGCTGGCAGAAGCTGGAGCTGACCGGCGAGGAGATCGTCTCGATCCGCGGCCTCACCGACCTGGCGCCGCGCAAGCAGCTGATCGTCGAGCTCTATCGCCCGACGGACGGCCGCATCGCCCGCTTCCCGGTGCGTTGCCGCATCGATACGCCGACCGAGCTGGAATACTTCAAGAACGGCGGCGTCCTGAACTACGTGCTGCGCAACCTGGCCAAGGCCGACTAAGCGCGGGCGTCAGACGCCAAACAAAGGCGGCCGGCTTCCTCGCGGAGCCGGCCGTTTTCATTCCGAAAGCGGCTGACAACGATGTCGCGCCGTTTTCTCCTACGGACCATCGCCCTTCACGGCCTCGTGAACGGCTATCTGGAGCGTTCTTGGCTTAAGTGACCCGCAATGCGTAAGGCCGTCCTCTCCCTGCTTTGCCTGGCCCTGTCCGGCGTCACGGTTCCCGCCGCCTGGGCCCAACCCGCGAAGGGAATGGCGTCCAAGGGCGCGGCCGCGAAGGTCGTTCCGGCCCACGCCAGGGCGCCGGTGGTGGTCGAGCTGTTCACGGCCCAGGGCTGCTCGTCCTGCGGCAAGGCCAATCAGTTGGCGGCGGATTTGGCCCAGCGCGACGGCGTGCTGGCCCTGACCTATTCGGTGGACTACTGGGACTATCTCGGCTGGAAGGACACCTTCGCCAAGCCGATCTTCGCCGAACGCCAACGCGCCTACGCCAAGAAGTTCGCCCTGCGCGACGTGCCGACGCCTCAGATGGTGGTAGGCGGCCGCGTCCAGGCTTCGGGGACCAAGGCCGAGGCCGTCGAGGATCTGATCAAGTCCACCGCCAAGACGCCGCTCAAGGCGCCGGACATGCAGCGGCTGGGCGTCAACCGCGTCGCGGTGGGCGCGGGCGCGGTTCCGCGCGGCGGGGCCGAGGTCTGGCTGGTGCGATACGATCCGCGCGAGCAGGACATCGCCGTCAAGCGCGGCGACAATAAGGGTCAGACCCTGGTCCACCGCAACGTGGTGCGTGAACTGGTCAGGCTGGGGCCCTGGGCGGGCAAGCCCAAGCTCTATCGGCTGCCGGCGGCTTCGGACGCCGACCTCTCGACCGTCATCCTGTTGCAGGGCGCTAAGGGCGGCCGGATCCTGGGCGTCCTGGCGCCGCCCGTCGAACATTAGGCTTTCCGGGCCAGCGCCTCGTCAGAGCGAGCCGCGCGATGCTCCAGACATGCAAAAACCCGCACGGCGGGAGGGGGGAGGCCGTGCGGGTTCCTTTCGCATGTCGGCGATGACGTCCGTGACCGGGCGGGCTGGGGGGGCTGGACAGGAGCCCGGTCCGTCTTCGTCGACACTGTTGTTATCGACCCGCAACCGGGCGAGGGATCGACCAAACCGAGGTCGTTTCGGGGCGGGTCATGGCCAAGATACGGCGGCTTGGCCGTTGCTTCCCATTCTTCGCGCCAACGAAAAAGCCCGCGCGGTGGGGGGAAATCCGCGCGGGCCTCTTAGGGGAGGGGATATGGAGTTTGTCGGCTGACCGGCCCGCGATCTGGGGGGCTGGGGGGGCTGTTCAGGATCCTGGACCACAGGGTGTCCGATCAGCCGACATTGGTTTTATCGACCCCTAAACAGGCGGGCGAAGGACCGAAATAAGGTCGTTTCGGGGCGACCATTGCCGGCGCGTGTCATTTCTGATCCCCGTGACCGCGGGGACACGGATCGACGCATCCTGGCCCCAATCTCGGTGCGCGCTGTTCCAATCGTCCGATTTGGGACTAGATTCGACGCATGGCCCTGGACACCCAGCCCACGCCTCCGGTCGGGGGCGTCGTCTTTTTCGAGCGTCGCGAGCTGGACCAGCTGATGCGGCTCTACGGCCGAATGGTCGCGGCCGGGGAATGGCGCGACTACGGCATCGCCGGACTTTCGGATAGCGCGGTGTTTTCCATCTTCCGGCACGCGGCGGAGGCGCCGCTCTATCGTGTCGAGAAGCGTCCGGCCTTGGCGCGAAAGCAGGGCGCCTGGGCGGTGATCGGCCAGGGCGGCCAGATCCTAAAGCGCGGCCACGAGCTGACTCAGGTGCTGCGGGTGTTCGAGAAGGGCAAGTTCTCGGTCGTCGACTAGACGCTCAAGCTGAATTTGACGCGCTCTAGAACGAGAACCCCAGCTTGGCCCCGACGAAACGGCCCTCGGTGTTATAGCCCCGCGCCTTGCCCAGGCCGCTGTCGTCGGCGCTGGGCTGAATGCCGCACAGAACGCCAACGCCGCCCGAGACGCCGCCGGCGCTCCGCTCGATGGCCGTGCGAGCCACGCCGCGCGGCAAGGGCGCTGGGGCTTGGGCGTAGCGCAGCGGAACCGGTGAGATCGGCTTCGATAGCTCAGGGCGCAAGGATAGCATCGGAAGGGTTGGCGGCGCCTCGACGGCGGGCGCGGCGGCGGCGAGCAGGGCCAGGGTCTCGATCAGCATCATGTCCTCGTCAGTCCCCAGGGCTCCAATCTGGGCTCGCGCATCCGCCGCGTCGAGACGTCGGCGAAGAAAAAGCCCCGGTGGTTTCCCACCGGGGCTCCGTCGTCGCGAACCTCGACTGGCTCTAAACTTTTGATTTAACGCCATTTTTATCCGATCTGATGGGATCAATCAGATCGGAAAGGGCTCTAGCGGCGATTGCCCATGATGCTGAGCAGGAATTGGAAGAGGTTGATGAAGTTGATGTACAGCTGCAGCGCGCCGAAGTTGGTGGCCACGCCCTGGGCGACGGTGTCGCCGCCGATGGCGTAGTAGGTCATCTTCAGGCGCTGGGTGTCGTAGGCGATCAGACCCGCGAAGATCAGCACGCCCAGGATGTTGACCATGAACATCAGCGTCCCGCTGTGCAGGAACATGTTGACGATCGAGGCGATCAGCAGGCCCCACACGCCCATGATCAGGAAGCTGCCGAAGCCGGTCAGGTCCTTCTTGGTCGTGTAGCCCACCAGGCTGAGGCCGCCGAACGCCGCCGCCGTCACGAAGAAGGTCGAAGCGACCGACTCGCCCGTGTAGCGCAGGAAGACCGTGCCCAGCGAGGCGCCGATCAGGGTGACGATCGTCCAATAGAGCGCGCCCGCCGTCTGAGGCGTCGGGTTCCGCAGGGCGAAACCGGCGATCAGCAGCAGCACGATCGGCGCGAAGGCCACGACCATGTACAGCGGGGTCAGGCCGACCAGAACGCCGCCCTGAGTGATAAACATCAGGTCGCGCACGGCCGGGACCGACGAGGTCACGTAGGCCAAGGCCCCGGACAGGACGAGACCCAGCGCCACCTTGTTGTAGACGCCGAGCATGAATTTGCGCAGGCCGGCGTCAACCGACATGTCGGCGCGATCCGCCGGGATCGAGCGCGCATAGCCGCGGTTGAAGTCGTTCATCGAATAAGCCCTTGAGCTAGGCGTCCACCATGGACGCGTCCTGAATATCGGTTGTCGCGAGCGTGCGCGCAATCCCTGGCGAAAAAGTGTTCATGGTATGCATTCGTCAAAACGAACGCCTGTTCGCCCCGGCTTGCGGGGAGCTATCCGCCGCCCTTACAAAGCTTGCCAAAGAGCACGAGGGGACGTCGATGGAATACGCCAAGCTGGGTCGCACGGACGTGTCCGTGTCGCGTTGCTGCCTGGGGACCATGACCTGGGGATCGCAGAACAGCGAGGCCGAGGCCCACGAGCAGATGGACTACGCGCTGTCGCGCGGGGTGACGTTCTGGGACACGGCGGAAATGTATTCCAGCCCGCCCAATCCGGAGACCCAGGGACGGACGGAGTCCTATATCGGCACGTGGCTGGAAAAGACCGGCAAGCGGCATGAGATCGTGTTGGCCTCCAAGGTCGCTGGACGCGGCTCGGCTTTCGGCGGCCTGACCTGGATGCGCAAGGATGGGGCGACGACCCGCCAGACCCGCGCCCAGATCGACGAGGCCGTCGAGGGTTCGCTGAAGCGACTGAAGACCGACTATCTGGACCTCTATCAACTGCACTGGCCCGACCGGCCGGTGCGGGTGTTCGGCGGCCAAGTCTTCAAGGACTACGAGCAGGATTACGAACGGTTCGGCGATATCCTGGAGGCGCTGGACGCCCACGTGAAGAAGGGCTCGATCCGCCATGTCGGCGTTTCGAACGAGTTCCCGTGGGGCGTGATGCGCTTCCTGTCCGAGAGCGAAACCCGGGGTCTGCCGCGCATCGCCTCGATCCAGAACGCCTATCACCTGGCCAACCGCACCTTCGAATACGGGCTGGCTGAAATCGCCATGCGCGAGCAGGTGGGTCTGCTGGCCTATTCGCCGCTGGCCCAGGGGCAGCTGACCGGAAAGTACCTGGACGGCGCCGCCCCCGAGGGCTCGCGCAAGGCGCTCTACAACCGGATGCAGCGCTACGAGGGGCCCGGCGCGCTGGAAGCCTTCCGCGCCTATGTCGATCTGGCCAAGGCGAACGGCCTCGACCCGGCCCAGCTGGCCCTGAAGTTCTGCGACGCGCGCCCGTTCGTGACGGCCACGATCATCGGCGCCACCTCGATGGCTCAGTTGAAGACCGACATCGACGCCTTCGACCTCAACTGGACCGACGAGCTGGAGACGGCCGTCAACGCGATCCACGCCCGCCACCCCAATCCCTGCCCATAGGCGTTCAAGTCGGCATGATCCGCCTTTTCACCGCCATCGCCATTCCGCCGGAGATCGGCCAGGGCCTGCTGCCGCGTCAGCACGGGATCGAGGGCGCGCGCTGGCGGCCGTTGGAGGCGTTCCACATCACCCTGCGGTTCGTCGGCGATGTTCAGGAGCCCGCGGCCGACGACTTGGACGAGGCGTTGGCGGAGATTTCGGCCCCGGCCTTCGATCTGGAATTGGCGAGGGTTGGGCATTTCGGCGAGGGCGCCGACATCCACGCCGTCTGGGCGGGGGTGGAGGACAGCGCGCCGCTGCGCCGGCTTCAGAAGGCCCACGAGAGCGCGGCGCGCGCGGCGGGTCTCAAGCCAGAAACTCGAGTCTACACGCCCCACGTGACCTTGGCCTATCTGAAGAAGCCGGCCGTCCCCGAGGTGGGAGCCTGGATCCAGACCCATAACCTGCTGCGGTCGCCCACCTTCCATGTCGACCGGTTCGGTCTCTATTCCAGCTGGCAGACGAGCGCGGGCTCCGTCTACCGGCTGGAAAGGGAGTATCCGCTGCTCTAAACCGGCCAATGGTGGGTGTACATCAGGGCCAGGCCGGCGACGCCGACCGCGATCCGCCACCAGGCGAACGGACCGAAGCCGCGCTTGCTGACGAAGTCCAGCATGTACTTGACGACCACCAGACCAGACAGGAACGAGACGACGAAGCCAATCGCCACCAGGCTGATATGGCCCGCGTCGAAGGCGTGGCGGTTCTTGTAGACGTCCAGGGCGAAGGCCCCGACCATGATCGGGATGGCCATGAAGAAGCTGAACTCGGCGGCGGCGCGGCGCTCGATGCCGAACAGCATCGAGCCGACGATGGTCGAGCCCGAGCGCGAGACGCCGGGCACCAGCGACAGGCATTGGAACAGGCCGACGATCAGCACCTTGTGCAACGGCAGGGCCATGGCGTCGTGATCGACGGCCGGCGGGGCCGTCTTGTCGACGACCAGCAGGATGATCCCCCCGACCAGCAGCGACCAGCAGATGATCAGCGGGCTTTCGAACAGGAACGACTTGATGATGTCGTGCAGCAAAAGCCCCGCGATGAAGGCCGGGATTACCGCGATGAGCACGCTGAGCGCGAAGCGGCGCGCTTCGGGTCGGGTCGGCAAGCCGATCAGCACGTTCCAGAGGCGGTGAAAATACAGCGCCACGACCGCCAGGATCGCGCCCAGCTGGATCAGCACGATGAAGGTGTCCCAGGACGGATCCTTCAGGCCCATCAGTTCCTTGGTCAGCAGCAGGTGGCCGGTGGAGGAGACGGGAATGAACTCCGTCAGCCCTTCGACCAGACCCAGAATGATGGCGTTCAACCAATCCGGCATTTTCTCGGCTCCATACCCCGTGCTGGCGTGCGCCTGACACGGTAAACAGGTCGTAAATCCACAAATTTGACTATTTCGACCCCGTCTTGCGACTCGTTCTCAATGGTTGGCTTGGTGGAGGCCATATATAAGTCTATAAATTTGACCAACGCATTCTTCTTGCCCCAAAGAGTCCGTATGAGCCCTGCTTGAGCAATTTTTCTCCTTTGGGAGCGCCGAGGAACGTCGCATGGCCGAGCGGATGCTGAAATTCACGACGGTGGCCCGCAAGACGCCCGAGAAGCGCGCGGCGGACCAGCGCGCGGGCGACTTCCACGAGATCTATGCCGACTTCATCGACGCCAAGGCGACCGAGCAGGCTTCGCGCTGCTCGCAGTGCGGCGTGCCGTTCTGCCAGACCCACTGCCCGCTGCACAACAACATCCCCGACTGGCTGCGGATGACGGCCGAGGGCCGCCTGGAAGAAGCCTACGCCCTGTCTCAGGCGACCAATTCGATGCCGGAGGTCTGCGGCAGGATCTGCCCCCAGGACCGCCTTTGCGAGGGCAACTGCGTCATAGAGCAGTCTGGTCACGGCACGGTGACGATCGGTTCGGTCGAACGCTACCTCACCGACAAGGCCTGGGAGAACGGCTGGGTGAAGCCGCTGGTCGCCGGCGAGCCGCGCGGCCAGTCGGTCGGCATCGTCGGCGCGGGACCCGCCGGCTTGGCCGCCGCCGAGAAGCTGCGCGAGGCCGGCTATGAGGTCACCGTCTATGACCGCCACGACCGCGCCGGCGGCCTGCTGATCTACGGCATTCCCGGCTTCAAGCTGGAGAAGGACGTCGTCGAGCGCCGCACCCGGCGCCTGGCCGCTGGGGGCGTCGTGTTCAAGCTGGGCTTCGAGGTCGGCAAGGACGCGACGCTGGAAGACTTGCGGGCCCGGCATGACGCGGTGCTGATCGCGGTCGGCGTCTACGCGGCGCGCGACCTGACCGTGCCGGGCGGCGGCAGCAAGGGCGTCGTGCCGGCGCTGGACTATCTGATCGCCTCCAACCGCCTGAACCTGGGCGACGCCGTGCCGGCCTTCGAATCGGGCGAACTGAACGCCGAGGGCAAGGACGTGGTCGTGGTCGGCGGCGGCGACACCGCCATGGACTGCGTGCGCACGGCCATCCGCCAGGGCGCCAAGTCGGTCACCTGCCTCTATCGCCGCGACAAGGCCAACATGCCCGGCTCGATGCGCGAGGTCGCCAACGCCGAGGAAGAGGGCGTCACCTTCGAATGGCTGGCCGCGCCGCGCGCTCTTTCGGGCGAAGCCGAGGCGGTCTCGGGCGTCCGCGCGATCCGGATGCGCCTGGGCGCGCCGGACGCCTCTGGCCGCCAGAGCCCCGAGGAGATCCCCGGCGGCGACTTCGATCGCCCGGCCCAGCTGGTTGTCAAGGCCTTGGGCTTCGAGCCCGAGAACCTGCCGGAGGCCTGGTCGGCGCCGGACCTGAAAGTCACCCGCTGGGGCACGGTCAAGGCCGATGTCCGCGACCAGATGACCAATCTCGACGGCGTGTTCGCCGCCGGCGACATCGTGCGCGGCGCGTCCCTGGTCGTCTGGGCGATCAAGGACGGCCGCGACGCGGCCGACGCCATCGACCGTTACCTGCGCGCCAAGATCGGCGCGCCCGCGCTGATCGCGGCGGAATAGGAAAGAGGACCGAAGACCCATGAGCGAGATGGACCTCTATCTGAAGAACCGCCAGGCCCTGATCGACGGCCACGCCTATGACCCGACCACCGAGCGCGACGCCTGCGGGGTCGGCCTGGTCTGCGCCATCGACGGCCAGCCGCGCCGCGAGGTCGTCGAGCTGGCGATCAAGGCCCTGAAGGCGCTCTGGCACCGGGGCGCGGTGGACGCCGACGGCAAGACCGGCGACGGCGCCGGCGTGCTGGTCAGCGTCCCGCAGGACTTTTTCGTCGACCAGGTGCGCCGCACCGGCCACGCGCTTCGTCCCGGCCCTATCGCCGTCGGCCAGGTCTTCCTGCCGCGCACGGACCTGGGCGCCCAGGAGGCTTGCCGCACGATCGTGGAAGCCGAGGCGTTGCGGTTCGGCTTCTACATCTATGGCTGGCGCCAGGTGCCGGTGGACACGTCGGTGATCGGCGAGAAGGCCAACGCCACCCGTCCGGAAATCGAGCAGATCATGCTGGCCCCGCCGGCCGGGCTGGAGGGCGAGGCCCTGGAGCGCGCCCTGTTCCTGTGCCGTAAGCGCATCGAAAAGCGCGTCCACGGCCAGAACATCAGCGACTTCTACATCTGCTCGTTCTCGGCCAAGTCGCTGATCTACAAGGGCATGTTCCTCGCCGAACATATCGACGAGTTCTATCCCGACCTGAAGGACGAGCGCTTCGCCGCCGCCGTGGCGATCTTCCACCAGCGCTACTCGACCAACACCTTCCCGCAGTGGCGACTGGCCCAGCCGTTCCGGATGCTGGCCCACAACGGCGAGATCAACACGATCAAGGGCAACATCAACTGGATGAAGTCCCACGAGATCAAGATGGCCGCCCAGGCCTTCGGCGAGTTCGGGGATGACGTGAAGCCGGTGATCCAGCCCGGCGGCTCGGACAGCGCCAACCTCGACAACACCTTCGAGGTGCTGGTGCGCGCGGGCCGCGACGCGCCGATGGCCAAGGCCCTGCTGGTCCCCGAGGCCGCCAATCCGAAGATGAAGGACGCCCACAAGGCGCTCTATTCCTATTGCAACGCCGTGATGGAGCCCTGGGACGGTCCGGCCGCCCTGTGCGCCACCGACGGCCGCTGGGTCGTGGCCGGCAAGGACCGCTCGGGGCTGCGGCCGCTGCGCGTGGCCTATACCGACGACGGCCTGGTGATCATGGGCTCGGAAGCGGGCATGTGCGGCGTCGAGGAAAGCCGCATCACCCGCAAGCTGGCCATTTCGCCGGGGCGGATGCTGGCCATCGACCTCGCCGAGGGCCGTCTCTACGACGAAGAGGCCATCATCGACGAGCTGGCCGGTCGCCACCCCTACACCGAGTGGCTGGGCAACATGGTCGATCTGGAAAAGCAGATCGGCCCCGGTCCCGAGCCGCGCAAGTACGGCCGCGAGGAGCTGACGCGCCGCCAGGCCGCCGCCGGCTACAGCCTCGAGGACCTTGAAATGATCCTCGCGCCGATGGTCGAGGAGGGCAAGGAAGCCGTCGGCTCGATGGGCGACGACACGCCGCTGGCGGTGCTGTCGGAGAAGTACCGTCCGCTGAGCCACTATTTCCGCCAGAACTTCAGCCAGGTGACCAACCCGCCGATCGACCCGCTGCGGGAGACCGGCGTGATGAGCCTGAAGACCCGCTTCAAGAACCTCGGCAACATCCTGGCCCAGGACGCCGCTCAGGCGGATGTGTATGTGCTGGAAAGCCCGGTGCTGACCACCGGCATGTACGAGCGCATCCACGGTCTGCTGGGCGAGAAGAACGTCGCGGTCATCGACTGCACCATGCCCTTGCCCGCGCCCGAGGCTCGAGCCGGCGACGCCTTGCGCGCCAATCTCGACCGCATCCGCGCCGAGGCCGAGGACGCCGTGCTGCGCGGCTGCGGGGCCATCATCCTGACCGATGAGCACAGCGCCGAGGACCGCGTCGCCCTGCCGATGATCCTGGCCACCGGCGGCGTTCACGCCCACCTGGTCGCCAAGGGCCTGCGCAGCTACGTCTCGATCATCGTCCGCTCGGCCGAGTGCCTGGATACCCACTATTTCGCCGTGCTGGTCGGCGTCGGGGCCACGGCGGTCAACGCCTATCTGGCCCAGGAAAGCTTCCAGGATCGCCTGGAGCGCGGCCTGGTCGGCGACAAGACGCTGCGCGACGTCTGCATCAACTTCAAGACCGCGATCGAGGGCGGGCTGCTGAAGATCATCTCCAAGATGGGGATCAGCGTCATCTCGTCTTATCGCGGCGGCTACAACTTCGAGGCCGTCGGTCTTTCGCGCGCCCTGGCGGCGGAATTCTTCCCCGGCATGCCCTCGCGCATCTCGGGCATCGGTCTGGCCGGCATCGAGAGCAAGACCGTCGAGCTGCATCGCAAGGCCTGGGGGACGCCCGCCGTCACCCTGCCGGTCGGTGGGCTCTACAAGGCGCGTCGCTCGGGCGAGGCCCACGCTTTCGAGGCGCGGCTGATGCATACCCTGCAGACGGCCTGCGACACCGGCGATTACGAGCTCTATCGCCGCTGGTCCAACGGCCTGCGCACGCAAAAGCCGATCCAGCTGCGCGACCTTTTGGACTGGCGCTCGGACCGCAACCCGATCTCGACCGACGATGTCGAGAGCGTCAACGAGATCCGCAAGCGCTTCGTGACCCCAGGCATGAGCCTGGGCGCGCTGAGCCCCGAAGCGCACGGCGCCTTGAACATCGCCATGAACCGCATCGGCGCCCGCTCGGTCTCGGGCGAGGGCGGCGAGGACAGCGCGCGCTACAAGCCGCTGCCGAACGGCGACAATCCCAACAGCGCCATCAAGCAGGTGGCCTCGGGGCGCTTTGGCGTCACCGCGGAGTACCTGAACCAGTGCGTCGAGCTGGAGATCAAGGTCGCCCAGGGCGCCAAGCCCGGCGAGGGCGGCCAGCTGCCCGGCTTCAAGGTTACGGAAATGATCGCCCGCCTGCGTCATTCGACGCCCGGCGTGATGCTGATCAGCCCGCCGCCGCACCACGACATCTACTCGATCGAGGACCTGGCCCAGCTCATCTATGACCTGAAGCAGATCAATCCGATCGCTCGGGTCACGGTGAAGCTGGTGGCGGCCACCGGCATTGGCGCTATCGCGGCCGGCGTGGCCAAGGCCAAGGCCGACGTGATCCTGGTCGCCGGCGGCGTCGGCGGCACCGGCGCCTCGCCCCAGACCTCGGTCAAGTACGCCGGCGGTCCGTGGGAAATGGGCCTGTCGGAAGCCAATCAGGTTCTGACCCTGAACAATCTGCGACACTCCGTCGTGCTGCGCGCCGACGGCGGGATGCGGACCGGCCGCGATATCGTCATCGCCGCCATGATGGGCGCCGAGGAGTTCGGCATCGGCACCGCCTCGCTGGTGGCGATGGGCTGCATCATGGTGCGCCAGTGCCATTCCAACACCTGCCCGGTCGGCGTCTGCACTCAGGACGAGGCCCTGCGCGCCAAGTTCACCGGCACGCCGGACAAGGTCATCAACCTCTTCACCTTCGTCGCCGAAGAGGTACGCGAGATCCTGGCGGGCCTGGGCTTCCGGTCCCTGCAGGAAATCGTCGGCCGCACCGACCTGCTGGCCCAGGTCAGCCGCGGCGGCGAGCATCTGGACGACCTCGACCTGAACCCGCTGCTGGTCCGCGCCGATCCGGGCGCGAATAAGCCCTACTGCACGGTCGAGGGTCGCAACGCGGTGCCGGACACCCTGGACGCCCAGATCGTCCGCGACGCCGCCCCGCTGCTGGAGCGCGGCGAGAAGATGCAGCTGACCTACACGGTCCGCAGCACGGCCCGCACCATCGGCACGCGCACCTCCAGCCATATCGTCCGCAAGTTTGGCATGAAGGGCCTGCCGTCCGGCCACCTGACCGTCCAGCTGAAGGGGTCGGCGGGCCAGAGCCTGGGGGCCTTCGCGGTCCAGGGCCTGCGCATCGAGCTGACCGGCGAGGCCAACGACTATGTCGGCAAGGGTCTGTCGGGCGCGACGATCGTGATCAAACCCGCGCGCGGCCTGGCGGCCCCGGAAACCAACACCCTGATCGGCAACACCGTGCTGTTCGGCGCCACCTCGGGCCGGCTGTTCGCGGCGGGCCAGGCGGGCGAGCGCTTCGCGGTCCGTAACTCCGGCGCCACCACGGTGGTCGAGGGCTGCGGGGCCAATGGCTGCGAGTACATGACCGGTGGCCAGGTGGTGATCCTGGGTCCGACCGGCGGCAACTTCGGCGCGGGCATGACCGGCGGCATGGCCTTCGTGTTCGACCAGCACGACCGCTTCCAGGACAACATCAACCCGGACAGCATCGTCGTGCAGCGCCTGGCCTCGCCCTACTGGGAAGGCGTGCTGCGCTCGCTGATCGCCGAGCACGCCCGCGAGACGGACTCGGTCTTCGCCGAGACCCTGCTGCGCGACTGGGATCGGGCGCGGGGCCAGTTCTGGCAGGTCTGCCCGAAGGAGATGGTCAGCCGCCTGCCCCAGCCCCTGACCGCTCAGCAGCCGGTCAACGAACGCGCTTAGAGCCTGTCCGCTTCAAATGGAATCATTTGAAGCGGATAAACAGACTCTAAATTCAGATATTTAGAGCGCGTTCGAGCGGTTTAACCGCTCACACTTAAACCTAACGCGCTCTAGGCGTAGGGTCGCCCTCCGGCCGCGTCTAGGAACCTCGCCCCGAGCCAGTCGAGGGGCGAGGTTTTCGTTTCACGCCGCCGCCTTCGCCGCCTGGACCTTGAACGTCGCCCGAGCGCGGGCGATCGGCTGGCCATCGGCGCGCACCGTCGCTTCGGCGAAGCAGATCGAGCGGCCCAGCTTGACGAAATCGGTGTCGAACTCGAGCCATTGGCCCAGCTTGGCCGACCCCAGATAGTCCAGCGTCAGCGAGACGGTGACGAGCCCGGCGGATTCTCGCCCGTCCCCGGCCAGGCTCACGCCCAGCGATAGGCCCATGGCGTTGTCGGCCATCGCGGCCAGAAAGCCGCCGTGCGGCATGTTCCGCGAATTGCAGTGCTCGGGCCGCACGCGGACGCCCAGGATCAGCCGGTCCGCGCCCGGCTTGGCGTAAAGCGGCTCCCACGGATCCGTCAGGGGGCTCTTGCGGACGTGGGGCGAGAAACCTTCGGGCAGCGCCTGGTCCATGACCGCCTCGCGAATTCAAACATCTGTTTTAATCTAGCATCGACAAGCGACTTGCGCGAGAGGTCGGGTCCGCCCGTTATGAAGCGGCTGAACGAAAGGAGATCGCTCGACATTCCATGTCCATGCGCGCCTTCGCCCATCTGCTCGACCGGCTGTCCCTGACCACGTCGCGCAACGCCAAGCTGACCTTGATCGGGGACCACCTGCGCCAGACGCCGGACCCCGATCGCGGCTATGCCCTGGCGGCGCTGACCGGCGCGCTGTCGTTCAACGCCGCCAAGCCAGCCTTCATTCGCAAGGCGGTCGAGGCGCGGATGGACGCCCAACTGTTCGCCTGGTCCTACGACTATGTCGGCGATCTGGCGGAGACCGTCGCCCTGGTCTGGCCGTCGAGGCCAGGCGCCAATCGGCCGCCGGAGCTGTCCGAGGTGGTCGAGGCTCTGCGTTCGGCGTCGCGCGCCGAGGTCCCGCGTCTGATCGAGGGCTGGCTGGACGCCCTGGATCCGGACGGGCGCTGGGCGCTGCTGAAACTGATGACCGGCGGGCTCCGGGTTGGCGTTTCCTCCCGCCTGGCCAAGCAGGCCTGCGCCCAGTTCGGCGGTGTCGAGATCGGCGAGATCGAGGAGGTCTGGCACGCCCTCGAACCGCCCTATGGCGATCTCTTCGCCTGGCTTGAAGGTCGTTCCGAACGCCCTTCGTCCGACGCCCCCGGGCGGTTCCGGCCCGTGATGCTGGCCCAGCCGATCGACGAGGCCGTCGATTTCGCCAAGCTGGATCCGGCCGACTATGTCGCCGAATGGAAGTGGGACGGCATCCGCGTTCAAGCGGTGTCCGAGCGGGGCGAGCGGCGGCTCTACAGCCGCACCGGCGACGACATCTCGGCCGCCTTTCCGGACGTCGTCGAGGCGATGGACTTCGAGGGAGCGATCGACGGCGAGCTCCTGGTGCTGCGCGACGGCGCCCTGGCCCCGTTCGGCGACCTGCAGCAACGGCTGAACCGCAAGACCGTCGACGCCAAGCAACTGGCCACTTTTCCCGCCGGCGTCCGGGCCTATGACCTGCTGCTGGACGGCGAGGTCGATCTTCGAGGCCTTCCCTTCGTCGAGCGCCGATCACGGCTCGAGGCGTTCGTGGGCCGGCTGACGGCGCCGCGCATCGACCTCTCGCCCCTGCAGCCCTTCGACAGCTGGGAGGAACTGGCCGCCCTGCGCCTGGAACCGCCCGAGGGCGACGCCCGCCTTTCGGAGGGCTTGATGCTGAAGCGCCGCGACAGCGTCTACGAGCCCGGCCGCCCGAAGGGTCCGTGGTTCAAATGGAAGCGCGACCCGCGGCTGATCGACGCGGTGCTGATGTACGCCCAGCGCGGTCATGGCAAACGATCCAGCTTCTATTCCGACTACACCTTCGGCGTCTGGCGCGAGGACGAGCAAGGGCGGCGGAGCCTGACGCCGGTCGGCAAGGCCTATTTCGGCTTCACCGACGAGGAGCTCAAACGGATCGACAAGTTCGTTCGCGACCATACGGCGGAGCGTTTCGGCCCGGTGCGCTCGGTTCGCGCCGACCAGGATTTCGGCCTGGTGTTCGAGGTGGCTTTCGAAGGCCTGCAGCGCTCGACTCGGCACAAGTCGGGCGTAGCCATGCGCTTTCCGCGCATCCACCGCATTCGTTGGGACAAGCCGGCGCGCGAGGCCGACGAGCTCAAGACGCTGGAAGCGATGCTGGACGCTTGAGCGATGTTCACGTCTCCTTTGCCTGTCCGGCCTAAGGAAGAGGCGATGAGTGCGTCCTTACCGTCCGTGTTGGCCGTCTTGCTTCCGCACCTGCGGATCAATGCGAAGGAGCGCTACCGCCAGGCCTATTCGCGCGTCGGACTGACGGTTCTGCTGAGCTGGGCGCTGGGTCTTATCGGACGCCTAGACCTGATCCCGCTGTGGCTGACCGCGAGCCTGTCGGTCCAGGCGCTGGAGTTCGTGGCGGTTCGGCCTTTCGCCAAGGGCGGGTTGCCCAAGCATCATCTGGCGGCGCGGGTCGTCCTGATGTTGGCGTCGATGTTGTCGATGGCCGTCGTTCACGCCGGCGCGGCGCTGATCTTTTGGCGAAGCGGCCAGCCGCCGCTGATGGCCCTGGCCGTGATGGTGCTGATCGGGGGCGCGCTGAACAACGTCGTCTCGGGAGTCGACAGCCGTCCGCTATTTTATCTGGGCTTCACCCCCTACGCGATCGGCCTGGCGGCGACGCCGTTTCTGATGCCGCAGGCGACGCGCGGCCAGGGGGCCATTCTCGCCGTGTCGGTGGGCTTCATGATCCTGGCGCTGCACACGATCTGGATGCGTATGCACCACCAGCGTCGCGCCCTGTTCGCGGCCCGCGAGGAAGCCGACCGGCGGCGCGTGCAGACCGAAGAGGCGCTGTCGGAACGCACCGCCATGGCGGCTATCGTCAGCCACGAGCTGCGAACGCCGCTGTCCGCCATCGTCGCCGGCGCCCAGCTGATCCGCGGCGGCGCCAGTCCCGTCCAGACCCAGGCGACGGCCAACCTGATCTTCGACGCCGGACAGCTGATGACCGGTCTGCTGACCGACATGCTCGACCAGGCCAAGATCGAGGCCCGCGCCATGAGCCTGGAAGAGCGCGATTTCGACGTGCTGGGGGCCATCCGGGACGCGACGCGCTTCTGGACCGCCAACGTCAAGGCCAAGGGCCTGGCCCTACGCGATCCTCCCGGCGAACAGCCGTCGATCTGGGTGCGCGGCGATCCATTCCGCCTGCGTCAGATCCTCAACAACCTGCTGTCCAACGCCATCAAGTTTACCGAGCGGGGCGTGATCGAGGTCCGACTGACCGGCGAGACCGTCGGCGACGCCAAGGTTCGCGTCGTCATCGAAGTCGAGGACAACGGTCCCGGAATCAGCCCCGAGGCCATGGACCGGCTCTTCACGCCCTACGCCCAGGCCTCCCAGGAAACAGCGCGGACCTATGGCGGCACCGGCCTTGGGCTGACGGTGAGCCGGCAGCTGGCGCGCCTGATGGGCGGTGATCTGGAGGCCTGTCCGGCCGCCGCCCGGGGCGCGGTGTTTCGCCTGACCCTGGTTTTGCCCATCGGGCGGGAAGAGGCCGCGCCGCGCTCGGCGGATGAGGGTCCGGCCCTGGCGCCGTCGGTCGGCGACCTGCGCGTCCTGGCCGTGGACGATCACGAGATCAATCGCCGGACGTTGGCGCTGGTGCTGGAGCCCCTCGGCGTGACGCTCACCACCGCGCCCGACGGAAACGAAGCCCTGGAGCGGCTCGAGGCGCAGGCCTTCGACGTGGTGCTGATGGACGTCAACATGCCGGGGTTGGACGGCCGCGAGGCCACCCGACGCCTGCGGGCCGGCAAGGGCCGCAACCACGACATTCCCGTCATCGGCTTCAGCGCCGGCGTGGCCGCCGATGAGGTCGAGGCTTGCCGGGCCGCGGGCATGACCGACTGGCTGGCCAAGCCGCTCGACATCGCGGCGCTCTACGCGGCCCTGGACCGCGCGCGAGCGGGTTAGAGCGCGTTAGGTTTAAGTGTGTGGGGTTAAACCGCTCGAACGCGCTCTAAACATTTGTATCTAAAGCCTGTCCGCGAAAGCGCGAATGGCGTCGATGATCCGCGCCTGGTCGGCTTCGGTCAGGTAGGGGTGCATCGGCAGGGCCAGCACCGTCTGGGCCTTGGCCTCGGTCACGGGCAGACCGCCCGCGCCGCGCGGATAGCCGGCATAGGGCGCCTGGGCGTGCATCGGCACGGGATAATAGACCGCCGTCGGAATGCCTTGGGCCTTGAGATGCGCGGCCAGGCCGTCGCGGTTCTGGTGCTCGATGACATACTGCGCCCACACCGAAACGCCGCCGTCGATCACCGTCGGAGTCGCGATCACCGCGCCCTTCAGGCCCTCGGCATAGCGCTGGGCGACGACTTGGCGCAGGTCGATTTCCTCGGCGAAAATCGCCAGCTTCTCGATCAGGATCGCCGCCTGCAGGGTGTCCAGGCGCGAGTTCATCCCGATGCGGGTGTTCAGGTATTTCGGGTCGTGGTCGAAGGTCCGGCCTTGCAGGTCCGGGCCGACCGCCTTGCCGTGAACGCGATAGCTGTCCATCAGGTCCCAAAGGGTCTGATCATTGGTCAGCACCGCCCCGCCGTCGCCATAGCCGCCCAAAGGCTTGGCCGGGAAGAAGCTGGTGGTGGCGACATCGGCCCAATGCAGCGGATGATGGCCGTTCAACGTGCAGCCGAAGCCTTGGGCGCTGTCGGCGATCAGCTTCAGGCCCTCGCGATCGCAGATGGCCTTGATCGCCGGATAGTCGGCGGGCTGGCCAAACAGGTCGACCGCGATCACGACCTTCGGGGTCAGTTTGCCCTCGGCCTTCACCCCGGCGATGGCGGCGTCCAGCTTGGCGGGGTCGAGGTTGAAGGTGTCGGGCAGGATGTCGACGAACACCGGCGTGGCGCCGACCCAGGGCGCGACCTCGGGCGTCGCGGCGAAGGTGAAGGACGGGCAGAATACAGCGTCGCCCGGACCGATGTCCCAGGCCATCAGCGGCAGGGCGATGGCGTCGGTGCCATTGGCGCAGGACAGGGCCAGCTTGGCTTGGCCGAACGCCGCCAGCTTGGCTTCGAACTCTCGAACCTGCGGGCCCATGACATAGGCGCCGCTGTCCAAAACCTTGGCTATGGCGGCGTCGATCTTGTCGCGGATTCGGCGCTGCTGCGCGGCGAGGTCGATGAAGGGCATGGTCATGGCGCCACGCTCTAGTGGGCGTTCATGACGAATTCGAGCCAATTGATGTAACCGACTGTTTCCCCCAGACGGGGCAAGCGGAACCATGGCCGCGTCGCCGCCGTTGACCGAACGGCGCGGGGGCGCCAATCGAGGCTTTCATGCAGACCAAACCCAGCGTCATCCCGCCGGACGCCGCCTTGCCGTCCATCGCCAAGATCAAGGCCGATGAAACCATGCTCGGGCACTTCCTCGACTGGTTGGGCAAGCTCGCGGTGAATCTGGTGGTGGCGGGCCTGATCCTGGTCCTGACCTTCTGGCTCGCCGGCTGGGCCGCGCGGTTCATGCGTCGCACGCTGGCGCGCGTGCATCGCAACGCGCCCGATCCCACCTTGGAGAGCTTCAGCGCCTCTCTGGCGCGCTACGCCGTCATCGCCATGGGCCTGGTGGCGGTGCTGCAGCAGCTCGGCGTGCAGGCCACCTCGATCATCGCGGTGCTGGGCGCGGCCTCGCTGGCCATCGGCCTGGCGCTGCAGGGCGCGCTTTCGAACGTCGCGGCCGGGATGATGATCCTGCTGTTCCGCCCCTATCGCGTCGGCGATGTCATCGAGACCTCGACCCGCCAGGGCACGGTCAAGTCGCTGGACCTGCTGTTCACCGAGATCGCCACGTTCGACAACGTCAAGGTGATGATCCCCAACAGCAAGGTGTTCGGCGACGTCATCCTGAACTATTCGACCCATCGGCATCGTCGGGCCGACGTGCTGTTCAAGGTTCCGCTGAAAACCGATCTGGTCGCCGTGCTCAAGCGGCTGCGCGAACGGGCCGAGAATGATCCGCGCATCCGCAAGGAACCGGCGGTGATGATCGAGGTGACCGACCTGTCGGAGGCCTACGCCCAGGCCGCGATCCGCGCCTGGACCGCGTCCGCCGACTTTGGCCCGGTCAAGACCGACCTGATGCTGGCCGCGCATCTTCTGACGGAGGACCCCTCGCGCGACGACCTGCCGCCGCCGCGCCCGACCAAGGCCAAGGATCCCTCGCCAGCCATGCCGGGCGAGGGCGAGCACCACCTGCTGAATCTGATCAAGACGCGTCGGGCTCGGAAATCGGCGCCGGCGTCGCCTCGAGCTCGGCCGAAGGCCTGACCGCTAAAGGCTCTAAATCAAATGTTTAGAGCGTGAGATAAGCTGAAACCGGTTCCCACTTTCAGCCTCACGTTCTAGGCGCTGCCGGCCGTGCCTCTTTGGTTCAGCCACTCGCTGGCGAACTTGTGGCTCAGGCCGGCGTCCTCGAACACCACCTTGCGAAGCTGGCCCAGAAGCTCGGGCGTGTCGTGCACGATCACGAACGGGAAGCCGTTGGCCGAGAGAAAGCCCTGCAGGAAACGCGAGAAACGGTCGGCCTCTTCGGGACCGGCCAGGCGGACCTCGGTTTCTGCGGCGTTCGGAACCATCGGCTTGGCCCTCTGTGGACGGACCAAGCTGTAACGCATGAGTTCGCGTTTGCGAACCAGCTTCGCTTTAGCGAAATAAACTGTGATCACCTATTCGCGCTTCGGGCGAGCCTCCTTCGGCACGCCCTCGCTCGCGCGGCCCTACAGGATCGACTGGCCGGTCGAGGCCCAGTCCTTCAGGAACTGCTCCAGGCCCTTGTCGGTCAGCGGGTGCTTGTAGAGATCGCCGAACACGGCCGGCGGGATGGTGACGACGTCGGCGCCCACGATCGCGGCTTCCTTCACGTGGCCGGCGTTGCGCACCGAGGCCGCGAGGATTTCGGTCTCATAGCCGTAGTTGTCGTAGATCGCGCGGATGTCGCGGATCAGGTCCATGCCGTCGAAGCCGTAGTCGTCCAGACGGCCGATGAACGGCGAGACGAAGGTCGCCCCGGCCTTGGCGGCCAGCAGGGCCTGGGTCGCGGAGAAACACAGGGTGACGTTGGTCTTGATCTCTTCGTCGGCGAAGGCGGCGCAGGCGATCAGGCCATCGCGGGTCAGCGGGATCTTCACCACCACGTTCGGGGCGATGGCGGCCAGCTTCTTGCCTTCGGCGATCATGGCCTCGGCGGTGGTGGCGGCCACCTCGGCGCTGATCGGACCCGGGACGAGGTCGCAGATCTCGGCGATCACCTCCAGCATCGGCCGGCCCGACTTGGCGATCAGGGTCGGATTGGTGGTCACGCCATCCACCAGACCGGTCGAGGCCAGGTCGGCGATGACCTTGGTGTCGGTGCTGTCGAGGAAGATCTGCATGGGTCGGTCACGTCGCGTCTATGGAGAAGTCGGGCGTGGGTGTACCGCGCGCCGCTCTTTGGCGCCAGCGCTTAGCCGGCCAAACCGGTGGTCACGAGGCGATCGGCGGTCCGTTCGACCGCTGGGCGCCACGGTTCCGGCGTGAAGCCGAACAGGGCGCGCAGCTTGCCCGTATCCAAAGGCGAGCGGGGCGGCCGGGGCGCGGGCTCGGCGAAGGCGGCCTGGGTGGTCGGCTCCAGTCGCGCGCGGGTCAGCGGATCGCGATCGATCGCGGCCTTGGCGAAGTCGAAGCGGCTGGTCTCGTCGGCGTTGGCGAAGTGGAACAGGCCGAACGCCGGGTCTTCGGCCGGCGCGGCGGCCCAACGCGGCGCGGTCGCCAGCAGAAACGCGGCCAGGGCCTCGCCGTCGGTCGGCGTCCCGAACTGGTCGGCGACGACCTTCAGCACCTCCCGCTCGCGGGCCAGGCGCAGCATGAAGCTGACATAGTTGCGGCCATGCCGGGAGAAGACCCACGAGACTCGCAGCGCCACGGTCCGGGCATGGGCGAGGACCGCTTGCTCGCCGGCCAGCTTCGAGCGGCCATAGACATTGATCGGTGAAGGCGCGTCGGTCTCGACATAGGGCCGGTCGGTCAGGCCGTCGAACACCGCGTCGGTCGATAGATGCACGAGCGGCAAGTCGCGCTCGGCGCACGCCCGCGCCATCTCGCCGGGAGCGCGAGCGTTGACCGCGAAGGCCTCTCCGGCAAGCGTCTCGGCTCGGTCCACCTGGGTGAAGGCGGCGGCGTTGAGCACGAGATCGCAGTCGGCGCCCAGGATCGCGGCGCGGATAGCGTCGGTGTTCTCCAGGTCGAGATCGGCGCGGGAAAGCGCGATCACCTCGACGTCTTCCCGTCCGCGCGCGGCGGCCTGAAACGCCGTGGCGACCTGGCCGGTCTTGCCCAGCAGCAGGATCTTCATCTCAGCGCCGCAACGCGCTCGCCCAGCACCTGGCTGACAAAGGCCCTCAGATCGCCGCCCGGGAACAGATAGCCCGGTACGCCCGCCCGCGCGCCGGCTTCGACGTCGATATCGCGATCGCCGATGATCACGGTCTCCAGTGGCGTCAGGTTCCAGTCGGCCAAGCCCCGCAGGATCATGCCGGGATTGGGTTTACGGTCTGGATGGTCTGCGACGCGGTAGGCTTCGATGATCGCGGTCTCGTGAAACGGCGAGTGATAGAAGGCGTCGATACGCCCTCCCAGCGCGTCCAGTTGCGCCTGCATGGCGGCGTGGAAGCGGTCCATGGCCGGTTCGTCGAAATAGCCCCGGCCGATGCCCGACTGGTTGGTGACCACCAGCACCTTCAGGCCCGCCCGGGTCATGGCCGCCACCGCCTCGCGGGCGCCGTCGATCCAGTCCAGCTTGGCCGGATCGGAGACATAGCCGTGGTCGATGTTCAGGACCCCGTCGCGGTCCAGGAACACGGCCTTCAGCGGCGGAAGATCGAGGGCGCTGATCATGGTCGGACCACTACCCCGGCCGTCGCCGAAACGCCATGCCGCTGTCTTGGCCTTGGGCCACGACCTCGCCTAGAAAGACGTGCATCTCGCTGGAGCTTCCGATGAACGCCTTCGCCGACGCCGCCCGCCTGCGCGACCGTCTCAAGACCTGGGCGACCGAAGCGGCCTATCCGCTTTGGTGGCGCGCGGGGGCGGACCACGCGAAGGGCGGGTTCTTCGAGAAGCTCGACCAGGAGGGCGCGCCGGTCGATGGTCCGCGCCGCGGCCGGGTTCTGCCGCGCCAGATCTACTCCTTCGCCATCGCTGGCGATCTAGGCTGGAACGGGCCCTGGCGCGAAGCCGTGGAGCACGGTTTGTCGTTCTACCTCGCGCGATATCGTCGCCCGGATGGGCTCTTCCGCGCCCTCGTTGGGCCGAACGGCGAGAGCCTGGACGAGACCGCCGACCTCTATGACCAAGCTTTCGCCCTGTTCGCCCTGGCGGCGGCGGCCAAGGCGGCGCCGGCCCGCGCCGACGAGGTCCGCGCCATCGCCGTGGCGGTGCGCGACAAGCTGGTCGCCGAGCGCAAGCACCCGATGGCGGGCTTTCACCAGACAAACCCGCCGACCGCGCCGCTGCAGTCGAACCCGCACATGCACCTGTTCGAGGCCATGCTGGCCTGGAACGAGATCGACGCGGACCCGGCCTGGCGCGCCCTGGCCGACGAGATCGCCCAACTCGCGCTTTCCAGATTCATCCATGGCCAGAGCGGCCAGATTCGCGAGTTCTTCGATCTTGACTGGAACCCCGCGCCGGGCGTCGAGGGACGGATCTGCGAACCGGGCCATCAGTTCGAGTGGGGGTGGCTGCTGCTGCGCTGGAGCAAGCTGGCGGGACGGGCGGACGCCGAGGCCGCCGCGCTGAAGATGATCGACGCCGCCGAGACCCACGGAACCGATTTGGCGCGCGGCGTGGCGATCAACGCCTTGCTGGACGACTTCTCGATCCACGACGCCAGCGCGCGCCTGTGGCCGCAGACCGAGCGCATCAAGGCCGCCGTGCTGGCCGCCGAACTGACCGGCGAGCCTCGCTATTGGGACATGGCCGCCGCCGCGGCCGAGGGCCTGCTGGCCTATCTGCGCACCCCGGTCCCCGGCCTGTGGCGCGACAAGTACTTGCCCGACGAGACCTTCGTGGAGGAGCCGGCGCCCGCCAGCTCCTTCTATCACATCGTCCTCGGTATCCTGGAAATGGACCGCGCTATCGAGGCGGGCCGGACCTAACGCGGCTTGGTGACCAGCAGGGTCGCCGCGCCCTTCGCGCGGGCCTGGGCCTCGCCTTCGAGCGCGATGATCGCGCCGGCGGCATGGACGTCGCCGGCCATCTCCAGAACGCCTTCCAGAACCTGCACGGTGGAGGCGAAGAGGGTGATCGTCGCGCCGGCCGGCGCGCGGCGCAGTTCGACGTCGAAGGCCTCGGTCGAGACCAAGGTTTCCGCGCCGCTAGGCGAGATGCTCTTGCGCGAGGCGATCGAACGGCCCTTGGCCTTCAGTCCATCGACCAGGGTCTTCACGGCTTGGCTGTCCTTGCGGTGGCAGACCAGCACCGCGTCGGGCTCGGCCACGACGACGATGTCGCTGACGCCGATCACGCCGACATAGGGGCCCGTCGTCCGCACCAGCACGCCGGAAGCCTTGTGCAGGTCGACGTCGCCGTCCTGGGCGTTGCCATGGTGGTCGCGGACCGAGGCCTCCCAAATGGCGTCCCAGGCCCCCAGGTCCGACCAGGCGAAGGCGGCGGGCGCGACGGCGGCTCTCGTGGTGCGCTCCATCACCGCATAGTCGAGCGAGATCTTCTTGGCCTGGCCGAAGGCCTCGCGGCTCAGGCGCCCGACGCCAGCCTCCAGCGAGAGCCCGGCGACACAGGCCTTGGCGGCCGCGGCCACCGTAGGCTCGAACGCCTCGAACTCGCCCAGCAGCGTGGCGGCCTTGAAGGCGAAGTTGCCGCTGTTCCAGAGGTAGCCTTCCAGCAGGTACCGCTCGGCGGTCTCCTGGTCCGGCTTTTCGACGAACGCGGCGACCGCTCGCACCGAACCGTCGAGCAGCGCCTCGCCGGGGCGGATATAGCCAAAGCCGGTGGCCGGCACGGTGGGCTGCACGCCGAAGGTGACGATGAGGTCGTGTTCGGCGGCCCGGGCGGCGGTCAGAGCCGCCTCGCCGAAGATCTCGGGCTGGGCGATGTGGTGGTCGGCGGCCAGCATCAGCACGACGCCGTCGGGGTCCTGGCGCTCGACATAGGCCGCCGCCGCCGCCACGGCCGGGGCGCTGTCGCGGGCCTCGGGTTCGACCAGGATGGTCACCGGCGCGCCGATCTCGGCGGTCTGCTGGGCGACGAAATCGACCATGGCCTCGCCGGTGACGATGACGATCTCGGCGACGCCGGGAATGTCCTTCACCCGCAGCACGGTCTCCTGGAACGAGGAGCGCTCGCCGACAAGTTTCAGGAACTGCTTGGGCTGGTCGCTGCGCGACGCCGGCCACAGACGTGTGCCCGAACCGCCGCACAGGATCACCGGATAGATCGAAGCCAAGTGATGTCCCCACACACTTCAAGACTTGCCCTCCTGATAGAGGGTCATTGCAAAGGGTGCTTAAAGCCAAAGCGCGCGGGAACGAAGAGTTTTCATCCCGCTGGCGTGTTGGCGCGCAGTTCGGCGAGCCAGGCGTCGGCCGTGGCGTCGGACGGCATCCGCCAGTCGCCGCGCGGAGACAGGGCCCCGCCCGACGAAATCTTGGGTCCGTTCGGCAGGGCCGACCGCTTGAACTGATTGGCGAAGAACCGCTTCAGGAAAAGTTCGAGCCACCCTCGGATCTCCGCCAGGTCGTAGGCTCGGCGTGCGTTTTCGGGCAGGCCGACGGGCCAGCCGCCCGTCTCCGCGTCATGCCAGGCGCTCCAGGCCAGGAAGGCGATCTTGGACGGCGCCATGCCGTAGCGGGTCAAATAATAGAGGTTGAAGTCCTGCAGGGCGTAGGGGCCCACGAAGCTTTCCGTCGCCTGCACCGCTTCGCCCGGCACCAGCTCCGGCGAGATCTCGGTGGCCAGGATATCCTCCAGCAGGCCGGTGGTGGCCGCGTCCACGTCGCCGGAATGGGCCACGAAGCGGATCAGGTGCTGGATCAGCGTCTTGGGCGCCCCGCAGTTGGGGTTGTAGTGGCTCATGTGGTCGCCGACGCCGTAGGTGCACCAGCCCAGCGCCAACTCCGACAGGTCCCCGGTTCCCACCACCAGAGCGCCGTTGTGGTTGGCCAGGCGGAACAGGTAGTCGGTTCGCAAGCCCGCCTGCACGTTCTCGAACGTGACGTCATAGACCGGTTCGCCGCGCCCGAACGGGTGATCCATGTCTTTCAGCATCTGAGTCGCGGCCGGCCGGATGTCGAGTTCGGCGGCGGTTACGCCCATCGCGTCCATAAGCGCCCAGGCGTTGGCCTTGGTGCGGTCCGAGGTGGCGAAGCCCGGCAGGGTGTAGGCCAGGATGTTCGCGCGGGGCAGGCTGAGTTGGTCGACCGCCTTGGTCGCCACCAGCAGCGCCTGGGTGGAGTCGAGGCCGCCCGATATGCCGATCACGAGCTTTTTGAGGCCCGAAGCCTCCAGCCGGCGGGCCAAGCCCTGCACCTGGATATTGTAGGCCTCGTAGCAGTTCTCGCGCAGCTTGGCGGGGTCCGAGGGCGTGAAGGGGAAGCGTTCGATCGCGCGCGCCAGGGGCAGGTCGCCAGCCGGCGGCTCGAACGTGAACGCCGCGAGGCGGAACGGGACCTTGGGCGGGGCCAGGGCCATGGCGTCGCCGAAGCTGCCGACCCGCATCCGTTCCTGGCGAATCCGCTCGACATCGACATCGGCGAAGGTCCAGGCCGGACCGGTCGAGAAACGCGGGGTCTCGGCCAGCAGGGCGCCCATCTCGTGGATGTCGACATGGCCGTCCCAGGCCAGATCGGTCGAGCTCTCGCCCGCCCCGGCGGCGGAATAGACATAGGCCGCGATCATCCGGGAGGATTGGCTGGCGCACAGCAGGCGGCGGGTCTCGGACTTGCCGATGGTGATGTTGCTGGCCGACAGGTTCAGCAGGATCTCCGCGCCGGCCAGGGCCTGGGCGGTGCTGGGCGGGGTCGGGGTCCAGACGTCCTCGCAGATCTCGACGCCGACCGTGAATGGCGTCGGGGCGTGGGCGCGGAACAGCAGGTCGGTCCCGAACGGGACGGCCTGTCCGGCCAGGGTCAGGGTCTTGCCGACCACGCCCGCGCCGGGTGTGAACCAACGGCGCTCATAGAACTCGCGGTAGTTGGGCAGGAAGCTCTTGGGAACGACCCCGAGCACGCGCCCGCCCTGGATCGCCACGGCGGTGTTGTAGAGCCGCCCCGCGTCGCGCAGCGGGGCGCCGACCACCATCATCGGCGCCAGGGTCTTGCTCGCCTCGGCCAGCGTCGCGATCGCCGCCTCCGTCGCGTCCAGCAGCACGTCCTGCTGCAGAAGGTCGTCGATCGTGTAGCCCGTCAGGCCGAGCTCGGGGAACACGATCACCGCCACGCCGGCCTCGTGCGCCTGGCCGACCAGGTCGAGCACGGCGCGCGCGTTCTCGGCCGGATCGGCCAGCTTGGCCTTGGGGACGGCCGTGGCCACCCGGACGAAGCCGTGGCGATAGGGCGAGAAGAATGACGGACCGATCAAGCGTGGCGCCTTCCAGTTATGCTTAAAGTGAGCATAAGTCTTTGCCTAGCTATAACGCCGGCGGACGATGTTGCATAGCGTCCACGACCGCCCCTTGGCGCCTGGTTTCTAGCCGTGTCGCGGGTTGACCCCTCCGGGTTCCCATGCGACTGCGCCCCTCGCGCAGCCCTGCAAAACAAAGACAAGACGGAACTTCCATGCCCGTTTCGCCCATCAAGATGGCCGACGCGATCCGCGTCCTTTCGATGGACGCGGTCCACAAGGCCAAGTCCGGTCACCAAGGCATGCCGATGGGCATGGCCGACGTCGCGACCGTGCTGTGGAGCAAGTTCCTGAAGTTCGACGCGTCTCAGCCCACCTGGCCCGATCGCGACCGTTTCGTGCTGTCGGCCGGCCACGGCTCGATGCTGCTCTATTCGCTGCTTCACCTGACCGGCTTCAAGGCCGTGACGATGAAGGAGATCGAGAACTTCCGTCAGTGGGGTTCGCTGACCCCTGGCCACCCGGAAGTCCATCACACGCCCGGCGTCGAGACCACGACCGGTCCGCTCGGCCAGGGCCTGGCCACGGCCGTCGGCATGGCGATGGCCGAGGCCCACCTGGCCGCCCGTTTCGGCCATGAGCTGGTGGACCACCGCACCTGGGTGATCGCCGGCGACGGCTGCCTGATGGAAGGCGTCAGCCACGAGGCCATCAGCCTCGCCGGCCGCCTGAAGCTCTCGAAGCTGACGGTGCTGTTCGACGACAACAACACCACGATCGACGGCGAGGCCACGATCGCCGAGACCGGCGACCAAGTCGCCCGCTTCAAGGCCGCCGGCTGGGCGGTCAAGGTCGTCGACGGCCACGACCACGGCAAGATCGCCGCCGCCCTGCGTTGGGCGACACGCCAAGACCGTCCGACCATGATCGCGTGCAAGACGCTGATCTCGAAGGGCGCCGGTCCCAAGGAAGGCGACCCCCACAGCCACGGCTACACCCTGTTCGACGACCAGATCAAAGCCGCGCGCGAAGCCATGGGCTGGGACGCCGCGCCGTTCACCGTGCCGGACGACATCGCCAAGGCCTGGAAGAGCGTCGGCCGTCGCGGCGCCAAGGTTCGCAAGGCCTGGGAAGGCAAGCTCGCCGTCTCGATCCACGCCAGCGACTTCAAGCGCGCCATGGCGGGCGAGCTGCCGGCTAACGCCTTCGAGGCGCTGGACGCCCACATCGCCAAGGCCGTGGAGACCAAGCCGGCCAACGCCACGCGCGTCCACTCGGGTTCGGCCTTGGATCACCTGATTCCGGCGATCCCCGAGATGATCGGCGGCTCGGCCGACCTGACCGGCTCGAACAACACCCTGGTCAAGGGCATGGGCGCCTTCGATGCGCCGGGCTATAACGGCCGCTACGTCCATTATGGCGTCCGCGAGTTCGGCATGGCGGCGGCCATGAACGGCATGGCGCTGCATGGCGGCGTGATTCCCTATTCGGGCACCTTCCTGGCCTTCGCCGACTACAGCCGCGCGGCGATTCGCCTAGGCGCCCTGATGGAGGCCCGCGTCATCCACGTGATGACCCACGACTCCATCGGCCTGGGCGAGGACGGCCCGACCCACCAGCCGGTCGAGCACGTCGCCTCCCTGCGCGCCATCCCGAACCTCCTGGTCTTCCGTCCCGCCGACGCGGTCGAAGCCGCCGAGTGCTGGAAGGTCGCTCTGCGGCAACAGCGGACGCCGTCGGTCATGACCCTGTCGCGCCAGAAGACGCCGCACGTCCGCACGCAAGGCGGCGACCTGTCGGCCAAGGGCGCTTATGAGCTGCTGGCGGCCGAGGGCGGCGAGGCTCAGGTGACGATCTTCGCCTCGGGCACGGAAGTCGGCGTCGCCGTCGCCGCGCGTGACATCCTGCAGGCCAAGGGCAAGCCGACCCGCGTCGTCTCGACCCCCTGCTGGGAGCTGTTCGCCCAGCAGGACGCCGCCTACCAGGCCTCGGTCATCGGCAAGGCGCCGGTGCGCGTGGCCGTCGAGGCCGGCATCAAGATGGGCTGGGAGCGCTTCATCGGCGAGGACGGCAAGTTCGTCGGCATGACGGGCTTCGGCGCCTCGGCGCCGTTCGAGCGTCTCTACAAGGAATTCGGCATCACCGCCGAAGCCGTCGCCGAAGCGGCGCTGGCCTGATCCATCGTCGGGGTGGTCTAGAAGGCCACCCCGAACCGGACGGCGGCCACCAGCGCGTGGCCGAGCGCCCGGTCGCCGCCGGGATCCTTCACATATTGCAGGTCGGGCTGGATCGTGACCGGGCCGATCTTGTCGGCATAGGTCACCTCGATCGCCCGTTCCGAGCCGCTCAGGCGTCGACCGTCGTCGAGGGCGTTGTCGCGGTATTTGCGCGACAGCAGGGCTTGGTTGAGCCCGATCGAGAAGGCGCTGTCGGGGCGGCCGGCGAACACCCGCTTGACCAGGACGCCGGCCTGCCAGCCGCCATGGAAGGCGGTGGTGTCGCCGTCCGACAGGCCCAGGCGGGCGAAGGCGGTGGCATGGCGCGGCGCGTTCCTGTCGCCCCGGGTCAGCGCGCGTTCCAGCAGCAGATAGGCGCCTTGGGCGGTGGCCGGGGCGGGATCGCCGTCGGGCGTCGTCAGTCTCAGGTCGTCCTGCTTTCGGGTGTAGCGCCAGACGCCGGCGGCGATCTTGCCGTTTCCGGTCCAGCCGGCCTCGGCCACCAGCAGCAAGCCGTTGTCGAACGAGGTCTCGACGCCGCCGGGATCGCCGAGGACCCCGGCATGGGCGTTCAGCGCGACGGCCTGGGCATAGACGTGCGGGTTCGGCGTCACCCGCAGGCGCGCGGCCAGCGCCGTCGAGGGAAAGATCGAGGGACCGTTGGGACCCGTCGCCGCCAGCTCCGAGCCGATGCCAAAGGCCGGCGCCAGCAGCAGGCCGGCGCTTTCGTTGGCGTAGAATTCGCTGTTCAGGTCATAGAGCCCGGCGCGCATCGAAGCCTTCTCGCCGAAGCTCTGTTCGACCCAGGCCTCGAACAAGCGGGCGCGCTGGCGGGCGACCTCGATATTGTCGACGCCCTGCAAGCTGCCGGTGTCTTCGTTCGGCCGACCGCCGCTGTTGTCCAGCAGCTGGAAGTGGGCGGTGGCGTTCTTCCAGCCGACGGCCCTTTCCAGGTCCAGGTCGCCGAAGATCTGCAGGTCGTCCAGCACGCGTCCGCGCTTGGCCAGGCCGCCGCTCAGGGTTCCGGCGATATCGGCCCTGTAGGCGCCCGACAGCTTGAGCGCCGACCCGCCCTCGGCCCAGGCTGGGTTCGAGGCGGTCAACAGCCCGGCGGCCAGGCCAAGACCAACCGCCGCCTTATTAATCGCCCGGCCGAGATTCGATTGGCCCATTCCAGCCCCCATCAGCCCGACATGCGATCGGGCCGGATCAATCTCTCCGCGACGAGAGTCGATTTGGTAAACCTAGGCTGTGGCGCATGGTCGCGGGTTCAACCCAAGGGTGGCGATAGACCGCGCGAAGCCGCGCTGGACGGGGCGTCACAGCTACAGTCGCATTTTGTCGGAGGTCCTTGGTGGAGCCGAGGGGAATCGAACCCCTGACCTCCTCATTGCGAACGAGGCGCTCTACCATCTGAGCTACGGCCCCAAGGAGCGGCGGAGATACGGCCCTTGGAGCCGCGCGTCAAGCGGGGTTATCGCGATGCCTTGTCAGCAACCGCCAGGCGCGGCAAGAAGCGGGAGCGTCCGGACGGAAAACCCATGGCCCCCATCATCAATCTCGTCTTCTTCATCATCGATGCGCTGCTGGACCTGCTGTGGTGGGCGATCGTCATTTCGGCGATCCTCAGCTGGCTGTTCGCGTTCGACGTGATCAACCGTCGCAACCAGTTCGTTTATAACGCCGCGACCTTCCTGGACCGGGTGACGGACCCGATCCTGCGGCCTTTCCGGCGGATCATCCCGTCGATCGGCGGCGTCGACATCAGCCCGATCATCGTGCTGCTGCTGTTGCGCGGCGTGCAGATGTTCATTCTTCCAGCCCTGCAGGGGACCCTGCTGCGCCTCGTTGGCTGAGGTCCTGGCCGTCCGGCTAACGCCGCGCGGCGGTCGAGACGGCGTCGACGGCTGGGCGCTGGACGCCGACGGCCGAGCCTATCTGAAGGTGCGGGTCGCCAGCCCGCCGGTCGACGGGGCGGCCAACGCCGCCCTGGTGGCTTTTCTGGCCAAGAGCCTGAAGATCCCGCGCTCGGCGATTCGTCTGGCGGCCGGCGAGACCGCTCGGCTGAAGCGTCTCGAACTGGAGGGCGTGGGTCCCGACGACCTGGCGCGCGCGTTCGGCCCCCGGCCTTGAGGGCGCGGATCAGGGGGCCGCTAGAGCGTGATAGCGAAAGTGTGAGCGGTTTCGGCGGTTATCACGCTCTAAATGTTTGATTTAGAAACTTATTTTCCGCTCGAATGATTTCATTCGAGCGAATAAGGCTCTAGGAGCGCCGCGAGTCGGGCGGTCAGAGCGGTCTCGTCCTTAAGATCGCACTCCCAGACCACCTCGACCCGCCAGCCGTCCGTCTCCAGCGCCGCGATCGCGCGCGCGTCGCGGGCGACGTTGCGGCCCACCTTGGCCAGCCAGTAGTCGCGATTATTCTTCGGCACGCGCGAACCCCGCGCGCAGTCGTGGCCGTGCCAGAAACAGCCATGGACGAAGATCGCCAGCCGGCGCCCCGGCAGGACGATGTCGGGATGGCCCGGTAGGTCCCGACGGTGCAGGCGATAGCGCGCGCCCAGGCGAGTCAGGACACGCCGCACGGTCCTTTCGGGCGTCGTGTCCTTGCTCTTGACCCGCGCCATGACCGCCGAGCGCTTGGCCTTGTCATAGACGTCGGTCAAGGCGCGCGGCTCGCTGGCCCTACAGCCCCTCGAACAGGGCGGTGGACAGATAGCGTTCGGCGAAGCTGGGGATGATGGCCACGATCAGCTTGCCGGCGTACTCGTCGCGAAGGGCGAGGTCGAAGGCGGCGGTCAGGGCCGCGCCGGAGCTGATGCCGACCGGCAGGCCCTCGGTCGCGGCCGCGCGGCGGGCCATGGCGAAGGCGTCGTCATTGCTGACCTGGACGATGTCGTCGATCACGCCCCGGTCCAGGATGCCGGGCACGAAGCCGGCGCCGATGCCCTGAATCTTGTGCGGACCCGGCGCGCCGCCCGACAGCACCGGCGAAGCCTCGGGCTCGACCGCGACCATCTTCAGGCCGGGCTTGCGGGCCTTCAGCACCTGGCCGACGCCGGAGATCGTGCCGCCGGTGCCGACGCCCGAGACCACGGCGTCAACCGCGCCGGCGGTGTCGTTCCAGATTTCCTCGGCCGTGGACACGCGGTGGACCAGCGGATTGGCGCTGTTCTCGAATTGCTGGGGCATGACCGCGCCTGGCGTGGCCTCGACCAGTTCCTGGGCGCGGGCGACGGCGCCGCGCATCCCCTTCTCGGCCGGGGTCAGCTCCAGCTTGGCGCCCAGCAGCAGCAGCATCTTGCGGCGCTCGATCGACATGCTCTCGGGCATGACCAGGGTCAGCTTGTAGCCCTTGGCCGCGGCCACGAAGGCCAGGGCGATGCCGGTATTGCCCGAGGTCGGTTCGACGATGGTCGCGCCAGGCTTCAGCACGCCCTGGGCTTCCAGCGACTCGATCATCGCCGCGCCGATGCGGTCCTTGACCGAGGCGATCGGGTTGAAGAACTCCAGCTTGGCGACAACCTCGCCCTTCGGCTTCAGCTCGGCCGACAGGCGCGGCAGGCGCACCAGCGGCGTGTCGCCGATCGTGTCGATGATGGAGTCGTAGATCTTGCCGCGACCGGCGCGCTTGAAGCGGGCGGCGTCATAGAGGGAGGAAGCGTCGTCCATCGGAACACCTCGGAGGTTGCGGGAAGCGGCGCACCCTAGACCCCTATCCCCCGGCTGTCAGGAGGTCATTCGGCGGCAAGGCTTGCAGTTTTGCTATAGACGAGCGGCTCCAGGAGCGTTTCCGCGAGCCACCGCACCGCCGGAACCGCGACGCCGTCGCCGACCACCTGCAGGCCCGAGGTCTGCGAGGCGGGGAGCTGGTAGCTGTCGGGCAGGCCCATCAGGCGAGCGCCTTCGCGGGCGGTGAGCAGGCGCGAACGCACCTGACCCCCGTCGATCACCAGCAGGGTCTGCCGGGACGAGCCGCCGCGCGGCGTGCGCAGGCAGCCGGCGAGGCCGTCGAACCGCACCTCGGCCCGTTGCTGGGTCCCCCGCATCCGGCGGAACACCGCGCCGACCGCGCGGCCGCCGGCGTTTCGCCTCGTTTCCACGGCCTCGCGGTGGGCTGGAGCCATCAGGGCCAGCAGAGCCTCGGTGCGCTCCGGCGGATTCCAGCTGACCGCCGCGTCCGGTTCCAGCATGGCCGAGAGGTCGGTGTTGCGCGCGGGCGGCGCGGGCGCGCCCCACCAGATCCAGTGCGTGTGCAGGTCCCGCGGCAGTCGCGCGGCCGCTTCGCGAATGGCGCGGCTGTGGAATACGCTGGCGCCCTCCAGGCCGGCGGTCGGCAGGCGGGTGGCGACCACGAAGACGCGCGGACGCGACTGCGGCGCGAAGGCCGCCGCGTCGATCTCCAGCGCGCCGAAGCGATAGCCTTCATCGCCGAGCGCGCCACACAGGGCGGTGAAGTCCTCGCCATGGTGCGAGGTCAGGAGGCCTACGACGTTTTCGATGACGATCACCGGCGGGGCGCGGCCCTCGGCCGACAGCGCCTTCATCAGCGTCCAGAAGCCGAAGAAGGCCGAAGACTTGCCGCCCGCCAGGCCTGCCCGGGCGCCGGCGAGGCTGAAATCCTGGCAAGGGCTGGACGCCCAGGCCAGGTCCGCGGTCGGCAAGTCCTGGGCGTCCAGCGCGAAGACATCGCCCTGACGGAAATGGCCCTCGGCGTCCGCGAAATTGGCGCGATAGGTCGCGGCCTTCACGGGATCGAAGTCGTTGGCGAAGGCGCAGGTCCAGCCGTCGCCGAGGCCGATGCGGGCCATGCCGCCGCCGGCGAAGAATTCCAGGAATCTTGGACGCGCGCGAGTCATCGCCGGGGAGACTAGCCTGTTCGCGCGCGCGCGCCAGGGAGACTAGTCGCCCTTGGGCCCCAGATAGTCCGGGCCGTAAACCGCCGCCCTCAGATCATGATGCAGCGTGCCGTCGAACGGGAAGGTCTGGACGAAGAAGACGGCGGTCAGCCGGTTGACCGGATCGACCCAGAACAGGGTGCTGTCGCGGCCGTCCCAGAAGAATTCGCCAACCGCGCCGCGATTTTCCGCCGCCGTCCGGGGCTGCTTCACGCGCACCGCGAAGTCGAGGCCGAAGCCGACCGAGCCCTTGCTTGGCAGCCACCAGCGGTCGGTGACGCGCGGATCCAGCTGATCGGTCGCCATCAGGCGCACGGTCGAAGGTCTGAGAATCTGGACCCCGTCCAAGGTTCCGCCGCCCAACAGCATGCGCGTGAAGCGCGCATAGTCGTCGATCGAGGCCACCAGGCCCGCTCCGCCCATGGTCATGCGCCGCGTGGGATCGAAGTTCATCCGCCGCGTCTCGGCGGGATCTTCCTTGGCGAGCTTGCCGTCGGCGCCCTTGTTGTAGACGGCGGCCAGGCGCGAGAAGGCCGACTCGGGCTGCGTCCAGCCGGTGTCCTTCATGCCCAGCGGATCGAGGATATGGGCCTTCACATAGGCTTCGAACGGCTGGCCCGAGAGCTTCTCGACCAGCAGGGCCTGGACGTCGACGGCGGCGCTGTAGCTCCAGCGCTCGCCCGGATCGTACATCAGCGGAACCTTGGCCAGCCGTCGGCCAAATTCAGTCAGGTCGTTCCGAAGCCCCAGCGGATCGGCCGCCTTGAAGGCCGCGTCGGCGGCGGTGTCGCGCATTCCGTAGGAGAAGCCGGCCGTGTGGCGCAGGAGGTCGCGGATCACGATCGGGCGCGCGGGCGGGCGCAGGCCGCCCTTGCCGTCGATCACCTGGACGCCGGCGAACTCCGGCAGATAGCGCGACAGCGGATCGTCGAGGCCGAACTTGCCCTGCTCCCACAGCTGCATCAGGGCGACGCCCGTGACCGGCTTAGTCATCGAAAAGATCTGCACCAGGGTGTCGCGGCGCATCGGCTTGCCGGCCTCGCGGTCGGCCATGCCGGCGGTCCCGAAATAGCGCTCGCGACCGTCCTGCCACACCAGGGCCGAGACGCCGACGGCGCGGCCGCTGTCGACCATGGCCTTGAGCGCGGCGTCGATCCGCGCTTTGTCGATCGAAACCGAGGCGGACTGGGACGCCGGGGCGGGATCCGGCCTCGCCAGGGCCGGGGCGGCGGGCGCGGTCAGCAGCGCCGCGACCACGGCGGCGTGGATCATCTTCCTGGACACGTGACCTCCCGGCGAACTTTTGTCGGCGCGACTGTCGCCGACGCCGAAGCCGTTTTCCAGCCTGTCGTGGTCGTCGGTCAGGCCTGCGAGGCGATCATTTCCAAATAGGCGCCATAGGGGGACTTCCGCAGCTCGTGGGCCAGGCCCAGCAAGTGCTCGGTCGAGATCCAGCCGTTCTGGTGGGCCACTTCCTCGACGCAGCCGATCTTCAGGCCCTGACGGTGCTCCAGCGTGCGCACGAACTCCGAGGCTTCCAGCAGGCTGTCGTGGGTGCCGGTGTCCAGCCAGGCGAAGCCCCGGCCCATGCGTTCGACCGACAGATCGCCAGCCTCCAGATAGAGGCGGTTGATGTCGGTGATCTCAAGTTCGCCGCGCGCGCTGGGCTTGAGGTCGCGGGCGAAGTCGACCACGCGGCTGTCGTACATGTAGAGGCCGGTGACCGCCCAGTTGGAGCGCGGCTTTTGGGGCTTTTCCTCGATCGAGACCGCCTTGCCCGCCGCGTCGAACTCGACGACGCCGTAGCGCTGCGGATCGTTGACGAAATAGGCGAAGACGCTGGCGCCGGTCTTGGAGCGCTCCTTGGCGCCCTGCAGGATGCGGCCCAGGCCCGCGCCATAGAACAGGTTGTCGCCGAGGACCAGCACGGAGGGTTCCTTGCCGACGAAGTCCGCGCCGATCCGATAGGCTTCGGCCAGACCGTTCGGCTCGGCCTGCTCGGCGTAGGTGATAGCGATGCCCCATTTGGAGCCGTCGCCCAGGAGGCCTTGGAACAGCGGCAGGTCGCGCGGGGTCGAGATGATCAACACCTCGCGCACGCCGGCCATCATCAGGACCGACAGCGGATAGTAAATCATGGGCTTGTCGAAGACCGGCAGCAGTTGCTTGCTGATCGCCATGGTCACGGGGTGCAGTCGCGTGCCCGACCCGCCGGCGAGGATAATGCCCTTCATTAGGTCTCTTCTTCAGTCCTGACTTGGCGAACCTAGAGCGTGAGGCTGAAAGTGGGAACCGGTTTCAGCTTATTTCACGCTCTAAACATTTGATTTAGAGCCTTTTTGACGCCTGAAATCGATTCCGACTTCAGGCTGAAGGCTCTAGAGCGGAATTTCCGCCGATGTGAGCCCCTTCCGGGCCTTCAACGCGATGATTTCGAAGAAATTTTGGCGGCGGGGGCTCAGACGTGACCCTTGGCCGCCAGATAGCGCGCCAGGGCGTCCGTCCAGGACGGCATCGGTCGCCCGATCGCGGCTTCCAGCTTGGCGTTCGACAGGGCGCTGTAGGGCGGGCGACGGGCGGGCGTCGGAAACCGCGCGGTCGGGATCGGAAGGACCTCGGCGGGGACGCCGGCGCGAGTGATGATCTCGCCCGCGAAGTCGCGCCAGCTGGCGACGCCGGAATTGACCACGTGATAGACGCCGGCCGGCGCCCGGGCCGCGATCAGATCGAGGATCGCCTCGCCCGCGTCCCAGCTGGCGGTGGGCGACATGACCTGATCATCCACCACCGTCAGGCGACCGCGCTCCTTGCCGAGGCGGATCATCGTCTCGACGAAATTACCGCCCTTGCCGCTGGCGCCGGCCACGCCGAACAGCGAGGCGACGCGGGCGACGACGACATCGGCGTGCTCGAGCCGGGCCAGGTCCTCGCCCAGGGCCTTCGTCGCGCCATAGACATTGACCGGGGCGCGGCCGACGGTCTCGGACAGCGGCTCGCGCTCGGCCTGACCGCCATAAACGTAGTCGGTGGAGACCTGCACAAGCCGCGCGCCCCGCGCCGCGCAGGCCTTGGCCAGGCGGCCGGAGAAGTGGGCGTTGATCGCCACGGCCGGGGCCGGATCCTTCTCGCAGTCGTCGACGCGAGTGACCGCCACGCAGTTGATGGCGACGTCGAAGTCGAGACCCTCGAAGCTCGCCGTCTCGTCGGCGGCGTCGATCCGGTCGCGGGTCACGGGCGTTAGGTCCAGGCCGCGCCGGCCGGCCAGCGCCACGAGGTCGCTGCCCAACTGCCCGTTGGCGCCGAAGAGGGCGATCCGCATCAGGCGCTCTTCAGGCCCAGGCGCTGGCCGGCGTAGCGCGCCCGCAGCGGCGACCACCAGGCCTCGTTGTCGAGGTACCACTGGACCGTCTTGCGCAGGCCGGTGTCGAACGTCTCCTCGGCTTTCCAGCCCAGTTCCGTCTCCAGCTTGGTGGCGTCGATGGCGTAGCGGGCGTCATGACCCGGACGGTCGGCGACGAAGGTGATCAGGTCCCGACGCCGCAGGCCGGGCGCGGGACGCAGCTCGTCGAGGATGTCGCAGATGGTCTCGACGACCTGCAGGTTGGTCCGCTCGTTTCGGCCGCCGACATTGTAGCTCTCGCCGGGGACGCCCCGGGTGGCGATCAGGTGCAGGGCGCGGGCGTGGTCCTCGACGTGCAGCCAGTCGCGGACATTGTCACCCTGGCCGTAGACGGGCAGCGGCTTGCCCTCCAGGGCGTTCAGCGTGACCAGCGGGATCAGCTTCTCCGGGAAGTGATAGGGGCCATAGTTGTTCGAGCAGTTCGAAACCACCACGGGCAGGCCGTAGGTGTGACCCCAAGCGCGGACCAGGTGGTCCGACGAGGCCTTGGACGCCGAATAGGGCGAGCGCGGGTCGTAGGGCGTGGTCTCGGAGAACAGGCCGTCCGGACCCAGGCTGCCGAACACCTCGTCGGTCGAGATGTGGTGAAAGCGGAAGCGGTTCTTGGCCTCGCCCGCCAGGCCCCGCCAGTGTTCCAGCGCGGCCTGCAGCATCACATATGTGCCGACGATATTGGTCTGGATGAAGTCGCCGGGACCGGTGATCGAGCGGTCGACGTGGCTCTCGGCGGCCAGGTGCATGATGGTGTCGGGACGAAAGTCCCTGATCGTCGCCGAGACGGCGTCCGCGTCGGCGACGTCGCCGCGCACGAAACGGTAGTCGCTCCGGCCCTCCAGCATGGCCAGGCTGGCCGGGGCGGCGGCGTAGGTCAGCTTGTCGTAGTTGAGGATGGCGACGTTGTTCTGGCCAGCCAGATGGCGGCACACGGCCGAGCCGATGAAGCCGGACCCGCCGGTCACCATCACGCGAAGAGCCTGCTGCGACATGACCTGGAACGTTCTCGCCTCTCGAAGAGCAGCCCCGTATCCAGTTTTTAGTGTACGCGCAACCTTCGGTCCTTCAGCGGGCGCCTAGTCGGTGAACACCACCGTCTTGCGGCCGTTCAGCAGGACCCGGTCTTCCAGCCGGTAGCGCAGGGCGCGGGCCAGGACGCGACGCTCTATGTCACGACCCTTGCGGATCAGGTCCTCGGGCGTGTCGCGGTGGCTGATGCGCTCGACGTCCTGCTCGATGATCGGACCCTCGTCGAGATCGCCGGTCACGTAGTGGGCCGACGCGCCGATCAGCTTCACGCCGCGCTGGTGGGCCTGGTGATAGGGCTTGGCGCCCTTGAAGCCGGGCAGGAACGAGTGGTGGATGTTGATGCATCGACCCTGCAGCTTGGCCGACAAGCCGTCCGACAGCACCTGCATGTAGCGCGCCAGCACGACGATGTCGGTCTTGGTGTCCTGGATCAGCTTCCAGAGATCGCTTTCCTGCTCGAGCTTGGTTTCCTTGGTCACCGGGAGGTGGTGGAAGGCGAGGCCCGTCAGATCGACGTTGGCGTAGGTCTCGGCCGGATGGTTGGAGACCACGCCGGTGATATCCATCGGCAGCTCGCCGATGCGCCAGCGATAGACGAGGTCGGCCAGGCAGTGGTCGAACTTGCTGGCCAGCAGCAGCACGCGGTAGCGCTCGGCGCGATTGCGCAGCGTCCACTTCATCTTCAGCGGTTCGGCCAGGGCGCCGAAGTTCTCGCGCAAAGCCGCGCGGTCCGCGCCGTCGGCGTCGAACACGACGCGCATGAAGAACTGGCCGGTCTCCTGGTCGTCGAACTGCTGAGCGTCGAGGATGTTGCAGCCGCGCTCGAACAGGAAGGCGGAGACCTTGGCGACGATGCCGCGCTGGTCGGGGCAGGAGAGGGTCAGGATCATGGTCCGCTCCCTCTAGAGAACCGCGCCGCCGAAGAAAAGTGACTCATCGAGCCGCTCGGGCATGAAATCGCCCGCTGCGCGGCGAGAGACCCAGCCTCGGGGCATGACCGTGCCCCATCGGCGATCAATGGCGACGAACCGGCGCGGGCGGGGTGGTCGGCGCGGGGAGAACGGGTCTAGGCTCGCGCCATGGCTGCCTCCTCCGAAGTCCTGTCCGACCGCGCGATCGATCTCCTGGCCAAGCTGGTGGCGTTCGACACCACCTCGCGAGGCTCGAACCTGGCGCTGATCCAGTGGGTCGAGGGCTATCTGGCGGATCTCGGCGTGCCCGCTCGCCGGGTGCCGAACGCCGACGGAACCAAGTCGAACCTGATGGCCACCATCGGCCCGGCGGTCGAGGGCGGGATCGTCTTGTCCGGCCATACCGACGTCGTACCGGTGGACGGTCAGCCTTGGTCCAGCGATCCGTGGACCCTGACCGAGCGCGACGGCCGGCTTTACGGACGGGGGACCTGCGACATGAAGGGGTTCCTCGCCCTGGCCCTGGCCGCCGCGCCGGAGCTGGCCAAGGCGACCCTGTCCCGGCCGGTGCACCTGGCCTTCTCCTACGACGAGGAGATCGGCTGCCTGGGCGCGCCGGACATGATCGCGGTGATCGCCGCCGAGGTCCCGAAGCCCGCCTTGGTCGTGGTCGGCGAGCCCACGGACATGGTCGCCGTGCGCGGCCACAAGGGCATCGCCACCTTCACGGTCACGGTCACGGGCCGCGAAGCCCATTCCAGCCTTACTCACCTGGGCGTCTCGGCCAACATGGTCGCCATCAAGCTGATGGCGATGCTGGTCGAACTCTCCGAAAGGCTTGAGCGCGAGGCCGATCCCGCCTCGCCGTTTACGCCCAAGGGCGCGAGCCTGACCGTCGGCATGATCCATGGCGGCACGGCTGGTAATATCCTGGCCCGCGAGTGCGCCTTCCTGTTCGATCTGCGCACGCCGGCCGGGCAGGATCCGATGGCGCTGCTGACCGACGTCTTCGCCGCCGCCGCGCGGATGGACGCCGAGATCAAGGCCAAGGCGCCGGAGGGCGGGGTCAAGATCGAGCGCCGCTCGCTGACGCCGGCTCTGGCGCCCGAGGAGAACGGCGTCGCCGAGGCCTTCGCGCGCCGGCTGGCCGGCGACAACGGCCCGCCGCGCGTCGTGCCCTACGCCGCCGAGGCCGGCCAATTCCAGGGCGCGGGCTTCTCGACCGTGATCTGCGGCCCTGGCTCGATCGACCAGGCTCACCAGCCCGACGAATATGTCGAGATCAGCCAGATGCAGCGCGGCGCGACCTTCATGCGCCGGCTGATCGAGGAGCTTTCCATCTAGGTCCGTTTCCCCGGCGAACGCCGGGAAAAGCCGAGTTGGGGTTAGACCCCGCGCCACTTCCGGATGACGAACCGCCGCCCGATAAAGGCGGCCGGGTCGATAGACATCACTCGCAGGATCGCGCCGGGCGAAGCCTTCCGCTGGGCCTGGATCGCCTCGCGGTCGGCCAGAACCTGGTCGAGATCCTCGCGCTTCAACGCCGCCTTGATCCCCCGCATTGCCGGGGCGACATCGCCGCGTCGCCAGTGCAGCAGCAGCAAGCCCGCGGTCACCGCCACGTGCAGCGGCAAGGTCACCGGAAACAGCCAGCCGGGCGTGTTCTTGACGAAGGTCCAGACCCGGTTGCGCGAGCCATGGAAGATCGAGAAATCCGACCGCACGCCGGTGCTGGCCGAGCCGACATGGGCGACCTTCGCCTTGGGCAAAAGCAAGGTCGGCTGACCATAGAGGCGCAGACGATAGCCCAGGTCGACGTCCTCGCAGTAACAGAAATACCGCTCGTCGAAGCCGCCGACCGCCAGGAAGAGGTCGCGCTCGATCAGCATGGCCGCGCCGCACGCCGAGAACACCTCGCCCTCGGGTAGGGCCTTGGGCGTCCGGCGGCCATATCCGCCCCGGAACGGTATGCCCGCGCTGGTGACATTGTCGCCGGCCCCGTCCAGCAGGCCCGGCCGATCGGCCGACAGCTGCAGCGAGGCGAAGCTCTTGACCTCGGGATGGCGGGCGACGCCGGCCATCAACTCTTCCAGCCAGTCCGGCTCGGCATAGGCGTCGGGATTGAGCAGGACCAGCCACCGCCCCTTGGCTCGCCGCGCGGCGAAATTGTTGCCGGCCGCGAAGCCGAGGTTCACGCCCGCCTCGACGAAATCCACCCAGGGATGGGCCTTGGCCGCCGCCTGGGGCGCGCCGTCGGTCGAGGCGTTGTCGACCAGGATCGTCTCGAAGTCGCGGAAGGTCTGGGCCGCCAGCCGTTCCAGGCACGGCGCCAGGGTCGGGCCGCTCTGGTAGGAGACGATGATCACGCTCACCGCCACGTTTGCGTTTGCGGAGCCGCTCTTGTGTTCGGTCGCGTCAGGCGGCATCGGTGGCCGATCGTTTCTCAAATCGAAGTCCGCGTCATGAAGATCACGCCGCTGGCGATCCCCGAAGTGCTGCTTATCACGCCCGCGCGCCATGGCGATGAGCGCGGCTGGTTTTCCGAGACCTTTCGCCAATCGGCGCTGGAGGAAGCGGGGTTCAAGGCCGCCTTCGTACAGGACAACCATGTGCGGACCACCACGCGCGGCGTCCAGCGCGGCCTTCACTATCAGAAGCCGCCGCACGCCCAGGACAAGCTGCTGCGCTGCGTGGTCGGGGCGATCTTCGACGTGGCGGTCGATATCCGCAAAGGCTCGCCGACCTACGGCCAATGGGTTGGCGCCGAGCTCTCGGCCGAAAACCGTCAGCAGCTGCTGGTTCCCAAGGGCTTCGCTCACGGCTACGTGACCCTGACCGACGCCTGCGAGGTGCTCTACAAGGTCACCGACTACTACGCCCCCCAGGCCGAGGGCGGGGTGAGGTGGAGCGACTCGGCGATTGGAATCGACTGGTCGATTCCGACGGCGGAGATCACCGCCAACGCTCGCGACAACGCCGCGCCGCTGTTGGCCGAGATCGACTCGCCTTTCGTCTACGAAGCCTCTTAAGAGCCCGACGTCCTCGGCGAAGGCCGGGGCCCAGAGTCATCCGGCGCCTTTCGGGTTCTCGCGCCATCGGTCTCGACCAAATCCGCCAAGTCTGGTGGGTTCGATCTGGCCCCCGGCCTTCGCCGGGGAAATCGGAGTGCGTGATGAGTTTCACCGACTTCTTCTGGACCTCGCACGAAGGCCTGCCGCTGCACGCCCGCGACTACGCCGCCGCTGGCGAGGCGCGTAAGCTTCCAGTGATCTGCATCCACGGCCTGACCCGCAACGCGCGCGACTTCGAGGATCTTGCGCCGAGGATCGCCGCCACGGGGCGCCGGGTGCTGGCGGTCGATGTGCGCGGCCGGGGGCTGTCGGCGCACGACCTGAACCCGATGAATTATCACCCGGGGACCTACGCGGCCGACATCGTCGCGCTGCTTGAGGCCGCCGGGGTCGACAGCGCGGTGTTCGTCGGCACCAGCATGGGCGGGCTGATCACCATGGTGCTGACCTCGCTGAAGCCGGAGGCCGTCGCCGCCGCCGTGCTGAACGATGTCGGGCCCGAGTTGTCGCCGGTCGGCCTGGCTCGCATCGCCGGCTATACCGGCATGGCCAGCCGGTTCGAGACCTGGGCCGAGGCCGTCGCCTACGCCAAGGCGATCAACGAAGCGGCCTTCCCGGCCTATGGGCCCGAGGACTGGGACGTCTTCGCCCGTCGCCTGTTCGATGAAAAGGACGGCGCCTTCGTGCTCGCCTACGATCCCGACATCTCGGCCCCGATCAAGGCGGCCGCCGCGGCCGCCGCCAAGACCCAGGCGGAGGGCGGCCAGGCCCTGGCTCCGCCGGACATGTATCCGCTGTTCCGCGCGCTGGCGAAGGACCGGCCGCTGCTTCTGGTGCGCGGCGGGATCTCGGATCTGATCGACCCGGCCATCGCCGAAAGGATGCGGGCCGCCGCGCCCGACATGGCCTATGCCGAGGTTCCGGGCGTCGGCCACGCCCCGATGCTGACCGAGCCGGAAGCCTGGGCGGCGATCCAGGCGCTGCTCGAAACGGCGCCCTAAAGGGGTGTGCCCGGAGGGCTTGGCCGTGCTAGACGCCCGACCACGGCCCGTTCCTCGCCGCGACTGAGTGCTGATCCCATGACCCTCGACCTCGCCGCCATCCAAGCCGCCGCCGGCCGCCTGAAGGGTCAGATCGAGCGCACGCCCTGCCGCCACTCCAAGACGCTGTCGAAGATCACCGGCGCCGAGGTGTGGGTGAAGTTCGAGAACCTGCAGTTCACCGCCGCCTACAAGGAGCGCGGCGCGCTGAACAAACTCATGCTGTTGTCGGACGCCGAGAAGGCCAAGGGCGTCATCGCCGCCAGCGCCGGCAACCACGCTCAGGGGCTGGCCTATCACGGCGCGCGCCTGGGCGTGCCCGTCACCATCGTCATGCCCAAGACCACGCCTTTCGTGAAGGTGCAGCACACCCGCGACTTCGGCGCGACCGTCGTCATCGAGGGCGAGACCTATGACGACGCCAACGCTCACGCCCGCAAGCTGCGCGACGAGCAGGGCCTGACCTTCGTCCACCCGTTCGACGACTACGACATCATGGCGGGCCAGGGCACGATCGCCTTGGAGATGCTGGAAGACGCGCCGGACCTCGAAGTCCTGCCGGTGCCGATCGGCGGCGGCGGCCTGATCAGCGGCGTGGCCACCGCGGCCAAGGCGCTGAAGCCCGAGATCCACATCGTCGGCTGCGAGCCGGCCATGTATCCGTCCTTCACCGCCCGAATGCGCGGCGTCGCGGCCCATTGCGGCGGCCAGACCATCGCCGAAGGGGTCGCGGTCAAGCAGGTCGGCGACCTGACCTATGGCGTGGTGCGGCCGCTGATCGACGACGTGCTGCTTCTGGAAGAGCCGCACCTGGAGCAGGCCGTCTCGCTGTACTGCAACGTCGAGAAGACCATCGCCGAAGGGGCCGGCGCGGCTTCGCTGGCGGCGCTGCTGGCCTACCCGGAACGCTTCCGGGGCAAGAAATGCGGCCTGATCCTGTGCGGCGGCAATATCGACACCCGTCTCCTGGCCTCGGTCCTGACCCGCGAACTGGTCCGCGCCCAGCGCCTGGTGTCCCTGCGGATCATCGGCGACGACCGTCCGGGCCTGCTGTCGACCGTGGCCTCCGTCATCGGAACCATGGGCGCCAATATCATCGAGGTGAACCACAACCGCCTGGCCCTCGACGTTCCGGCCAAGGGCGCGGAGTTCGACATCACGATCGAGACCCGCGACGCGCAACACACCCAGGAGGTGATGGAGGCGCTGCGCGAGAAGGGCTATCCGCCTCGGGTGGTCTGAGGCGGACTGGAGACCCTATTCCTTCGGCTTGCCTGGCCCGATGCGGTTCACGCCCAGCAGCTCGATCTTGAAGATCATCACGCTGTTGGCCGGGATCGGGCCCTTGTCCTCGGCGCCGTAGCCCAAGGCCGGCGGGACGTAGAGAATCCATTCGTCGCCGGCCTTCATCCGCTGCAGGGCGATGACCCAGGCCGGCACCAGCCCGTCCAGCGGGAACACGGCGGGCACGCCGCGCTCATAGCTCGAATCGAACACCGTGCCGTCCAGCAGCTTGCCCTCGTAATGAACCTTGACCTCGTCGGCGGGGGTCGGGTGCTGGCCGCCCGGAGGGCCTTCGCGCACGACCTTGTACTGCAGGCCCTGGGGCAGGGTAACGACGCCGGGCTCCTTGGCGTTCTTGGCCATGAAGGCGTCGGCGGCGGCCTGGTTTTCCTGGGCCTTCTTGCCGGGACCGCAGGCGGCCAGGGTCAGGCCGATGGCGGCGAGGGTCAGGAACAGGGCGCGACGGTGCATTGAAGACCTCAACGAAAGCAGGCCGTCCAGCTAGCACGGACCGCGCGGGAGTCCACCTCCCGAAACCCGCCCTAACGGACCGCGCGCGCTTTTCATGGAACGGTGGTGGCTTTCGCCCGCGCCAGCCCCTAGAAACGGCGTCCAGACCTCAAAGACGAGCCGCTCATGAAACCCGTTCGTAAAGCCGTCCTTCCCGTCGCCGGCCTGGGCACGCGTGTATTGCCCGGCACCAAGACGACGCCGAAAGAACTGCTGAACGTCGTCGACCGGCCGATTCTCTCTTACGTGATCGAGGAAGGCCGCGCGGCCGGCATCGAGCACTTCGTCTTCGTCACCGGGCGCGGCAAGGGCGCGATCGAAGACTACTTCGATCATCACATCGAGCTGGAAGCCCAGCTGGAGGCCAAGGGCAAGACCGCGATCCTCGAGCAGCTGCGGGCCGAGCTGCCCAAGGCCGGCGAGATGAGCTTCGTGCGCCAGATGGCGCCGCTGGGCCTGGGTCACGCCGTCTGGTGCGCCCGCGATATCGTCGGCGACGAGCCGTTCGCCGTGATGCTGCCCGACATGGTCATGCACGCCCAAAAGCCCGCCCTGGCCCAGGCGATCGAGGCCTATGACCAGGTCGGCGGCAATATCGTCGTGGTCGAGCCCTGCCCGGAAGGCCAGGCCCACCAGTACGGCATCGTCGCTCTGGACGGCCAGGACGGTCGCCTGAACCGCATGACCGGCATGGTCGAGAAGCCGCCGAAGGGGACGGAGCCCTCGAACCTCTTCATCAGCGGCCGCTACATCCTGCAGCCCGAGATCTTCGACCTGCTGGCCCGCCAGGAGAAGGGCGCGGGCAACGAGATCCAGCTGACTGATTCGATGCTGAAGCTGCTGAAGAATCAGGACTTCCATGCCCTGGAGTACGAGGGCGTCACCTATGACTGCGGCGACAAGATCGGCCTTCTGCGCGCGAACGTCGCCATGGCGTTGCAGCACCCTGAGCTGGGCGCGGCGGCGCGGGCGGCGGTCGAGGACCTGCTGAAGGCTTAAATTCGCCTTTTAGTCGTCTTGACGCCCCTGGACAGCCCAAGGCGGCGCCCCCAATCTGCGGGCCGGAGTGGGGTATTATGATGCAGTATCTGAGAACCGCCTCGTTCGGCGCTTTGTTCGGCGTGACGTTTACCGTTGCGGCCACTTTTCAGGTGGTGATGACCTTGTTTGGCTTGATCGGGGCGGTCCTTGCGCCGGGCATCTTCAAGATGAACGGCGCGCCTGCTAGCAGTCCCGTCCAAGCGATCGGCGTCCTCGTCTTTCTTCTCGGCGTTTGTCTGGTCGTGAATGCTGGCATCTCGGCGGCGGGCGCTGGCCTTTGGCTTGGCGTCCGGCGGTTCCTTCCCTCCAAGAAAGCCTAGTTCCACTCCGCCAGAACCTCGGGGTGGTCCTCGGCGCCCTTCAGCGATAGCGCCCGGTCGCCAATCAGCCGTCGCGCGGCCCACACCGCCGCGCCGCGCACCACTGGCGCCGGGTCGCTGAGGAGCGGCTCGACCACGGCCATCAGCGCCGCCTCGCCGCTGTTGCCGATGGCGTAAAGCACGTTGCGCACGAAGCGATCGCGCCCGATGCGCTTGATGGGGTTTTTCGAGAACAGCGCCCGGAACGCGGCGTCGTCCAGCCCGGCCAATTCGGCCAGCGCGGGCTGCCTTAGCGCCGAACGCGCCCGCAGCTTGGCCTCGCTCGACAGCGAGGCGAACTTGTTCCACGGGCACACCGCCAGGCAGTCGTCGCAACCATAGATCCGGTTGCCGAGGGCGGACCGGAACTCGGCCGGGATCGGACCCGAAAGCTCGATGGTCAGGTACGAGATGCACCGCCGCGCATCCAGCTGGCGGGGGGCGGGGAAGGCCTGGGTCGGGCAGATGTCGAGGCAGGCGTTGCATCGGCCGCAGTGGTCGACCTCGGCCGGGTCGGGGGGCAAGTCCAGGGTGGTCAGGACGCTGCCCAGGAACAGCCACGAGCCGAACGGGCGCGAGACGAGGTTGGTGTGCTTGCCCTGCCAGCCAAGCCCCGCCCGCTGGGCCAGCGGCTTTTCCATCAGCGGCGCGGTGTCGACGAACACCTTTACCTCCTGGCCGAAGCGGCGGTGCATCCAGCCGGCCAGAACCTTCAGGCGCTTTTTGATCACGTCGTGATAGTCGTCGCCTTGCGCGTAGACCGAGATGGCCGCGCGGTCAGCGCGGACAAGCTGCTCCAGCGGGTCGATGTCGGGCCCATAATTGACGCCCAGCACCACGGCTGACTTCGCTTCGGTCCACATGGCGGTCGGATGAGCGCGCCGCTCCAGCGTCTCCTCCATCCAGCCCATGGCGCCGTGACGGTCGGCCTCGACGAATTCCCGCAGCCATTCGCCGTTCGGCCAGGCCGCCGCCGCGTCGGCGAAGCCGCAGGCCGAAAACCCTAACGCCAGGGCCTCGGCGCGGATCTCGTCCTTGATCGCGGCTTGGGAACGCTCAGAAGTCGAGGTCGTCATAATGCGCGGCCGGCGCGAGGCCGGGCCAGCGGTCGGCCAGGATGGGACGGAAGGCCGGTCTCGACTTCAGCTTCATGTACCAGGTCTTGGCCGTCTGGAAGTCCTTCCACGGCACGTCGCCGAAATAGTCGATGACCGACAGGTGGGCGGCGGCGGCGAAGTCGGCCAGGCTCATCCGGCGGCCCGCCAGCCAGTCGCGGGTCTGGAGCAGGCTCTCGATATAGGAGAGGTGCATCCGCAGGGCTTCGCGGCCTTGGCGCAGCGCCGCCAGGTCTGGCGCGCCCAGCCGCAGCAGCCGCTTCTCCATTTTTTCGTGCAGGAGGAAGCCGTTCACCTCGTTGTCGAACTTGCGGTCGAACCATTGAAGCAGCCGGCGAGCCTCGGCGCGCTCGGCCGGATCGCGGCCCAGCAGCGGCGGCTCCGGCTCGGTCTCCTCGATGTGCTCGAGGATGGCGCGGGTCTCGCAGGCGGTCACGGTGCGCTGGTTGCGGGTCTCGACCAGCACCGGCGGCAGGCCGGACGGGTTCAGGGCCGCGAACTCGGGCGGCGCCTCCCAGTAACGGACGGGCGCTTCCGCGAACGCCAGCCGCTTCTCGCCCAGCGCCAAGCGCACCTGTCGCGAGGCGGGATCCAGCGGGAAGTGGTGAAGGGTGCGTTCGACGCTCATGCCCAGGTGCGCTCAGGCTGCATCGAAAGAGCGATGCGCCGCTTTGCTTAACAAGAGATTTCTGGAAGGGGTTTAGCCTGGAAAACCAGGCTTTTGCGCGGCGTTTTCACGCGTTGTCCCGCCGGGTTCGCTCGTCTCAGCTGTTCATTCGCGCGATCAGGTTGGTGGTGCTTTGACCGGGCTTCAGTTCGGCCAGCAGCACCTTGCCGCCGTAGCCCAGCACCACGTCCGACCCCACCACCGTCTCGACCGTATAGTCGGCGCCCTTGACCAGCACGTCGGGACGGAAGGTTTCGATCAGCGCCAGGGGCGTGTCCTCGTCGAACAGCACCACCAGGTCCACCGACGATAGCGACGCCAGCACCGTGGCCCGCCCGTGCTCCTTCTGCACCGGCCGGGTCGGGCCCTTCAGCTTGGAGACCGAGGCGTCGGTGTTGAGGCCGACGATCAGCCGATCGCAGGCGGCCTTGGCCTGGCTGAGCAGCGAGACGTGACCGGGGTGCAGCAGGTCGAAGCAACCGTTGGTGAAGCCAACCTTCAGTCCGCGCGCGCGCCAGCCCTCGACGATGCTCCGGGCGTGGTCGCGGTCGGCGATCTTGACCTCGGCTGGCCCCTCGGCCGCGCCGGCCCGGGCGGTCAGCTCGGCGGCGGTGACGACGTCGGTCCCCAGCTTGGCCACCACCAGGCCGCCGGCCAGATTGGCCAGGCGCGCGGCGTCGGCCAGGCTGGCGCCGGCCGCCACCGCGAGCGCCAGGGTCGCGGCCACGGTGTCGCCGGCGCCGGAGACGTCGAACACTTCGATCGCCGTGGCGGGCAGGTGGATGGGCGCCTGGCCGCGCGCGGCGAGGGTCATGCCCGCGCCGCCCCGAGTGATCAGGGCCGCCTCCAGCGCCGGCGCCATGGCCAGGATCGCCGCGCCGGCTTCCTCCGAGGCCTCGTCCGACGGGTCGATGATGCCGGTGGCCTCGGCGGCTTCCTTGCGATTGGGTTTGACCAAGGTGGCGCCGTCGTAGCGGGCGAGATCGCGGCTCTTGGGGTCGACGATCACCGGCTTGCCGGCGGCGCGGGCGGCGTCGATCGCCCCCCGCGTCACCTCCGGGGTCAGCACGCCTTTGGCGTAGTCGGACAGCACCACGACGTCGGCGGACGCCAGGCGGCCTCGGAACGCGGCGAGCAGGGCCTCGCTGTCGCCAGGGCCCCGATCCTCCCGGTCGACGCGCAGCATTTGATGCGAGCCCGAGATGTAGCGGACCTTCTCGGTCGTGCGACGCTTGGGGTCGACGATCAGCTCGGCTTCGAGGCCGTGCTCGGCGTCGATCATGCCGCGCAGGGTCGCGCCGGCGTCGTCCCGGCCCACCAAGCCGATCAGCACCGCCTTGGCGCCGAGGGCGGCGACATTGCGAGCGACATTGCCGGCCCCGCCCAGCATGGCGGTTTCCTTCTCGACGGCGATGACGGGCACCGGCGCCTCGGGCGAGATGCGATCGACCGCGCCGTAGATGAAGCGGTCCAGCATCACGTCGCCGAGGACCAGCACGGTCTTTCCGGCGAAGGCGCGGGGAAGGTCAGCCAAGGTGTCGTCCATGCAGTGGTCTATGACCCCGGACGACGCGAAAACTCAACCCTCGTCGGCCGCGGCGAACATCCCGCCGTGCTTTTCGGCCAGGCCGCGGGGGTCTGGGTGGATCAGGATGTCGGCGGCCGGAAACGCCTCCAGCAGGCGGTTCTCGGCGGCGACCATGATCTGGTGCGCCTCGGCCAGCGAGATGTCGGCGGCGAGGTCGGCGTGCATCTGCATATGGACATACGGGCCCGAGGCGCGCGTGCGCAGCTGGTGGACGCCCAGAAGGCGCGGGTCGGCCGTGGCCAGCTCCACGATGCGCGCGCGCTCTTCCTCGGGCAGTTCGCGATCCATCAGCTGGTGCGAGGCCTCGCGGAACACGCCGATCGCGCCCCAGATCAGCCACAGCGCCACGGCCAGACCGGCGGCGGCGTCCAGCCAGTTGACGCCAAGCCAGGTCGCCGCCCCGACGCCCAGCAGGGCGACGGCGTTGGCGGCCAGGTCGGCGGCGTAGTGGGCGCGGTCGCCGGCGATGGCGATCGAGCCGCTGGCCTTCAGCACCCGGGTCTGGGCCGTGATCAGGATCATGGTCAGGACGATCGAGATCGCCATGACCGCGACGCCGGCCAGGCCGTGATCGACCGGGCGCGGATGCAGCAAGGCCGCGATCGCCTCGCGGCCGATCAACGCGCCGGAGGCGAAGACCAGGCCGGCCTGGGTCAGGCTGGAAAAGGCCTCGGCCTTGCCGTGGCCGAAGCGGTGCTCGGCGTCGGGCGGCTCGGCGGCGTAGCGCACCGCGAACAGCGTGATCAGCGACGCCATCAGGTCGAGGACCGAGTCGGACAGCGAGGCCAGCAGGGCGATAGAGCTGCTGGCCTGCCAGGCGATCGCCTTGATGATGATCAGCAAGGTCGAGGTGGCGACGGAGAACATCGCCACCCGCTGCGTGGCGGTTCGGATCGCGGGCGAGACGGCTGAGGCGGACATGGCCGCCTTCTAGCAAGGCGACCGCGCCGACCCCAGCGCGAACGACTCTCGCCTTTAGGCGGCCGCGCGCGCCTCTGGACCCACATAGACCGACTGGGGCCGGATCAGGCGACCGCCGGCCAGTTGCTCGCGGGCGTGGGCGATCCAGCCCGAGACCCGGCCCATGGCGAAGACGCACGTGAAGCTGGACGGCGGCAGGCCCAGCGCCTCCAGCAAGAGCGCCGTGTAGAACTCGACATTGGTGTCCAGGGGCCGGTCGGGCTTGTGCTCGCGCAGGATTTGCAGGGCCGCCTGCTCGACGGCCTCGGCGAAGGCCAGGCGACCGGGCAGGCCGCCGGAGGCCGCGGCCAGACGGCGCACGGCGGCTTTCAAGGCGTCGGCGCGCGGGTCGCGCACGCGATAGATCCGGTGGCCGAAACCCATCAGCCGGTCGCCGCGCGCCAGGGCCTTTTCCAGCCAGGGGCGAGCGTTTTCGGGCGCGCCGATCGCGTCCAGCATCTCGATCACCGGCCCGGGCGCGCCGCCGTGCAGCGGACCCTTCAGCGCCGAAAGACCCGCCAGCACCGCCGAGGTCAGGCCCGCGCGGGTCGAGGCCACGACCCGCGCGGCGAAGGTCGAGGCGTTCAGGCCGTGGTCGCAGACCGTGACCAGATAGGCGTCGAGCGCGGCGGCCTCGGCATTGGTCGCCGGCGCGCCGCGCGTCATGCGCAGGATGTCGGCGGCGTGCGACAGGGCGGGGTCCGGCGCGACGGGCGTCTCGCCCTTGGCCATGCGCAACACAGCGGGCGTGAAGACGGCGGGAGCGGCGATCAGCAGCAGGGCGGTCGCCAGGTCGTCGCCATCGAGCAGGCGGGCCAGCAGGGCGCGCATGGCCTCGACGGGATCGCGCCGCGCCAGACCTTCGTCCAGTGCGGCGACTTCGCGGAAGGCTTGGACGCGCGCCTGGCCCAGGGCCGGCGCGAGGTCGCTGGGCGCGTCCTCGAAGAAGCCGTCGAACAGCAGATGCGCCGCCTCCTCATAGCGGGTGCGGCCCGACAGATCCTCGACGGCGTAGCCTCGGATCACCAGGCGGCCCTTGGCGCCGTCGACATCGGACAGAACGGTGCGGGCGGCGATGACGCCCTCAAGACCATCGGACATGTGCGGTCTCCTTTCGCGCCGAGAAAAAGGCGGGCGAGGCTTGATCGTCAATCTTGATCAATATAATCAATCTATATGACGGACTGGCTGGAAGCGGATCAGGTGCTGGAACGGCTGGGGATCCGGCCGCAGACGCTCTACGCCTATGTCAGCCGAGGTCGGATCGAGGCCGCCGCGCACCCGCGCGATCCGCGCCGCAGCCTCTATCGCGCCTCCGACGTCGCCGCCCTGGCCCAGAAGAAGGCGCGCGGCCGCCGCGCCGCCGATGTCGCCGCCGAGGCCATCGCCTGGGGTGAGCCCGTTCTTCCGTCCGCCATCACCACCGTGGCCGGCGGCCGGCTTTGGTATCGCGGACGCGACGTGGCGACGTTGGCCGATCAGGGCCTGACGCTGGAGAATATCGGCCGGTTGCTGCGAGGCGGTCACGGTGCGGCGCTGAAGTCGTCGCGCCGTCCCGAGCCGCCGGCCGCCGACAGCGCCCGAGCTCGGCTGTTCCTGACCCTGGCCGCTCGCGCCGGCCGCGAGCCGCCGGCCAGGGGGCGCGCGCCGCTGGCCCTGGCGATGGAGGCCGCCGACCTGCTGGAGGCGGTGGTCGACGCGGCCGCCGGCTTGACGGGCGAAGGCCCCGCCCACCTCCGCTTCGCGGCGGCTTGGGGACTGGACGCGGACGGCGCGGATCTGGTCCGCCGGACCCTGGTCCTGCTGGCGGACCACGAGCTCAACGCCTCGACCTTCGCGGCGCGGGTGGCGGCCTCGACCGGGGCGTCGCTGTCAGCGGCCTGTTTGGCGGGGCTGTCGGCCCTGTCCGGACCCTTGCACGGCGGCATGGCCGCGCGGGTCGAGGCCTTCGTCGAGGAGGCCGAGCGTCGCGATCCGTCCCAGGCCGTGTTGGCGCGGCTGGCGCGCGGCGCGGCCATGCCCGGCTTTGGCCATCCGCTCTATCCGGACGGCGACCCGCGCGCGGCGGCGCTGCTGTCGGCCTTTACGGCGCCCGCGCTGCTGGCCGAGCTGAGGACGACGACCGAGACCGCCACCGGGCTCCCGCCCAATATCGACTTCGCTCTGGTGTCTTTGGCGCGGACCTTGAAACTGCCGCCCGACGCGCCGTTCATCCTGTTCGCCACGGCCCGCAGCGCGGGCTGGATGGCTCACGCCATCGAGCAGCTGCAGACCGGACGGCTGATCCGGCCCAGGGCGCGGTATGTCGGAGAGATTCCGGGCGTTTGACCCGATCAAGCGAGAACGAGCTCTATTCCCCCTCTTCCTCATCATAGCCGACCAGGCGCAGCGCCCGGGCCGGCAGCCCTTCCAGCGCGCACCAACGCTCAAGGGCCTCCTCCCGCCCATGGGTGATCCACACCTCGCCAGGGCGCAGCTCGGCCAGGGTCCCCGTCAGCTCGTCCCAGTCGGCGTGGTCCGACAGGATCAGCGGCAGCTCCACGCCCCGTTGTCGGGCGCGGGCCCGCACCCGCATCCAGCCCGAGGCGAAGCAGTCGACCGGATCGGGAAAGCGCCGCGACCAGCGGTCGGCCATGGCCGACGGCGGCGCGATGATGATCTGGCCGGCGAAGGCGTCCTTGGGACCCGAGGCGGTGGCGGGCGCCAGCGGCCCCAGCGCCACGCCGTGCGCTTCGTAAAGGGCGTTCAGCCGCTCCAGCGCGCCGTGGACGAAGATCGGCCTGTCCCAGCCCGCCTCGCGCAGCAGCCGGATCACGCGCTGAGCCTTGCCCAAGGCGTAGGCCCCGACCAGATGGCAGCGCTCCGGGAACTGTTCGACAGAGGCCAGCAGGCGGCGGATCTCGCCGGCGTCGTCGGGGTGGCGGAAGACGGGCAGGCCGAACGTCGCTTCGGTGATGAAGACGTCGCAAGGGACGGGCTCGAACAACGCGCAGGTCGGGTCGCGTCGGCGCTTGTAATCGCCGGACACCACCATGGTCAGGCCCTTCCAGCGCACGACCGCCTGGGCCGAGCCCAGCACATGACCCGCCGGAACCAAAGTCACCTCGACACCGTCGCGAACGAAGGTTTCGCCATAGGGAACGGGCTGACGGCGGCCGGCGAAATCCTCGCCATAGCGGACCGCCATGATCGCCAGCGTTTGCGGCGTGGCGACGGCGACGCCGTGGCCGGCGCGGGCGTGGTCCGAATGGCCGTGGGTGATCACCGCCCGGTCCACGGGACGGACCGGGTCGATATAGAAGTCGCCCGGCGGGCAGTAGAGGCCGCCCGGTCGGGGACAGAGAAGATCTTCGGGCTTGATCACGTCTGGATAAGACAACGCAAGAGGCGCTAAGCCTATCCCCATGAGCGACAACGAACAGACGCGAATGATCGCCACGGCGATGAACGAGGGAAGCCCCCAGGCGCGCGCCCTCGGCTTTTCCACCCTGGAGATCGGCGAGGCGACAGCGATCCTGAAGGTCCCCTATCGGCCCGAGATCGTCGGCGATCCGGAGACGGGCGTCATCGCCGGCGGCGTGGTCACCACCCTTCTGGACCACGCCAGCGGCCAGGCCGTTCACGCGGCGCTGACGACCTGGGTGTCGATCGCCACTCTGGACCTGCGCATCGATTACATGCGCGCCGCCGAGCCGGGACTGGACGTCTTCGCCCGGGCCCATTGCTACAAGCTGACCCGCTCGGTCGCGTTCGTCCGGGCCGTGGCCTACGACCGCGACCCGAACGATCCGGTGGCCGCCGCCCAGGCGACCTTCATGCTCGACAGCAGCGCCGGCAAGAAGCCGGGCGCCAACCTCAAGCCGCCGCGCGACGCGGGCGCCAAGACCGGAGGGGTCGACTGATGGCCGACGAGGACACCCGCCTGGTCTCGATGCTGGAGTCGATCCCCTACGCCCGCTTTCTCGGGATCAAGGCCGAGCTGGCTGGGGACGAAATGACCGCCGTCCTGCCCTTCGCCCAGCACATCGTCGGCAATCCGATGCTGCCCGCCATTCATGGCGGAGTGCTGGGGGCCTTCATGGAGATGACCGCCCTGGCCCAGCTGTCGGTCGCCGCCCCGATGAAGCGCCAGCCGCGCACGATCGATGTGTCGATCGAATATCTGCGCTCCGGTCGGCCGCTGACCACCTACGCCCGCGCGACCATCAAGAAGCTGGGCCGCCGGATCGCCAACGTCCATGTCGAGGCCTGGCAGGAGACCCGTTCGGCGCCGATCGCGACTCTGCGCGGCCTGTTCCTGGTCGCGCCCAGCGAGGAGTGATGGTGAAGCCGTCGCGGAAGGGCGGAAAGGCCGTGGCCAAGGCCGACCTGCCCGAGAAGCTCTGCGCGGTCTGCGGTCGACCCTTCACGTGGCGGAAGAAGTGGGTCAAGGATTGGGATACGGTCAGATATTGTTCTGATCTGTGCCGATCACGAAAAATTACACCCTCGTAATCCGAATTGAGCGCGGTAACGTTCTTTAAATTGGCGTAATGAAGCAAAGGTAACGTGCGATAGGCCAAGGTCGCGCCTATATCCCCGATCGCCGGACGCCAAATGGGGCGCCGGAGGAAAAGAACAGGGATCAAGACCATGACCATGAAGACCAACGCCGTCGCCGGCCTCGCCTCGCTCGTTCTCGCGGTTCTGCCGCTCGTCGTGATCGCCGGCTCGCTCGCTTCGAGCCTGTAAGTGATCGCCGCTTAACCTCCGTCGCGGCCCGCTCGTTTCCGGAGCCGGCCCGACGGAGATGGCGATCCCGAGGTCGCCCGAAGACCAATAAAAACAAGACCTTCAGGCATACAGAGACTTGGCCGTCCGATGCAGGATGGCGTGGCGGGCCGCCAGACGATCGATATCCGCGTCGTAGCCGCCGCCGATCACCCCGACCACCGGGATCTCTCTGTCGAGACAAGCGCCCAGGACATAGGCCTCTCGTCGCTCCAGACCCGCGTCGGTCAGCGACAGTCGGCCCAGCTTGTCGTCCGCGTGGGGATCGACCCCCGCATTGAAGAACACGATGTCCGGCCGGACGCTGGAGAGCAGCGCCGGCAGGACGTCCGCCAGCTTCGCCAGATACTCGGCGTCGCCCGTGGCGTCGGCCAGCTCGACGTCGAGGTCGCTGACGGCCTTGCGATGCGGGAAGTTCTTTTCGGCGTGCATCGAGAAGGTGAAGACGCTGGGATCGTTCTCGAAGATCCGCGCCGTGCCGTCGCCCTGGTGGACGTCGAGATCGACGACCAGAGCTTGGCCGATCCGCCCCTCGGCCAGCAGTCGCCGCGCGGCCACCGCCACGTCGTTGAATACGCAAAAGCCCGCCCCGCTCTCGGCGCAGGCGTGATGGCTGCCCCCGGCCGTGTTGCAGGCGATCCCGCCCTCCAGCGCCAGCCGGGCCGCCAGAAGCGTGCCGCCGGTCGCCGCCCGCGCCCGGATCGCGACGCTGTCGGTGTTGGGCATGCCGATCCGCCGCACGACGTCGGCGGGCAGGGACAGCTCGATCACGCCCCGGACATAGTCCTCGGTATGGGCTAGCAGCAGGGTCTGGACGTCGATGGGTTCTGGCTTGGCGAAGCCTTCCGGACCCGGCACGCCCTCGACCTCCAGCACGGTCGCCAGGCGCGAGAACTTGTCCATCGGAAAACGATGCCCGGCCGGCATTTCGGCGCGAAAGGCGGGGTGGTGGATGATGGGCGGGGCGCGCGACATGGCTCCACGATGGGGAGCGCGACCGCCTGACGCAAGGTGACGACTTGCGGCAGCGCACACGGAAGCTTATCGCACTGCATCATGCAGACGACCGAGAACCTCGCCGACATTCTGGACCTTGAGCCGATCGAGGTGAACCTGTTCCGGGGGATCAGCCCGAACGACGGCTTCCCGCGCATCTTCGGCGGGCTGGTGATCGCCCAGGCCCTGCTGGCGGCCTACAGGACCGTGCCGGAGCGGGTTTGCCACTCGCTGCACGCCTATTTCATCCGGCCCGGCGACGTCACCGCACCGGTGCTCTACGAGGTGGAGCGCGCCCGCGACGGCGGCACCTTCACCACGCGCCGCGTCGCCGCGATCCAGCACGGCGAGCAGATCTTCAACCTGGCCGCCTCGTTCCAGACGCCCGAGGAGGGCTTCGAGCACCAGTCGGAGATGCCGACCGCGCCCGATCCAGAGGGCCTGCCCACCGAGGTCGAGTTCCTGAAAGGCCTGGGCGACCAGATCCCGCCGAAGATGCTGGCGATCGCCTCGCGGCCGCGTCCGGTCGACATCCGCTGGGAAGATCCGCAGAACCCGGTCGCCCCGGTCAAGAAGCCTGGCGTCAAGAATGTCTGGATGCGGGCCAAGGCCCCGCTTGGCGACGACATCAAGATGCAACAGGCCGCCTTGGCCTACGCCTCCGACATGGCCTTCATGGAAAGCGCCCTGCGCCCGCACGGCCTGATCTGGTCGACGCCGGGCCTGCAGGGGGCCAGCCTGGACCACGCCATGTGGTTCCACCAGCCGTTCGACTTCAACAATTGGACCCTGTTCGCCCAGGACAGCCCCGCCGCTTCGCACGGCCGCGGCCTGGTGCGCGGCCAGATGTTCAGCCAGAACGGCAAGCTGCTGGCCTCGGTCGCGCAGGAATGCCTGATGCGGCTGCGGAAGTAGGGCCGCGACGACGAAGACGCTGCGAATCTAAAGTCCCGGCGGCGCTTTGGAAATTCCAGATAGACCGACTTCCCCGGCGAATGCCCGGGCCCAGATTCATCCGGATCGGCTGGAATGAACGCGACCTCGCTCAGGACTGAACCATGAGCGTCCGTGGGTTCGATCTGGATCCCGGCATTTGCCGGGAAGGTCGGGCTTCTGGAGGAATGTCGGAGACCGGGTTCGGCCCTAGTTGGACATTCCTGATGGACGGCCGCTCGGCTACGGTGGAGTGGAATGGCGGAGTTGCCGCGTTAATGCCAAGGCCAGAACATCTTAGTGAACGGGTGCTGGGCTATGCGATCCATACAAACCGCGAATTGGGCCTAATGCTTCGGGGTTTAAAGCCACTGGCGATGTTCGCCGACGGCCACGGTCACTTCCCGGACGTGGTTCTTAGATATCTCAGAATGTTCGACAGGCATGTTGAAATGGGAATGTTCGTCAGGCGCGAATATGTCGAAATTTCATCAAATGCACGGCGACCTTTACATGTGATCCTTTATGCAGCGCCAAATGAAGCGTGGCGTCTCGACGCCATGATCGAGCTTCGCCTGCAAGGCGAGTGGTCAGTCGAGCACGAGAGAACAGAGGGCGAATTGCTCGGATATGCAGACTGGCAGAATGACATCTGGATCAACCGCCTTCCTAACCCAGCTTAGGCCAGGTCCGAATTCCACCCATCGTAGCCTTCGTGAACTCCCGCTATCCGGAAACCCGGCCCCGGCTTCATCCGGAGCGGTTCGGCGCCGCGCCGACTAAGCCAGCTCCACCTTCACCACCCCCGCGGCCGCCAAGCCCCTCAGCAACGAAGCGGCCTGCATGCCGACGGTCATTTCGCCGGCCAGGGCCACGCGCAGGGCCTCGGCGGCCGGGACCCAGACGGTCTCGATGCGCTCGCGCGGATCGTCCTTGGGCTCGGCGACCTTGACCACGTCGCGGGCCAGGATGATGTGGATGCGGTTGGTGTGAGTGCCGGCGTTGGGGCGGGTCTCGCCCAGCAGGGTCAGGGTTCCGGCGCAGCCGGCCTCTTCCAGCAGTTCGCGGCGGGCGGCCTCCACCGGATCGGTCTCGCCCGGGTCCATGCCGCCGGCCGGAAGCTCGGTCGAGATGTCGCCCAGCGCGTGGCGATACTGCCTGACCAGCAGGACGTTATTGCTGGCGTCCAGGGCCACCAGCTCGACCCAGTCGGGATATTCCAGAACATAGTAGGGTGCGATCACCGCGCCTTCGTCGGTGACGCAGTCGTCGGCGCGAAGGTGGATCCAGCGATCCTGGTGAACGATGCGCGAAGCGATGACGCGCCACTTTCCGTCCGACATCGCCGGTAGCTCCCTCGCGGAGAATTAGTCGCGGTCGCCCAGCTCTTCCTCGGCCGGTCCCTCGGCCTCTCCCACCAGGGCGGGCGGGTCGGCCAGGATCAGACCTTCGCCGATCTTGACCTCGGGAACAGCCGCCCGCGTGAACGGCAGATACCAGGTTGGGCCGCCCAGGTCCGGGGTGATCTCGAGAATGTCGCCGGCGCCGAAATTCTGGACGCTCTTCACGCGGCCCAGCAGGACGTTCGTGGCGATGTGGCGAACGGAAAGCCCCACCAGGTCGGTCAGATAGAATTCGTCCTCGTCGGGCTCGGGCAGGGCCGAGCGGGGGACGTAGAGGCGAAGGCCGCGCAGGGCGTCGGCGGCTTCCTTGCTGTCGATGCCGGGACAGCGGCAGATGACGCCGTCCTTGGTCGGCCGGGCCGAGGCGATGGTTAGGGCGGGCGAGCCGTCCTGGCGCTTCAGCGTCTTGAAGGCGGCCAGGTTCATTGGCGCCTCGGTATAGGTCGAGATCCGCACCTCGCCGCGCACGCCGAAACCGCCGGCCACGCGGCCGACCAGGATCAGAGGGTCTTGGGGAGGCGAGGCCATGGTCCGGACAGAGTCGCGCCGCCGATCCGCGAAGGACCGGCGGCGCGGATACTCCGATTAGCCTTCGGCGGCTTCTTCGGCCGGAGCCTCGGCGGCCGGAGCTTCCTCGGCCGGAGCCGCGGCAGCCGCGGCGGCGGCTTCGGCGGCGGCGGCCTTTTCAGCCTCGGCGGCGGCCTTGGCGTCTTCCTCGGCCTGACGGCGCTCTTCTTCACGCTGGGCGCGTTCGGCCAGACGCTCTTGCGCCTTCTTGCCCGGCTTGCCCTTTTCCGGGTTGTTGCCGTGGGTCCAGGCGGTCAGGCCCTGGGCGGCCAGGAAGCGGGCGACGCGGTCGGTCGGCTGGGCGCCCTTCTTGAGCCACTCCTGGATCGATTCGACCTTCAGGGTGACGCGGTTGGCGTCGTCCTTCTTGAGCAGCGGGTTGTAGGTGCCGACCTTCTCGATGAAGCGGCCGTCGCGCGGCGAGTGGCTGTCGGCGACGACGATCGAGTAGTACGGACGCTTCTTGGCGCCGCCACGGGCGAGACGGATCTTCAGCATTTGAGGTAGTCCTTAGGGTCTAAAGTTCTATTTCTTGAACGGGTTGAAGCCGGGCAGGCCCAGGCCGGAGAGAGGATTGGGCTTGGCGTCGCCGCCAGTCCCGAGGCCCGGCAGGCCGGGCAGCCCCGGGAGGCCTTGGCCCCCCGCTGCATTCGCATCGGGCGTCGGCATCTTGCCGCCGCCCATGTTTTTCAGGCGGGCCATGTCGCCGCCGCCCATCATCTGGGCCATGCGGGCCAGGCCCTTGCCGCCATCCTTGGACATGGCCTTGAACATGTCGGCCATCTGGCGGTGCTGCTTGAGCAGGCGATTGACCTCGGCCACGTCGACCCCTGCGCCGGCCGCGATGCGGCGCTTGCGCGAGGCGGCCAGGATGTCGGGCTTCTTGCGCTCTTCCTTGGTCATCGAGCTGATGATCGCCTGCTGGCGACGGAAGATGCTGTCGTCGATGCCGCTCTCGGAGATCTGCTTTTTGACCTTCTGGACGCCGGGCAGCAGGCCCATGATGCCTTCCATGCCGCCCAGCTTCTGCATCTGCTTCAGCTGCGCCGACAGGTCGTCGAGGTCAAACTTGCCCTTGGCCAGCTTCTTGGCCATGCGCTCGGCCTCGGCGTGGTCGAGATCGGCGGCGGCCTTCTCGACCAGCGCCACGACGTCGCCTTGGCCCAGGATCCGACCGGCGACACGGCGGGCGTCGAACACGTCCAGTTGGTCGATCTTCTCGCCGGCGCCGAGGAACTTGATCGGCAGGCCGGTGACGTGGCGCATCGACAGCGCCGCGCCCCCGCGACCGTCGCCGTCGGCGCGGGTCAGGATCAGGCCGGTCAGCGGCAGGCGCTCGTGGAACGCCTTGGCGGTGCGCACGGCGTCCTGACCGGTCAGGCTGTCGGCGACCAGGATGGTCTCGGACGGATTGGCGATGCGGGCGACCTCGGCCGCCTCGCTCATCATCGCCTCGTCCAGGGTGGTGCGGCCGGCGGTGTCGAGGATCAGCACGTCGAAGCCGCCCAGGCGCGCGGCCGAGACGGCGCGTTTGGCGATGTCGACGGCGCTCTGGCCGGCCACGATCGGCAGGCTTTCGACGCCGACCTGCTTGGCCAGGGTCGCCAGCTGTTCCATGGCGGCCGGGCGGCGGGTGTCGAGCGAGGCGACCAGCACCTTCTTGCGCTCGGTCTTCGACAGTCGCAGCGCCAGCTTGCCGGTGGTGGTGGTCTTGCCGGAGCCCTGCAGGCCGGCCATCAGGATGATGGTGGGCGGGTTCAGCGCCAGGTTCAGGCCGGTCGGAACGTCGCCGCCCAGCATGTCGACCAGACCGTCATAGACGATCTTGACCACCTGGTCGGCCGGTTTGACCGAGCGGATGACCGCTTCGCCCGAAGCGCTTTCCTTGGCCTTGCTGATGAAGTCCTTGACGACCGGCAGGGCGACGTCGGCCTCGAGCAAGGCGACGCGGACCTCGCGCAGCGCCTCGTCGATGTCCTTTTCGGACAGCACGCCGCGACCGCCGAGGCGATCGAAGACGCCTGAAAGTCGCTCTGTAAGGCCGTCGAACATGTCGAACCCTGGGTTAAGCACAAGACCAAACGCGATCAGCCCCCGTGGACGATCACGTCGACGGGGGTCCTCGCCGTCCTCGTCCGGATGGGTCCTGCGCTAACAGGCCGGGGTCGTGACGGTGGAGGCGCTGCTGATAAAGCGCCGGAAGCCGGGCCTTATGCACAAATTTCGGGAAGGAGTCAAAAGAGGCCCACCACATCCGATCTCCCCGGCGAAAGCCGGGGCCCAGATGGACGAGCGCTGGGGTGGGTTCCATGCGCTCCGCGTTCATCCAACCAGTCCAAACGCCATGGGATCTGGGTCCCGGCTTTCGCCGGGAAGATCGGAGTATGGGAAGGATCAGGCCGTCCCCAGGAAGTCGCGCTTGCCGACTTCGACGCCGTTGTGGCGCAGGATCGCGTAGGCGGTGGTGATGTGGAAGAAGAAGTTCGGCATCGCCTGACCCTGGAAATAGGCCAGGCCCTTGACCACGCTGGTCTCGCCGCGACGGGTCAGGGTGATGTCGCGATCCTCCGCGCCGTCGAAGGTGGTGGGGTCCAGGCCTTCGACATAGGCGATGGCGCGGTCGATGCGGGCGATCAGCTCGGCGAAGTTGGTTTCGACGTCGTCCCAGGCCGGAACCTCTTCGCCGGCCAGGCGCGCGCAGCAGCCCTTGGCGAAGTCGGTGGCGATCTGGACCTGACGGATCAGCGGGAACATGTCGGGATAGAGCCGCGCCTTCAGCAGGGCTTCGGGATCCCAACCCTTGGTCTCCACGTGGGTCGCGGCCTTGGTCAGCACGCCTTTCAGCCCCTTCAGGCCCTGGATGAAGACGGGCGCGCTGGCCTGGTGGATCGAGATCGACATGGGAAGCTCCGGGAAGACGAGACGCGCCTAGATAGGGGAGCCATGTGACGACCGAAAGCGGAACGGTCGGTGGAAGCTGTGGGTTTTAGGGGCTCGGATTCCCAAATCGCGAGGTTCGCCATGAAAGTCAGCGACGCCATGACCAGCCAGGTCTCGGTGGCCCGTCCCACCGACAGCATCCGCAAGGTCGCCGAGACCATGGCCAAGGTCGACAGTGGGGTCGTCCCGGTGGTCGACGACGGCAAGGTCGTGGGCCTGGTCACCGACCGCGACATCGTCCTGCGCGTCGTCGCCGAGGGCCGCAGCTTCGACAGCGCGGTGTCCGAGGTGATGTCCGACGGCGAGGTGCTGAGCGTGAAGGAAGACGACGTTCTCGCCGACGCGACGGCCAAGATGGCCAATAATCAAGTCCGCCGCCTGGTCGTGCTGAACGACGCCGGCAATCTCACTGGCATTCTGTCCCTCGGCGACGTGGCCAAGGACTACGGCGCCAAGCAGGTCGGCAAGACGCTGGAGGAGATTTCGCAGGAGCCGGGCGAGGCGGCGCACTAAAGTCACCCTCTCCCAAAGGAAAGGGCGCCAAAGAAAAAGGGCGGCCCCGCGAGGAGCCGCCCTTCGTCGTTCTTAAGATCGAAAGTCGCTTAGACCAGCGAGCTGTCGATGGCCTTGCAGGCTTCCATCAGGCCCTTCACCGACTCGACCGACTTGGCGAACATGGCCTTCTCGGCGTCGTTGGTTTCGAACTCGACGATCTTCTCGGCGCCGCCGGCGCCGATGACCACCGGCACGCCCACATAGAGGTCGTTCAGCCCGTATTGGCCGCTCAGGTAGGTGGCGCACGGCAGGACGCGCTTCTTGTCCTTCAGGTACGAGGTCGCCATGGCGATGGCGCTCTCGGCCGGGGCGTAGAAGGCCGAGCCGGTCTTCAGCAGGGCGACGATCTCGCCGCCGCCCTTGCGGGTGCGCTCGACGATCGCGTCGAGCTTGTCCTGGGTCAGCCAGCCTTGCTTGACCAGTTCCGGCAGCGGCAGGCCGCCGACCGTCGAGTGACGGACCATCGGCACCATGTCGTCGCCGTGGCCGCCCAGGGTCCAGGCGTGGATGTCTTCGACAGAGACGCCGGTGGCTTCGGCCAGGAAGTAGGCGAAGCGGGCCGAGTCGAGGACGCCGGCCATGCCGATGACCTTTTCCTTCGGCAGGCCCGAGAACTGCTGCAGGGCCCAGACCATAGCGTCGAGCGGGTTGGTGATGCAGATGACGAAGGCGTTCGGGGCGTGGGCCTTGATGCCCTCGCCGACGGCCTTCATGACCTTCAGGTTGATGCCCAGGAGGTCGTCGCGGCTCATGCCCGGCTTGCGCGGCACGCCGGCGGTCACGATGCAGACGTCGGCGCCGGCGATGTCCTCGTAGGCGTTGGCGCCCTTCAGCGCGACGTCCTTGCCGAACACGGCCGAGGCTTCGGCGATATCGAGGGCCTTACCCTGCGGGGTGCCTTCGGCGATGTCGAACAGGATCACGTCGCCCAGCTCTTCGCGAGCGGCGATGTGGGCCAGGGTGCCGCCGATCATGCCGGCGCCGATAAGGGCGATCTTCGCGCGAGCCATGGGGTCTCCATCAAGGCTGTGGACAGTGGAATGTCGCGGCGCGGTCTAGACCCGTAGCGGCCCGGCCTCAAGTCCTCTTTCCCGTTTCGCTGCGCTGCGGCAAAGATGGCTGAACGACGATAAGGAGAGCGGCCGATGAGCAAGACCGACCCGGGACGTTTCTTCGAGGATTTCCGCCTGGGCCAGCGGCTTGTCCACGCCACGCCCCGGACGATCACGGCGGGCGACGTCGCGCTGTACACGGCGCTTTACGGCCCTCGGTTCGCGCTGTTCTCGTCCGATGAGTTCGCCCGCGCCCACGGCCTGTCCGGCGCGCCGGTGGACCCGCTGATCGCCTTCCATGTGGTGTTCGGCAAGACGGTGCCCGACATCAGTTTGAACGCCGTGGCCAACCTGGGCTACGCCGAGGGGCGGTTCCTGGCGCCGGTCTTTCCCGGCGACACCCTAAGCGCCGTCTCCGATGTGATCGGGCTGAAGGAGAATTCCAACCGCAAGACCGGGGTCGTCTATGTCCGCACGACCGGGACGAACCAGCGGGGCGAGGCGGTGCTGAGCTATGTGCGCTGGGTCATGGTCCGCAAGCGCGACGCGGAAGCCGAGGTCGCCGAGCAGGCTGTTCCGACCTTGTCGTCCGCCGTGGCCCCGGCCGATCTGGTCCTGCCGCCGGGCCTCGATTTCGCCGGCCATGACTGGGCGCTGGCCGGCGCGCCCCACGCCTTCGAGGACTATGAGATCGGCGAGAAGATCGACCATGTCGACGGCATGGCGGTCGAGGAGGCCGAGCACCAGATGGCGACGCGTCTCTGGCAGAACACCGCCAAGGTCCACTTCAATCAGTTCGAGCGGGCCAAGGACCCGTCCGGCAAGCGCCTCGTCTATGGCGGGGTGGTGATCTCGACGGCCAAGGCGCTGTCGTTCAACGGCCTGCAGAACGCCGGCCTGATCCTGGCCATCAATGGCGGCCGGCACGTCGCGCCGTTCTTCGCCGGGGCCACGGTGTTCGCCTGGAGCCAGGTGCTGGATAAGGCCGACCTCGGCGCCGCCGGGGCGCTGCGTCTGCGGCTGGTGGCGACCAAGGACCGGCCGTGCGGCGACTTCCCCGACAAGGACGGGGAGGGGACCTACGATCCGGCCGTGATCCTCGACTTCGACTATTGGGCGGCGATTCCTAAACGTGGCTGATTTCGTTCTCGATCCGGCCTTCGTCGCCACGTCGCACAGAGTCGTCGACCTGCCGCTCTGCGAGGCGCGGCTGCAGGACGACGCGCGCTATCCGTGGCTGGTTCTGATCCCGCGCCAGGCGGGCCTGCGCGAAATCGAGGACCTGGACGCCGCCGATCGCCGCCAGTTGATGGAGGAGACCGTCCGGGGCGGGGTCGCCGTCCGGGCGATCGGGGCGCGGCTCGGCTTGGCTGTCGACAAGCTGAACATCGGCGCCCTGGGCAATGTCACCGCCCAGCTGCATGTCCACGTGTTGGGGCGACGCCGGGGCGATCCGGCCTGGCCGGGCCCGGTCTGGGGTCACAGTCCCGCCGTCGCTTACCGCGCCGAGGCGCTCACCGCCGCCATCGAGGCGGCGCGCGACGCGCTTTCGGTTTAGGCTCGGACCCTAGCGCCGCCTCTTCTTCGCCCCGCCCTTCTTGCCGAGGCTGGCCTTGCCCCGGTGGCCGGCGGCGGCCTTGGCGTGATGACCGCCCTTGCCGTGTCTCAGCGTCGCCCCGCGTCCGGCCTTGCGGGCGGCGGCCGCGCAGCGGGCCTTCGCCGCCTTCAGGGCCTTGCCCTTCTTGCCACGGGTCGCGCAGGCCGGCGCGGCCTCGGCCGAACGGCTGACGGCGGCCACGCGCGGCGGCCAGACATAGGGGCCGCGTCCCTGCGCGACGAAGCCGGCCGGCGCCTGGGGCAGCAGGTGTTCGGCCACGACCGTCTGGGTCCGCCCGTCCTCGACCAGTTCGCCCACCCAATGGGTGTCGTCCCGAGGCCTCAGCGTCAGGATCGAGGACTGACCGCCCTTGGGGCTGAAGCGGACCACGAGGTCGGCGCCGTTGCGGCCCAGATCGTCGATCAGACCGGTCGAGCCGACGGTCCCGGGACGACGCGGGTCGCGCCAGGCGCCTTCCAGCGGGGCGTAGCCGCCGGCCTTGTCGACAATTTGCAGAGCGTAGAGTTGGGCGCCGTCGGGCCCCGTCACGCGCCAGCCGCCGTCCAGCGGGCCTTGCAGGGTTTGGGCGGCGGCGATCGAGCCCTTGACGCGCAGCTCGTAGATCTGGGCGGTGGTCAGGGCGCCGCCAGGGACGGCGGGCGTCGCCGGTTCCGGCGCCGGGATCGGCAGGATCGTCGCCTTGTGGCGGGGCGCGGGCTTGCCGGCGGCCTCGACCTCCTCCTCGTCCGTGGTCTGGGCCTGACCGTTCTGCTGGGCGATCAGGTCGGCCATCGGGTCGAGGGCCTGGGGAATCCGCGAGGAATCGTCCGGCGTGGCGGGGGGGTGCGGGGCGGGTTGAGCCGGCGTCGGCGCCAGGGACTGAACGGCGCTCGAAGGGGCGGCAGCGGGCGTCGCGGTCGGAGCTTGCTGGGCCAGTGCCGGGCTAGCGACCAAGACGACGGATAGAACAATAGCCCGCATACGAACCCTTCTTAGTCCCCCTGGCCCGCGATCGCCGCCGCGACGGCGACAAGACGCTCGGCCTGAGCCAGATGCAAGCGTTCGGCCATCTTGCCGTCGACCCGCAAGGCTCCTTTGCCAGCATTTTCGGGCGCGTTGAAGGCCGCGATCACCGCCTGGCTCCAGGCGATCTCCTCGGGCGACGGGGAGAAGACCTTGTTGCAGATCTCCAGGTGCTTGGGATGGATCAGGGTCTTGCCGTCGAAGCCGAAATCGACGCCCTGGACGCAGACGGCTTCCAGGGCCGCCAGGTCTTCGATGTCGTTGTGCACGCCGTCCAGAATGGTCAGGCCATGGGCGCGAGCGGCGGCCACCGACAGGGTCAACAGGGGCAGGAACGGCGCGCGATCGGGCGTCTGGCGCGCCCGCATTTCCTTGGCGAAGTCGTTGACGCCCATGACCCAGGTCGACAGCCGCGTGCCATGGACCGCGCCGGCGATTTCCCACAGGTGGAAGGCGGCCTTGGCCGTTTCGATCATGGTCCAGAGCCGGGTGTGCGGCGGGGCGGCGTTCAGATGCTGGTCGTAGAGGCGCACGTCGGCGGCGTCATCGACCTTGGGAACCAGAACCGCGTCTGGACCGGCCTCGGCGGCGGCGCGAAGGTCCTCGGCGCCCCAGGGGGTGTCGAGACCGTTGACGCGGATCACGACCTCGCGCGCGCCGAAGCCGCCGGCCTTGACCGCAGCGACAGCCGCCTCGCGGGCCGCAGGCTTGGTCTCGGGGGCGACGGCGTCCTCCAGATCCAGGATGATCACGTCGGCGGGCAGCGTCCGGGCTTTCTCGACCGCCTTGGCGTTCGAGGCCGGCATGTAGAGCGCGCTGCGGCGCGGGCGGATGGCGGCGTCGGTCATGAAATTCCCCTGCGTCCTGTCCGGCGGACCTTACCAGCGCCGCGACGCGGCAAAAGCTTTCCCGTGCGAGAATCGCGCGAACCGGCTTGGCGCCGCCGGGCGCGCGCGTAGGATCGCGCCATGACCACGCGGTATGACAAGAGCGCGCGCAACGTGCTGGGGGGCGAGCTGGCCCCGTGCTCGATGGATCCGCTGACGGGCTTCTACCGCAACGGTTGCTGCGAGACCGGTCCGCATGACCTGGGCCTGCACACCGTCTGCGCGGTGATGACCGATGACTTCCTGGCCTTCTCCAAGGCGCGCGGCAACGACCTGTCGACGCCCCGGCCGGACCTGGCCTTTCCGGGGCTGAAGGCTGGCGACCGCTGGTGCCTGTGCGCCGGCCGCTGGACGGAGGCCCTGGAGGCCGGCATGGCGCCTCAGGTCGTGCTGGAGGCCACGCACGAGGAGATGCTGGCCGTCGTGCCGCTGGGCGTGCTCAAGGACCACGCCGCCGCTTGACCCGAATCTAGAATGCGCCAGCGGGGGTCGGAGCGTACTGGCCGCCCTTGCGGTAGCGGTAGAGGTACGACGGGATGACGGCCTCGACGGCGGTCGGCGTGACCCCCGCCTCGGCCAGGCCCGGCAGGCCGGCCTCGGCGACGTTGTCGCTCTTCAGCATCTCGACCTGGTCGGTGGTCAGCGGGGGGGCGAGCGGCAGGATCGAGGCCTGGATGTCGCCCAGCGAACCGATCAGCGACGCCACCGGCCACGGAACGGGCGCCAGCGGACGCTTGCGGCCAGTCTCGGTCAGGATCAGCTCGAGAATCTCGCGCATCGTATAGACGGTCGGGCCGCCCAGCTCATAGGTCACGCCGACGGCGGCTGGGTCGGAGACCGCCTTGGCGATCACGGCGGCCACGTCGCCGACGAACACCGGCTGGAACCGGGTGTCGCCGCCCACCAGCGGCAGCACCGGCGCCAGGGCGGCCATCTGGGCGAAGCGGTTGAAGAAGTCATCCTCGGGACCGAACACGATCGAGGGCCGGACGATCGTCGCGCCCGGGAACGCCTCGCGCACCGCGACCTCGCCTTCGCCCTTCGTGCGGGCATATTTGGCGACGGCGTCCACGTCGGCGCCGATCGCGCTGACGTGGACCAGATGCTTGACGCCGGCGTCGGCCGCGGCCTTGGCGACGTTGCGCGCGCCCATCATGTGGATCGACTGGAACTTCTGGCGGCCGCTCTCCCAGAGCACGCCGACCAGGTTCACGCAGGCCTCGGCGCCCGCCAGCGCGCGGGCCACCGAGGCCGGGTTGCGGACATTGGCCTGCACGACCTCGATCTGGCCCACATCGCCGAGCATCCGCATGCGATAGGCCAGGTTCGGCTGGCGCACCGCCACCCGCACCCGATGGCCCGCCTTGGCGAGCGCCCGCACGACCTGGCCGCCCACGAAACCCGTGCCGCCGAACACCGTGACCAGACCTTGCATCTTCGTCCCTCGTCGCAAGCGATGACTCCACCGCGATAATGGGGGGATTAGACGACGCGGCGCTTGTCCGCAAGAAATCACGATTTGTCGTTTTTTGTCTGTTGACGCGGTCTGAAGCTTTCCCTAAACGTCCCGGCCTCGCGGCGACCTAAGCGGTTGTGACAGCGGGCCCAGGTGGCGGAATTGGTAGACGCGCTGGTTTCAGGTACCAGTGGCTTAACGGCCGTGGAGGTTCGAGTCCTCTCCTGGGCACCACCCCTTTACCAAGCTTCTTCGGAAGCCGGGGTGGCGCCAAACTAGATATCCCGTTCATCGTGAGTATAAGTGTCGCGCGCCTATATTGGGCGTGAGATCCGGCGCGACCGTTCGACGCGACGAAGTCCAGCGGAGAATTCTGAGACTTGGCCAATTTTGTTCACGAAGGCGACCTTCCCGACGGCGTGTTCGCCGGCGCGTCCATCATCGCGATCGATTCGGAGACCATGGGCCTGCGCCTGGGCCGCGATCCGTTGTGCGTGGTCCAGCTGTCGTCCGGCGACGGCGACGCCCATGTCGTCCGTCTCAAGCGCCCCGGCTACGACTGCCCCAACCTGAAGGCGCTGCTGACCGATCCGGCCATACTGAAGCTTTTTCACTTCGGCCGCTTTGATATCGCCATGTTCGAACTCCATCTGGGAGTCGTGACCGCGCCCGTCTACTGCACCAAGATCGCCTCGAAGCTGGCCCGCACCTATACCGACCGCCACGGCCTGAAGGACGTGACGCGCGAGTTGCTGGGCGTGGAACTGTCCAAGGCTCAGCAGTCTTCGGACTGGGGCGCGCAGACGCTCAGCGCCGACCAAGTGGCCTACGCGGCCTCGGACGTGCTGCACCTGCACGCCCTGCGTGAAAAGCTCAATGTCATGCTCGAGCGCGAGGGCCGCATGGGCCTGGCGCGGGCGGCCTTCGACTACCTTCCTCACCGCGCGTCCCTGGACCTGGCGGGCTGGGAGGACGTTGATATCTTCGCCCACAGCTGACGACGGGACGCGAATGACCACGGCCGCGGCCATGACCGGACGATCGATGAGCGCCGACCTCGCGCGCTGGCGTCGTCGCTCGCGCCGCGTCAAGCTGGCCCGCGTGGTCCTGCCCGCCGGGATCGCCTTCATGGTGGCCATGATCGGCGTTCAGGTCGGTTGGCGCTCCTACATGGCCGCCACCCACCCGCTGGTCGAGGCCAAGACCGAGATCCGCCTGATCACGCCGCGATTCTACGGCCAGTCCAGCGACGGACGCAGCTTCAAGATCACCGCGCGCTCGGCCGTTCGCGACGACGCCGACCCGCGCCGCATCTTTCTGGACGAGCCGGCCCTGACCCTGGGGCTGGGCTCGCCGACCCCCACGCGCATGACCGCCAAGCACGGCGTCTATCGTCAGGACGACTTCAGCCTGGACCTGAAGGGCGACGTCCGGCTGGACGACGGGGCGGGCTATCGGTTCGCGTCCGAGGCGTCCCTGGTCGACACCAAGACCGGAAATGTCACGGGCGAAACCACGATGAACGGCGAAGGTCCCACCGGACAGGTGCAATCCAGCGCCTACTCCGTATATGACAAGGGCGATCGCATCGTCTTCCGCGGCGGGGTTCGCGCGCGGTTCGAACGGCAGTAAAGAAGAAATAGCGCCGGTTCGCTTCGGAAGGCGGATCGCGACGGATGAGGACATGGTTCTGATGAAGCGATGGACGGCCGCAGCGGCGACGACCGCGTTGATCCTGTGTGGGATTGGGGCCAGCGGCGCGGCCTATGCTCAGAAGGGCGATTCCAGCACGCCGATCGACGTGGCCGCCGATCAGCAGGAAACGATCAACAGCCGGTGCATCACGATTTTCCGCGGCAACGTGGAAATTCTGCAGAATCGCTCCCGGATGCGCGCCTCGCTGGTCACGGTCTACAGCGCCAAGAAGCCCGGGGCGGAGAACGCTTGCGGCAACGCCCAGCGCATGGAAGCCGAAGGACCGGTCTATCTGGTCAACGAGCTGCAACAGGCGCGTGGCGAGCACGCGGTCTACACCTTTGACAACAATATCGCGGTCCTGACTGGCGACGTGGTGGTCGTGAAGGGCAAGGATGTGGCGCGTGGCGACAAGCTGACCGTCAACACCAAGACCAACGACGCTCGTCTGGAGTCCAACACGCCTGGCCGCGCCGCCCCGCGCCGCGTCCGCGCGGTGTTCTATCAGGACGACAACAAGAACGACGCGTCGGCCCCGGCCCAGACGCCGCCCGCCCCGCGCCAGTAGGACCCGCATGACCCTGTCTCCCAGCGACGCGGACGGCCTGTTCGTCGATTCCGTCGGCAAGTCGTTCGGCGACCGCCCGGTCGTCAAGAACGTGTCCCTGCGCCTGAAGCGCGGCGAGGTCGCCGGCCTGCTCGGCCCCAACGGCGCGGGCAAGACCACCTGCTTCTACATGGTCACCGGCCTGATCGCCGCCGACTATGGCGCGATCTATCTGGACGGCGAGAACATTACCGCCCAGCCGATGTTCCAGCGCGCCCGCCTCGGCGTCGGCTATCTGCCGCAGGAGGCGTCGATCTTCCGCGGCATGACGGTCGAGCAGAATGTCATGGCCGTGGTCGAGATGCGCCAGAAGGATCAGCGCAAGGCGCGCGAGCAGGTCACCGGCATCCTGGAAGAGCTGCGCATCACCCATATCCGCAAGTCGCCGGCCGTCGCCCTGTCGGGCGGCGAACGTCGCCGCGTGGAAATCGCCCGAGCCCTGGCCAGCGAGCCGTCATTCATGCTGCTGGACGAGCCGTTCGCCGGCATCGACCCGCTGGCCATCGCCGACATCCGCGACGTCATCACCTATCTGAAGGGGCGCGGCATCGGGATCCTGATCACCGACCACAACGTGCGCGAGACGCTGGACATCATCGACCGCGCCTCGATCATCCACGCGGGCGAGGTGCTGTTCGAGGGTTCGCCCAAGGAAATCGTCGAGAACCCGGAAGTGAAGCGCGTCTATCTGGGCGACAGCTTCTCCGAACCCCGGCTTGGGGATTAATCCGCGAGAGGGCGGACGGCGAGACGCGCCCAGCACGTCTCGCGATTGACTAAGTCCTTGATGATAAAGGCTTAAGGCGCTCGGGCCGATCCCCTTCGGGACGGAAGGTCGCACCGGCCCGATTATTGCAGGCGTTGGCGACCCGTTAACCAAAACGCCCCTTCAATGACGGTCGAAGTTTTCGTTCGTCAGGAGGGCGCATTGGCGCTCAGCCACCGCCTCGAGATCCGTCAGGGTCAGGGCCTTGTCATCACCCCGCAACTGCAGCAGGCCATCAAGCTGCTGCAGCTGTCGAACATCGAGCTCGACGCCTTCGTCGAGGCCGAGCTGGAGCGCAATCCGCTCCTGCAACGCGATGAGGGCGATCACGAGCCGTCGGGTGATGTCGAACCTGCTCGCGACGCCAGCCTGACCCACGTCGACGCCGTGGCCGACACGACGGCCGGCCGCGAGATGGACGCTCCGCCGGAGGATGTTTCACCCGGCGAGCGCGCCACCGGCGACGGCGCGGAGTCCGAGTCCGCGGCCGAGCAGGCGGGCGGCCAGATCGACTGGTCGCGGGCGGGCGGCGGCGGCTTTGACGGCGACGACGGCTATGAGCGCGCTCTGACCGAGGTTCCGACCCTGGCCGCGCATCTGCGCGCTCAACTGGTCCAGGCCGGCCTCGACCCCGCGCGCAACGCCATCGCCGAGATCCTGATCGACGCCGTCGACGACGGCGGCTACCTGCGCCTGGACGTGGCGGAACTGGCCGAGCGACTGGGTTGTCCGCTCGCTCTGGTCGAGGCGGTGCTGACCACCCTGCAGGGCTTCGAGCCGGTCGGCGTCTTCGCCCGCGATGTCCGCGAGTGCCTGGCGCTGCAGCTGAAGGACCGGAACCGCCACGATCCGGCCATGGCCGCGATGCTGGACAATCTCGAGCTGCTGGCCAAGCGCGACCTGGCGGCCCTGCGTCGGCTCTGCGGCGTCGACGACGAGGACCTGCGCGAGATGATCGCCGAGATCCGCGCCCTGACCCCGCGTCCGGGCGCGGCCTATCACAGCGAGCCGGCCGAGACCTTGGTGCCGGACGTGATGGTGCGCGAAGGGCTCGGCGGCCTCTGGCATGTGGAGCTGAACACCGACACCCTGCCGCGCGTGCTGGTCGACCAGCGCTACCACGCCCGCGTTTCCAAGGGCGCGCGCAGCGATCAGGAAAAAACCTTCGTCGCCGACTGCATGGCCAGCGCCAACTGGCTGGTGAAAAGCCTCGACCAACGCGCCAAGACCATCCTGAAGGTCTCCAGCGAGATCGTGCGCCAGCAGGATGGCTTCCTGGCCTATGGCGTCGAGCACTTGCGGCCGCTGAACCTGAAGACCGTCGCCGACGCGATCGGAATGCACGAGAGCACGGTCAGCCGCGTCACATCCAACAAGTATATCTCCACGCCGCGCGGCGTGTTCGAGCTGAAGTTCTTCTTCACCTCGGCCATCCAGTCCTCGGAAGGCGGCGAGGCCCACTCGGCCGCCAGCGTTCGCCACAAGATCCGGGCGCTGGTCGACAGCGAGAAGACGGAAGGCGACGTCCATTCCGACGATCGCATCGTCGAGATTCTCAAGGCCGCCGGGGTCGACATCGCCCGCCGGACCGTGGCCAAGTACCGCGAGGCGATGCGGATCCCCTCGTCGGTCGAGCGCCGCCGCCAGATGAAGGAAACCGCTTAGAAGGCGTCTCCAAGGCCCTTCCATGCGTTCCCATCGGTGATGGGAAGGGTAGGAATGCACGAAAAGAGCCTGGCGGAAGTGATCGAGGGGTTCAGCGAGGACGCCAGCCCCACGCTGACGGTCGGCCAGATGCTGGAGGCCTTCGACAGCCGCGCCTTCGGGGCGGTGCTGATGGTGTTCGGGGCGTTGAACTGCCTGCCCCTGCCGCCGGGCTCCTCGACGATCCTGTCCCTGCCGATCCTGTTCATCGCGCCGCAGATCGCCTTGGGCGCCGATACGCCGTGGCTGCCGCGCCGGCTCGCGCACAAACCCTTGAAGCGCGACGACCTGCGGGGGCTCTTCCGACGGTTGGTTCCGATCGTCCGCCAGATGGAACTGATCACTCGTCCGCGCCTGCGGCCAATGTTCGCACCCGCCGGCGAGCGACTGATCGGCGTGGTCTGCACCTTGCTGGCCATCGTGCTCGTTCTGCCGATCCCCTTGGGCAATCTGGCGCCGGGCGCGACGGTCGCCGTCCTGGCCCTGGCGCTGCTGCAGCGGGACGGCGTGCTGGCGCTGCTGGGGTATCTGATGACGGCGGCCAGCGGCGCTCTGTTGTTGCTCAGCGCCCACGTCGTGGTCCTGGCCGCGCGCAAGCTCATGGCCGTCTTTTCCGGGCTCTTATGACGCCGCCCTTAAGGTCCAAAGCTCGCTTGACACCTGTTGGCGACAGGCGCGTTGTATCAGCATGCAAGTCCAAGTTTCCGGCAAGCATGTCGACGTCGGCGAGGCTCTGCGAGCGCGAGTCTCAGACGAAATCGCCCTGAGCATTGGCAAATACTTCGATCGCGGCGGCGCCGCCGAGGTCGTGGTCAGCAAGGATGGCTTCGCCTTCCGTGTCGATTGCTCGGTAAAGCTGGCTTCGGGTCAGCAGCTGATCAGCCACGGTTCCGGAGGCGACGCCCACGCGGCGTTCGACTCGGCCCTGGCCAAGATCGACACGCGGATCAGGCGGTACAAGCGACGCCTGAAAAGCCATTCGGCGGCGGCCACGGCCAAGCAGGTCGAGAACGCGGCGATGTTCGTGCTTCGCGCGCCGGCCGACGACGAAAGCGAAGAGCAAGACTGGGATGTGGATGTCGACCACCCGACGGGCGCGCCCGCGGCCATGGTCATCGCGGAAACCCAGGCCGCGCTGAAGACGATGACTGTTTCCATGGCTGTCATGGAACTGGACTTGACCGGATACCCGGCAATCGTGTTTAGGAACGCCGCCCACGGGGGCCTCTCCGTGGTCTATCGACGTCCAGACGGGAATATCGGCTGGATCGACCCCGAACGCACGAAGTCGCTGAACGGGCACGGGTCCACCGCCAGCTAACCCGACCATGGCATGGTCGGCGGCGCCGTCGGCGGATTCGCGGCGACGGCGCCAAGGCGGTCGACAATGAGCGAGCGTTGGAAGTCCATGACCATCGGCGATCTTCTGGACCCCGGAGCGGTGGCGCTGCGCGCCAGCGCCCCCGGCAAGCGCCAAGCCCTTTCGATGGTCGCCGACCTCGCCGCCCGCGTGCTGGGCGTGGAGGCCGATCAAGCTCTGGCCGGTCTGGTCGAGCGGGAAGCCGCCGGCTCCACCGGGGTCGGCGAAGGCGTCGCCCTGCCGCACGCGCGGCTGGACGGTCTGGATCGGGTCCGCGCCGTCGTGGTGCGCCTGGATACGCCCGTCGCCTTCGACGCGCTTGATGACAAGCCCGTGGACCTGCTGGTGGCGCTGTTCGCGCCGCCGGAGGCCAACGCGCAGCACCTGCGCGCCCTGGCCCGGGTCGCGCGCCTTATGCGCCAGCCCGAGCTCCGCGCGGCCCTGCGCCAGGCTCGCTCGACCGACGCGATCCACGTACTTCTAACGCACGAGACGACCGGCGCGGCGGCTTGATGCCAGCGACGAGCGGCCCCTAGAGCCTTTAGCCTGAAATCGGAATCGATTTCAGGCGTTAAAAAGGCTCTAAATCAAATGTTTAGAGCGTGAGGCTGAAACCGGTTCCCACTTTCAGCCTCACGCTCCTGAGGGGACCGCTCCTCCTTGTTTCTAGTGAACCGAAACCGGGGCCAGTTCGTGGGCCAGGGCGGCGGCGATCGCCGTGTCGCGGTCGATCATCACGGCCAGGCGCGCGCCATCGGCGCGGCACACGGCGTAGAGGGTCTGCTCGGGCGACAGGTTGAAGTCTTCGACGCCCTCCGGGACATCGGCGAGAATCTCGGCGGCCTTGATCGGCCGGACATAGACGAGGTCGGGCGCGCCAAGGGCCGCGAACGCTTCGCTCGTAAGGAGCGGGCTGCTGTGGTGGGTGTTGGGCGTCATGATGACCACCTCCTTCATTGAGGGAACGCGCCTTTCTCCGGCCGGTTCAGCGCCGCGCCGAAGGGACGTGTTCCGCGCGGCCTTTCAGCCCGCGCTGCGGATAGGGATGCGCTTGACCAGTCGCTCGGGTTCGGGACGGGCCAGGTCGATATGCAAGAGGCCGTGCTCCAGGGTCGCCGCGGTCACCTCCATGCCCTCGGCGAGGACGAAGGTGCGCACGAACCCCCGGGCGGCGATGCCTCGGTGCAGGAAGGCCCGCTCGGCGTCGGCGCGGCCATCGGCGTCGCGCTTGCCGGCCACGACCAGTTGCCCGGCCTCGACGGTCACGTGCAGCTGGTCGGGCCCGAAGCCGGCCACGGCCAGGGTGATGCGCACGCCGCCGTTCTCGGCCTGCTCGACATTGTAAGGCGGGTAGCTCTCGGCCGCGGCCTTGGCGGCGCGTTCGATCAGGTCTCGCGTATGCTCGAAGCCCAGCAGGAAGGGGCTGTCGAACAGAAGGGTTCTGGTCATCGCGAAGTCCTCGCTCAAGCGACTTCGTTCGCGGAGACAAACCCGAGGATCGGCGCCGATCCCCACGACACGGCCCTAGATGTGGAGGCCGTGGACGGAGGGTTCAAGAGGCAAGAAGGGGCAGACCGCGCCTGGGGCCCAGAAACGGACAAGGCCCGGACGTTTCCGTCCGGGCCTTGATGGTGGAGCTAAGCGGAGTCGAACCGCTGACCTCTTGAATGCCATTCAAGCGCTCTACCAGCTGAGCTATAGCCCCAAATTTTCCTGGAACACCTTGCGGTAACTCTCGGAAATACTTGGTCTCTTCGGCGTTTCGACTGGTGTCGCTCCCCGAAGAGGCGCGGAACCTAGTCCGGGATTTTTTTGGGATCAAGTCTCTTCTCGAACTTTTTTCGAGAAAAATGTCGCGCCCCTGAAAACCCCTGTGGATAGCGGGTTTCGACGGTTCGAAACCCGCTATCCAGCGGTGTTAGTCGTCGTCGCCCTCGCCGGGGAGGCCTTCGATCTCGTCGTCGAGATTGTCGTCGTCGTCCTCGTCCTCCAGGAACGGAACGTCGTCGGCCTCGTCCTCGGCGAGGTCTTCGTCCTCGGCGAAGTCGACGCCAAGGTCGTCGCCGCCGGCGGGCGCGGCGCCGGGTTCGGCGTCCTCGTCGTCGGTCTCGATGACGTCCGCCTCTGCGGCCTCGTCGATTTCCGGCGTTTCGTCGACCTCGTCCTCGTAGCCATCGACCTCCTTGGGCGCGACGGCTTCCTTTTCATCGTCGGCGTCATAGTCCGGCGTGATGGCGCGGGCGCGGACGCGGCGCGACTTCAGAGCCTCTTCCGGGTCGAACTGCTCGCCGCACTTGGGGCAGACGGCGGGACGACGGTTGAGGTCGTAGAACTTCGATTGGCAGTTGGGGCAGATTTGTTTTGCGCCCAAGTCGGGATTGGCCAAGTTGGCGACCCTTTGATCCGGATGGGAAAAGCGGCGGGTCACTTGCCATGACGAGAGCCCGCTGTCAAAAGCAAACCCCTTCGCGAAAACCACCAAGTACTAAGGAGCCGGTTTCGGCATGTCGTCGGCTGGATTGAAGAGCGCCCCCGGAAGCGCTCTGCGAGGGATCGTGCGCGCTCCGGGAGACAAGTCCATTTCCCACCGTTCGATGATCCTGGGCGCGCTGGCGACCGGGACCACGACGGTCGAGGGGCTTCTGGAAGGCGACGACGTGCTCGCCACCGCGCGGGCCATGCAGGCGTTCGGCGCGCGCGTGGAGCGGGAAGGCGTCGGGCGCTGGCGCATCGAGGGTCAGGGCGGGTTCGCCGAACCTTCCGACGTGATCGACTGCGGCAACGCCGGCACCGGCGTGCGCCTGATCATGGGCGCGGCGGCGGGCTTTGCGATGTGCGCCACCTTCACCGGCGACAGCTCCCTGCGGGGGCGGCCGATGGGGCGTGTCCTGGATCCGCTGGCCCGCATGGGCGCGACCTGGCTCGGGCGCGACAAGGGCCGCCTGCCGCTGACCTTGAAGGGTGGGAACCTTCGCGGCCTGACCTACACCCTTCCCATGGCCTCGGCCCAGGTGAAGTCGGCCGTGCTGCTGGCCGGCCTGCACGCCGAGGGCGGCGTCGAGGTGATCGAGCCGGAAGCCACCCGCGACCACACCGAGCGGATGTTGCGCGCCTTCGGAGCCGAGGTGATCGTCGAGGACCGCGTCGCGGGCGACAAGACCATTCGTCACATCCGGCTGCCGGAGGGCCAGACGCTGACCGGGACGCATGTGGCCGTTCCCGGCGATCCGTCCTCGGCGGCCTTCCCGCTGGTGGCGGGCCTGATCGTTCCGGGCTCCGAGGTGACGGTCGAGGGCGTCATGCTCAATGAGCTGCGCACCGGGCTGTTCACGACCTTGCGGGAGATGGGCGCGGATCTGGTCATCTCGAACCGTCGCATGGCCAGCGGCGAGGAGGTCGGCGACATCACGGCCCGGTATTCCGCGCTGAAGGGCGTGGTCGTTCCGCCGGAGCGGGCGCCGGCGATGATCGACGAGTATCCGATCCTGGCCGTCGCGGCCGCCTTCGCCGACGGTCCGACCGTCATGCGCGGCATCGGCGAGATGCGGGTCAAGGAAAGCGATCGCATCGCCCTCACCGCGGCGGGTCTGCGGGCCTGCGGGGTCGCCGTCGAGGAGGAGCCCGAAGGCATGACCGTGGTCGGAACCCGCGGCGGCGGCCATCCCGTTCGCGGCGGCGGCCTTGTCCATACGCACGGCGATCACCGCATCGCCATGAGCCACCTGATCCTGGGCATGGCCGCCCAGGAGCCCGTGGCCGTCGACGAGCCGGGCATGATCGCCACCAGTTTCCCGGGCTTCGCCGAGCTGATGCGCGGCCTCGGGGCGACTCTGGCGGAGGCCTGAGCATGGCCTTCGTCATCGCGGTCGACGGCCCGGCCGCTTCGGGGAAGGGCACCATCGCCGGACGCCTGGCGGCCCTGTACGACTATCCATTGCTGGACACCGGCCTGCTGTATCGCGCGGTCGGGGTCGCGATTCTCGACGGCGGCGGGGACCTGGACGATCCGATCGCGGCCGAGGCCGTGGCGCGCGCGCTCGACCTCTCGGCGCTGGACCGAACCGAGGTGCGCACCCGCGCGGCCGGCGAGGCCGCCAGCCGCTGCGCCGTCCACCCCGGGGTCCGCGCCGCCCTGCTGGATCTGCAGCAAGCCTTCGCCGCCCGCCAGCCCGGCTCGGTCATCGACGGCCGCGACATCGGCACGGTGATCGCGCCCCACGCCCCGGCCAAGCTCTATGTCACCGCCCGCCCGGAGGTGCGCGCCGAGCGCCGCTGGAAACAGCTGGTCGGGCAGGGCGAGGACGTGACCTTCGAGGACATCCTGGCCGACATCCACAAGCGCGACGCGCGGGACGGCGGCCGCAAGGACGCGCCGATGACGCGGGCGTCCGACGCGGTCTTGCTCGACACCTCGGAAATGACTATAGAGCAGGCCTTCGATGCGGCCCGCCGTATCGTCGAGGACGCGCGCGCCCATCACCGGCTCTAGCCGGAGGGCAAATCCACCGCCGGCCTCGCCGCGATCAAGAACATCGCGGGCCGTCCTTCTAAACATGATTCAACCGAACGCTCGGGAACCGTGTTCGTCACGGGCCCTTTCATGGCGTTCCCCAACCCTAGAGACCAAAGATCAGCATGGCTGACGATATGAGCTTCAATCCGACGCGCGACGACTTCGAAGCGCTCCTCAACGACTCGATGGGCGGCCGCGACTTCGCGGAAGGCAGCGTCGTGAAGGGCAAGGTCGTCGGCGTCGAAAAGGACTTCGCGATCATCGACGTCGGTCTGAAGACCGAAGGCCGCGTCCAGCTGAAGGAATTCGGCGTCGACGAAAACGGCAAGGCCACGGTCAAGGCCGGCGACACCGTCGAAGTCTTCCTGGAACGCCTCGAAAACGCCATGGGCGAAGCGGTCATCAGCCGCGAAAAGGCCAAGCGCGAAGAAGCCTGGACCCGTCTGGAAGGCGTCTACGCCCGTAACGAACCCGTCATGGGCGCGATCGTCGGTCGCGTGAAGGGCGGCTTCACCGTCGACCTGGGCGGCGCCTCGGCCTTCCTGCCGGGCTCGCAAGTCGACATCCGTCCGGTCCGCGACGTCGGCCCGCTGATGGGCAAGGAACAGCCCTTCGCCATCCTGAAGATGGACCGGCCGCGCGGCAACATCGTCGTCTCGCGTCGCGCCATCCTGGAAGAAGCCCGCGCCGAGCAGCGCACCGAGCTGGTGTCGCAGCTGCAAGAGGGTGAAATCCGCGAAGGCGTCGTCAAGAACATCACCGACTACGGCGCGTTCGTCGACCTGGGCGGCATCGATGGCCTGCTGCACGTCACCGACATGAGCTGGAAGCGCGTCAACCACCCGAGCCAGGTGCTCGCCGTGGGCGACACCGTGAAGGTCCAGATCGTCAAGATCAATCCGGACACCCAGCGCATCAGCCTCGGCATGAAGCAGCTGCAGTCGGATCCGTGGGACGGCGTGGAAGCCAAGTACCCGGTCGGCGCCAAGTTCACGGGCCGCATCACCAACATCACCGACTACGGCGCCTTCGTGGAGCTGGAAGCCGGCGTCGAAGGCCTGGTGCACGTCTCGGAAATGTCCTGGACCAAGAAGAACGTCCACCCCGGCAAGATCGTCTCGACCTCGCAGGAAGTCGACGTGGTCGTGCTGGACGTCGATCCGTCCAAGCGTCGCGTCTCGCTGGGCCTGAAGCAGGCCCTGGCCAACCCGTGGGAAGCCTTCCTGGAAGCGCACCCGGTCGGCTCGGCCGTCGAAGGCGAAGTCAAGAACGCGACCGAATTCGGTCTGTTCATCGGCCTCGACAACGACATCGACGGCATGGTCCACCTGTCGGACATCGATTGGAGCGTTCCGGGCGAAGAAGCCATGGCCCGCTACAAGAAGGGCGACATGGTCAAGGCGAAGGTTCTCGACGTTGACGTCGAGAAGGAACGCATCTCGCTGGGCATCAAGCAGCTGGCCGGCGACCCGATGTCGGGCGACACCTTCCGCAAGAACCAGACCGTGACCGTCACCGTCACGGAAGTCACCTCGGGCGGCATCGAAGTCCGCTTCGGCGAGGACGACGCCCCGATGACCGCCTTCATCCGCAAGTCGGACCTGTCGCGCGATCGTCAGGAGCAGCGTCCGGAACGCTTCGCCGTGGGTGACCGCGTCGACGCCCAGATCACCAACGTGGACAAGGCCGCGCGCCGCGTCTCGCTGTCGATCAAGTCGCTGGAAATGGCCGAAGAGAAGGAAGCCATCGAGCAGTTCGGCTCGTCGGACTCCGGCGCTTCGCTGGGCGACATCCTGGGCGCCGCTCTGCGTGAGCGCGCTTCCAAGGAATAGGCCTCTCCTCCTTGTGAGGTGAAGCTGACGGCGGCTGGAGCGATCCAGCCGCCGTTTTCTTTTTTCGCGCCGCCTTCCGCGCGGGCGTTTCCTTTCGCCGAAAACCCTGGCAAACTATTCAAGTTAAAGTTGTGTCGAGGGGCGCGCGTGCGGGGTCTCAAGTGGGCGGCGATCGCCGCGGTGTCGGGTTCGCTTTTGGCGGGGGCGGCGTTGGCCGACGACAAGCCCCTTTATGGCCCGCCGGCCAAGTGGGTGCGGGTGGCCGACATTCCGCCGCCGCCCAAGGATGATCAGGCCCCCTCGACCCAGGTCCTGCTGGACGACAGCCAGTCCTGGCATGACGGAACCGGTTCGACCTTCTACACCCGCCGCGTGGTCAAGGTCCTGAGGTCCGAGGGACTGCAGGGCGGCTCGCGCTCGGTCACCTGGGATCCGGTGCGCGAAAAGGTGACGCTCCACACCCTGGCCATCGTGCGGGACGGCCAGCGCATCGACCTTCTGAAGCAGGGCGAGGACGTACTGGTCCTGCGCCGCGAAAGGAACCTTGAACGCGCCATGCTGGACGGCCGCATGACCGCGTCGGTCCAGATCAAGGACCTGCGGGTCGGCGACGAGGTCGACTTCGCCTACACGCTCGAGCACCGCGAACCGCTGCTAGGCGGCCGCACGAACGACTTCGAACGGATGGGCTGGACCGGCGTCGCGGGCCGCTATCGCGCTCGCCTGCTATGGCCGGACGGAACGCCCCTGACCTGGCGCGCCACGGCGGCCTTCCCCACGCCTAAGGTCGATAAGTCCGGCGGCGTGAACGAACTGGTGGTCGACATCAACGACGCCAAACCCCCCAAGGCCCCTGTCGGCGCGCCGGCGCGCTTCCAGCGCCTCGGCATGCTGGAGGCGACGACCTATTCCGGCTGGGACGATATCTCCCGCCGCATGGCGCCGCTCTATGGCAAGGCGTCCGAGCTCTCGGCCGACTCGCCGCTGCGGGCCGAGGTCGCCGCGATCGCCGCCTCCAGCCCCGACCCCAAGGTCCGGGCGTTCAAGGCGCTGCAGCTGGTCGAGGACAAGACCCGCTATCTGTTCCTGGGCATGGGCGACGGCGGCTACAAGCCCGCCTCGGCGGACGAGACCTGGGCGCGCAAGTTCGGCGACTGCAAGGCCAAGACGGTGTTGCTGCTGGCTCTGCTGCGTGAACTGGGCGTCGCGGCCGAACCGGTGCTGGTGCAGACCGCCGGCGCCGATGGTCTGGACGAACGCGCGCCCTCGGCGTCGTTGTTCAACCACGTGCTCGTTCGCGCCCGCATCGACGGCAAGAGCTACTGGCTGGATGGAACTCGTTCGGGCGATATCGGCGGCATCGACGGCCAGCGTCCGCCGCCCTTCCGCTGGGGCCTGCCGGTGCGCGCGACCGGCGCCACGCTGGAGGAGATCGTGCAGGCGCCGCTCTCCAGGCCCGAAACCGAGGGCAAGATCCACATCGACGCCTCGGGCGGCCTCGACAAGCCCGCGCCGAGCACCATGACCATGACCTTCAGAGGCGACGCCGGCCTGGCCCTGGCGCGCGCTCTGCGCACCACCTCGCGCGCTGATGTCGAGCGCGGCCTCAAGCAGCAGCTCTCGTCCAGCAGCAGCTGGCTCACGATCCAGACCATCGATTTCGACTTCGCTCCCGATGGGGTCGCCAAGGTGATGATCGCCGGCTCGGCCGATATGGACTGGCGGATGAACGACGATATCGGCGCCCGGGAATACAAGTTCCCCGGGTCGGGATCGGGCGCCGCCGCGACCTTCCCGCGCCGCGAGCCCGGCCCCAATGACGACGCGCCCTATGCGACGCCGTTCCCGACCTACAGCAGCGCGGTGGTCGAAATCGTGCTGCCCAACAAGGGCGAGGGCTTCTCGGTCAAGGGCCTGAATTGGTCGGGACGTCTGGCCAATAGCGAGATCGTCCGAACGGCCACCCTCAACGACGGGGTCGCGCGCTTCACCCAAAGCAATCGCTCCGTCGGCCGCGAACTGCCGTTCAGCGAGGTCGAGGAAGCCAACAAGACCGCGCGACGGCTGGCCGCCGAGGGGGAGATCATCCGCGCGCCGAAGGGTTCTTAAGGGCTCGAATTAACCGAACCTCGTTCGAGAATCTTATGCAACCCCTTGAAGACTCAGCCGTCGTTGGGCAAAGGTCCGCTCGCGCCCTTCTCTCCCAAGGGCGTTCCGGGGATATCGATGATCAAGTCCGAACTCATCGCCAGGCTCGCGAATGAAAATCCGCACCTGACGCAGAAGGACGTCGAACGGGTAGTCGGCGTCATCCTGGAACGCATGATCGGCGCTCTGGAGGACGGCGGTCGCGTCGAGCTGCGCGGCTTCGGCGCCCTGTCGGTCCGATCGCGCCCCGCGCGCACCGGCCGCAATCCGCGCACCGGCGAGGCGGTCGAGGTCCGGGCCAAGCATGTGCCGTTCTTCAAGAGCGGCAAGGAGCTGCGCGCCCGCCTGAACGCGGACGGCGACGAATAACGGCAAACAATTCCAGGGGTTGACCCCGGGTCGCGAACGCCGTCAGCCTCCGAAGCTGTTTCGAGGCAGAGAGGGGTTCGCCATGAGCGTCGTCAAGGAATTCCGTGAGTTCATCGCCCGCGGCAACGTGATCGATCTAGCCGTCGGCGTGATCATCGGCGCGGCGTTCAACAGCATCGTCAAGAGCCTGGTCGACCAGGTGATCATGCCGCCGATCGGCCTGCTGACCGGCGGCCTTGATTTCGCCAAGCTGGAATGGGTGCTGCGGCCCGACAATCCCGCGACCGAGAAAATCGAGAAGGTGTCGATCCAATACGGCGCCTTCATCAACACCGTGATCCAGTTCTTCATCGTCGCGGTGGTGGTGTTCTTGCTGGTCAAGCTGGTCAACGAGATCCGCCGCAAGGACGCCGAGGAGCCCGCGCCCGCCGCGCCGCCGGCCCCGACGCCGGAAGAAAAGCTGCTGACCGAAATCCGCGACCTGCTGGCGAATAAGTCCTAGAAAGGGCGCGCGCCCGGCTTGGCGTCCAGGACCTTGATCCTGGACGCCGCCTCCATCAGCGGGTCAAGGACGGGCTGTCCAGGTCCAGCTTGGCGGCAGGAATGACCGTGGCGTTCGGCGCGGCCTTGAGCAGTGCATCGCCCATGACCTTGGCGTCGCCGGCGACGATCACGCTCATCTGGGCCGGGTCCAGCCTGTCCTTGGCGAAGGCCTGCACCTCTTCCGGCGTCACGGCCTCGACCTTGGCGGCATAGGCTTGAATCTCGGTCAGCGGCACGCCGTAGATGGCGAGGTTGCCGAGGATGTTGGCCAGCCCCTCCGACGTGCCCAGTTCGCGGCCATAGCTGCCGACCAACACCGACTTGCGGGCCGAGAGCTCGCTCGCGGCGGCGGGTTCGGCGGCCAGGCGGGTGATCTCGGCGCGGGTCAGGCCGATGACCTCGCCGGCCGACTCGTTCTTGGTCTGCACCCGGGCCGAGAAGCCGCCGATGCGCCCCTGAGGGGTCAGGCTTGAGCCGGCGCCATAGGACAGGCCGCGCTTGATGCGGATCTCCTGATTCAGGCGCGAGGAGAACCCGACGCCCAGCACCGTGTTGGCGACGACGCCTTGGTAATAGCGCGGGTCGGCGCGGGTGATGGCCGGCTTGGCTAGCACCACGGCCGCCTGGCCCGTGCCCGGCAGGTCGATGACCAGGTTGCGGGGCGCGTAGGCGGTCGGCGCGGCGGGCGGCGTCGGCGGAGCGGCGGCGGGTTTCTTCCACGACCCGAACGCCTTTTCGGCCAGGGCGAAGCCGGCCTCGGGCGTCAGGTCGCCGGTCAGCACCAGCACCGCGTTGTCGGGCCGCCAGTAGGCCGCGTGGGTCTTGACCAGGTCGGCCGGCTTGATCCGAGGCAGCGAGCCCGGCGTGCCGCCGGCCACGTGGCCATAGGCCGAGCCGGCGTAGAGCAAGGGCGCCGTGGCGAAGCCGGCGAGGCTTCCGGGGCGCTGGAACGAGACCGAAAGACCGTCGAGGGTCTCGGCGCGCACCCGCGCCAGCTCCTGGGGCGAGAAGGCCGGATGCTCGGCGACGTCGGCCATGATCGCCATGGCGGGCGTGGCGTTGCTGGCCGTGACGCTGAGGGTCAGCGAGGCGGCCTCCCAGCCCGAACCGGCTTCGAGATTGGCGCCCAGGGCCTCGATCTGGCGGGCGACATCGGTGGCCGAGCGGGTGGTGGTGCCCTCGGTCAGCAGTTCGGCCGTCAGGCTGGAGGTTCCGGCCAGGCCTTTCGGATCCGAGCTGGCGCCGCCCTTCACGGTCAGGTCGGCGGTGATCAGGGGCAGGTCGCTGGACTTGGCGACGATGACCCGCAGGCCGTTGGCGAGGGTCTTCTCGGCCGGTGTCGGTAGGACGGCGGCGACGGGCGCGCCGACCGGCGGCGGCTTCTGGCGCTCGGACTCGGGGGCGAGGGTGACGATCGGGCCGTCGTACTTGACCGAGGCGACCTTGGGGATCGGCGGCGTGGCGTCCTTTTCGCCGGCCGGTCGGTCCTTCTCCGGCAGATAGCGGATCACGGTGCGGCGGTCGTCGGCCAGATACTTCTGGGCCACGCGCTGGACATCGGCGGCGGTCACCGCCTGCAGGGCGGCCAGGTCCGTATTGGCCCGCGCCGCGTCACCCTCGACTTCCTGGGCGAAACCCAGGGCGAAGCCTCGGCCGTCGATCTCCTCCCGCTTGCGCACGGCGTCGGCCAGCAGGCCGGCCTTGGCCTCGGCCAGTTCGGCGGGGCTGACGCGCTGGTCTCGGACCCGGGCGACCTGGGCGCGCAGGGCGGCCTCGCCCTGGGCCACCGTCTTGCCGCCGGCCATTACGGCGCCGACGTAGAAGATGCCCGGCTGGGCGTTGTTCGGCGCGTTGGAGAACACCGACTGGGCGATCTTCTGCTCGTAGACCAGGGTGTCGTAGAGCCGCGAGGACTTTCCGGCCGACAGCACCGCGTCCAGAACGGTCAGGGCCGCGGCGTCCTTGTCGCGGGCCGACGGCGCCAGCCAGGTGATCGCCAGGGCCGGCAGCGGCACATTCGGGCCGTAGGTGTTGACGGTGCGCGGGCCGGATCGGGCGGGCTCGACCGCCGTGACCTGGGGGATCGGCGTCGAGGGCTTCTCGATCGGCGCGAAGTACTGGTCGATCATCGCGTCCAGTCGGGCCTGATCGAAATTGCCGACGACGATCAGGGTGGCGTTGTCGGGCCGGTAGTAGGTCTGGTGGAAGGCGCGGACGTCGTCGACCGTGGCCGCGTCCAGCTCCTCGATCGAGCCGATGCCCGGGCGCTTGTAGGGATGGGCGGCGTAGGACTGTTGCGGGATCGCCAGCGAGAAGAAACGGCCGTAGGGATCGGCCAGAACGCGCTGCCGCAGCTCTTCCTTCACGACGTCGCGTTCCGAGGCGAAGACGGGCTGGTCGATGACCAGGGCCTTCAGGCGGTCGCTCTCGGCCCACAGGAGCCGTTCCAGATGATTGGCGGGGGCGACCTCGTAATAGTTGGTGAAGTCGTCCCAGGTGGAGGCGTTGTTGAAGCCGCCGACGTCCTCGGTCAGGCGGTCCAGCGTCTCGCTGGGCATGTTGCGGGTCGCCTTGAACATCAGATGTTCGAAGAGATGGGCGAAGCCCGAGCGGCCGTTGGGGTCGTCCTTGGAGCCGACGCCGTACCACATCTGCACCGAGACGTTGGGCGTGGTCGTGTCGCGCGACGTGATCACCTTCAGGCCATTGGGCAGGACCCGCCGCTGGTAGATGATCGGGGGCGCGATGATCGGCGCGGCGACCAGGGCCTTGGACGCCGCCACGCTCACGGGCTTCGGCTTGGCCTTGGCTGGCGCCGCCATGACCAGCGGCGACAGCGCCGTCGTTGAAAGAGCGGCCGCCGCGAGGGCGAACTTGGCGGTGCGAAGCATGGGCGCGATAGCCTCCAAAAAGGGAACCGAGACCCTAGCACCTGCGACTTTTGGGTAAACCTTACCGAACCGTCATGCTTGGGCGGAACCGAACGGCGCTATCCGCATTAGGAACAGTTGTCTCGCCCCAGCATCCCCGCAGGGTCCGATACGCCCGGGGGGAAAGTGTCCGAATCGTCTCTGAGAGGCCGACTGCGCGAGGCCACCGCGCAAGATCACGCGATCCTCGACGCCAGGGTCGCGGGCTGGCGGATTGAAACGCCCGCCGGCTACGCCGCTTTCCTGCTCGCCTCCGCGATCGCCCTGACGCCGCTGGAGCTGGCTCTGGAGCGGGCCGGCGTCCAGACTTGGCTGCCGGACTGGCCGGTTCGCGCGCGGCGGGACGCCCTGGCGGCCGATCTCGCCGTTCTAGGCGTGGAGGTCCCCGTCTTCGAGCCGGCCTTCGTGCCCTCGCCGGACTTCGGCGCCGGGCTGCTCTACACCCTGGAAGGTTCGCGTCTGGGCGCTCGCGTCCTGGCGCGGCAGGCGCGCGGCGCCATGGATGGTCCCCCGCTAGCCTATCTGACCCACGGTCAGGGTCGGCCGCTCTGGCGCGATTTCCTTACATGGCTGGAGAGCATACCCAAAGTCGGGTCGCGGACAGACGCCATCCAGGCCGGCGCGCGATATGGCTTTAACCGTTTCTCGGATGCGTTCGAGATTGTCCCCTCGCCCCAGGGTCTGAATGTCCGAACCGTCGTCCATGACCGGGTTTGAGGTCGACCTGACGAACTGCGATCGCGAACCGATCCATATTCTCGGGTCGGTGCAGCCGTTCGGCTTCCTGCTGGCCGTCAATTCCGACTGGGTGATCGTTCACGCCTCGACCTCGACCCTGCGCTATCTGGGCTTGGCGCCTGCTGACGTGCTGGACAAGCCGTTGACCCAGGTGATGAGCGGCCACGCCATCCACGCGATCCGGGGGCGCTTGCAGGTGTTGCGCGGCGCCGACGCGGTCGAGCGGATGTTCGGCGTGCCGCTGACCGACGGCGGCGAGGACTTCGATCTGGCCCTGCACTATTCCGGTCGCCTGCTGATCATCGAGGGCGAGCCCAGCCTTGCCGACGCCCTGATCGAGGCCGCCTCGGCCGTGCGTTCAATGACCGCGCGCATCGTCGCGCGGCCCGACTTCGAGGGCTTCTGCCACGAGGCCGCCCGTCAGGTCCGGGCCCTGACCGAGTTCGACCGGGTGATGATCTATCGCTTCGGCCACGACGGGGCCGGAGAGGTGATCGCCGAGTCGGTTCGGCCCGGCATCGGCTCCTTCCTTGGGCAGCGCTATCCGGCGTCGGACATTCCGGTCCAGGCCCGCGCTCTCTACGAACGCAACTGGCTGCGCATCATCGCCGATGTCGACGCCCAGGTTTCGCCGATCGTCCCCGAGGTCAGCGTCTCGGGCGAACCGGTGGACCTGTCCATGAGCATGTTACGCGCCGTCTCGCCGATCCACATCGAGTATCTGCGCAACATGGGGGTGGCGGCCTCGCTGTCGATCTCGATCCTGCGCGACGGCAAGCTGTGGGGTCTGTTCGCCTGCCACCACTACGCGCCCAAGCACATCAGCTATGAGCGCCGCACGGCCGCCGAACTTTTCGGCCAGCTGTTTTCCCTGACCCTGGAAAGCCGCGAACGCGAGGTCGAGACCCGGCGCCTGGCCGAGGCCCGCAATCTGCACGACCGCATGATGAATGCGGTGGTCAAGGCCAACCAGGGCGCCGACAGCCTCAGTCCCTATCTCGACGATCTGTGTCGTCTCGTGCACTGCGACGGTCTGGCCCTGTGGCTCGAGGGGCGGCTGACCCTGCGCGATTCCACCCCTGACGCCAGCGACGTCCATAGCCTGATCCGTCTGCTGAGGGAGAAGGACACCCACGCGGTCTTCGCGACCAGCGAGATCAGCGCTCTGATGCCCTCGGCGGCGGCCTGGGCCGCAAAGGCCGCCGGCATGATGGCCGTGCCGCTGTCTCGCGCCCCCCGCGACTACATGATCTTCTTTCGCAAGGAAGAGGCTCAGACGGTGGTTTGGGCGGGCCAGCCGGCCAAGCTGGTTCAGGTCGGACCGCTTGGCGACCGCCTGACGCCGCGCAAGAGCTTCGAGGCTTGGGAAGAGACCACGCGCGGCCAGAGCCGGCCGTGGACCGTGGTCGAGAGATCTCTGGCCGAGAGTATGCGCGCCAGCCTTCTGGAGATCGTCTTCCGGCTGACCGATCTGGCCGACGAGGAGCGCCAGCGCGCCAAACCAGCGTCAGGAACTGCTGATCGCCGAACTGAATCACCGGGTGCGCAACATCCTGGGTTTGATCCGTGGTCTGATTAGTCAGACCCGCTCCGGCGTCGCCAGCGTCGAGGAGTTCGCCGAGGTGGTCGGCGGGCGGGTCCAGGCCCTGGCCCGCGCCCATGATCAGATCACCCGTCATCAATGGGGGCCGGGGGCGCTCAGCGATCTGATCACCGCCGAGGCCGAGGCCTATCTGTCGAACAAGGCCGAGCGCGTGACGCTGACCGGCGCGCCGATCGCCCTGGCGCCGGACGCGTTTTCGATCCTGTCGTTGGTCATCCACGAGCTGATGACCAACTCGGCGAAATACGGCGCCCTTTGCGACCAGCGCGGCCAGGTCGGGATCGACTGGACCCGCGACGCCAAGGGCGACCTGATCATCGATTGGCGCGAGCGGGACGGCCCGCCCGTCAAACCGCCGACCCGGAGGGGCTTCGGCTCGACCATCATCGAGCACTCGATCCCGCATGACCTGAATGGCGAGGTCAGCCTCGATTACCGGCCCGAGGGCTTCCAGGCCCGAATCCGCATCCCAGGCCGCTATGTCACCAGCGAGGGCGTGGTCGCGACCGTGAAGCCGGCGCGGCGCGCCGAGACGCCGGTGCGGGCGCCCGATCGGATGCTGGTGGTCGAGGACAACATGATCATCGCGCTGGATCTCGAAGACATGCTGACCCGGCTGGGGGTCAAGTCGATCACCCTGGCCTCCAGCGTGGCGCAGGCCCTGGACGCCCTGGCCGAGGACATGCCGCCCTTCGCCATCCTGGACGTCAATCTGGGTCACGAGACCAGCTTCCCGATCGCGAAGGCCCTGCAAGACGCCGGCGTGCCGTTCGCCTTCGGCACCGGCTTTGGCGACAGCGCGGCGTTTCCCGACCGCTTCAAGGACGCGCCCGTGCTGCAGAAACCCTACAGCGCCGAGGCCTTGGCCGGGCTTTTCTAGTCCAGGATGAACCGCGCTCGTTGCTCGTCCGTCGGGACCCGGCAGCGATCCCTCTTCCCCAGAAGCCGATAGCGGTTGGCCGCGATCCAGTCATAGGCGGCGTCGGCGGGACCGCGCGGCAGGCGGTCGACGACGGCCAGCCAACGCCACGGCGCGGGCAGTCTGCGCAACAGCGCGGCGACGGCGGCGGTCTTGGTCAGCGGGCGACCGCGATCGAAGAATAGGAAACTCTCGGGCGCGTTGGGGTCCAGGCCGTGGGTCAAGGCGAGCTTCCGGCCGTAGGGTGAAAGGATCGGCGTGAAGCGGACGACGCCCGCGCGGTCCAGCCGCAGAACGGTCCGGACCGCGCCGTCGCACAGGTGGCAGACGCCATCGAACAGCATAAGGCCGTCGGGGCTCATCCGGCTTCGCACTCGCGCCGCAGGGCCTTCAGCGAGGCGGGGACGTCGCGGCGCATCATGCCGCTGATCAGGCGGGCTGGAACCGCGAAGGGGGCGGTGGCCCACAGATCGTAGGTGACCCGCGTGCGCGCGCCGCCGTCGAGGGGCTCCAGCGTCCAGCTTCCCTCGCAGGCGCGGATGTCGCCGCCGATGCAGGTGAATCCGACCCGCCGGTCGGGCTCCAGCGTCACGCGCGAGGTCGAGCGTAGGGTGGGCATGAAGAAGGTCCACTTGACCGCGTGCTCGCGGATCTCGGTCCCGTCCGGCGCGCGCGAGACGACGCGGCAGTGTTTGACGCCCGGACTCATCCGGGCGGCCCGATCGCAGTCGAGGATGATGCGGAACACGACCGCCGGCGGGGCGGCGATATCGATGCTGGCGTGGACCACGCCCCGGCCCTGGTCGTCGGCATGGGCCTCGACCGCGACGCCGTCGTCCTTCACCGCGAATTCGCTGGCCGCCTCCGCGGGTTGGGCGAGGACGAGCAGGACGAGAAGGGAGACCAACCGGCGCATTACCTGGAGGCTAACGCGCCGGTGTGGCTTTCGTCAGGCGCCCGCGCGGTTTTTCACCAGGTCGTCGACCACCGACGGATCGGCCAGGGTCGAGGTGTCGCCCAGGTTCTCCAGCTCGTTTTCGGCGATCTTGCGCAGGATGCGGCGCATGATCTTGCCCGAGCGGGTCTTTGGCAGGCCCGGCGCCCACTGGATGACGTCCGGCGTGGCGATCGGTCCGATCTCGCGGCGGACCCAATCGATCAGCTCCTTGCGCAGGCTTTCCGACGCCTCGACGCCCGCGTTGAGGGTGACGTAGCAATAGATGCCCTGGCCCTTGATCGGGTGCGGATAGCCGACGACCGCGGCCTCGGCGACCCGGGGGTGCGCGACCAGGGCGCTCTCGACCTCGGCCGTGCCCAGGCGGTGGCCGGAGACGTTGAGCACGTCGTCGACGCGGCCGGTGATCCAGTAGTAGCCGTCGGCGTCCCGCCGGCAGCCGTCGCCGGTGAAGTACTTGCCGGGATAGGTCGTGAAATAGGTCTCGATGAACCGCTGATGGTCGCCATAGACCGTGCGCATCTGGCCCGGCCAGCTGTCGGTCAGGACGAGGTTGCCCTCGGTCGCGCCTTCCAGCACGACCCCTTCGGCGTCGACCAGCTCGGGCTTGACGCCCGGCATCGGACCGCAGGCCGAACCGGGCTTCAGCGCGTCGGCGCCGGGCAGCGGAGTCATCAGTGTTCCACCCGTCTCGGTCTGCCACCAGGTGTCGACGATGGGGCAGCGGCTCTCGCCGACCACGCGGTGATACCAGAGCCAGGCCTCGGGATTGATCGGCTCGCCCACGCTGCCCAGCAGGCGCAGCGAGGCGCGCGAGGTCCGCTCGACCGGCGCCTCGCCTTCGCGCATCAAAGCGCGCAGGGCCGTCGGGGCGGTGTAGAAGATCTCGACCTTGTGCTTGTCGATCACCTGCCAGAACCGGCTGTTGCAGGGATAGTTCGGCACGCCCTCGAACATCACGCTGGTCGCGCCGTTCGCGAGCGGGCCATAGACGATGTAGGTGTGGCCGGTGACCCAGCCGATGTCGGCCGTGCACCAGTAGACCTCGCCGGGCCGGTAGTCGAACACCGCCTCATGGGTCCAGCTGGCCCAGACCAGATAGCCGCCGGTCGTGTGCAGTACGCCCTTGGGTTTGCCCGTCGAGCCCGAGGTGTAGAGGATGAACAGCGGGTCCTCGGCGTTCATCGGCTCGGGCGCGCAATGGATCGAGGCCTTGGCGGCGGCGTGTTCGTAGATGATGTCGCGGCCGGCGGTCAGGGGCACGTGGGCGCCCGTGCGGGTGACGACCAGCACCTTTTCAACGCCCGGACAATGGGCCAGGGCGGCGTCCACATTGGCTTTCAAAGGAATCCGCTTGCCGCCGCGCACGCCCTCGTCGGCGGTGATGACCAGCTTGGAGTCGCAGTCGTTGATGCGGCCTGACAGGCTGTCGGGGGAGAAGCCGGCGAACACCACCGAATGGACGGCGCCGATCCGCGCGCAGGCCAGCATGGCGTAGGCGGCCTCGGGGATCATCGGCAGATAGATCGTCACCCGGTCGCCCTTGGTCACGCCCTGGGCCTTGAACACGTTGGCCATCCGGCAGACCTGCTCGTGCAGCTCGGCATAGGTGATCTTGCGCGAGGCGGCCGGGTCGTCGCCTTCCCAGATCAACGCCACATCGTTGGCGCGGTGGCGCAGGTGGCGGTCGATGCAGTTGGCCGAGACGTTGAGGACGCCGTCCTCGTACCAGCGGATGCGGAAATCCTCGGTCCGGAGAGAGACGTCCTTGATCTTGGTGGGCGGGGTGATCCAGTCCAGACGCCCGGCCAGATCCTTCCAATAGCCATGCGGATCTTCGTCGGCGCGACGGCGCGCGGCCGCCAGGGCCTCGGCGTTAACATGGGCGCGCTCCGCCCAGGCCTTAGGAACCGGAAACAGCATACCGTCGCTCACCTGCGCTACTCCCTTTTATTATTGGCGCGGAATTAGGCGAAGCCAACCGCCCGACGCAAGAAGACCAATAAGGTTTCTCGCGTCGAACGGCCGGCGTCGGGTTTCGCGCGGGATCAGAAGAAGCCGAGGGCCTTGGCGCTGTAGCTGACCAGCATGTTCTTGGTCTGCTGATAGTGGTCCAGCATCATCTTGTGGGTCTCGCGGCCCACGCCCGACTGCTTGTAGCCGCCGAAGGCCGCATGGGCCGGATAGGCGTGATAGCAGTTGGTCCACACGCGGCCGGCCTCGATGCCCCGCCCGAAGCGGTAGCAGCGGTTGGCGTCGCGGCTCCATACGCCGGCGCCGAGGCCGAAGGCGGTGTCGTTGGCGATCGCCAGGGCTTCTTCCTCGGTCTTGAAGGTCGTGACGGCCAGGACCGGGCCGAAGATCTCCTCCTGGAAGATCCGCATCTTGTTGTGGCCCTCGAACACGGTCGGCTCGACATAGTAGCCGTCGGCCAGTTGGCCCGGCAGGATCGTGCGCTTGCCGCCGGTCAGCAGCTTGGCGCCTTCATTGCGGCCGATGTCCATATAGCCGAGAATCTTGTTCAGCTGCTCCTCGGAGGCCTGAGCGCCGATCATGGTGGCGGGATCCAGCGGGCTGCCCTGGACCACGGCCTGGACGCGCTTGAGCGCCCTTTCCATGAATTTCTCGTAGATCGACTCCTGGACCAGCGCCCGGCTGGGGCAGGTGCAGACCTCGCCCTGGTTCAGGGCGAACATGGTGAAGCCCTCAAGCGCCTTGTCCAGGTAGTCGTCGTCCTCGCGCGCCACGTCGTCGAAGAAGATGTTCGGCGATTTGCCGCCCAGTTCCAGGGTCACCGGGATCAGGTTCTGGCTGGCGTACTGCATGATCAGCCGGCCGGTCGAGGTCTCGCCGGTGAAGGCGATCTTGGCGATGCGCGGGCTGGACGCCAGCGGCTTGCCGGCCTCGACCCCGAAGCCGTTGACGATGTTCAGCACGCCGGCCGGCAGCAGGTCGCCGATCAGCTCCGCCCAGACCATGATCGAGGCTGGGGTCTGTTCGGCGGGCTTCAGCACCACGCAGTTGCCGGCCGCCAGGGCCGGCGCAAGCTTCCAGCAAGCCATCAGCAGCGGGAAGTTCCACGGAATGATCTGGCCGACCACGCCCAGCGGCTCGTGGAAGTGGTAGGCGATGGTGTCGTGGTCGATCTCCGAGATCGAGCCTTCCTGCGAGCGCAGGCAACCGGCGAAGTAGCGGAAGTGGTCGATGGCCAGCGGGATGTCGGCGGCCATGGTCTCGCGAATGGGCTTGCCGTTGTCCCAGGTCTCGGCGGTGGCCAGGACCTCGAGATTCTCTTCCATGCGGTCGGCGATGCGCAGCAGGATGCGCGAGCGGTCGGTGGCGCTGGTCTTGGCCCAGGCGGCCTTGGCGGCGTGGGCGGCGTCCAGGGCGCGCTCGATATCGACGGCCTGCGACCGTGCGATCTCGCAGATCTTGCGGCCGTGGATCGGCGAGCTGTTGTCGAAATAGCGGCCATCGGCCGGCGCGACCCACTGGCCGCCGATGAAGTTGTCGTAGCGGGCCTTGAACGGCGGACGCGACAGGGACTCGATGAATTCGGGCTTGGTCATGGGCTTCCTCCGGGCGCCAATGATCGGCGTCTGTTGGAAGCGAGTTTGGCGTCGTCGGTCGAAGGTCGGCGCCGGGGTCGAAGCCCGCGCCTCTCCGAACTGTCTCACATTCGAGACAGGTTCAGTGGAATTCCCGCCCGCGCACCAGGTCCAGGCGTTTGAGCTTGCGATTCAGCGTGGCGCGGGACAGGCCCAAGACCGCCGCCGCGGCCGACACGTTGCCGCCGGTCTGGGTCAGGGCTCGGCGGACGGCGGCGCGTTCCGCTTCGTTGAGGTCGGCGGTGCGGTCGGGCGACGGAAGACCCTTGCGCAGGGCTTCGTCGGTCAGCTTCAGGGCGATGCGCGCCGCGCGGCTGGCGCCGATGACCAGGTCGTCGCCGTCCACCGCCAGCATCGGCGTCGAGGCTCGGTCGGCGCCCGCGTCGGGCAGGAGCACGATCCGCGCCTTCGGGAAAGCCTCGCGAAAAGCGCGCGCCTCGATGCGGCGGGCGGCGTCGGTGACCGCCCGCTCGACCAAGCCCGTGAGCCCCTCGAGGCCCGGGCGGCAGGAGGAGACGTCCAGCGCCCCGGCCAGCCGGCCCGCGGCGTCGAACAGCGGCGCGACCGTGCAGGACAGGCCGATATTGCGCGTGTGGAAATGTTGGTCGCGATGGATGGTCAGCACGCGCTGCTCGGCGATGCAGGTGCCGATGCCGTTGGTGCCCTCGCGCGCCTCGCTCCACATGGCGCCATTCCAAAGGCCCCAGCGGCGAAACACCGGATCGTCGGCGGCCACGCCTCGGCGATCGACCGGAACGCCCTCGGCATTGGTTAGCAGCACGCAGCAGCCCCCGTCGCCGACCGCCTGGAAAAGGGCGTCGAGATTGTCCTGGGCCGCGGCCAGCAGCGATCCCATCTGGTCCTGGGCCGCGCGCAACTCGGCCTCGGAGAGAATTTCGGGCGGCTTGCGGTTTTCGGGGTCGAGGTGGTGCTGGGTCAGGCTGCGACGCCACGAGGCGGCCAGCGGCGTGGCCGCGCCGTCGCGCAGCACCGACAGGACCTTCTCGGCATGGCCAGGATCGGCCATTGCTTTCCTCCTCGACCGGCGAACCGGCTTATGCCGCAACATGACGCCGCGACGGCGTCGGACGCAAGTGTGACATTTTGGGGTCGGCTCGCTTTGGGTTTGGGCGTAAAGGGTCCGGACTTTCCAAGGAGCGTCCCATGCTGTTGGCCCTGTCCGCCTGGCCCGAAATCGAAGAGCGCCTGAAGACCAGCACCAGCGTGGTGGTTCCGATCGGTTCGAACGAGCAGCACGGCCCGACCGGTCTGCTGGGCACCGACTGGCTTTGCCCGGAGATCATCGCGCACGAGGCCAGCAAGCGGGCGGCGGACAAGATCCTGGTCGCGCCGACCTTCAATATCGGCATGGCCCAGCATCACTTGGCCTTTCCGGGCACGATCTTCCTGCGCCCGTCCACCTTCATCGCCGCGATCGGCGACTGGGTGCGGTCGCTGAGCGCCCACGGCTTCACGCGCATCTATTTCCTGAACGGCCACGGCGGCAATGTCGCCTCGATCGAGGCCGCGTTCTCGGAGATCTACGCCGACTACAGCTTCCGCCAGCAGCGCGCGCCGTTCGCCCTGAAGCTGAAGAACTGGTGGGATCTGGCCGGCGTCAACGCTCTGGCCAACCGCCAGTTTCCGACCGGCCATGGCAGCCACGCCACGCCGTCGGAGATCGCCGTCACCCAGTGGGCCTATCCGGAGAGGATCAAGACGGCGGCCTATTCGCCCCAGATCGCCCCGACCGGCCCGATCCGCGAAGCCCTGGATTTCCGCGCCCGCTACGCCGACGGCCGTATGGGCTCCGACCCCGCGCAGGCGACGCCCGAGAAGGGCGGCGAGCTGGTCGATCGCGCGGTCAAGTCCCTGCTCGAGGACTTGGCGGCCTTCTCCGCGGAGACGGCGCCCGCCTAACACCCCCAGCCCCAAACATGCCGCCCGCTAGGGTTTTTCCGTGTGCCGGGCGGCCATGATCTCGCCGATGACCGAGACCGCCACCTCGAACGGCGCCTTGCCGCCCAGGTCCAGGCCGATCGGGGCGCGGAGCTTGGCCAGGTGGCGGTCCGTCAGCCCCGCCGCTTTCAGCCGCGCCAGCCGCTCGGGCAGCCGCCGTCGCGCGCCCAGCAATCCGACATAGGGCGCGGGCGAGGGCAGGGCCGTCATCAGGGCCACGTGGTCCAGCTCCAGGTCATGTCCGCAGACGGCGACGGCGGTCCAGGCGTCGAGCCCGATCGCCGCCAGCGCCGTCGCCGCGTCTTCGCGGCGATAGGCGACGCCAGGCAGCGGCGGCGGATCGACCGGTCCCTTGGGACGGACCAGCACCGTCTCGAAACCCGATTGCGCGCCAAGGCTGGCCACCGCCAGCGCCGTTGGATCGCCGCCCAGCACGATCAGCCGGGGCGCGGGATCGTAGGCGCGCTCGAACGCGCCGGGCCAGACGACTTGCGGCGTCTCGGCGCATAGCCGGCGCGCGCCATCCGTCACCCAGAAGGCGGGCGCCCGGCACGTGGCCAGGTCCAGCAGGACTCGGACGGCCGGGTCGTCCGGCGCGATCCGCTCCGCCAGGATCTCGATCCGCGCGCCGCACAGCAGACGAATATCGGGCCACGGACTGCCCTCGCCATAGACGAGGCGGCGGGGCTGGCCGTCGGCCAGACAGGCTCGCGCGTGGCGCTCGACATCGGCCTCGATGCAGCCGCCGGACAAGAAGCCGGAAACAATTCCGTCGCCGAAGACCATCTGGGTCCCGACCGGGCGAGGCCCGCCGTCGCCCAAGGCGACGATGGTGGCCAAGGCGGCGGGGCCGCGCGAAAGGGCCTCCGCCAAGGCGGGACGGGCGTCGTCGGCCATTCCATGCATCGGCCAGGCGCCGTCGGAGCGGTTTGAAGTCATCGGGGCGACATTAACGCCTCGGCAAGTTTCCAGAAACCGGATGTTCAAACCTTGGCGCGTAACGTCGCGATCTGTTGTTGTGTTCGCGCACGGATGGCGATGTCCATTTCGGTCTCAAAACTCGGTCTGGCCGCGGCCCAGTTCGGCCTCGACGGCGGAAGTTCGTCGGCGCCGCGCGGTCGCTCGCCCGAAGCCGAGGCGCGCGACATCCTGAACATCGCCGCCCGCGCGCGCCTGTCGGTGCTCGACGCCTCCGGCCTGTTCGCCCGCGCCGAGACGCTGGTGGGCGACCTGATTCCGCGTCCGACGCCGTTCCGCGTCTGCCTGGCCGCCGCCCGCGCCGATCGCGGCGCCGACTTCGTCGAGACCGAGGCCCGCGCGACCTTGCGCCGCCTGGGCGTCGAACGCGCCGACGCCATCATCGTCCACTCGCCGGCGGAGCTCTGCGGTCCCCATGGTCCGGCGCTATGGGACCGTCTACATCGGCTGAAGGACCAGGGCCTGTTCGCCAAGATCGGCGTCTCCGCCCATGCCACCGACGATCCCGTCGGCGTCGCCCGGCGCTTCAAGCCCGACATTCTTCAGGCCCCGGCCAGCCTGCTCGACCAGCGCCTGCTGGCCGACGGCTCGTTGCAACGCATCGCCGGCATGGGCGTCGAGGTGCACCTGCGCTCGATCTTCCTGAACGGTCTGCTCTTCCTGCCGCCCGATCGCGTCCCGGCCCAGTTGAAGGGCGCCTCGGGACGCCTGTCGCGGGTGCGCCGGATGATCGCCGAGGGCCGTTCGGACCCGCTGCAGGCCGCCCTGGGCTTCGCCCTGTCGCGACCCGAGGGCTCGGCCGTGATCGTCGGCGTCAACTCGGCCGCCGAACTGTCGGCCGTGGTCGCCGCCGCGTCCAGCCCGCCGCCGGACCTGGACTGGGACGAGATGGCGATCGACGATCCCGTCGCGCTGGACCCGCGACGTTGGGTCGCCTGACCAACCGCTAGAATCGAACGCGACAGTGTGCGTCGCCAGCGCGTCCGCGCGCCTGCCCCGCCGGCGGCGCAAGTCGATTCATCTCCTGTAAGCTTTTGATTCATTTGACTTTCAAGAAGTTCGCCTAGGCTGTTCCCAAACTAGGGAGACGCGTCATGATCCTCGCCGTCCTGCAGGCCCGCATGGGGTCGACCCGCTTGCCGGGCAAGTCGATGGCCACGCTGCGGGGCGAACCGATGATCGTGCGCCAGCTGGAGCGCCTGCGTGGCGCGCGAACCCTGTCCAAGATCATTGTCGCCACCAGCGCCGACCGGGCCGACGACGCCCTGGCCGGCTTTCTGGTCTCGCGCGGCCACACCGTCCATCGCGGCGCCGGCGCCGACATTCTGGCCCGCATCGCGCGCTGCGCCGAGGCGATCAGCGCGGTCAGCCACGTGGTGCGTTTGAAGGGTGATGCGCCCTTCATGGACCCCGGCGTGATCGACGACGCCGTCCGGATGGCCCTGGCCAGCGGCGCCGACTACACCTCCAACCGGGTCCAACGCAGCTTCCCGGCCGGTCTCGATGTCGAGGTGATCAAGGTCGGCGCCTTGCGCGAGGCCGCCGCCGAGGCCCGCGACCCGATGGCCCGCATCTCGCCGACAGCCGCGATCCGCGAGCGGCCCCAGCGCTGGAGCCAGGCTCACCTGATGGCGCCTCGGGACTGGTCGCGGCTCGACTGGCGGGTCAAGACCGCCGCCGACCTGGCCTTCGCCCGGTCGGTCTACGACGCCTTGCATCCGGTCGACCCGGATTTCCGCATGGGCGACGTCCTGGACTTGGTCGAGAGCCGCCAGGACATCGCCCGCTTCGCGGCCTGAATTTTCGTTCGATCCCTCCCAAAACCTTAAAGGGCGCCGCGCGAGACCCGCGCGGCGCCCTTCTTTTGTCTGGAGCCTTTAGCCTGAAATCGGAATCGATTTCAGGCGTCAAAAAGGCTCTAAATCAAATGTTTAGAGCGTGAGATAAGCTGAAACCGGTTCCCACTTTCAGCCTCACGCTCTAGCTGGCCCCGAAGTTCTACTTCCAGGCGCCGTAGGGGTCGATCGAGGTCTTGCCCAGGGCCTCGGCCACGGCCGGGTGGGTCAGTTCGCCGGCCAGGACGTTGAGGCCGCGCGCCAGGTGGACATTGGTCTTCAGCGCGTCCAGACCCTTGTCGGCCAGGGCCAGGCCGAACGGCAGGGTGGCGTTGCCGAGGGCTTCCGACGAGGTGCGCGGCGCGGCGCCGGGCATGTTGGCCACGCAGTAGTGGACGACGCCGTCGACCGTATAGGTCGGCTCGGCGTGGGTGGTCGGCTTGCTGGTCTCGAAGCAGCCGCCCTGGTCGATCGAGACGTCGACCAGCACCGAGCCGGGCTTCATCTGCTTCAGGTGCTCGCGGCGCACCAGCTTGGGGGCGGCGGCGCCGGCTGTCAGCACCGCGCCGATCACGACGTCGGCCTTGAGGATCTCTTCCTCGACGGCGGCGAAGGTCGAATAGCGGGTCAGGATGCGGCCTTGATAGAGGTCGTCCAGTTCGCGCATCCGGGGGATCGAGCGCTCCAGAACCACGACCTCGGCGCCGAGACCGGCGGCCATGCGGGCGGCGTTCGAGCCGACCACCCCGCCGCCCAGCACGGCGACGCGGGCCGGCGGCACGCCGGGCACGCCGCAGAGCAAGAGGCCCATGCCGCCATTGTGCTTCAGCAGCGTCTCGGCCGCCGAGAAGACGGCGATCCGGCCGGCCACTTCCGACATCGGGGCCAGCAGCGGCAGGCCGCCCTTGGCGTCGGTGACGGTCTCGTAGGCGATGGCGGCCGCGCCGCTTTTCAGCAGGCCTTCGGTCTGGGCCGGATCGGGCGCCAGGTGGAGGTAGGTGAACAGGATGTGGCGAGGTTCGAGCTTTTCCCACTCGACCTTCTGCGGTTCCTTGACCTTCACGATCATGTCCGCGCCGGCGAAGACCGCGGCGGCGTCGGGAGCGATGGTCGCGCCCGCCTTGACATAGACGTCGTCGGCATAGCCGGCGCCCAGGCCCGCGCCCGATTGGACGAGGACGGTGTGGCCGTGGCCGACATATTCACGAACGGCCGTGGGAGTCAGGCCGACCCGGTGCTCGCCCGGCTTGATCTCGGAAGGGACGCCAACGCGCATGATGCTTTCCTCCAAAAGCGCTTTGAACCCGGTTTACGCCTCCAACCTCGCAGGTTCCTTGGGTTTTTCGTGCGACACAAACCGTGTTATGCAGGAATCCCGCGAAAAAGGGCCGTTCTGGTGAAGAAAGCGTCCGTCGACCTCGACAGCTTCGATCGGAAGCTTCTCCGCCTGCTGCAGCGACGCGGTCGCGCCAGCTATGTTGAAATGGGCGAGGCGGTGAATCTTTCCGAGTCCGCGTGCTTGCGGCGGGTGCGGGCTCTGGAGGAGGCGGGGGTGATCGGCCGCTACGCGGCCGTGATCGACGAACGGGCCGTGGGCCTGCCGCTCAGCGTCTTCGTGACGGTCACCCTGTCCTCGCAGGCCGAGGCGGCGCTCAGTGCTTTCGAGAAGGCCATCGCCACGGTTCGCGAGGTGGCCGAGTGCTATCTGATGACCGGCGGGTCGGACTACCTGCTGCGGCTGGTGGTGCGGGACGTCGACGATCTGGAGCGCGTCCACGCCCAGGAACTGACCCGCATTCCGGGCGTCGTGCGGGTGTCGTCCAGCATCGCCATGCGCACGGTGGTCAAGCGCGCCGAGCTACCGCTTTGAGCCCGCGCTTTCGGACGGATACCTGACCCGTTCTAATCGTCCCAGCCCTTGCGCTTCTTCTTTTTGCCCAGGGCGAAGAGGCCTGGATAGGGCCCCTTTCCGACCCGATAGAGGCACCAGTCGTCATCCTTGGCGCAGTCGCCGTCGAAGGCGGCCTTCTTGTCGGGATCGACGGCCGCGTACATCGGCGCGGTCCGCGCACGCTGGCCGTCGGCTTCGGCGCAGGCGTTTTTCTGGTCGCGATTGAACCCGACGACCTTCTCGTGCCGGCATCCAAGGCCCCGACGCAGGCTTTCCCGGGCCTGAACGCTTTCCTCGGACAGCTTGCGGGCGGTGAAGCCGGGCGGAGCGACGACCCCGGTCGGCGCGGGGGGAGCGGCCGGACCGGACGGGACCGCCGGGATGGGCGACGGCGACGGGCGATCCGTCCGCCGAAGTGGTCCTTTCTGCTCGGGGCTGGGCCTGGAGGGCGCTTGGGCGATCTCGGGCCGGATCAGTTCGGCCTGGATGATCGGCGGCTCGATCATCTCGGGAGTCCAGCGGGCGTCCAGCACCAGCGCGGTCAGAACGCCGACATGGGCCAAGGCCGCCAGGGCCAGGATCGCCAGGTCCCGCCGCGTGGGCCGCCGCCTCGTCGTTCCGGCGATCGCCACGCTCATCGAACCTCCAGCGCCCCGCGCTCGCGTCAAAGGTCGGTACGCCGGCCGTGCGGCGCAAGCGGGGCCATGGCGGACAAGAAAAAGGCCCGGCGTCGCCGCCGGGCCTTTCCTGTCGGTTTCGCGGACCCGTTTAGGCGGCGGCCTTGGCCTTGCCTCCGAAGCGGCCGTAGAAGGTCTCGCCCTTTTCGGCCATCTCGCGCAGCAGGGCTGGCGGGGCGAACCGCTTGCCGTACTTCTGGGCGAGACCGTCGCAGGTTTCGACGAAGGCCTTGGCGCCGACGCTGTCGATCAGGCTGATCGGACCACCGGTCCAGGGCGCGAAGCCCCAGCCGAGGATCGCGCCGACATCGGCCTCGCGCGGGTCCGTGATGACGCCTTCCTCGAAGCAGCGGGCGGCTTCGACGGCCTGGCGGTACAGCAGCCGGGTGCGGATCTCCTGGATCAGCGCCTGATCGGCGTCGGCGATCTTCACCGGGGCGAGGTCCGATAGACCCTTCCACAGGGTCTTGGGGCCATTCTCCGGATAGTCGTAGAAGCCCTTGCCGTTCTTGCGGCCGAAGCGCTGCAGCTCGACCACCATCTTCTCGATGATCGGGGCGAACGGACGGTCCTCGAACTTGTCGCCAAGGTCCTTCTTGGTCTGCTGGGTGACCTTGTAGCCAAGGTCCAGGGCGACGTCGTCGTTCATCTCCAGCGGACCGCGCGGCATGCCCGTGGCGCGGCCGACATTGTCGATGATGGCCGGGGCGATGCCGTCGGCCAGCATTTCCAGGCCTTCCTGCACGAAGGTGCCGAAGCAGCGCGAGGTGTAGAAGCCACGAGAGTCGTTCACGACGATCGGGGTCTTCTTGATCTTCAGGACGTAGTCGATCGACTTGGCCAGGGCTTCCTGGCTGGTCTCTTCGCCCATGATGATCTCGACCAGGCCCATCTTGTCGACCGGCGAGAAGAAGTGGATGCCGATGAAGTTCTTGGGTCGCACCGAAGCCTTGGCCAGGCCGGTGATCGGCAGGGTCGAGGTGTTGGAGCCGAAGATGGCGGTCTCGGCCAGCTGGGCCTCGGCCTTCTTGGTCACTTCGGCCTTGATCTCGCGGTTCTCGAACACCGCCTCGATGACGAGGTCGCTGCCCTTGACGTGATCATAGTCGGTGGTCGGGGTGATCAGGGCCAGGACCGCGTCGGCCTTGTCCTGGGTCATCTTCCCGCGCGAGACCGCCTTCTTCAGCAGGGACTCGGCATAGGCCTTGCCCTTTTCGGCGGCTTCCTGCGATTGGTCGATCAGCACGGTCTCGATGCCGGCCATGGCTTGGACATAGGCGATGCCCGCGCCCATCATGCCGGCGCCCAGCACCGCGACCTTCTTGGCTTCCGACGGCGGGACGTTGGCTGGCCGGCCCGAACCCTTGCCCAGCTCCTGCAAGCTGAGGAACAGCGTGCGGATCATGCCCTTGGCCTGGGGCGTCATCATCGTCTTGATGAAGTAGCGGGTCTCGATGCGGATGGCCGCGTCGAACGGCACCTGCGTGCCCTCATAGACCGCCTTCAGGATGTTCAACTGGGCCGGATAGTTGCCATAGGTCTGCTTGCGCAGCATGGCGTTGCCCATCACGAAGACCTGGCTGCCGGTCGGGGTGTAGGGGCCGCCGCCGGGCAGCTTGAAGTCCTTCTTGTCCCACGGCGCGACGGGATCGCCCTTGGTCTTGACCCAGGTCTTGGCGGCTTCCACGACCTGGTCGGCCGGGACGACCTCGTGCACGACCTTGTTGGCCAGGGCCTCGGCCGGCTTCATCGACTTGCCTTCCAGCAGGTACGGCGCGGCCGCCATCACGCCCATCAGGCGCGGCAGGCGCTGGGTGCCGCCGGCGCCGGGCAGCAGGCCGACCTTGGCTTCCGGCAGGGCCAGCTGGATCTTCGGATTGTCGGCGACCACGCGATAGTGGCAGGCCAGGCAGATCTCGAGACCGCCGCCCATGGCCAGGCCATTGATGGCGGCCGCGACCGGCTTGCCGCAGGTTTCCAGCGCGCGGAAGGCCTTGTTCAGCGCGAAGCCGGCGTCGAACGCCGCCTTCAGAGCCGCTTCGCCGCCCGCCGAACCGCCGGCCAGACCGCCGCCGCCCAGCTCGCCCAGGTCCGCGCCGGCGCAGAAGCCGGTCGTCTTGCCCGAGGTGATGACCGCGCCCTTGATGGCCGCGTCCGACTTGATGGTCTCGACCACCTCGCCGATTTCCTTGATGACCGAAGCGGTCAGGGTGTTCATCGAGCGGCCGGGCACGTCGAAGGTGACGAGGGCCACGCCGTCGGAATCGACCTCGATCTTGAAGTTTTCCATGGTGTTAGCTCCTCGGCCTTAGACGCGTTCGATGACGGTGGCGGTGCCCATGCCGGCGCCGACGCACAGGGTGATCAGGGCGGTTTCCTTGTCCGAGCGCTCCAGCTCGTCGAGGACCGTGCCCAGGATCATCGCGCCGGTGGCGCCCAGCGGATGGCCCATGGCGATGGCGCCCCCGTTCACGTTCATCTTGTCGTGCGGGATATCCAGCGCCTGCATCATGCGCAGCACGACCGAGGCGAAGGCTTCGTTCAGTTCGTAGAGGTCGATGTCCTTGACCTCCATGCCCAGCTTCTTGAGCAGCTTTTCGGTGACCAGGGCCGGGCCGGTCAGCATGATCGAGGGCTCCGAGCCGATCGAGGCCGCGCCCTTGATGCGCGCGCGCGCCTTCAGGCCCAGCGCCTCGCCCATCTCCTTGGAGCCGATCAGCACGCCGGCGGCCCCGTCGACGATGCCCGAGCTGTTGCCGGCGTGGTGGACGTGGTTGACCTTCTCGACCTGCGGGTAGCGCTGCTGCACGACCGCGTCGAAGGCCATTTCGCCCATGCCGGTGAACGACGGGTTCAGGGCGGCCAGGGTCTGCATGGTCGTCGAGCCGCGCACGGTCTCGTCGTGGTCCAGCAGGGTCAGGCCCAACTGGTCCTTCACCGGGATGACCGACTTCTTGAAGCGGCCGTCGGCCCACGAGGCGGCGGCGCGCTTCTGGCTCTCGACGGCGTAGGCGTCGACGTCATCGCGGCTGAAGCCATACAGGGTGGCGATCAGGTCGGCCGACACGCCCTGCGGGGCGAAATAGGTCTTGAAGGCCGAGGACGGATCGGTCGGCCAGGCGCCGCCGTCGCTGCCCATCGGCACGCGGCTCATGCTCTCGACGCCGCCGCCGATCGCCAGCTGGGCTTCGCCCGAAGCGACCTTGGCCGCGGCCATGTTCACGGCTTCCAGGCCCGAGGCGCAGAAGCGGTTGATCTGCACGCCGGCGACGCTCTCGGCGTAGTCGGCGGTCAGCACGGCGGTGCGGGCCACGTCGCTGCCCTGCTCGCCCACCGGCGAGACGCAGCCCAGAACCACGTCGTCGACCTTGCTGGTGTCGAGGCCATTGCGGTCGCGAAGGGCTTCCAGAACCTGGGTTGCCAGGGACAGGGCGGTGGTCTCGTGCAGAGACCCGTCCTTCTTGCCCTTGCCGCGCGGGGTGCGCACGGCGTCGAAGATGTAAGCGTCAGCCATGGAATGGCTCCTTCCTGCGAAGCGGTGTTCGTGACGTGGGCGCGCGCCGTGAGAACGGCGCGACGCTAGGGTTTCCAGTTTCCGATCGGATACTTGCCGATGGGCTCGCACTTCAGGCCGCTGGCGGCGGCCTTGGCGCGGTAATAGAGGCGCGACCCGAACTCGGGCGGCGGCAGCTCGCAGGCGGTGAAGCCCGAGGTCGTCACCTCCAGCTTCCACTCGGCGATCTTCGAGCGCAGCAAGGTGTTGCAGACGTCCTTGCCCGGCGGGGTCAGCGGCAGCTTGAAGGCGCCTGGCTGCGGGCGCTTGCCGACCAGCTCGCCGGAGAAGTTGAGCGGTCGCGGACCGGGCGCGGCGCGCACGCAGACCACGGCGGCGCGGGCGTCGGCCTGGGCCGGCGCCGCCGCCGGACCCGCCAGCAAGCCGATGAGGGGCAGTACGATCACAGCGTCCTCGCGATCAGCAGTTTCATGATCTCGTTGGTGCCGCCGTAGATGCGCTGGATGCGGCTGTCCTTGTACATGCGCGCGATCGGATACTCGTTCATGAAGCCGTAGCCGCCGAACAGCTGCAGGCAGCGGTCGACGATCTTGTTCTCCAGGTCGCTGACCCAGTACTTGGCCATCGAGGCGGTGGCCGCGTCCAGCTTGCCCTCCAGATGCTGGCCGATGCAGTGGTTGACGAAGACGCGGGCCACGGTCGCCTCGGTCTTGCATTCGGCCAGGACGAACTGGGTGTTCTGGAAGTCGATGACCGCCTTGCCGAACGCCTTGCGGTCCTTGACGTAGGCGATGGTCAGCTCCAGCGCCCGCTCGATCGTCGCCATGCCCTGGACGGCGATGTTCAGCCGCTCCTGCGGCAGCTGGCCCATCAGCTGGAAGAAGCCCTGTCCCTCGTCGACGCCCAGCAGGTTCTCGGTCGGAACCTTGACGTCGTTGAAGAACAGCTCCGAGGTGTCCTGGGCTTCCTGACCCAGCTTGTCGAGGTTGCGGCCGCGCTCGAAGCCTTCCGCTCCGTCCGTCTCCACGAAGATCAGCGAGGTGCCGCGCGCGCCGGCGGTCGGGTCGGTCTTGACCACCACGCAGATCAGGTTGGCGGTCTGGCCGTTGGTGATGAAGGTCTTGGAGCCGTTGATGACGTACTGATTGCCGACCTTCTTGGCGGTGGTCTTGATCCCCTGGAGGTCGGAGCCGGCGCCCGGCTCCGTCATGGCGATGGCGCCGACCAGCTCGCCGGTCGCCATGCGCGGCAGCCAGCGCTGCTTCTGTTCCTCGGTGCCGTAGTGGAAGATGTACGGCATGACGATGGCGTTGTGCAGGCTGGCGCCGAAGCCGTCGACGCCCTTCAGGCCCAGCTGCTCCATCAGCACGACCTCGTGCCGGTAGTCGCCGCCGGCGCCGCCATATTGCTCGGGCGTGGAGAGGCCCAGCAGTCCGGCCTCCCCCGCCTTGGTCCACATGTCGCGATCGACGCAGTGGTTCTTGCGCCATTTCGCGACCGTCGCCTCGGGCGCGTGCTCATCGAAGAACTTGCCCACCGCGTCCTCGAAGATCGCGATGTCTTCCTCGGCCATGAAGGCGGGTTTTTCGACGTTGAGCACGCTCATGATTAGAAAGCCTCCGCTGGCAGCGCCATCAGGGTCGCTGAACCGGTCTTCAGCTTGGACAGATGCGACGCTGCGTCAGGCAAGATGCGTTCGATGAAATAGCGACCGGTCGTCAGCTTGGTCGTGTAGAAGGGATCGGACGAGCCGGCGGCGATCTTGGCGTTGGCGGCCTTGGCCATCAGAGCCCACATGTACGCCAGGCCGGTAAGGCCGAAGAGGTGCATGTAGTCGGTCGACGCCGCGCCGGCGTTGTCGGGGTTCTGCAGGCCGTTCTGCATCAGCCACATCGTGCCGTCCTGCAGCTGGGCCTTCACGCCGGACAACGCCTCGATGAACGGCTTCAGGGCCGCGTCGCTGTCGTTCTCGCCGATGAACTGGTCGATTTCCTGGAAGAAGGTCATGACCGCGCGGCCGCCCTTGGCCGCCAGCTTGCGGCCGACAAGGTCCAGGGCCTGCACGCCGTTGGTGCCTTCGTAGATCAGGGCGATGCGGCAGTCGCGCATGAACTGGCTGACCGGGAAGTGCTCGGTGAAGCCGCTGCCGCCGTGCACCTGCACCGCGTTCGAGCAGACCTGGAAGCCCTTGTCGGTCAGATAACCCTTAAGAACCGGCGTCATCAGGCCCATGTAGTCGCTGGCCTTCTCGCGGACCTTCTCGTCCGGATGCAGGTGCGAGAGGTCGCCGTGCAGGGCGGTCCAGAACAGGAAGGCTCGGCCGCCCTCGATCAGGGCCTTGCTTTCCAGCAGCATCCGGCGGACGTCCGGGTGGACGATGATCGGGTCGGCCGGACCGTCGGCGTTCTTGGGGCCCGTGAGCGAGCGGCCTTGCAGGCGGTCCTTGGCGAAGGCGACGGCGGCTTGGTAGGCGGCCTCCCCCTGGGCGACGCCCTGCATCCCGACGCCGAGGCGAGCCTCGTTCATCATGACGAACATGATCTTCAGGCCGGCGTTCTCCTCGCCGATCAGATAGCCGACGGCGTCGTCATACTGCATGACGCAGGTGGCGTTGCCGTGGATGCCCATCTTTTCTTCCAGGCCGACGCACTTGACGCCCTGGTTGCGCTCGCCGACCGAGCCGTCTTCCTTGGGGAAGAACTTCGGCACGATGAACAGCGAGATCCCCTTCACGCCGGCCGGGGCGCCCTCGATGCGGGCCAGCACCAGGTGGACGATGTTGTCCGACATGTCGTGCTCGCCGGCCGAGATCCAGATCTTCTGGCCGGTGATCTTGTAGCTGCCGTCGGCCTGCGGAACCGCCTTCGTGCGCAGCAAGCCCAGGTCCGTGCCGCAGTGCGGCTCGGTCAGGTTCATGGTGCCGGTCCATTCGCCGGTGACCATCTTGGGCAGGTAGGTCTGCTTCTGCTCGTCGGTGCCGCCGAAGTGGATGGCCGAATAGGCGCCGTGGGCCAGGCCCGGATACATCGAGAAGGCCATGTTGGCCGAGCTCGACATCTCGCTGAACGCCAGGTTCACCACATAGGGCAGGCCCTGGCCGCCATAGGCGGGGTCGGAGCCAAGGCCCGTCCAGCCGCCTTCGCACAGCTGCTTGTAGGCGTCCTTGAAGCCCGGAGGGGTGGTGACGGTGTTGGTCGCCGGATCCAGCTCGCAGCCGTTCTTGTCGCCCACGACGTTCAGCGGCGCCAGGACCTCGCCGGTGAATTGAGCCGCCGCGTCCAGGATCTGCTCGACCACGTCGAACGGGGCGTCGGAGAAGCCGGGCAGGTCGCCATGCTGATCGATATTGAGCACGTCGCGCAGGATGAAGGCGTGATCGCGAACGGGCGGCTGGTAGGTCATGAAACGGTCCTGGCTAGGATCGGGAGGAGGAAAGGTTAGGCGACGCCGGCCTGGGCGCTGTCTTGTTCGAAGCCGGCGTCGCGATGTGTCTTACTTGCCGAGCATCGCTTCGCTGTGACCATCCAGGCGGGCGCGCAGCACCTGCTCGTAGTCGGCCGCGCGGGGCAGCAGGTCGGGACGGATTTCCGCGAGACGCTTTTCGAGGCGGTTGCAGGCCTCGCGCAGCTCGACCAGCGCGTTGTCGATGTCGTCACGCTGTTGTTCCAGCGCGTTGGCGCGCTCGCGGAACTTCTTCAGCGAGCGGGCCATCTGGGCCGCGCCCTCGTCGTTCTCGTCATAGAGGTCCAGCAGTTCGCGGATCTCGGTCAGCGACAGACCCACGCGCTTGCCGCGCAGGATCAGTTGCAGGCGCACGCGGTCCTTGTGGGAATAGACCCGGTTCAGGCCCTCGCGGGCCGGGTTCAGCAGACCCTTGTCTTCATAGAAGCGCAGCGCGCGCGGGGTCGCCTTGAATTCGTTGCAGAGCTGGCGGATCGTGAAGGTCCGCTCGGGGCGTCGCAGGTCGGCCATGGGTTAAAACCTCCCGAAAAGAGGGCCTGGCTACCGCGGCCGGGCCGCTTAGTTATCGACGATCACCGTAAACCCGATCTCGGGTGATCGTCAACGCTTACGTAAACGTCAACTTGTGGGTCGGTGATAGGTTTACTTTCCTAGGCCGCGCGGCCTATTTTCCGGGTGAAGGCCGACTGCAGGAGGAGGACGCCGATGGCGACCCTGTCTCACGGCGAAATCTGGCGCGCGATCGACGCCCTGGCCGCGCGCTTCGACATGACGCCTTCGGCGATGGCTCGGATGGCGGGCCTGGATCCCACCAGCTTCAACCGTTCCAAGCGTGGTTCACCCGAGGGCGGCGGCCACGCGCGCTGGCCGTCGACCGAAAGCCTGGCCAAGCTGCTGGAAGCGACGGGCGTGAATTTCTCGGAATTCGCGGCGCTTACCGAACACGCGCCGCCCGCCGGTCGTCCCAAGGGCGCGCCGCTGATCGGCCTGTCCGAGGCCGGGCGCGAGGGTCTGTTCGACGCGGCCGGCAGGCCGGTTGGCTCGGGCTGGGACGAGATCCCCGCGCCGGATTTGGGGCAGGGGCTGTTCGCGCTGGAGGTGACGGGGGACAGCCTGGCGCCCGTCTATCGTAACGGCGACCGCCTGCTGGTCTCGCCGACCGTCGAGCCGCGTCGGGGCGACCGGGTGGCGGCGCGGACCCACGCGGGCGAGGTCCTGGTGCGCGAGCTGGGCCGGGTCACGGCCCGCGCGATCGAGCTCGTGGGTCTTGGACGAAGCGGCGACCGCCTGCTGTCGCGGGACGAGGTCGCCTGGATCGCGCGGATCGTCTGGGTCAGCCAGTAAGGCCGACGCCGAAGAGGCTCAGGTGCGCGGGCAGCCGGCGTGGGTGTCCAGCAGCCAGGCGATCAGCGGACCGGCCGCCGGGTCGGCGCACGAGATGTCCACGCGGTAGGACGCCCAGGTGTCGTTGTGGGCGGCCTCGACCTGGGCCTCGGGGAATTGTTGGACGATGCCGCCGAGCAGCGAGTCGAACTCCTGACGGTCGGTGGGGCGGAGGGTGAACGAAGCCATGGGACTTAACCTTGGTGACTCTTCCGATGTCTGATCGTCAAAGCCTAGACTCCGAAGGGCGCATAAACCCTTAATCGCGTTTTCAGGTTCCGTTCATTTTCAAGGACATGATGTCGCGGGGCGGATGGATTCGCCGTGTGCGCGTCTTCGCTCGACCGCGTATGGCGGCGCCCCCTCCGCGGCGGCAGAGGGGAGTTACGCGGCTAGTCCAACTTTTCCTCGATCAGCGCCACCGTCCGATCGATCCCGAAGATCGCGGCGAAGGAGCCGAAGCGCGGGCCCTGGCTCTGGCCCAGCAGCACTTCGTACAGCGCCTGGAACCAGGCGCGCAGCGGGTCGAAGCCGTGGGTCTTGCCGACCTCGAACACCTCGTTCTGGATCAGCTCGGCGTCCTGGGTTCCGGCCGGCATGGCTTTCAGCTTGGCCAGCAGGTCCAGCATCGCCGCGCGTTCCTGGTCGGTCGGGGCGCGGAAGGTCTTCGAGGGCTTCACGAAGTCCTCGTAATAGTTGATCGCGTAGCCGGCCAGGCGATCCAGCAGCGGCTGGCTTTCCGGCGTCGCGCCCGGGATGTAGCGCGACAGGAAGCCCCAGAGGATTTCCTTGGTCGAGGCGTCGGCGGCCGAAACGAGGTTCAGCATCAGGCTGAACGACACCGGCGAGCCCTGCTCGGGCGGCTTGCCCGAGTGGATGTGCCAGACCGGGTTGTCGAGCTGCTTGGCCGGCTCCTGGCGACCGAACGCGTCCAGCTGCTGCAGGTACTCGTCGGTCGCCTTGGGAATGACGTCGAAATAGAGCTTCTTGGCCGACTTGGGGCTCTGGAACATGTAGTACGAGAGGCTTTCCGGCGCGCCGTAGCGCAGCCAGTCCTCCATGGAGAGACCGTTGCCCTTGGACTTGGAGATCTTCTGGTTGTTCTCGTCCAGGAAGAGCTCGTAGTTGAAGCCCTCCGGCGGAGTTCCGCCCAGCGCCTTGCAGATGGCGCCGGAGGCCTTGACCGAGTCGATCAGGTCCTTGCCCGACATCTCGTAGTCGACGCCCAAGGCGGTCCAGCGCATGGCCCAGTCGGGCTTCCACTGCATCTTCACGTGGCCGCCGGTGACCGGGACCTCGACCTTGGAACCGTCCTCGTCCTCGAAGACGATCGTGCCCTTGTCGACATTGCGCTCCAGGGTCGGGACCTGCAGCACCTTGCCGGTGGTCGGGCTGATCGGCAGGAACGGCGAATAGGTGGCGCGGCGCTCCTCGCCCAGGGTCGGCAGCATGACCTTCTGGATGGCGTCGAAGCGCTCGAGCGCGATCAGCAGGGTCGCGTCGAACAGGCCGCCCTTGTAGCAGTCGGTCGAGCTGACGAACTCGTACTCGAAGCCGAAGCCGTCCAGGAACGCGCGCAGGCGGGCGTTGTTGTGGGCGCCGAAGCTGTCGTGGGTGCCGAACGGGTCGCGGACCACGGTCAGCGGCTTGCCCAGATCCTCGATCAGCGGCTGCTTGTTCTCGATGTTGTCGGGAACCTTGCGCAGGCCGTCCATGTCGTCGCTGAAGGCGATCAGGCGGGTGGGCATATGATCGTCGGTGAGCGCGCGGAAGGCCTGGCGCACCATGGTCGTGCGCGCCACCTCGCCAAAGGTGCCCAGGTGAGGCAGGCCCGACGGCCCGTAGCCTGTCTCGAAGATCACGGCCTTGGAGAGGGCCGGATAGGCTTTCACCGCCTCATCGGTCTTGCCGGCGTCGATCAGGGCCTTGGCGGCGTCCTGGTCGGCGCGGTCGGGGAGGCGCACGCGCAGGACGCGGGCGATGGTGGCGCGCGCCTGCTCGAACGGCCAGGAGCGAGCGTCGCGGGCGAGGGGGGAGAGGCCTTCAAACATGGCGCGGCGTATAAACGCTGCGACGCCAAAGGGCTAGGGCGGACCCTCAGCCCTTCAACGCGCCCGCCACCACTTCGCGCGCCTCGGCCTGCACCTGCTTGAGGTGATCGGGGCCCAGGAACGACTCCGCATAGACCTTGTAGACGTCCTCGGTGCCCGATGGCCGGGCCGCGAACCAGGCGTTCTTCGTGCACACCTTCAGGCCGCCGATCGCCTCGCCGTTGCCGGGGGCGTTGGTGAGGATGTCGGTGATCGGCTCGCCGGCCAGGGTCTTGGCGGAGACGTCGCTGGGGCTGAGCTTGGCGAGGCGCGCCTTGTCCTCGCGGCTGGCCACGGCGTCGACGCGGGCATAGGCCGGCGCGCCATACTTTTCCGTCAGACCGTTATAGAGCTGGCTGGCGCTCTGGCCCGTCACCGCCTGGATCTCGGCCGCCAGCAGGGCCAGCTGGATGCCGTCCTTGTCGGTGGTCCACGCCCCGCCGTCGTGGCGCAGGAAGGCCGCGCCGGCCGACTCCTCGCCGCCTAAGCCGACCGAACCGTCCAGCAGGCCGGGCACGAAGTACTTGAAGCCCACCGGCACCTCCAGAAGGCGACGGCCGAGGCCCGCCACCACCCGGTCGATCATCGAGGACGACACCAGGGTCTTGCCGACCGCCGTGTCCGCGCTCCAGCCGGGACGGTGGCTGAACAGGTACGAGATGGCGGCGGCCAGATAGTGGTTGGGGTTCATCAGCCCGCCATCGGGCGTGACGATCCCGTGGCGGTCGGCGTCGGCGTCGTTGCCGGTCGCCACGTCATAGGCCGCGCCGCCCTTCATGATCCCGATCAGGTTGGCCATGGCCGAGGCCGACGAACAGTCCATGCGGATCTTGCCGTCGGCATCCAGCGGCATGAACGCCCAGCGGGCGTCGACCGCGTCGTTGACCACCGTCAGGTTCAGCCCATGACGCTCGGCGATCGCGCCCCAATAGGCGACGGCCGCGCCGCCCAGCGGATCGGCCCCGATCCGCACCCCGGCGGCGCGGATGGCCTCGACGTCGATCACCGCCGGCAGGTCTTCGACATAACGGCCCAGGAAGTCGTAACGGCCGGCGGCCTTGATCGCTCGCTCGAACGGCAGGCGCTTCACGCCGGCGAGCCCCTCGGCCAGCAAGGCGTTGGCGCGGGCGGCGATGGCCGAGGTGGCGTCCGAGCCCGCCGGACCGCCGGACGGCGGATTGTACTTGATGCCGCCGTCGCGCGGCGGGTTGTGCGAGGGGGTAAGCAGCAGGCCGTCGGCCTGCGCTCCGCCTTGGCGGTTATGGGTCAGGATGGCGTGCGACACCGCCGGGGTCGGGGTGAAGCCGTCGCGGCTGTCGACCAGGATCTCGATGGCGTTGGCGGCCAGCACCTCGATCACCGTGCGCCAGGCCGGCTCGGACAGGGCGTGGGTGTCGCGGCCGATGAACAGCGGACCGGCGACCCCCTCGGCGGCGCGGTAGTCGGCGACGGCCTGGGCGATGGCCAGGATGTGGCGCTCGTTGAAGCCGCCATCCAGGCTGGAGCCGCGATGACCCGAGGTGCCGAAGGTCACCTTCTGGGCCGGATTGGCGACGTCGGGCGCGATGTCGAAATAGGCGCGGACCAGGGCGTCAAGGTCGATCAGGTCTTCGGGAAGAGCGCGAAGGCCGGCGCGGTCATGCATCGGGACACCCTTTTGGATAGCGACGGGTTGATCCCGTAAGCGGGGTAGAAGACGATTTCACTAAAATATCGCGCACGCGAGCAGGGGTCATGGCGGCGCGGCTCGGGCATAGGCGGCGCGCGCCCGGCCCGAACGGACGAAGACCCGGGTGATGCGAGGATCGACGCCTCGGATCAGGGCGGCGAAGTCGTCGGCGGCGTCCTCGATCTCGCCGGCCGTCAATTGGTCCTGGAAGTCCAGCGTCACGCCCAGCAGAATCTCGCGCGGCCCCAGATGCATGCTCAGCACCTCGGCCACGTTCTCGACGCGGGCGTCGCGGGCCAAAGCTTCGCGCACGGCCTCGACGATGCGCGGGGCGGCCGCCTCGCCGGTCAGCAGGCTGCGGGTTTCGTTGGCCAGGAAGGCGGCGATGAGGACCAGCAGCACGCCGATCGCCACCGAGGCCGCGCCGTCCGCCCAGGCCAGGCCCGCGACCGAGCCCGCGACCCCCAGCGCCGCCAGGCACAGGCCCAGCAGCGCCGCCCCGTCCTCCAGCAGCACCGCGAAGATCGACGGGTCCTTGCTGCCCTTGAGGGCGCGGAAGAACGGAACCTCGCCGCGCAGCGTCTTGAACTCGCGCCAGGCCACGACGAACGACCCGCCCTCGAACAGGGCCGAGAGACCGATGACCGCGAAATTGATCCAGGCTCGGTCGATCGGTTCGGGCCGCAGGATCTTGTGGACGCCCTGATAGACCGAGACCGCTCCGCCCAGGGCGAAGATCATCAAAGCCACGACGAAGGACCAGAAATAGAGCTCCATGCCGTAGCCGAACGGATGGCTCTGGCTGGGCGGTCGATTGGCGCGGGCCAAGCCCAGCAGCAATAGGCCTTGATTGCCGGTGTCGACGCTGGAGTGGATCGCCTCGGTCAGCATGGCCGATGAGCCGGTCAGCAGGGCGGCCGCGAACTTGGTCACGGCGATGGCCAGGTTCCCGGCCAGGGCCGCGAACACCACCTTGTGCGAACCGCTGGTCTTGGGGGCAGACGCCATGGGGCGGCAAACGCGGGGGCGACCGGCCGTGTTCCCGCGCTTCGCCGCGCTATCGGCTTGAGGGTCTTGGCGGCGGCGTCAGAAGGCCGCGCTGACGATGGTTCCGTCCTTCAGCAGCGCCGCGCGCTTGAGGCCGCTCGAGGCGAAGGGCATGGCGACATTTCCGTCTCGATCGACCGAGACCAGACCGCCATGGCCGCCCAGGTCCGCCACGCTGGCGATCGCCTGGCGCGCGGCCTCTTCCAGGTCTTGGCCCCCGAAGCGGACGCGATGGGCGACCTGGGCCGCGACGGCGGCGCGGATGAAATATTCGCCTTGGCCTGTGCAGGACACTGCGGCGTGGCCGTCAGCCCAGGCGCCGGCGCCGATCACCGGGGAGTCGCCGACTCGGCCGGGCCGCTTGCCGAACACGCCGGCCGTCGAGGTGGCTGCGGCCAGACGCCCGTCCGTGTCGCGGACCACGCAGCCGACCGTGCCGACAGGCAGGGCGTCCGGTGGGTGATTGTCCTCGAACGCTCCCGCGCGGGTGAACCATGCCTCGGGGTCTTCCACGGGCTCCAGGCCCTGCTCGGCGGCGAAGTCGATCGCGCCCTGGCCGGCCAGCATCACGTGCGGCGTGGCCTCCATCACCGCGCGGGCGGCCAGGATCGGGCTTTTGAAGCCTCGCAGGGCGGCCACCGAGCCAGCCTTCAGCGTGGCGCCGTCCATCAGGCTGGCGTCCAGTTCGTATTCGCCGTCGGCGTTGGGCGAGGCGCCCTTGCCGGCGATATAGAGGCCGCTGGCCTCGAGGGCGACCACGGTCTCGACCGCGACGTCGAGCGCGCTGACCCCGGCGGCCAGACGATCACGGGCGGCCTCGACCAAGCTACGCATATGCGCGATCTCGACCGCATAGTCGTGGCCAGGCTTCGCGCCCGCGCCGCCGTGCAGGGCGAGGCTAAAACGTTTGTTTGACATTCTGCTTCCTTGGCCCGGCGTCCCGCGCTAGCGTCCGGACCTCTTAATCAAGAAATCCGGGAGAGGCGATATGAAGGCGGTGCTCAGCAAGGAAGTCGGCGGCCCCGAGACCCTGGTGCTCGAGGAACTGCCCGATCCCGTCGCCGGGCCCGGCCAGGTGCTGATCGACGTCAAGGCCTGCGGCGTCAACTATCCCGACGTCCTGATCATCGAGGACAAGTACCAGTTCAAGCCGACGCGCCCGTTCGCGCCCGGCGGCGAGGTGTCGGGCGTGATCTCGGCGGTGGGCGAGGGCGTCAGCCGCTTCAAGGTCGGTGATCGCGTGCTGGCCTCGACCGGCTGGGGCGGCTTCGCCGAGAAGCTGGCGCTGGAAGAGCAGCGCTGCACGCCCATTCCCGACGACATGCCCTTCGACGAGGCCGCCGCCTTCGTCCTGACCTACGGCACCTCTTACTACGCCTTGAAGGATCGCGGTCACATCAAGGCGGGCGAAACCCTGCTGGTCCTGGGCGCCGCCGGGGGCGTGGGCCTCGCCGCGGTCGAACTGGGCAAGGCCATGGGCGCGCGCGTTATCGCCGCGGCCTCCAGCCAGGAAAAGGTCGACCTGGCCGTCAAGCACGGCGCGGAAAGCGGGGTGGTCTATCCGCGCGGACCGTTCGACAAGGATGGCCAGAAGGCGCTGGCCAACCTGATCAAGGACGCCTGCGGACCGAACGGTTGGGACGTCGCCTATGACGCGGTCGGCGGCGACTATTCCGAGGCGACGATCCGCGCCGCCGGCTGGAACGGTCGCTTCCTGGTCATCGGTTTCCCGTCGGGCATTCCGAAAATCCCGCTGAATCTGACGCTGTTGAAGTCGTGCGACATCGTCGGCGTCTTCTGGGGCGCGGCGGTGGCGCGCGATCCCAAGGGCCACGCCCAGAACCTCAAGGAACTGATGGCGCTCTACGCCGAGGGCAAGATCCGGCCCTATGTCTCCGAGCGCTTCCCCCTGGCCCGCGCCGGCGACGCGATCGCGCACCTCTCCAGCCGCAAGGCCATGGGCAAGGTGGTGATCACGGTTGAATGAAAAGGTTAGCGGGGATCGTGGTTAAATCTCGCTAAGTATGCTTTTTAGCGAAAGAAATAGGACATGGCCGCATGGTGCGCTCCGTAATTGGGAGACTCCGCGGCGATGTTCGTCCAACGGGAGCAAAACGGCGCGAGGGACGCGGCCACGGCCGCGCCTCCAGTCGCGCCCCGGCGCCCTTACCGCCTGACCCGGCGTCCGGACGAGCGCGTGCGCGTGCTGGGCGGCGCCATGGACTTGGTGCGTCCCGAAGAGGTGTTTCACTTCGTGACGGGAAAGCTGGAGGCGGGGCAGAGCGCCCTCGTCGCCAACCACAATCTCCACAGTCTTTATCTGATCGGCCGCGATCACCAAATCGGCGAATTTTACAAGATCGCCGACCTGATCGAGGTCGACAGCGTGCCGCTGATCTTCTGGGCGCGTCTGGTGGGCCGGGCCAGCCGGCGCTTCCACCGCTGCACCTATCTGGACTGGCGCGACGATTTCTGGCGACTGGCGAGCGAGAAGAACTGGAAGGTCTTCTTCCTAGGCGGCGCGCCGGGCGTGGCCGAAAAGGGCGCCGAGCGGATCCGCCAGGATTGGCCCGACGCCAGGATCGCCACCCATCACGGCTATTTCGACGTCACGCCGGGCTCGCCCGAGAACGAGGCGGTGCTGGCCGCGATCCGGGCGTTTTCGCCCGACATCGTGCTGGTCGGCATGGGAATGCCGCGCCAGGAAATCTGGACGCTGCAAAACCATAAGGCCTACGGACCGGCGGCGACCTTCACGGTCGGCGGCGCCTTCGACTACGAGGCCGGCGTGCAGAAGCCCGCGCCGCGCTGGATGGGGCCGATGGGCATGGAATGGCTGTTCCGCCTGATGGCCGATCCCCAGCGCCTGTTCTCGCGCTACTGCGTGGAGCCCTGGTCGCTGATCGGTCCGGCCATGCGCGACGTGGGCCGCGCCGTCACCCTTCGCCTGATCGAGGGCGACGTGAAGACCGCCGAGGCGGCGCGCTGGGAGAAGATGCGCGCTCGCAATGAAACGCCGCGTGAAGCATGATGATCGCCGTGGGAGCCGGAAACGGCGCGGTCGTCACGCTTGTCGGCAGCAAGGAAAGGCTTGGGGGATAATGAGCCTGGATATTCGCGTCATGACGCTGGAGGCCAACGAGCGATCCGGCTTCGCGCATCGGGCCGTGGCGGGCGTGGGCCTCGCCGGACTGGGTCTGGCCTGGGTCGCGCTGCTGGCGCCTTGCCTGTTGTGGCTGGCCGTCAGTCATCTGGGGCGAACGATCGAGCCGCTGGTGCGCCGCGCGCCTGATCGCCGCTTGCGCGCGGAAAACCCCTAGCCAACCGCCCCTGCCTCCGCTCATATGATCATTGATCACCGACCCGGGAGAGGTCGGGCGAGCGGAGGAATTCAGCATGGTCGGACGTCTGGACGGCAAGGTCGCCGTCGTTACCGGTGGCTGCTCGGGTATCGGCCTGGGCGCGGTCGAACTGTTCGTGGCCGAGGGCGCCAGCGTCATCGCCGCCGACCTGCAGGCTGAAAAGGGCGAGATGTTGGAGCGGCGCTTTCCCGACCGGGTGCGCTTCTCGCGCTGCGACGTCACCGTCGAGGACGAGCTGGCCAAGACCATGGCCCTGGCCGAGAGCGCGTTCGGCGGTCTCGATATCCTGTTCAACAACGCCGGCCACGGCGGTACGCCCGCCGGCGTTCAGGAACTGACCGTCGACGGTTGGGACAAGACCTTCGCCCTCCTGGTGCGCGGTCCGGCTATCGGCATGAAGCACGCGACGCCCCTGATGCTGAAGCGCGGCGGGGGTTCGATCATCAACACCGCCTCGATCGCCGGCCTGCAGGCGGGCTTCGGACCCCTGGCCTATTCGGCGGCCAAGTCGGCGGTGATCCATATGAGCCGCTGCGCGGCGGCCGAGCTGTCGCCGCTGAAGATCCGGGTCAACGCCATCTGCCCGGGCCTGATCGCCACGTCGATCTTCGGCGCCTCGATGGGGCTGCCCCGCGAGGTCGCCGACCAGATGGCCGCCCAGATCGCCTCGATCGGCCCCAAGATCCAGCCGATGCCCAAGTCGGGCCTGCCCGAGGACATCGCCGCCGCGGCGCTCTACCTGGCCAGCGACGACTCGCGCTTCGTCACCGGGACCCACATCGTCGTCGACGGAGGCATCACCGTCGGTCCGCGCAGCGCCTGGGACAAGGACACCCCGTCGCCGATCCTCGCCGCGATGGGCATCTCGCCCGAGCAGGCGGAGGCGATGCGCGCCCAGCTGCTCGCCGCCGGCGCGGCCGGGTGACCCTGACGCCGAACCTGCGCGGCGCGCTATGGATGCTGGCCTCCGCCCTCGGCTTCACGGCGATGACCACCTTGATCAAGTATCTGGGGCCGGGCTATCCGGCCGCGCTGCAGACCTTCTATCGCCAGCTGGCCGGCGTCGTCGTGCTCCTGCCTCTGATCGCCCGCGACTGGCGGGCGGCGTTCCGCACGACGCGACCGGGCATCCTGATCTTTCGCTCCAGCGCCGGCGTGCTGGCGCTGATCATGGGGTTCTACGCCTATCAGAAGCTGCCCCTGGCCGACGCCAACGCCCTGTCGTTCACCCGGACACTGTGGCTGGTCCCGCTGGCCGGGCTGGTTCTGCGCGAGCCGATCGGGCCCTTGCGGATCGGCGCGGCGGTGGTCGGCTTTGTCGGCGTCTTGATCATGCTGCGACCGGGCGCGGGCGGCGCGTCGCACTGGCTGGGCTGGCCGCAGGCCTGCGCCCTGGCTTCGGCGTTCCTGTTCGCCCTGACCATCACCGGCATGAAGGTGATGACCCGCGACCACAGCCCATTCGTGCTGCTGGTCTACGCGGCGGTGCTGGGCGTGGTCTTCGCGATCCCGCCGGCGCTGTTCGTCTGGAAGTGGCCAAGCTTGCGCGACCTGGCGCTACTGTCGGCCATGGGCGTCATCGGCACCTTCACCCAAGGCGCCTATATCAAGGGCATGGAGGCGGGCGAGGCTGCGGTCATGGCGCCGATCGACTATACGCGGCTGGTCTTCGCCGTGGCGGCGGGTTTCCTGTTGTTCCACGAGGTTCCGCGCGCGGCGGTGATCGTCGGAGCGGCGATCGTGATCGCCTCGACGCTGTTCATCTCGTGGCGGGAGCACCAGTTGGCCCGGCGCGCGGCGATGGCGCCTCAGCCGGCATAGGCCCGGCGCCAGGCCACGAAGCGCTGCAGACCGTCGGCCAGCTTGACCTTGGGCTTGTAGCCGCACAGGGCCCGCAGCTTGTCGATATTGGCGAAGGTGGCGGGCACGTCGCCCGGCTGCATCGGCAGGAAGATCTTGGTCGCCTCGACGCCTAGCGCCGCCTCCAGGGTCGAGATCATCTCCATCAGCCCGACCGGATCGTTGTCGCCGATGTTGTAGAGCTCGTGGCCCCCCGCCGCCGGGGGGTGGTCCAGCACGCCGAGCACGCCGTCGACGATGTCGTCGATATAGGTGAAGTCGCGGGCCATCCTGCCCTCGCCATAGACCTCGATCGGCTGGCCCTTCAGCATCTTCTCGGTGAAACCGTAATAGGCCATGTCGGGCCGGCCCCAGGGGCCATAGACCGTGAAGAACCGCAGGCCCGATTGCGGGAACCCGTAGAGCTTGGCGTAGCTCTGGCTCAGAAGCTCGCAGGACCGCTTGGTGGCCGCGTACAGCGAGACCGGATGGTCGGCCGGATCGGTTTCGCGAAAGCCGTCGCCGTTAAGTGGTCGCTCGCCATAGACGCTGGACGACGAGGCGTAGACGAGGTGCTCCACGCCGGCATGGCGGCAGGCTTCCAGCACCGACAGATGCCCGGCGAGGTTCGAGCGCTCATAGGCGAACGGGTTGTCGATCGAATAGCGAACGCCAGCCTGGGCGGCCAGGTGGATCACCCGTCGGGCCCCGGACGTCTTCACCAGATCGGCGAAGGCCGCGTGGTCGGCGATGTCCATGCGGACCGTCTTGTAGCCCCGCCGGGATTCAAGCCGCGCGGCTCGGGCCTCCTTCAGGGCTGGGTCATAATAGGCGTTGAACACGTCGACCCCGATCACGGTCTCGCCGCGCTCGAGAAGGCGCTCGGCCACGTGACAGCCCACGAAGCCGGCGGCGCCTGTCACGATCACGGGCGGGACGATGACCGGGGTCTGGTCCATCCCGTTAGTT
>NZ_APMP01000004.1 GCF_000372645.1 Caulobacter vibrioides OR37 | reverse complement strand
CCAAGATCGTCGAGTAATCTCGAACGGTCTTAGCTTCGGCTGACAATGCGAAGGCCCCGGAGAGCGATCTCCGGGGCCTTTTGCTTTGAGGGAGCGGACCATGCGAGAGCTGCTCTGGGCGGGAATTTATCCTACAGTATTTGACCCTGCCGATATGCGATCTTTGCCACGCCTCGGATCCGGGTTCCTCGTTTCGTAACCTCAAGATCGATAGGTCTGCTAATTTCGCACATCAACCACCCGAGACATTCGTGCCGAACAAGATCGTTATTGTCATCGGCTTCCACGTGTAGTTTCAACTGCCCAGGATCAGGGCCATAACTTCTCACGATAGCCGCGTCGCCATAGCACCGGTGTACACATTGCCGGATATACTCCGCTTCAGGCGGATCGAGCTGAGCAGGTTCGACAGGAAGCAGCGGCGGCTTCGCGACGGGCATTATACAACCTTAAAGCAGCTCGCATTAGCGGGAGCAGTGATTTGGTGGCCTTGCTCTGAACTGCCCCGTCATTAGCAGGTTAAGTCAAAGGCCGCCCTGGATGGAAACGGACCTAATTCTCCAGTCGCCAGGCAGCGGTCTTGTAGGGTTCGGGAATTGGATCATTCAGAGGGTTAAGCCCCTGCGCTTCGAGCGCATCGAACCATTGATCCCGTTTCGATTGCGGTAGACGTTCTCCGCACCAGGGGCAGAAATAGATCATCTGGCGCGACGCGCCGCCGGGCGTCTCAACGGTGTACTCGTCGAAAACCTCGTCATAGCTGACGACGACTTTCTCGTTTTCTGGATGAGCGCTGACGTGCCCAGTTCCGGTTCCGTGTGTCATGGCATCACTGTAGCGGTTGCGATCTAGGGGTTGCAAATGGACGTCAACAGACCTCCAGGTCGGGGGCGACCCTACATCTCTTAGAAGCTGCAGCCCTGCGATCGTCTCGCCGTGAGATGTAAGGAGGCCGCTTCTCCTAGTGGCGGGAAAGGTGGCAGGAAATGCGTATGGCGATGATCACCGATCCCGACGACTTCTTCACCAAGGGTTGTGGCCGGTGCGACCGCTTCGCCACGCCGGACTGTTCGACCCGGCCGTGGATCGAAGGGCTGAACGCCTTGCGCCGGATCTGTCTAGACATGGGGCTGGAAGAAACGGTGAAGTGGGCCCACCCGTGCTACAGGCGCGCTGGGCGCAATATCGCGCTCCTGGCCGCGTTTCGAGGCGACTTCAGGCTCACATTCTTGAACGCCAGTCTGCTCGCCGACCGTGAGGGTGTGCTGGAACCGCAAGGACCCAACAGCCAGACTCCGGGCATGATACGCTTCACCACTGTCGACCAGGTCGGCGAGTTGGAGCCGGTCATCCGGGCTTATCTGCAGCAGTTGATGGATCACGCCGAGGCCGGGACCAAGCCGCCCAAGACCGAGCGGGAGATCGATGTCCCCGAAGAGCTGACCGACGCGCTGGACGCCGATCCGGAACTGGCCGAGGCCTTCCACGCGCTGACGCCGGGCCGCCAGAAAAGCTACCTTTTCGCCCTGAACCAAGCCAAGCAGTCGGCCACCCGCGTGGCGCGGATCGAGAAGTTCCGCGACAAGATCCTCGCCGGGAAAGGAGCGCTCGAGCGCTAACCCACGAACCTCGGGATCGGCCCGACCTGGGGCGTCTGGTCCGGCAGTTCGACGAATTCCTCGTCGACATAACACCAGCCCCAGCCTTCCGGCGGGTCATAGCCTTCGATGATCGGGTGGCGGGTCGCGCGGAAATGGGCGGTGGCGTGCTTGCTCGGGCTGTCGTCGCAGCAGCCGACGTGGCCGCAGGTCCGGCACAGGCGCAGGTGCACCCACCAGTCGCCGGTCTTCAGGCATTCCTCGCAGCCCTTGGCGCTGGGCGTCACCAGGTGGATCGCGTCGCCGTGGCGGCAGGTCATCGGCTCAATCCCTAAGCGTTGGCGAGATAGGCGTGAATGGCGGCGACGGCCTGAGCGCCTTCGCCGACGGCGGCGGCCACGCGCTTGACCGAGCCGGCCCGAACGTCGCCGATCGCGAACACCCCCTTGCGGCTGGTGTGCAGGCTGGGATGGCCGGGGGCGAGGTCGGTTCCGGTGCGGACGAAGCCATGATTGTCGAGCTCGACATGGCAGTGGGTCAGCCAGGCGGTGTTCGGCGCGGCGCCGATGAACAGGAAGAGGTGGCTGATCGCCTTGACCTCCTCCTGGCCGTCCGGACCGCGCCAGCGCACCGCCGACAACTGGCCGCCCTTGCCGTCCTCGGAGTCGCCCTCGAGATCGACGATCTCGGTGCGGACGACGACCTCGATGTTGGGCGTGCTCTCGATGCGGTCGATCAGGTAGCGCGACATGGTCGCGGCCAGGCTCTCGCCGCGCACGATCATCCAGACCTTCTTGACCTGGCTGGCCAGATAGACCGCCGCCTGGCCGGCCGAGTTGCCGGCCCCGACCAGGGCGACTTCCTGGCCGGCGCACAGCTTGGCCTCCAGCGGCGAGGCCCAATAGTGGACGCAGGCGCCCTCGAAGCGGTCCAGATTGTCGACCTCGAGCCGGCGATAGCGGGCGCCGCTGGCGATGACCACGGTGCGGGCCTGGGCGGTCTCGCCGCTGGACAGCTTCAGGCGATAGCGGTCCAGGCCATCCTCGCAGTCCAGCGCGGCGACCTCGTCGGGAATGGCCAGCTCGGCCCCGAATTTCTGGGCCTGGCTGAAGGCGCGTCCCATCAGGGCCATGCCCGAGACGCCGGTGGGAAAGCCCAGATAGTTCTCGATCCTGGCCGAGGCGCCGGCCTGGCCGCCGAAGGCGCGGGTGTCCAGCACCAGCACAGACAGGCCTTCCGAGGCGGCGTAGACGGCGGTGGCCAGCCCGGCCGGGCCCGCCCCGACCACGGCCACGTCATACAGGCGCTCGGCGTCGATCGGTCCGGCCAGGCCGATGCAGCGGCCCAGCTGATGGTCCGACGGCTGGCGCAGGATGGCCCCGTTCGGGCACAGAACGATCGGCAGCTCGCTCTCGTCGACGTGGAAACGCTGGATCAGCACCTGGGCGCAATCGACCGCGTCCGGATCCAGGTGCTGGTACGGATGGCCATTGCGGGCCAGGAAGCCGGAGAGGCGGATAACCTCGGCGTCGGCGGCGCGGCCGACGATGATCGGGCCGCCGGCCCCGGTCTCGATCAGGCTGACGCGGCGCAGGATCAGAGCGCGCATGATCCGCTCGCCCAGCTCGGCCTCGGCGACCAGCACGGCGCGCAGGCGGTCAGGGGCGATCAGCAGGGCCTCGACGTCGGTCAGGGCGGTGACATCGACCAGGGACGGGCGGCCCGACAGCTGGGCGATCTCGCCGATGAACTGCCCGGCGTCGTGCTCGACGATGGGCTGGCGTTCGTCGTGGGCGTCGCGCCGGGTGATCGCCACCCGGCCGTCCAGGACGACGAACAGGCCCGGCGAGGCGACGCCCGCCGTGGCCAGGGCCTCGCCGGCCTTGGCGCGGACCACGCGGCCGAAGCGGCGCAGCCGCTCGATCTCGGCCGGCTCCAGCCGGGGAAACATCTGGGCGTGACGGGTTTCGAAGGTTGTGCCGGCCATGGGGAGAGATTGCGCTAGGAATGACGTTTGGTCACTCGCCGACGATGAGGGATTTGAACGAACGCGCCTTTATTTCGGCGGCTGCCCAAGGCGGCGTATGACGGGCAAGTCATGACTTCGAATTAAGTCGCTGAACGCCGTTCGCCTCGCTAACGTTCTCGCATCGAATATCAACGCGCATCCGAGGGGGAACTGAACGATGCGAGCCATGACAACCCTGGCCGTGCTCACGGCCGCCCTGGCCGCCGCGGGCGCCGCTTCCGCCGCGCCATCGGTGAAGATCAAGGACGCGGTCGCCCGCGTCGTCGTGATCCCGGAAAACCGTCCGGACGTGAAGGTCGAGGTGATCCGCGACAACGCCAGCCTGCCGCTGACGGTGCGTCAGAACGGCGACGAGGTCGTGATCGACGGCGATCTCCGGCACAACCGGATCTCCAGCTGCAACAGCCGCGACGGCAAGATCACCGTCCATGTGCGCGGCGTGGGCGATGTCGACTATGACGCCATGCCCCAGATAGCCATCCGCGCGCCGATGAACGTGAAGGTCGCCGGCGGCGGCGCGGTGTTCGGCGACATCGGCCGCAGTGACAGCGTCGAGCTGGACAACGCCGGCTGCGGAACCTGGACGGTGGCCAACACCGCCGGCGCGATGAAGATCAACCAGGCGGGCTCGGGCGACACCCGCGCCGGATCGGCCGGGTCGCTGGAGGTCAACATCGCCGGCTCCGGCAACGTGGTCACCCGGGCCGTCGCCGGCGACCTGGAAGCCGCGATCGCGGGCTCGGGCGACGTGCGCGTCGCCAGCATCGGCGGCCGGCTGAAGGGCAATATCGTCGGCTCGGGCAATGTCACGGTCGCGGGCGGCCACGCTCGGTCCGTCTCGGCCAACGTGATGGGCTCGGGCAATGTGACGTTCGACGGGGACGCCGACGCGGCCAACGTGACGGTGGCGGGTTCGGGCAATATCCGCATCGCCAGGGTCAACGGCCCGGTGCAGAAGCACGTGGCCGGTTCGGGCGACGTGATCATCGGCCGCTGAGCGAACACACACATATATAGAGAGTGTAGAAAGGCCCCGGAGATCGCTCTCCGGGGCCTTTCGCTTTTCAGACCCTAGAGGTCTGCCGCGGCTTAGCGGTTGGCGAAGCCGAACAGGTCGTCGGCCGTGGCCAGGTCGGCGCCGGCGCGGTCGCGATCCTTCAGGCTGCCGCCGAAGGTGTAGCGCACGCCGATCTTCACCGCGTCGTCGTTCAGGTGGGCCAGATCGTCGGACTCGGTGTGAACGTACTTGCCGAACGTGCTCCAGCCCGTGCCGGCGAACTTGTACTCACCGCCGACATTGACGTCCCACAGGTCCGACTTGCGGGTGGTGTCGACACGCGACCAGGCCGCGCCGGCGTTCAGGCGGATGTTGTCCGTCACGAAGTAGCGGGCTTCGCCGCGCACCGAATACAGGTCGGCGTTCAGGTCGCTCGACTGGCCGTAGGCGGCCAGACCGGTCAGGGTCACGTTCGAGAAGTACTTCGAGACCTCGCCGCCGGCGGCCCAGAGCGTATCGTTGGACGGGCGCGACAGAGCCGTGAAGGCGCCGACGCGCCAGGTGTCGTCGATCTTGGTCGTCAGGTGGACGGCGCCCGAGGCGACGGTCTGGTCGCTCAGGTTGTTGTTCGAGATCGAAACACCGCTATTGGCGGTGACCGTCCAGGCGCCGGAAAGCGGAACGGCCACCGAGCCGTCGATGACGGCCGACGTGCCGTGGCCGCCGCTGACGTCGGTGCGCAGGTCGTCATAGTTCACGGCGGCGCCGATCGAGCCGACTTGCTGGGCGAAGGCCGGGGCCGAGATGGCGGCGGCGATCAGGGCGGCGGTGGCGAAAAGCTTGGTATTCATGTGGGTTATCCCCTTACACAACAGTGGCTCCTCCGGCTGGCTGGGCGGTCGTTGTTGGGGGAGGGGCCGCCCAGTCCGCCGGGGAGGGGCGGCATCTATGGAGGTTCGACCCGCCGCTCAAGGCGTCAGGCGCCGCTTGTGGGGCGAATAATGCAATTTTGTGACACTTGCGAAGGCGGGATTTTCGCCTACGCGCAAGCGGGCGCACGTTCTTGCTAGGTCTGGGCGGAATTCCGAAAAACGCGGACCGTCGTTATGTTTTCCGAGGGCTTGCGCCAGCGGGGGAGGGCGCCTAATCAGATCTGGCCCGACGACTCGCGTCCCTCAAAGTCGCGACGAACCGGACAGAGCGCTTGACGAAACCGATTCTGGACCGTACAAGCGCGCCTCTGTTGGACCGGCTGTGAGCTTTCGGGCTCAAACGCGGTTCGCGAGACGCCCGGACATAGCGCCGCTAACCTCCTTCGGGAGGGGTGCAATATCTGGTCATCACCCCCGACAGGCGACTGTTGGGGATATTTGTTTTGCGGACGCTGCGTGCGGAGCCTCTTGGGGTTCCGAGTTGGTCTTTGAAATGGTTCGAGACGCGGGCGCAGCCCACTAGGAAACCGAGCGATATGGATCGTCAGAACATCCGCATCCGGCTCAAGGCCTTCGATCACCGCGTGTTGGATCATTCCACGCGCGAGATCGTCAACACGGCCAAGCGCACGGGTGCGACGGTGCGGGGCCCCATCCCCCTGCCCACGCTTATCGAGAAATTCACCGTCAACCGTTCGCCGCACGTCGACAAGAAGTCGCGCGAGCAGTTCGAGATCCGTACGCACAAGCGCGTTCTCGACATCGTTGACCCGACTCCGCAGACCGTGGACGCGCTGATGAAGCTCGACCTGTCGGCCGGCGTTGACGTCGAAATCAAGCTGTAAGGAGGGCCTGATCCATGACTCTCCCCACCCAACGCACCGGCGTTATCGCCAAGAAGCTGGGCATGACCCGCTTCTTCGACGAAGCTGGTCAGCACGTGCCGGTCACCGTCCTGTCGCTCGACGGTTGCCAGGTCACGGGCCAGCGCACCGTTGAGAAGGACGGCTACACCGCCCTGCAACTCGGCGCCGGCGCCAAGAAGGCCAAGAACACCTCCAAGGCCCTGCGCGGTCACTTCGCGAAGGCGGCCGTCGAGCCGAAGCGCGTTGTCGCCGAGTTCCGCGTCGAGGAAAACGCCCTGATCGAAGTCGGCGCCGAACTGACGGCTGACCACTTCGTCGCCGGCCAGAAGGTCGACATCCAAGGTGTCACCGTCGGTAAGGGTTTCGCCGGCGCCATGAAGCGCTGGAACTTCGGTGGTCTGCGCGCCACCCACGGTGTTTCGGTCTCGCACCGCTCGCACGGTTCGACCGGTAACCGCCAGGACCCGGGCCGTACGTTCCCGGGCAAGAAGATGGCTGGTCACCTGGGCCAAGAAACCGTCACCACGCTGAACGTCACGATCTGGAAGGTCGACGTCGAGCGCGGCCTGATCCTGGTCAAGGGCGCCGTCCCCGGCCACGAAGGCAGCTACGTGAAGGTTCGCGACGCCGTGAAGAAGGCTATCCCCGCCGACGCTCCGCGTCCGGGCGCCTTCCGCAAGGCTGGCGAGGCCGCTCCGGCCGCCGCCGAGACCCCCGCTGAAGAGGCCCCCGCGGCTGCGACCGAAGAGGGCGAAGGCTAATGAAACTCGACGTCATCAAATTGGACGGCGGCAAGGCCGGCTCCGTTGATCTCGACGACGCCATCTTCGGCATCGACGACATCCGCGGCGACATCCTGCAGCGCGTCGTGACCTGGCAGCTGGCCAAGCGCCGCTCCGGCAACCACAAGATTCAAGTCCGCAACGAGGTCTCTCGCACGGGCAAGAAGATGTACAAGCAGAAGGGCACCGGCGGCGCCCGTCACGGTTCGCGCCGTGCGGCCCAGTTCGTCGGCGGCGCCAAGGCCCACGGTCCCGTGGTCCGCAGCCACGCCTTCGACCTGCCCAAGAAGATCCGCGCCCTGGCCCTGAAGCACGCTCTGTCGTCGAAGGCCAAGTCGGGCTCGCTGGTCGTCCTGGACAACGTTGCTCTGACCGAAGCGAAGACTGCCGCCCTGCGCGCCAACTTCGACAAGATCGGTCTGAAGAACGCCCTGGTCATCGCCGGTCCGGAAGTGGACGCGAACTTCAAGCTCGCCGCCCGCAACATCCCGAACGTGGATGTCCTGCCGAACGCCGGCCTGAACGTCTACGACGTGCTGCGTCGCCAGACCCTCGTCCTGACCAAGGACGCGGTCGAAGCGATCTCGGCCCGTTTCGCTGAGAAGGAAGCCGCCTAATGGCCGCCACCGCTCGCCACTACGACACGATCCTGTCGCCGGTGATCACCGAAAAGACGACCCTGCTCAGCGAGCAGAACAAGGTTGTCTTCAAGGTGGCCAACGACGCGACCAAGGACGAAATCGCCGCCGCCGTCGAAGAGCTGTTCAAGGTCAAGGTGACCAAGGTCAACACCATCGTGACCAAGGGCAAGACCAAGCGCTTCCGCGGCATCGTGGGTCGTCGCAACGACGTCAAAAAAGCGATCGTGACCCTGGCCGACGGCCAGTCGATCGACATCACGACGGGGCTCTAAGACATGGCCTTGAAGCAATTTAATCCGACCAGCCCCGGCCAGCGCGGCCTGGTGCTGATCGATCGCAGCGAACTTCACAAGGGTCGCCCCGAGAAGAAGCTCGTCGAAGGCCTGACCAAGTCGGGCGGTCGCGGCGGCAACGGCCGTATCGCGGTCCGTTTCCGCGGCGGCGGCGCCAAGCGCCTGTACCGTCTGGTCGACTTCAAGCGTCGTAAGCAAGGCTCGGCCACGGTCGTTCGCCTCGAGTACGATCCCAACCGCACCGCCTTCATCGCGCTGATCCGCTACACGGACGGCGAGCTGAGCTACATCCTGGCTCCGCAACGTCTGAAGGCCGGCGACGAAGTCGTCACGGGCGAAAAGGTCGACGTGAAGCCGGGCAACGCCTCGCCGCTGCGCACGCTGCCGATCGGCACGATCATCCACAACATCGAGCTGAAGCCCGCCAAGGGCGGTCAGATCGCCCGCTCGGCTGGCGCCTACGCCCAGCTGGTCGGTCGTGACGCCGGCTATGCCCAGATCCGCCTGAACTCGGGCGAACTGCGCATGGTGCTCGACTCGTGCATGGCCACCGTCGGCGCCGTGTCGAACCCGGACCACATGAACCAGAACCTCGGCAAGGCCGGTCGTTCGCGTCACATGGGTCGTCGTCCTCACGTTCGCGGCGTCGCCATGAACCCGGTCGACCACCCCCACGGCGGCGGTGAAGGCCGCACCTCGGGCGGTCGCCACCCGGTGACCCCGGCCGGTAAGCCGACCAAGGGCGCCAAGACCCGCGTCAACAAGGCCACGGATAAGTTCATCATCCGCTCGCGCCACAAAGCGAAGAAGGGCCGCTAAGCCATGACCCGCTCCGTCTGGAAAGGCCCGTTTGTCGACGGGTACCTCCTGAAGAAGGCCGATGCCGCTCTGTCGTCGGGCCGCAAGGACGTCATCAAGACCTGGTCGCGCCGCTCGACCATCATGCCGCAATTCGTCGGCCTGACCTTCGGCGTGCACAACGGCCAGAAGCACGTCCCCGTGCTCGTGTCGGAAGACATGGTCGGCATGAAGTTCGGCGAATTCGCGCCGACCCGGAACTTCCCGGGTCACGCGGCCGACAAGAAGGCCAAGAGGAAGTAATCATGGCCAAGCAGAAGCAAGAACGCCGCCTGTCGGGCGCCGAAGCGATGGCCAAGGTGCGCACCCTGCGCACCAGCCCGCGCAAGCTGAACCTGGTCGCTCAGTCCATCCGTGGCCTGAACGTCCAGCGCGCTCTGAACGAGCTCGAGTTCAGCCACAAGCGCATCGCCCAGGACGTCCGCAAGGCGCTGTACTCGGCGATCTCGAACGCCGAGAACAACCACAACCTCGACATCGACAGCCTGGTCGTCGCCGAGGCCTATGTGGGCAAGAACCTGATCATGAAGCGCTTCTCGCCCCGCGCCCGCGGTCGCGCGACGCGCGTCGAAAAGCCGTTCTCCGAGATCACGATCGTGGTCCGCGAACTGGGTGAGGCCGCCTAATGGGTCAGAAAGTCAATCCGGTCGGGCTGCGGCTCGGCATCAACCGCACCTGGGACAGCCGTTGGTTCGCCGACGGCAACCAGTACGGCAAGCTGCTGCACCAAGACCTGGCGGTCCGCGCCGCTCTGAAGAAGCGCCTGTACCAAGCTGGTGTCTCGCGCATCATCATCGAGCGTCCGCACAAGAAGTGCCGCGTGACGATCTATGCCGCCCGTCCGGGCGTCATCATCGGCAAGAAGGGCGCTGACATCGACAAGCTCCGCAAGGACCTGTCGGTGATGACCGAGGGCGAAGTCCACCTGAACATCGTCGAGATCCGCAAGCCGGAAACCGACGCTCAGCTGGTCGCCGAGTCGATCGCTCAGCAACTCGAGCGCCGTATCGCTTTCCGTCGCGCCATGAAGCGCTCGATCCAGTCGGCCGTGCGCCTCGGCGCCAAGGGCATCCGGATCAACGTTTCGGGTCGCCTCGGCGGCGCTGAAATCGCTCGTATGGAGTGGTACCGCGAAGGCCGCGTGCCGCTGCACACCCTGCGCGCCGACATCGACTTCGGTTTCGCCGAAGCCAAGACCACCTACGGCATCATCGGCGTGAAGACCTGGATCTTCAAGGGCGAGGTGCTGGAGCATGATCCGATGGCGCTCGACAAGCGCCTGGCCACTGAGTCCGGCCCCGCCGGCGAAGGTGGCGGCCGTGAGCGCGGCGATCGTCCCGACCGGGGCGAGCGTCGTGACCGTCGCGATCGCGCCTAAGGATTAGATCGCTATGCTGTCTCCGAAGAAGACCAAATTCCGCAAGCAGTTCAAGGGCCGCATCCACGGCGCTTCGAAGGGCGGCACCCTGCTGAACTTCGGTTCGTATGGCCTGAAGGCCGTCGAGCCGGAGCGCATCACGGCTCGCCAGATCGAAGCCGCTCGTCGCGCCATCACCCGCCAGATGAAGCGTCAAGGCCGCGTCTGGATCCGCATCTTCCCGGACGTGCCGGTCACCGGCAAGCCCGCCGAAGTCCGGATGGGTAAGGGTAAGGGCGCGGTGGATTACTGGGCCGCCCGCGTGGCTCCGGGCCGCATCATGTTCGAAATCGACGGCGTGCCGGACGATGTCGCGCGTGAAGCGCTCCGCCTTGGCGCCGCCAAGCTGCCGATCCGCACCCGTGTTGTCACCCGCATCGACGCGGGTGTGGCCATGGAGGCCTGAGGCTCATGAAGATCGCTGACATCCGGGGCATGACCCCCGACCAGCTGGCCGACACGCTGATCAGCCTGAAGAAGGAGCAGTTCAACCTGCGCTTCCAGGCCGCCACGGGTCAGGTCGAGAAGACCCACCGCGTCAACGAGATCCGCAAGGATATCGCGCGGATCAAGACCGTGCTGCGCGCCAAGGCCGCGGCGTAAGGAGAACGATATGCCCAAGCGTATCCTCGAAGGGGTCGTCGTCTCCGACAAGGGCGATAAGACCGTCGTGGTGAAGGTCGAACGGACTATCGTTCACCCGATCCTGAAGAAGATCGTGCGTCAGTCGAAGAAGTATCACGCGCACGACGAAGCCAACGCGTACAAGACCGGCGAAGCTATCCGCATCGTCGAGTGCGCTCCGAAGTCCAAGCTGAAGACCTGGGAAGTCCTTCCCAAGGCTTCGGCTTAATCTGGAAGGTTTAGACCATGATCCAGATGCAAACTAACCTGGACGTCGCCGATAACTCTGGCGCTCGCCGGGTCATGTGCATCAAGGTGTTGGGCGGCGCTGGCCGTCGCTACGCCAGCGTGGGCGACGTCATCGTCGTCTCCGTCAAGGAAGCCATTCCGCGCGGTCGCGTGAAGAAGGGCGACGTGCTGCGCGCCGTCGTCGTTCGGGTGAATCAAAATCTGAAGCGCAAGGATGGCTCGGTCATCCGCTTCGATAAGAACGCCGCGGTGATCGTGAACAAGCAGAGCGAGCCGGTCGGCACGCGGATCTTCGGCCCGGTTCCCCGTGAACTGCGCGCCAAGAACCACATGAAGATCATCTCCCTCGCTCCGGAGGTGCTGTAATGGCCGCTAAGATCAAGAAGGGCGACCGCGTCGTCGTTCTGGCCGGCAAGGACAAGGGCAAGCAAGGCGCTGTCCTGCAAGTCCTGCCGAAGGAAGATCGTGTCGTCGTGGAAGGCGTGAACATCGTGTCGCGCCACACCAAGCCGACCCAGGCTGACCCGCAAGGCGGGATCAAGAACAAGGAAGCCGCGCTGCACGTCTCGAACGTCGCCATCGTGGACTCCAAGGGCAAGCCCACCCGCGTCGGCTTCAAGATCGAAGGCGACAAGAAGGTGCGCGTCGCCAAGACGACCGGCGAGGTGATCAATGGCTGATCAAGCTTACGAGCCCCGGCTGAAGACCGTTTATCGCGAGCGTATCCGCTCGGCGATGAAGGAGCAGTTCGGCTACACCAACGAAATGCAGATCCCCAAGCTGGACAAGATCGTCCTGAACATGGGCATCGGCGAGGCGGTGGCCGACTCCAAGAAGGCTCAGACCGCCCTGAAGGATCTGCAGGCGATCGCCGGCCAAAAGCCCGTCGCGACCCGCGCCCGCAAGTCCATCGCCGGCTTCAAGCTGCGCGAAGGCATGGTGGTCGGCGCCAAGGTCACCCTGCGCAAGGACCGGATGTACGAATTCCTGGACCGCCTGGTCACGATCGCGCTGCCGCGCGTGAAGGACTTCCGTGGTCTGAACGGCAAGAGCTTCGACGGCCGCGGCAACTACGCCATGGGCCTGAAGGAGCACCTGGTGTTCCCGGAAATCAACTATGACCAGATCGAACAGATCTGGGGCATGGACATCATCGTCTGCACCACTGCGAAGTCCGACCAGGAAGCCAAGGCTCTCCTGAAGGAATTCCAGTTCCCGTTCGTCAACTAAGAGAGCGGGAAGGAAAGAAACCATGGCCAAGAAAAGCGCCGTCAACCGCAACGAAGCCGTCAAGGCCCTCGTCAAGAAGTTCGCCGAGAAGCGCGCCGCGCTGAAGGCGATCGCCAACGACGAAAGCCTGCCGCTCGAGGAACGCTTCGAGGCTCGCCTCAAGCTGGCGAAGCTGCCCCGCAGCAGCTCGCCGATCCGCATCCGCAACCGCTGCGAAGTCACGGGCCGTCCGCGCGCCTACTACCGCAAGCTTAAGATGAGCCGTGTGGCGCTCCGCGAACTGGGTTCGCAAGGGCAGATCCCGGGCCTCGTCAAGTCGAGCTGGTAAGGACGATCAGATGTCGATGAACGATCCCCTGAGCGATATGATCGCTCGCATCAAGAACGCCGCCACGCGCAAGCGCTCGAAGGTGTCGACGCCGGCTTCCAAGCTGCGCGCCCGCGTCCTCGACGTGCTGGCCGATGAAGGCTACATCCGCGGCTACTCGCTGATCGAGAAGCCCGGTGCGTTCCCCGAATTCGAGATCGAGCTCAAGTACTTCGACGGCGAGCCCGTGATCGCCGAGATCAGCCGCGTGTCCAAGCCTGGCCGTCGCGTCTACTCGTCGATCAAGGACCTCAAGCCGATCAAGAACGGCCTGGGCATCTCGATCCTTTCGACGCCGAAGGGCGTCATGTCGGACACCGCCGCGCGCGACGCTAATGTCGGCGGCGAAGTCCTCTGCCGCGTCTACTAGGCGCGGGAGGGAAAGAGCATGTCACGTATCGGTAAGAAAGCCGTCGTCATCCCCGCGAACGTCACGCTGACGGTCGCGGGCCAGACGGTCACGGTGAAGGGCCCCAAGGGTCAACTCTCGTGGACGATCGCCGACGAAGTCGAGCTGAAGCAAGAGGGCAACGAGCTCTCGCTGACGCCGCGCGTCGACACGAAGCGCGCCAAGGGCATGTGGGGTCTGTCCCGCACGCTGGTGGCCAACATGGTGCACGGTGTGACCACCGGCTTCGAGGAAAACCTCGAACTCGTCGGCGTCGGTTACCGCGCGGCCATGAAGGGCACGGCCCTGAGCCTCCAACTCGGTTTCAGCCACGACGTGGACGTCGCGGCCCCGGCCGGCATCACGTTCGCCACGCCGAAGCAAACCGAAATCAAGATCGCCGGCATCGACAAGCAGGCGGTTGGTGAGATTGCCGCGAAGATCCGCCGCATTCGTCCGCCGGAGCCGTACAAGGGCAAGGGCGTGCGTTATGCTGGCGAGACCGTTCGCCGCAAGGAAGGCAAGAAGAAGTAAGCCATGGCGCTCTCTCCTCGTGAATCGGCGGCCAAGCGCGCTCAGCGCGTTCGCACCCGCCTCAAGAGCCTCGCCAACGGTCGTCCGCGCCTGTCGGTCTTCCGTTCGTCGAAGAACATCTACGCCCAGATCATCGATGATGAACGCGGCGTGACCCTGGCGTCGGCCTCCACCCTGGAGTCCGAAGGCAAGGGCGCGGACAAGGATGCCGCCGCCGCTGTCGGCAAGCTCGTCGCCGAGCGCGCCATCGAAAAGGGCGTCAAGGACGTCGTGTTCGATCGTGGCGGTTACATCTTCCACGGCCGGGTGAAAGCCCTGGCCGACGCCGCGCGCGAAGCCGGCCTGAACTTCTAAGGGAACGAAAATGGCTCGTGGTGAACAACAGCGCGGTGAAGGCGGTCAACGCCGTGACCGTCGCGACCGCAACGCCCCCGAAGAGCGGGTCGACAGCGACATCGTCGAAAAGCTCGTCCACATCAACCGCGTCGCCGCCACCGTGAAGGGCGGTCGTCGCTTCAGCTTCGCCGCTCTGATGGTCGTTGGCGACCAAAAGGGCCGCGTCGGCTTCGGTCATGGCAAGGCGCGTGAAGTGCCGGAAGCCATCCGCAAGGCGACCGAGGAAGCCAAGAAGACGATGATCCGCGTTCCGCTGCGCGAATCCCGCACCCTGCACCACGACGGCGCTGGCCGTTGGGGCGCCGGCAAGGTGATGATGCGCTCGGCGCCTCCCGGCACCGGCGTCATCGCCGGCGGTCCGATGCGCGCGGTTCTCGAAACCCTGGGCGTCCAGGACGTCGTGGCCAAGTCGACGGGTTCCTCGAACCCGTACAACATGGTGCGCGCGACGTTCGAAGCCCTGAAGGTGCAATCGTCGCCCCGCCAGATCGCCGCCAAGCGCGGCAAGAAGGTTGGCGACATCCTCGGCCGTCGCGCCGACGGCGCGTCGTCGCCGGAAGCCATCGAGGGCTAAGTCATGGCTGAAGCTAAGACCATCACGGTGCGCCAGACCGGCAGCCCGATCCGTCGTGAAAAGGACCAACGGGCCACGCTCGTCGGTCTGGGCCTGAACCGCGTGGGTCGCACCTCGACCCTGCAGGACAACCCCTCGACCCGCGGCATGATCCGCAAGGTCCAGCACCTGCTGGAAATCGTCGAGTAGGTCGCTACGAGACGCGAAATACGCCACCCCGGTGAAAGCCGGGGTGGTTTTCGTTTGAAATCGCTTTTCGCCATTGAGTTCTCTGGCGTTTTGGGGTTTTAAGCGCGCTTCGAATTTCAACCGCCGAGTCCGGTCGTCCGACCGGGCGCAGATCTCCAAGGAGAGGCACCTATGACCAAGCTGAATGAACTGGCTCCCCGCGAAGGCTCGACCAAGGGCCGCATGCGCGTCGGCCGCGGCCCGGGTTCGGGCAAGGGCAAGACCAGCGGCCGCGGCGTGAAGGGCCAGAAGTCGCGGACCGGCGTCGCGATCGCCGGCTTCGAAGGCGGTCAAATGCCGCTGCACATGCGTATGCCCAAGCGCGGCTTCAACAACCCGTTCCGCGCGTCCTACGCCGAAGTGAACCTGTGGCGTCTGGAACAAGCCGTCGCCGCCGGTAAGCTGAAGGCTGGCGCCGAAGTTTCGGCCGCCGACCTGGTCGCCGCCGGCGTCATCCGCCGCGAGCTGGACGGCGTGAAGCTGCTGGGCAAGGGCGAAATCAAGTCGGCCCTGAAGCTGACCGTCTACTCGGCCACCGAAGCCGCCATCAAGGCCGTCGAGGCCGCCGGTGGTTCGGTCACCGTGACCAAGAAGGCTAAGGCGCAAGCCGAAGCCTAAGTCCTTTATGTCATCCCGCTGAGCGCCTCGCGGCTTTCGCGGGGGCGCTTTCCGGGACTTCGTTTCCGATCGGGATGACAGAAATACGAGGCTCGCCGTGACATCGCGGCGAGCCTCACCTATTTGTGGCGCTCTCCTCGGGCCAACGCGGTCCGGGAAACCAATTTTCAGAGCGTGGTCCCCGCCGGACGCGGTATGCGTTTCCGGCTGTCACGCTCCTGAGTCGTGGGGATCTGAATGGCCTCGGCCGCCGAACAACTCGCAGCCAACATGAACTTCGCGTCGTTCCAGAAGGCGACCGAACTTCACAAGCGCATCTGGTTCACGATCATCGCCCTGATCGTCTACCGGCTGGGCTCCTATGTTCCGATCCCCGGCATCGACGCGGCGTCCTACGCCCAGCTGTTCAGCCGGAACTCCGAGGGCATCCTCGGCATGTTCAACATGTTTTCGGGCGGCGCCGTGCAGCGCATGGCCATCTTCTCGCTGAACGTCACGCCCTACATCAGCGCCTCGATCATCGTGCAGCTGATGGGCACGGTGTATCCGCCGTGGGAGAAGCTGAAGAAGGAAGGCGGGGAGGCGGGCCGCAAGACCCTCAACCAGTACACCCGCTACTTCGCCGTGGTGCTGGCCGTCGTCCAGTCGGCCTCGATCGCCATGGGTCTGGCGGCCCAGCCTGGCATCGTCGTCGACGGCGTCAGCCACGCCTTCTTCATCGTCTCGACCGTGGTGGCCCTGACGGGCGGCACCCTGTTCCTGATGTGGCTGGGCGAGCAGATCACCAGCCGGGGCGTCGGTAACGGCGTCAGCCTGATCATCTTCGCCGGCATCGTGGCCCGTCTGCCGATCTCGCTGGGTCAGCTGCTGGTCCAGGCCCAGACCTCGGGCAACTACACTCCGCTGTTCCTGATCGTGATCGGCGCGGTGGCCGCCATCCTGGCCATCGTCTTCATGGAGCGCTCGCAGCGCCGCCTGCTGGTCCACTATCCCAAGCGCCAGCAGGGCAACCGCATGATCGGCGGCGAAAGCTCGTTCATGCCGCTGAAGATCAACACGGCCGGGGTCATCCCGCCGATCTTCGCCTCGTCGCTGCTGCTGCTGCCGACCACGGCCCTGCAGTTCGTCAACGCGGCCAACCTGCCGTCCTGGGCCTCGTGGCTGCCGGGCGTGGTGGGCGCGCTGCAGCACGGCCACCCGGCGTTCCTGGTGTTCTACGCCCTGCTGATCATCTTCTTCTCGTTCTTCTACACCTCGGTGGTGTTCAATCCCGAGGAGACGGCCGAGAACCTGCGCAAGTACGGCGGCTTCCTGCCGGGCATCCGTCCGGGCAAGCGCACGGCCGAGTACCTAGACTACGTGCTGACCCGTCTGACCGTGATCGGCGCGGCCTACATCACCGCCGTCTGTATCGCGCCCGAGTTCGTGATGATGCTGATCAAGTCGAACCAGTTCGCGCTGGGCGGCACCTCGATCCTCATCGTCGTGACGGTGACCATGGACACCGTGGCCCAGATCCAGTCCCACCTGCTGGCGCACCAGTACGAGGGCCTGATCAAGAAGTCGAAGCTGCGCGGCGGCCGCAACCGCTAGGCGCTGGCGGCGATTCTATTGGAAGCGTCGGAATCCGGTTTGTCACAAAACCGGCTTCCGTTTTCCGTCCCGGGGCTCTAGGTCTGCTCCGGGAGACCAGCCGGGCGCAGACTCGGTGAGACGCGCGAAGGGGCTTAAATGAACTTGATCCTGTTCGGACCGCCGGCGGCGGGGAAGGGCACCCAGGCCAAGCGCCTGGTCGCCGAGCGCGGCATGGTGCAGCTCTCGACCGGCGACATGCTGCGGGCGGCGATCGCTTCGGGCTCGGAGCTGGGCCAGAAGGTCAAGGGCGTGCTGGACCGCGGCGAGCTGGTCACCGACGAGATCGTCATCGCCTTGATCGAGGATCGTCTGCCCGAGGCCGAGGCGGCCGGCGGCGCGATCTTCGACGGCTTCCCGCGCACGGTCGCCCAGGCCGAGGCTCTGGATAAAATGTTGTCCGCGCGCGGACAGAAGATCGACGCCGTTCTCCGACTCAAGGTAGACGAGCCCGCCCTGATCGAGCGGATCAAGAAGCGGTTCGAGGAACAGGGGCGGCCGGACGACAATCCCGAGGTCTTCGTGACTCGCCTGGCGCAGTACAATGCTCAGACCGCGCCTCTGCTGCCCTATTACGAAGGGCAGGGGAAGCTGACGGAACTGGATGGGATGGGTTCGGTGGAAGCCGTGGCCGCGTCCATCGACGCCGCTCTTTCGGGAGTGGCTTAAGAAACCCCGAATTCCCTGGACACCCGGTGGATTCAGTTGTTGACGGAAGCGAAACGATCCCTATAACGGGGCGCTTCCGCGAAAGGGCGCGATCCGTGCGCGCCGGTTTGGATCTCGTAGGTCCTACCGGGTGCGCCGTTCGCGTCTCTAGTGCGTGACTAGGAGAACATTAGACGTGGCCCGTATCGCAGGCGTCAACATCCCGACGAACAAGCGCGTTCTGATCGCGCTTCAGTACATTCACGGCATCGGCCAAAAGTCGGCTCGTGAGATCATCACCAAGGTGGGCATCGAGGATGCGCGTCGCGTCAACCAACTGACCGACGCCGAAGTCCTCGCCATCCGCGAAACGATCGACCGTGACTACACCGTCGAGGGCGACCTGCGTCGCGAGAACTCGATGAACATCAAGCGTCTGATGGACCTGGCCTGCTATCGCGGCCTGCGTCACCGCAAGGGCCTGCCGGTCCGCGGTCAGCGCACCCACACGAACGCTCGTACCCGCAAGGGTCCGGCCAAGCCGATCGCCGGCAAGAAGAAGTAAGGTAGCCTGACGATGGCCAAGGAACCGGGTCGCGTTAAAAAGCGCGAACGCAAGAACATCACCTCGGGCGTGGCGCACGTGAACGCCTCGTTCAACAACACCATGATCACCATCACCGACGCCCAGGGCAACACGATCTCGTGGTCCTCGGCTGGCATGATGGGCTTCAAGGGCTCGCGCAAGTCGACCCCGTATGCCGCTCAGATGGCCGCCGAAGACGCGGGCAAGAAGGCTGCGGAACACGGCGTGAAGACCCTGGAAGTCAACGTTTCGGGTCCGGGCTCCGGCCGTGAATCGGCTCTGCGCGCCCTGCAGGCGGCCGGCATGACCATCACGACCATTCGTGACGTCACGCCGATTCCGCACAACGGCTGCCGCCCGCCCAAGCGTCGTCGCGTCTAGTACTTTTTAGACGACAATTCTCCTTCGCCGGCTGCGCTAGACGCGGCCGGCGAGCCGCGTTCAAGGGACCGACCACGTGATCGAAAGAAACTGGAACGAGCTGATCCGTCCTGAGAAGCCGCAGATCGAAACCGGGGCCGACGCCAGCCGCAAGGCTCGCATCGTCGCCGAGCCGCTGGAGCGTGGTTTCGGTGTGACGCTCGGCAACGCCCTGCGTCGCGTTCTTCTCTCGTCGCTGCAAGGCGCCGCCGTCACCGCCATCCAGATCGATGGCGTGGTGCACGAATTCTCTTCGCTCGAAGGCGTCCGCGAAGACGTCGTCGACATCGTTCTGAACATCAAGCAGCTGGCCGTTCGGATGCACGCCGAAGGTCCGAAGCGCATGACCCTGCGCGCCACCGGCCCCGGCCCGGTGACCGCCGGTCAGATCGAGACCCCGGCCGATATCGAGATTCTGAACCCCGACCACGTGCTCTGCACGCTGGATGACGGCGCCAACGTGCGCATGGAGTTCACGGTCAACACCGGCAAGGGCTACATCCCGGCCGACCGCAACCGTCCGGAAGACGCGCCGATCGGCCTGATCGCCGTCGACGCTCTGTACTCGCCGGTCAAGCGCGTCGCCTACCGCGTCGAGCCGACCCGTCAGGGCCAGTCGCTGGACTATGACAAGCTGATCCTGGAAGTGGAAACCAACGGCGCCGTCACCCCGGTGGACGCCGTGGCCTACGCCGCCCGGATCCTGCAGGACCAACTGCAGATCTTCATCACCTTCGAGGAGCCGAAGGCCAAGTCGGCCGACGAATCCAAGCCGGAACTGCCGTTCAATCCGGCCCTGCTGAAGAAGGTGGACGAGCTGGAACTGTCGGTCCGTTCGGCCAACTGCCTGAAGAACGACAACATCGTCTACATCGGCGACCTGATCCAGAAGACCGAAGCCGAGATGCTGCGCACCCCGAACTTCGGCCGCAAGTCGCTGAACGAGATCAAGGAAGTGCTCGCCGGCATGGGTCTGCACCTCGGCATGGACGTGCCGAACTGGCCGCCGGAGAACATCGAAGACCTGGCCAAGAAGTTCGAAGATCAAATCTAAGAACCTTCGAAGCCTATCGCGCTAAATCCGGGCCGCTCTTCCTCTCTTCGGAAAGGGAAGGCGGCCTGGGCCTTTTGAAGCCGCTACGCGGTGGAGGGCCCCGGCGCTTCGCTCTGAACCCGGTCGGGACGGACCAGGATTGGTGACAATCAGGCGCGCCTTGTCAGGCCGCTCGGGCCAAGCGCCCAGGAGAGAAGAAAATGCGTCACGGCTACGCCCACCGCAAACTGGGCCGCACCTCGGCTCACCGCACCGCCATGTTCGCCAACATGTCGGCCTCGCTGATCAAGCACGAGCAGATCGTCACCACCCTGCCGAAGGCCAAGGAACTGCGTCCGATCGTCGAAAAGCTGGTCACCCTGGCCAAGCGCGGCGACCTGCACGCCCGCCGCCAAGCCATCAGCTCGGTTCGCGACGTCGAACAAGTCGGCAAGCTCTTCGCGGTCCTCGGCCCGCGCTACAAGGACCGTCAGGGCGGCTACATCCGCGTCCTGAAGGCCGGCTTCCGTTACGGCGACAACGCCCCGATGGCCGTGATCGAGTTCGTCGACCGCGACGTCTCGGAAAAGGGCAAGGACTCGGGTCCGGTCTTCACCGCCGACGCCGAAGACTAAGAGATTTCAGGTTCGCCTGAACGACAAGGCCCCGGAGCGATCCGGGGCCTTTTTCGTTGGGCTTCGAAGGGGATAGGGGACGGTCTTCGGCGGCCAAGTCGACCGCCCTGGGGTGGCCATGGGGTTAGACGGTGTTGCAGGCGAGCGACACCGAAGCGCCTAAGTTGAGCCGCGATGGCGACCCAAGACTTCGCGACCAATATTCGCCCCACTCGGCGATCATGACCCAAGGCATGAAAAGGCGGTTGGCGGCGATGACGAGGGCTGGGGCGCGCGCGATACTGCTGGCGTTCGCTTTTGCGGCCTGCGCCGGGGCTGCGAACGCCCAGCAGTCGACCCACAGTCTCCGCGACGCGCTGTTCGGCGGTCGCGGAGGTGCGGAATCGCGCAGGCCGCCGCCGCTACTGGCTCGCTATGTGTCCGAGACTGGCGACGCCTTCGTTCTGGATCTAAGCTCGTCCCAGCCGCTGATGAAGTTCGAGAACAGCGCCGAGGTCTGGGTGTTGTTCGCCCAGCCGGGCCCCCGAGGCGACATCATCTACAAGAACGAGTTGGGCGAGCCAGTGCTGCGCTCCAGCAAGCTGGGCGGCATGACCTTATTCACCAGCGACCGGCCATACGGCGACGCGGCCGCTCTGACGGGGAAGGCTACCTCGCTCCAGCCGCCGTCGTTCCTGTCCGTCAGCGCGGTGTACCAGCGGTTGCTACAGGCCAGTGTCCGCGTTAGCCGGGCGGCGCGGCATGCCGTCTCGTTCGAGGCCATCGGCGACGCCAACGGGGGCGATGATGTGACGCCTGGTACTTCGGTGTTGGTGGCCGACACCGCCACCGTAACCGCCGAGGCTTTGGAGGGCATGGCTCGGAACGGCGATCGGTCGCTGCTCTCCCGCCTGGTTCGGGTCTTGCTGGTCAGGGGCGCCAAGCCCGGAGCCAGTTTGAAGGGCGGCGATCTGACCGTCACCTATGCCCCGGACAAGGGCTTGGCTGGCCGGCCTTCGTCAAAGCGGATCACTAAGGTCGCGACCCGGTAGGCGAACGCCGCCTTGTCCGAAGGCCAGCTTCAAGGCTTGGGTGTTTCCGGCTTGGGCGCTGCCGGGTGTCTGGCGCGGATCATCTTGAGCTGTTCGGCCTGCTGAGCTTGGGTCGGCACGCCCAGCTCAGCCCGGAGGGCGTCGGAGACGAGATCGCGGTCATAAGGGTCCTGACCCATCTCCTCGCCAGTCTTGGCCATGAACTGCGTGCCATAGATCTGCGGCTTGTCGATCTTCATCAGGTAGCGATCCAGCGTGGCGCTGGCGATCCAGAGCGACGAGTTGTCGCCCTTGCCGACGGCGACCATCGCCAGGGTGTGGGCCAGCAGATAGTCGTTTGGCGCCGCGCCGTGCTGATAGATGAACGCCGCGTGGCGGAAATCCTCGGCGGTGTGCAAGGCGCCGTCGGCCAACAGTTTCCGCGTGGCTTCGCGGCGCTGTTCATCGCGCGGGGTCACTTTCGACCAGTCGATCGGCGTCTTCTGACGGTCGCCCTGATCCTCATCATAGATGCGGGTCATTTCGGCGTTGGACGTCGGCGGCGTCGGTCCCTGGGCCTGGGCGGGCAGGGCCAGAAAGCCGAGCCAAGTCAGGGCCAGCAAAGGCGTTCTCAGGCTCATCGCGTCCTCCATCTCCAAGTCCAGCTTGGACTATGGAGGGCGTTTCGCGAAGATTGCAAAGGCGTTCGGCGCACCCATGGGGGGATTGGCCGGTTCGCCTCCGGCCCACCGGCTACTCCCGCGTCAAATCCTGCCGTTGGAACAGGAACACAGCGCCCGCCGAGAGGGCGACGATCCAGGCTGCCAGCGCCGCCAGGGCGGGGCCGGCCGAGCTGGCTGCCGGGCCTAGCTGGGCCGGGTCCAGCAGGGCGCCGCGCAAAAGGTCGGCGTCGAAGACCGGGATGGCCAAGAGCTTCCCGGTGACCTTGCCCTGGTCCATCAGGCGCAGGGACGTGGACAGCACCGTCTCGACGAAGCGCGCGCCCAGGCAAGCGATGACCACGCCCATGGTCGAGCGCGAGAGGACCCCGACACAGGCCGCCAGCGCCGCCAGGGTCATGGCCTCCAGCCAGGTGATGGCCAGCACGCCGATCGCGTCGAACACCGTGCGGTCCATGGCCGTGACGATCAGCGCCTTGCGGCCGATGGCCGAGCCGATGATCGTCGCCAGGGCCGACAGTACGGCGGTTAGCAGCAGGTTCCAGAAGATCGCCTCGCCCACCACCAACAGCTTGGCCAGCAACAGGTTCGGGCGGGTGTTGCGCGGGGTCAGCAGCCGCCAGGTCTCCGCCCTATAGTCGCCGGCCAGCACGGCGGCGGCGCCAATCATCAGGAACAGCGCCGAGAAGGTCGAGCACCCGTCGGCCAGCGCCTTGATCACCTGGTCCAGCAAGGCCACGGACATGCCCGGCATCGGCTGGCGGATGACATTGCGCAGGAAGAGATCACCGCCAATGCTGAGCACGAAGCCCGCCAGCGGCGCGAAGCAGAAGCCCCAGAACAGAGCGGAGCGGTCGCGCAGCAGGCGGAAGCGCTCGGCGAGAATGGCGTCGGTTAGCATCAGGCTGTTCCCCATCAGGCGGCTTCCTGATCCAAGGTCTTCAGGTAGACGCCCTCAAGATCGGCCTCGCGCCAGCGGGCCTCGGTGATCTCGACCCCGGCCTCGACCAGGGCGCGGATCAGGGCGGGGGCTTCGTCGCGGCGGATGTCGGCCAGCGCCGCGTCGGCGCCGTCGGCCTTGCCCTTGTCGCCCAGCACCGACAACACCTGGGCGATGGGGGAGGCGGCGGTGATGCGCAGCCGCGCCTCGCCGGCGGTCAGCTCGGCCACGCCGCCCTCGGCGACGACCTTGCCCTTGGAGAGGATGGCCACCCGGTCGCAGACGCGCCGCACCTCGTCCAGCTGGTGGCTGGCCAGGATCACGGTGACGCCCTCGCGCTGGGCCAGGTCGACGATCAGGGCGCGAATTTCCTGGATGCCGGCGGGGTCCATGCCGCTGGTCGGCTCGTCCAGGATGACCAGTTCGGGCTTGGTGAAGAAGGCGGCCGCCAGGCCCAGGCGCTGCTTCATGCCGACCGAGTAGCCGGCGGTCGAGCGATCGGCGGCCTCGGTCAGGCCCACGCGCGCCAGCCAGCCGTCGATGTCGGCGCCCTTCCGGCCGCTTTCCAGCGCCAGCAGGGTCAGGGTGTCGCGGGCGGTCAGGTAGGCCGGATAGCGCGGGGTCTCGATCATCGCCCCGACCTTGCGCAGGGCGGAGATGTCGCCGGGCGGGGCGCCGAACAGGCGCGCCGAGCCCGAGGTGGGGCGCACCAGGCCGAGCGCGATCCGGAACAGGGTGCTCTTGCCCGCGCCGTTGGGTCCCAGCACCCCGAACACGCCGCCGGCCGGAATGGCGATGGAGAAGTCGTCGAGGGCGCGCACCGCCCCGTAGGTCTTGGTGAGGCGGTCGGCCTCCAGGGCGATCGACATGCGAGATTCCCGGGCGCCGACGAGTCGGCTCGACGCCGGGGACTATGGCGGTCCGCCGCCCTCGCGCCAAGTTAAGAGCCGGTCATGCCACGAACCGGTCCTATCGGAGCCGGGCGAACGGCGTTCGTCACACGCCTGCAACGCGGGGCGTCGATCAGGGAGGCTCCGTTGTGTTAAGCGAGCATCCCATGCTGGTCCGTCGTCTTGTTTCGCTGGTTCTCGCCGCCGGTCTGGCGCTAGCGGCTGGCGTCGCTCAGGCGCGGGAAAAGGCCCCGCACCTGACGATCCTGGTCTCGCTTGACGGCTTCCGCGCCGACTATTTGGATCGCGGCGTCACGCCCAACCTCAAGGCCCTGGCCGACGAAGGCGCGCGCGGGGCGATGCGGCCCTCGTTCCCCAGCCTGACCTATCCGAACCACTACACGCTGGTGACCGGCAAGCGTCCGGACCGCAACGGCGTGATCGGCAACGAGATGGAGGACGCCGCGATCGGCGGTCCCAAGTTCACGATGAACGGCGAGACGGCCAACGATCCGCGCTGGTGGAACCAGGCGATCCCGTTCTGGGTCTCGGCGATCAAGCAAGGCAAGCCGGCCGCCGCCATGTTCTGGCCCGGCTCCGAAACGGTGATCGACGGCGTCCGTCCGGTCCATTGGGTCAAGTACGATTCCAAGTTTCCCTATGACGCTCGCGTCGATCAGGTCCTGGCCTGGATGGACAGCGCCGACGGTCCGCCCCTGGCGTTCACCACCCTCTATTTCGACGCCGCCGACACCGAGGGGCACCACTACGGCCCGGACTCGCCCGAGCTGCGGGCGGCCCTGGTCGAGCTGGACCGCTGCATCGGGCGTCTGGTGGCCGGCCTGAAGGCGAGGGGACGTTTCGAGACCACCGACATCGTCATCGTGGCCGATCATGGCATGGCGCCGCTGCCGGCGGCCAACCGCATCGTGTTGGACGACTTGATCGATATGTCCTCGATCCGCCTGGTCAACAGGGGCGCGATCACCACCTTCTCGCCCCGCCCCGGGCGCGAGCCGGCGGTCGAGGCCGCGGTCTTGCGTCCGCTGCCGCACATGACCTGCTGGCGCAAGGACCGGGTCCCGGCCCGCTTCCACTATGGCCGCAATCCTCGCATCCCGGCGATCGTCTGCCTGTCGGAAACGGGCTGGTACACGACGACGCGCGCGGCCCAGGACGAGGCCGGCAAGAAGAGGTCCAACCCGTGGGACGGCAAGGACGGCGGCGCCCACGGCTTCGATCCCTACGATCCGCTGATGCGCGCGGTGTTCGTCGCCCATGGACCCTCGTTCAAACCCGGCGTCGTCCTGCCGCTGTTCGACAATGTCGACGTCTATCCGCTGCTGGCGCGGATCACCGGCGTGAAGCCGGAGCCGGGCGACGGCTCCCTGAAGGTCGTGAGCGCGGCCCTGCGGTAGGGCGGGGCGGCGTCGACCACGCGGGCCCTTGCGGCGCGATCGAACAGCGTCCACCTAGAGCCCTTTCCGATCTGATTGATCCAATCAGATCGGATAAAAAGGGCTCGAAATCAGAAGTTTAGAGCATTTTTCGATCCGATAACCGTTTCACACTTATCGGAAAATGCTCTAGAGCGGCTTGGGGAGAGCGACGCATGACACAGACCATCACGGGCGCGAAACGACAGGCGGCCCTGGGCTTCATCTTCATCACCGCGATCATGGACGTGCTGTCCCTGGGCGTGATGATCCCCGTCCTGCCCAATCTGGTGAAGTCGTTCGGCGGCGGCGATACGGCCGTGGCGGCCGACTGGGTCGTGCTGTTCGCCACCGTCTGGGGCGTGATGCAGTTCTTCTGCTCGCCGATCCTGGGCCTGATGTCCGACCGCTTCGGCCGCCGTCCGGTGATCCTGACCTCGATCTTCGGCCTGGGCGTCGACTTCCTGTTCATGGCGTTCGCGCCCAGCCTCTGGTGGCTGTTCGTGGGCCGGATCTTCAACGGCATGACCGCCGCCAGCTTCTCGACCGCCAGCGCCTATGTCGCCGATGTCACCACGCCCGAAAACCGGGCCAAGGGCTTTGGCTTGATGGGCGCGGCGTTCGGCGTCGGCTTCACCTTCGGGCCGATGCTGGGCGGCTTCCTCTGGCAGTTCGATCATCGCCTGCCGTTCCTGGTCTGCGCGGGTCTGGCGCTGTGCAACTGGCTCTACGGCTTCTTCGTGCTGCCGGAGTCGCTGCCGCCCGAGCGTCGGCAAACGCGCTTCGACTGGAAGAAGGCCAATCCGATCGGCTCGCTGCAACTGCTGCGCAACCATCCGGGGCTGCTGGGCCTGGCCGGCGTCGGCTTCCTGTTCCAGCTCGCCCACAACGTGCTGCCCAGCGTGTTCGTGCTCTATATGGGCTTCCGCTACGGCTGGGGTCCGAACACGGTCGGCCTGACGCTGATGGCCAGCGGTATCTCCAGCATCATCGTCCAGGCCCTGGTCGTGGGCCGGGTGGTCAAGGCTGTGGGCGAGCGCGGGGCTCTGTTGATCGGCCTGTTCTCGGGCTTCGCCGGCTTCATGATCTACGCCCTGGCGCCGACCGGCCTGCTCTATCTGTGCGGCCTGCCGCTATTTTCGCTGACCGGCCTGATCCAGCCGGGCCTGCAAGGCTTGATGACGCGCCGTGTCGCGCCGAACGAGCAGGGCCAGTTGCAGGGCGCCAATTCGGCGATGATGGGCATCTCGTCGATCATCGGCCCGTCGCTGTTCCTGATCCCGTTCGCCTTCGCGATCCGCCACGACGCGACCCTGCATATGCCGGGCCTGCCGATCCTGATCGCCGCGACGCTGATGCTGGCCGCGACCTTCCTGGCCTGGGCCAAGGCGCGTCCGCTTCCCGCCTCGGAACCACGGACGGCCTGATCCCTTACACACACGCCGAAACCTCGACCTTTCCCCGCCTTGAACTCGCCCGAAAGCTCGGCTGAGTTGGCGTTGGAACCGCTAGGAGCCTTCTTGAACACCATGCGCCCCATCCGCGCCCTGCTGCCCGTCGTCGTCCTGCTGGCCGCCTGCTCGAACCCGACCGGCCAGTCGCAGGCCCAGTCGATCCCCGACATGCCTCAGCCGACGCGCCACGTCCCGACCGACGCGGCGTCGATGAAGATGTCGTTCGCGCCCGTGGTGAAGAAGGCCTCGCCGGCCGTGGTTAATGTCGCTAGCCGCCGGGTGGTGCGCCAGCGCGCCGATCCGTTCTGGGACTTCTTCATGGGCGGCGGCGGCGCGCCGCGCGAGCAGATCCAGGGCTCGCTGGGCTCGGGCGCGATCGTCCGCGCCGATGGGGTGATCATCACCAACCACCATAATATCGAGGGCATCGTCGAGGGAGCTGGCGACATCACCGTCCAGCTGGCCGACCGCCGCGAGTTCCCGGCCAAGGTGCTGCTGGACGATCCGCGCGCCGATCTGGCCGTGCTGAAGATCGACACCAAGGGCGAGAAGCTGCCCGTCATGGCCATCGACGACCAGGCGCGGCTTGAGGTCGGCGACCTGGTGCTGGCGCTCGGCAATCCGTTCGGCGTCGGCCAGACGGTCACCAACGGCATCATCTCGGCCCTCGCCCGCACCGACGTCGGCGCGGCCGATTTCGGCAGCTACATCCAGACCGACGCGGCGATCAATCCGGGCAATTCGGGCGGTCCGCTGGTCGACATGGACGGCGACCTGATCGGCATCAACACCTTCATCATCTCGCGCTCGGGCTCGTCCAGCGGGGTGGGCTTCGCCATTCCCGCCGCCGTCGTCCGGCAGGTGGTCAACGCCGCGTTGGGCGGCGGCCACAGCGTCGTGCGGCCCTGGCTGGGCGTGAAGGGCCAGCCGGTGACCGGGGAAATCGCCCGGAGCCTCGGCATGGCCGCGCCGCGCGGCGTGCTGGTGGCCCAGGTCTATCCCGGCTCGTCCGCCGACCGCGCGGGCCTGAAGGAAGGCGACGTGATCCTGTCGATCGACGGCCAGGCCGTGAACGACGACGGCGCCGGCGCTTTCGCCATCGGCACCCACAAGATCGGCGACAGCGTGCCGGTCCAGATCCAGCGCAACGAGCGCCCCCAGACCCTGACGATCCGCGCCGCGGCCGCGCCGGATGTCCCCGCCCGCGACGAGCGCGTCCTCAAAGGGCGCAACCCGTTCGACGGCGCCACGGTGATCAACCTTTCGCCGGCGGCGGCTCAGGATCTGAGCATCGATCCCTTCGCCGGACGCGGCGTGCTGGTGACCAAGTTGCAGCAGGGCTACGCGGCCAACGCGGGCCTGCAACCGGGTGACTTCATTCGCGAGGTCAATGGCCGCGCGGTCAACACCGTCTCCGACCTGAGCGCCATCCTGGCCGGTTCCGCGGCCCGCAACTGGGTGGTGACGATCGAGCGTCAGGGGCAGCGGATCACGGCGCGGTTCTCGGTGTAGTCCGCTCGGTCCAGGCCGCGCGGACCAGCAGGGCGAACAGGGGGATCAGGATCAGCGGTCCCAGCGGGATCCCGTTGAACACGCCCGAGAAGATGAACATCGGCAGGCAGAAGCCCGTGATCGTCAGGATGCGTTCTCCCGGGCGCCAGGCCTGGCCGGGCGCCATGCGCGCGGCCGCCAGCATCACGGCGGCGGCCGACACCATCGGCATGTCGTAGACGAAGGCGTAGGGCGTGGTCAGGAACACACCGACCTGCAGGGCCGCGGAGTCGAGGCTGCTGGGCGCGGCCTCTTTCCGGCCGCGATGGAACAGGGCCAGCAGGATCACGGTGACGGCCCCGGCGATCGTCAGTTGCGCGACGGACAACACCGTATGGCTGGCCCCGGCGCTGCGAAGAGCGGCGCTGACCGTGGGCATTTTCCAGCCGAGGCTGCTCCACTCCGCCTCGATCGTGCGCGAGAACCGGGGCAGGGCCTTGATCCAGGCCAGCCAGGCCGGGAGGCCGAACGCGACGAGGCTGGCGGCGACCAGGGCCAGCACCGTTCCGCCGGTGGCGAACAGCGTGCGCCAGCGACGGCCGGCCAGCAGGACCAGCGGCAGCAGCACGAACAGCTGCGGCTTGCAGGACAGCAGTCCCAACAGGACGCCGGCCAGCAGGGGGCGGCGCTCCATGATGCGAAGAGCGCCGATCAGCAGGGCCGCTGTGATCAATCCGTTCTGGCCGAAGATGATGGTGAGGACCGTGGTCGGCGCCAGCACCGCCAGCCAGGGCAGCAGCGAGCGCTCGGCGGTCGCCCCAACCGCGAGGATGAAGCCGCCGAGACCTAGAACCGTCCAGACCAGATAGGCCGGCAGATAGCCCAACATCCCCAGCGGCTTGAGAAACAGCAACAGGGTCGGCGGATAGGCGCACGGATAGAAAGAATGGAAGCCAGGCAGCAGGGCGTGCTGGAAGCTCTCCAGCAGCTTGAAGTCATAGATCCGCGCGGCCGGCATGGTTTCCAGGAAGCGGCCGAAGCTCCAGAAGGCGTAGAAGTCCGAGAACAGCGGCGTGTCGCCGGTCGGCTTGTAGGTCCAGAAATAGAGCGCCATGCTGACGACCTGGTACAGCCCCAGCAGCACCGCCGCCGCCACCAGCACGCGCGAGGTTCCGCGCTTGTCCGGTTCAGCATCCATGCCCCGTCCCCCTCATGCTTAACGCGCGCACTTTGAGGGCAAGGTGATAACGGGACTTGAACGCGATGGGCTGCTAGAACGATCGCATGTCCGATCTCTTCCAGGCCGCCGGCCTGACGCCCCACGCGCCCGCCCCCTTGGCCGACCGTCTGCGGCCCCAAAGGCTGGAGGACGTGGTGGGCCAGCAGCATCTTCTGGGGCCCGACGGTCCCATCGGCCGCATGGCCGCGGCGCATCGCCTGGCTTCGATGATCCTGTGGGGACCGCCCGGCACCGGCAAGACCACGATCGCCCGCCTGCTGGCCAAGGCCGGCGGCTACGAGTTTCAGCAGATCTCGGCCGTGTTCTCGGGCGTCGCCGACCTGAAGAAGGCCTTCGAGCAAGCGCGCGCGCGCCGCATGGCCGGCCAGTCGACGCTGCTGTTCGTCGACGAGATCCACCGCTTCAACCGCGCCCAGCAGGACGGCTTCCTGCCGTTCGTGGAGGAGGGGATCGTCACCCTGGTCGGGGCCACGACCGAAAACCCCTCGTTCGAGCTGAACGGCGCCTTGCTGTCGCGCTGCCAGGTGTTCGTGCTCAAGCGGCTGTCCGACGAGTCGCTGGATCTCTTGCTGCAACGCGCCGAGGCGGCCGAGGCGCGGTCCCTGCCGATCGACGCCGAGGCCCGCGCCGCGCTGGTGGCCATGGCCGACGGCGATGGCCGTTACCTGCTGACCCTGGCCGAGACCCTGTTCTCGGTCGGCGCGGACACGCCGCTGAACGCGGCCCAGCTCGCGCAATTCCTGCAGAAGCGCCGGCCGGCCTACGACAAGGACCGCGAGGAGCACTACAACCTGATCTCGGCCCTGCATAAGTCGGTGCGGGGCAGCGATCCGGACGCGGCGCTGTACTGGCTGGCGCGGATGCTGGAGGGCGGCGAGGATCCGCTGTTCATCGCCCGCCGCCTGGTGCGCATGGCCTCGGAGGACATCGGCGCCGCCGATCCGCTGTCGCTGCTGCTGACCACGGCGGCCAAGGACGCCTTCGACTTCCTGGGCAGCCCCGAGGGCGAGCTGGCCCTGGCCCAGGCCGTCGTCCACATGGCCAGCGCGCCGAAGTCGAACGCGGTCTACGCCGCCTTCAAGGCCGCCCGTCGCGCGGCCAAGGAGACCGGCAGCCTGGCGCCGCCGGCGCACATCCTCAACGCGCCGACCAAGCTGATGAAGTCGCTGGGTTATGGCGACGGCTACGCCTATGACCACGACGTCGAGGGGGGCGTGTCGGGCCAGAACTATTTCCCGGACGGCATGGGTCGTCAGCGGTTCTATCAACCCAAGCCGATCGGGGCCGAGGCCAAGGTTCGTGAGCGTCTGGACGCCTGGAGCCAACTGCGCAAGGACGGCAAATGAGCGCGCCGAAGTTTCGCCGTCCGCCCGGCGTCGCCAAGCCCAAGGCCGTCGAGATCCCCATTGTCTTGACCCCCGAAGAGATCGAGGCCGCGAGGTCTTGGGTGCTCTACGAGGACGAGACGATCATCGTGCTGAACAAGCCCGCGGGGCTTTCCAGCCAGGGCGGCCGGATCAAGGCCCATACGCTCGACGACCTGCTTTGGGCGTTCGCGCGGCCCAATCGGCCTCGTCCGAGGCTTGTCCATCGCCTGGACCGCGACACCTCGGGCGTGATCCTGACGGCCAAGACCAAGCCGGCGGCGGCCTTTCTGGGTAAGGCGTTGGAGGCCAAGCGGTTTCGCAAGTCCTATCTGGCGATCACGGCCGGCGCGCCCGAGCCGAAGGGCGGCATGATCGACAGCCCGCTTCGGCGCGAGTCGATCGGCCGCGAGGCGTATATGCGGGTCTGCGCCCCCGACCATCCAGACGCCGAGACCGCCCGCAGTCGCTATCGCACCCTGGCGCACAACGCGGGCGCGGCCCTGGTCGAGCTTTCGCCCGATACGGGGCGGATGCATCAGCTACGGGTCCACATGGCCTCGATCGGGCGCCCCTTGGTCGGCGACACTCGCTACGGCGGGGCGCTGATGCTGGGCGGCGTGGCCGCGCCGCGCCTGATGCTGCACGCGGCCAGCCTGACCTTCCCGCATCCCTTGGGCGGCGAGCGCAAGGTCACGGCCCCGCTTCCGTCCGATTTCAGGACCATGCTGGCGGCGCTGGACCTTCCGGCGCCGGAACAGCCGCGTCCGGCGACCGTTGATCAGGACGAAAGAGGTGCGAGCGCATGACCGTCGTGAAAACCGCCAAGCCCCTGATCGCGCTGGCCGCCGCGAGCCTCGTGCTGGCCGCCTGCGCCACCGCCCCGACCGTGTACCGGGCGGCCGCGCCCGGCGCGGTCGGTGAGATCGGCTATTCGGAATATCGCCTGGAGGCCGGCCGCTATCGGGTCACCTTCCAGGGCGGTCCCGGCGCGCCCGAGAACCAGATCGCCGACTACGCCCTGCTGCGCGCCGCCGAGCTGGCCCTGCGCGACGGCTATGACTGGTTCCGTGTCGCCGATCGCTCGACCACGGTCAGCGGCGAGTCGAGCGGCCCGCGCTTCTCGGTCGGCGGCGGGTCAAGCACCTATGGCCATCGCAGTAGCGTCGGACTCGGCGTGGGGACTAGCTTCAACCTCGGTCCGGGTCCGGCGTTTTCGCGATCCCTGGAGGTCGTGTTCGGCAAGGGACCGACGCCGCGCGACCGCGACGCCTACGACGCGCGCGACGTGGTCAAGCAGATCGGCTACGGACGGCAGCGGATTTAAGAGCTAAGCCGCCGCCTGTCGGCTCAGAGGATAGACGGCGCGCAGTCCGGCATGGGTGAGGCCCGCCGTTTCGGCGGCGGCGAAGTAGCCGTCCTGGGGCAGACCCTGCAGGATGGTCATCGGCGCCAGGCCCCGGGCGTCGCGGCCGAAGGCCATGATGTCCATCGCGATATTGTTGGCCGCGCCCGCCAGGTCGGAGGCGTCGAGCGTCAGGCCGGCCAGGCGAGCGTCGCGCAGTACGCGCAAGGCCTCCTTGTCGGGCGGCACCCGGGCGATCACGCCGTGGGTGAGGGCGCGCAGCAGGCCGACGACCTCGAGCAGGCGACCGGCGGGCGTGCCGCGGGTGATGTCGACCAGCTCGATCATCACCCCGCCGCGAAGCAGCGACAGCGACAGGCCGGCGGTGCCGGTCAGGAGGTCGCGTCCGCGCTGGGTGCCCAGGGTGCGGAAGGACGCGGGCAGGATCAGCTCGGGCGTCGCCGGGCCTTGGGCCGAACGGGCGAAGACCGAGGCGTATTTCAGCGTCGACTCGTCGATGAAGGCGACATCGCGGTCCGACAGCTTGGTCAGGGCCCGCGATGAGGCCTGCCGCCCGCTGGCCAGGTGCGTGACCATCGGCTCGACCCGGACGGCGGTGGTGACGTTGCGGCGCAGGCTGATGACGTGTTCCAGCGTGAAGTCCACGCGCAGCGCCGCGCCGCCCGCCGTGGTGAAGGCCACCGGCGTGCGTCGCGCCTCGTCGGCGGGGTCGACCGAAATCCGCACCGGTGAGCGCGCCGAGTCCCGGCGAGCGCGGGCGGCCAGCACGACGGCCGCGTCGACGGGCTTGCAGACGGCTTGGCCGCCTTCCACGCCAATCACCGAGCGCACGCGCAGATCGGCGACATCCGCCGCGCCCAGCAGGTGGGTCAGGACGTCTTCCAGGATCTTGACGCTCGTCGCCTGGGCGGCCAGGCCGTTGTCGTTGTTCATCGCGATCAGGAATTCGCTGTCGGAGATCCGGGCTCGCATGTCCTGGCGATCCAGGTGCTCGCCCAGCTTGCGCTCCACGTAGGTCCAGACATCGGCGCGCTTCTGGGCCCACCATTCGCCGGCCCACGCCTTGACCGCCTTGACGCTGATGACATTCACCGAACCGCGCGGAATCAGCTCCGAGCGAACCAGGCGCTCGGCCACCGGGGCGGGGAGGGAGACCCGCTCGATCGAGGCTTCGGCGATGGAGGGGGTGTCGGAGGGCATGGTTCGGGCGCTTTCTACTGCCCGCAAAATGCGGCCCGCGCGCTTAATCGCGGGTGTTAAAACAAGGTTTCCCGGCCGGTTTACCGTGAAAGACGCTTGGGAAAGTCTGTGGAACGTCGGCGGACTCTTGGCGTTCGCGCCCACGCGGCCCATAAGGGCCTCATGAACAAGCTGCTTCTCGTGGCCGCTGGCGGGGCCGTCGGCTCGGTCGCGCGGTATATGGTGGGCGTTGGGGCCATGCGGGTCATGGGGACCGGCTGGCCTTACGGCACCTTCACCGTCAACATCGTCGGAGGCTTCCTGATGGGATGCCTGGCCTCGTGGCTCGCCCATCGCGGGACGGCCGGAAGCGAAACCTGGCGCGTGGCCCTGGGAGTCGGCGTGCTGGGCGGCTTCACCACCTTCTCGTCATTCTCGCTGGAGACGGCGCTGATGATCCAGAAGCGTGACTATCTCCAGGCCTTCTCCTATTCGGCCGCCAGCGTGCTGCTGGCCATTTCGGCCCTGTTTGCGGGCCTGCTGATCGCGCGGCGGATCCTGGCATGACCGGCAAGGAAGTTCGCACCCTCTATGTCGACGCCGGCGAGGACGGGGTCCGTCTGGATCGCTGGTTCAAGCGCCGTTGGCCGCATCTGAACCACGTGCAGCTCAACAAGCTGTTCCGCTCGGGTCAGGTGCGGGTGGACGGCTCGCGCGCCAAGGCCGACACCCGGCTGGCCGCCGGCAGCACCGTGCGGGTTCCGCCCTTGCCCGACGCGCCCGATCCCGCCGACAAGGGCAAGCTGTCGGCGCGCGACATCGCCTATGCCCGCTCGCTGGTGCTGTACGAGGACGAAGAGGTCCTGGCCCTGAACAAGCCCGCCGGCCTGGCCGTGCAGGGCGGAACCAAGACCACCAAGCACGTCGACAAGCTGCTGAGCGCCTGGGGCGAGGGCCTTGACCGTCCGCGCCTGGTCCATCGCCTCGACCGCGACACCTCGGGCGTGCTGCTGCTGGGCAAGACGCCCGGCGCCGCGGCGCGCCTTTCGGGCGCGTTCGCCAAGCGCAAGGCGCAGAAGACCTATTGGGCCATTGTCGCCGGCAACCCGCATCCGACCGAGGGCGTGATGGAGCTGCACCTGGCCAAGCGCGGCGTCGGCGACCGCGAGATGGTCGTGCCTGCCCAGCCCAAGGACCCGGACGCCCAGCCGGCCGAGACCGAGTTCGTCACCATCAGTCGCGCGGGTCCCCGCGTGACCTGGATGGCCCTGCGTCCGCACACCGGCCGCACGCACCAGCTGCGCGCCCACATGAAGGCCATGGGCCACCCGATCCTGGGCGATCCCAAATATGGCGACGAAAAATCCGCGCCGCTGTCGGAAGGGCTGAAGCTGCAATTGCACGCGCGGTCGATCCTGTTGCCGCACCCGTCGGCGGGCATGTTGCACATCGAGGCGCCGATTAGCGCCGAGATGGCCGCCGGCTTCGCCAAGTTCGGTTTCTCGGAGGACGAGGCCGATCAGGATCCGTTCGCGCGGCGGAGCGCCAAAGGCCGGCGATGAGCCTCGAGGCGTCGCTGACCGCCAAGGCGCGGGCCCTGAAGGCGGCTGGCGACCTGGACGCCGCGCTCGATTGCTACCGTCGGGCGGTGGCCGCCGCCCCGTCCAGCGGCGCCGCCGAGCACAATCTCGCGGCCAATCTGGGCAATATGGAGCTGTATTCGGAGGCCGCCGAGGCGGCGTCGCGCGCCATCGCCAAGGGGCATGACGCCCCGGAGACGCGGCTGGTGAGAGCCCGGGCGCGCGAGGGGCTGGGCGATCTGGCCGGCGCCGAGGCCGACTATCGCGCCGCCCTGGCCAAGCGCCCCGCTTATGTGGAGGCGCTGTCGGGCCTGGCGCACCTGACTTGGGTGGCGACCGGCGACGTCGGCGCGGCGCTCGCGGTGCTGCCGGCTCAGGACGCGCCGCCGATCGCGTTGATCCGCGCCCGCCTGCTGACCGGCGCGGGCCGTCTGGAAGACGCCTATGCCGCCGTCGAACCGCTGGCGCGCCTGGCTCCGCGCGAGCCGGCCGCCCAGGTCGAGGCCGCCAAGCTGGCCGCGCCGGTCGATCCGGCCCGGGCCGTCGCTCACGCCGAACGCGCCTTCGCCTTGGTCCCGCACGATCCGCGCGTCATCTGCGTCCTGGCCGAGAGCCTGCTCGCCGCCGGCGACGCGGCGCGGGCCGCCAGGCTGGTCGAGGGCGTCGCCGCCAAGATTCCCGACGATCAGGGCGTCCTGGCCCTGCTGGCCACCGCCTGGCGCCTGACGAACGATCCTCGCTACGCCGACCTCGCCCAACGGGACGAACTGGTCGGAAGCCACGCTATAGCGACGCCGCCCGGCTGGCCGGACCTCGACACTTATCTGGCCGACCTAGCCACGTCGCTGAACGCGCTGCACGAGGGGCGCGCGCCGCCGCTGGGGCAGTCGGTGCGCCACGGCACCCAGACCAAGCAGAGCCTGCTGCGCTCGCGCGATCCGGCCATCATGGCCTTCTTCCAGGCCGTCGACGCGCCGATCCGCCAACATCTCGCGGCTCTGGGGCAGGGCGATCATCCGACGAAGCGGCGCAAACGGGGCGGCTATCGCCTGGCCGGCGCCTGGTCGGTCAACCTCTCGGCCGGCGGCTTCCACACCGATCACGTCCATCCGGAAGGCTGGCTGTCGTCGGCCTTCTATGTCCAGCTGCCGCCGGCCGTGGAGTCCCCCGGCAAGGCCGGTTGGCTGCGGTTCGGCAAGCCGGGTCTTCCCACCCGTCCGACGCTGGAGCCCGAACGCTGGATCAAGCCGGCGCCCGGCCGATTGGCGCTGTTTCCGTCATGGATGTGGCATGGCGTCGAGCCGTTCGAAGGGGAAGGGCGGCGTCTGACGATCGCCTTCGACCTGCTGCCTTCCCAAGGGTAGACCAAGCGGCGCGAAGACGAAACGCCGCTTGGTCCCCCACCTGACCGCGCGGCTGGGGGGAGCGCGCGGCCGTCCGACCCTTTGGGGCGGAGCTGTAGAGCGTCGCACGGAAAATTGGACTCCGGCTTTCCGCGAAAGCGACGCGAAAACAGAAACCTAGACCAGGCCTGTCAACGGCCGGACGCCGGCGCTGTCGGGGAAGACCTTGCTGTCCAGGATCGCGCGGTCGACGCCCATGTGGTCGGCCAGGGCGCCCTTGAAGAGGCCGCGCATGTCCAGGGTCGGGGCCGTGTCGCGATTCTCGAACAGCGCCTTTTCCGACAGGGTCGGCCAGTCGCCGATGATGCCGCCGCGCTTCAGGGCGCCGCCCAGCACCAGGCCGGTGGAGGCGGTGCCGTGGTCGGTGCCGCCGGTGCCGTTGACCCGAGCGGTGCGACCAAACTCGGTGACCGCGATGACCAGGGTGTTCTTCCACTCCGGACCCAGGCCCTGATGCAGGCCGTCCAGCACGGCGTCGACATAGGACAGGCGCGTGGCGATCTGGCCGGGCTGGCCGGCGTGGGTGTCGAAGCCGTCCAGCGAGACAGCGGCGATCTGCGGGCCGCCGGCCTGGATCATGAAGCCGCCGAGGGTCGCGCCCAGCTTGCGGGCCGCGTCGCCGCCGGCCTTGTTCTGCTTGTCGCCCGCCGTGGCCTGGGAGGCCATGGTCATCTGAGGCGTCCCCGGAGGCGTCATCGACGGCGTCGAGGCGGCCGCCATGTTCATGGCCGGCGAGGCGGCCATCGCCGTCATCGCCGTCTGGGCCATGGCCTCGGTTTCCAGACCGCGCGCGAAGGCCGGGCCCAGCATCGGATCGTTCTTGTAGAGGTCCTGCAGCAGGGTGGGCAGGCGGGCGGTCTCGTCGACCAGCTTGCCCGGCGACCAGCTGGCGGCCTGCACCTTGCCGCGCAGGATCAGCGGGGCCGTGGAGCCGACCGACAGGCCCTCGACGCGCCGGATAGGAGCCAAGGATTCCAGCGTCCGGTTCAGCCAGCCGGTCTCGGTCCCGTAGACGTGGGCCGCGCCGGTCTCCAGCACGTCCTGGGCCTCGAAATGCGAGCGGGCGCGGTCGGGACTGGCGATGGCGGGGGCGATGCGGGCCTCGCCCTTCAGGGCCAGGGCGTGGACGGCTTGCAGCTCCGGATGCAGGCCGAAGGTATCGTCCAGCATCAGCACCTCGTCGCGCCGCATGGCGATCGAGCCGCGCAGCCGGGCGTAGTCGGGATCGCCCACCGGCGGCGAGACCGACAGGCCGTCCATGCCGCCTCGGCAAATGATCACCACCAGCTTCTTCCGGGCGAGGCCGCCTTCGGAGGCCGCGAACGCCTGGCTGCCCAGGAAGTTGACGCTGATCCCCAGGCCGACGCCCAGGCTCAGCAGCGAACGACGGTTGATTTGAGCGGTCATCGGCGTTGGAACTCCGGGCTCATCACGAGAAGGGCGAAGGCTTCCTTGCGGGTCTCGGCGCGCGAGACAGCCTTGGCGACGGGGGGCGTCAGGCGGTCGCCCAGGGCCTGGACCGCCAGGGCGTTGGGATCGGTGCGGTCGGCGGCGGCGGCCGCGAAGCCTTGGGCCCACTGCATCCGCTTGATCAGGCCGTCGGGCGAGGCCCAGGTCTGGGCGTCCTCCGGCCAGCCCTTGGGCGAGGGGGCCGAGAACGGCTTTTGGCCCAGACCGGTGAGGATCGGCGCGATGCGCTCGATCGCCGAGGGCTCGGCGCCGATCAGCCGCCAGGTCGACAGGGTGTATTCGTAGGGCGTCTTGAACTTGGCCGGGGTCGGATCCCAGGCCTCGGGGCTCTCGACCAGGGTCTTGGCCACGAGCGCCAGGTCGCCGCCGGTCTCCATCCAGCGCCGCTCCAGACGCGCGGTCAGCGAGGGCGGCGGCGTGTCGGACACGAAGTGCCGGGCGATCTGGCCGCAGACATGGCGGGCGGTGCGGGGATCGGCGGCCAGGTCCTTCAGCACGGCCAGGCCCTGAGCGACGTCCGACTGGCCATAGTGACGGCCCATGATCGTGCGCCCGCCGGGCTCGTGGGCGTTGACCCGGAACACGAATTGGCCGGCGCGCTCCTCGTTGTCCCGGCCGATCGAGAAACCGGTCAGGGCGCGGGCGAACTCGGTGACGTCGGCCTGGGTGTAGCCGGCGTCGACGCCCACCGTGTGCAGCTCCATGATCTCGCGGGCCAGGTTCTCGTTCAGCCCGACCTTGGACTTGCCGCCGCGCTGGGCCGCGTTGAAAGCGACCTGACTGTTGGGACCGACCGACTGGGCCTGGTCCAGATAGGTCAGCATGGCCGGATGGGTCGACGAGGCGACCAGCAGGTTCTCGAAGCTGTTGAAGACATAGGGGCGGATCGCCTCGCGCTCGAACGGTCCGATCAGCACCGAGGTGATCTGCTTGGTCGCCGAGACCGTGAAGTGGTTGGCCCAGAACAGCGCCCAGCGCTCGCGGAAGCCCGCGGGCGTGTTGGCGCCCAGGCGGGCGCGCGCCAGGAAGTCGGCGTTGACCTTGTCGCGCAGCTCGCGCTGGGAGTCCTTGAACGTCTGGATGTTGGCGGCGGTCTTGTCGGCCTGGCCGTCCTTCTGCTCGCGCTCCATCTTCCGTTGTTGCTGATATTGGCGCATCTGCTCGAAGCGCTGGGCCGAAGTGTCGCCGCCGTCCTGCGGGATGTCGGCGCCCTCGCGGCGGATCTGGCCGATCAGGAAGCCTTGCGGATCGACCTTGGCCGCGTCGATCTCGCCGGGGCGCGCCCCCAGACCGAAACGCGTGACGGCGATGGCGGCCATCATGTCTTTACTGGGTAGGCTCAACGGGGCTCTCCCTTGCGCGAACTCGCGACATTGCCCATTCAACGCGGGCCGCGCGGAACTCCGTCGCGGCGTGCCGCGAAGTGAGTTCTACCGTGTCCGACAAGTCCGAGCTGCTGCTGAAACCCAAGCGCTTCTACAAGGCGGCCGCGACCGCGCCCGTCGCGGGCGGCTTCGCGGTCCAGCTGGACGGCCGCGCGCCGAAGTCTCCGGCGAAGAACCCGCTGGTCGCGCCGACCCGGGCCCTGGCGGACCTGATCGCCGCCGAGTGGGAGGCCCAGGCCGACTATATCGACACCAGCCTGATGCCGGCCACGCGTCTAGCGTTCACGGCGATCGACCGCATCGCCGAGACCCGCGCCGAGGTGTCCCGCGAGATCACCGCCTACGCGGCCTCGGATCATCTCTGCTACCGCGCCGAGCACCCGGCGGCCCTGGTCGAGCGTCAGGAACGCGCGTGGGGCGCGATCCTGGATTGGGCGAAGGCCGAGCACGGCCTGACCTTCATGCCCGTGGCCGGGATCATCCACCAGCCGCAGCCGCCGGCGACCCTGGCGTCGGTCGAGGCCCTGGCCCTGACCCTCGACGACTTCGCCCTGGCCGGCCTGGCCTTCGCCGCCGGTCTCTACGGCTCGACCGTGCTGGCCCTGGCGGTGCGCGCCGGACGGCTGACCGGCCGCGCCGCGCTGGACCTGGCGCGTCTGGAAGAGGTGTTCCAGGCCGAGCAGTGGGGCCAGGACGAGGAGGCCGCCGCCCGCGCCGAGGCCCTGAGTGTCGAGGCCGAGATGATCGACCGCTGGTTCGCTGCCCTGCGCGCATAACCGTCCGTGGACGCGCCGGTCGCCAGCGATGCTTGCCTCGCCCGCCGGGGCTCGCTACGCCTGCCGCATAAGGTGGGCAAACCGCCGGCCGGGCAGGAGATCAGCCGCGTGCAGCAGATACTGGAAGAACTGGAGCGTCGTCGTGGGCGGGCGAAGGCTGGGGGCGGCGAGGCTCGGGTGGCGGCGCAGCACGGCAAGGGCAAGCTGACGGCGCGCGAGCGGATCGATCTTCTGCTGGACGAGGGCAGCTTCGAGGAGTTCGACATGTTCGTCGAGCACCGCTGCGCGGACTTTGGCATGGAGGCCCAGAAGGTGCCGGGCGACGGGGTGGTCACCGGCTGGGGCACGATCAACGGCAAGGTCGTCTACGTCTTCTCCAAGGACTTCACGGTGTTCGGCGGCAGCCTGTCGAACGCCCACGCCCAGAAGATCGTCAAGGTCCAGCGCCAGGCCATGAAGGTGGGCGCGCCGATCATCGGCCTGTTCGACGCGGGCGGGGCGCGCATCCAGGAGGGCGTGGATTCGCTGGCCGGCTATGCCGACATCTTCCTGGAGAACGTGATGGCCTCGGGGGTCATCCCGCAGATCAGCGTGATCATGGGCCCGTGCGCCGGGGGCGATGTCTATAGCCCGGCCATGACCGACTTCATCTTCATGGTGAAGGACACCAGCTACATGTTCGTGACCGGCCCGGATGTCGTGAAGACCGTCACCAACGAGGTGGTCACCGCCGAGGAACTGGGCGGGGCGCGCGTGCACGCGGCCAAGTCGGGCGTGGCCGAGGGGGCGTTCGAGAACGATCTGGAGGCCCTGACCCAGGTGCGCCGCCTGATCGACTTCCTGCCCGCGTCCAACCGCGAGGCCGCCCCCGAGCGCGACAGCTTCGACGAAGCCTATCGCGAGGAGATGAGCCTCGACACCCTGATCCCGGCCGACCCGACCAAGCCCTATGACATGAAGGAGCTGATCCTGAAGGTCGTGGACGAGGCCGACTTCTTCGAGATCTCCAGCGAGTGGGCCAAGAACATCATCGTCGGCTTCGCCCGGATGGACGGCGAGACGGTCGGTATCGTCGCCAACCAGCCTCAGGTGCTGGCCGGGGTGCTGGACATCGACTCCAGCCGCAAGGCCGCCCGCTTCGTGCGGTTCTGCGACGCCTTCAACATCCCGATCCTGACCTTCGTCGACGTGCCGGGCTTCATGCCGGGGACCAAGCAGGAGTACGGCGGCCTGATCAAGCACGGGGCCAAGCTCTTGTTCGCCTACGCCGAGGCCACGGTTCCGAAGATCACCGTCATCACCCGCAAGGCCTATGGCGGGGCCTATGACGTGATGAGCTCCAAGCACCTGCGCGGCGACCTCAACTACGCCTGGCCCACGGCCGAGATCGCGGTGATGGGCGCCAAGGGGGCGGTGGAGATCATCTTCCGCCAGGAGGCCAAGGACCCCCAGGCCCTGGCCGCCCGCGAGGCCGAGTACAAGGACCGCTTCGCCAACCCCTTCGTCGCCGCCCAGCGCGGCTATATCGACGACGTCATCATGCCCCACGGCACCCGCCGACGCATCGTCCGGGGCCTCAAAAGCCTCAAGGGCAAGGAACTGGCCAACCCTTGGAAGAAGCACGATAATATCCCGCTTTAGGTCCTTCTCCCTCCCCCTTGATGGGGGAGGGCAGGGGCGGGGCGACTACGACGGTCGATGCCGAGCGCCGCCGCCAAAGCAGCATTCACCCCGATCCCCGACCCTTCCCCCATCGTGGGGTAGGGGAGGTTTTAGCCAAACCTTTCCCTCGCCGCCCGACCCTTCTATATGCGGACGCTTCTTTGCTTCGTCCGACTTGCCCGAAAGGCCGCGCCCGCATGGCTCGCATCCTGATCACCTCGGCCCTGCCGTACATCAACGGCATCAAGCACCTGGGGAATCTGGCGGGGTCGATGCTGCCGGCCGACGTCTATGCGCGTTTCCAGCGGGCCCGGGGGCACGAGACGCTGTACATCTGCGCCACCGACGAGCACGGGACGCCGGCCGAACTGGCCGCCGCCGCCGCCAACCAGGATGTGGCAACCTACTGCGCCGAGCAGCATGTGCTGCAGCATGACGTGGGCCGCGCGTTCGGCCTGTCGTGGGACCACTTCGGACGCTCGTCGTCGCCGCAGAACCATCGCCTGACCCAGCACTTCTGCCAGGCCTTGGAAGACCACGGCCTGATCGAGGAACGCGTCGACCAGATGGTCTACTCGGTCGATGACAAGCGCTTCCTGCCGGACCGCTATGTCGAGGGGACCTGTCCGCATTGCGGTTTCGAGAAGGCGCGGGGCGATCAATGCGACAACTGCGGCAACCTGCTGGACCCGACCGACCTGATCAATCCGTACTCGGTGATCTCGGGCTCGCGGAATATCGAGGTGCGCGACACCAAGCACCTCTACCTCTTGCAGACCAAGATGCAGGAGAAGATCCGCGCCTGGGTCGACGCCCACGCCGACTGGCCGCCGCTGGCCCGCTCCATCGCCTACAAGCACCTGGACGAGGGGTTGATCGATCGCGGCATCACCCGTGACCTGGCCTGGGGCATCCCGGTGGCCAAGGACGGGATCCCGCGCCCGGGTTTCGAGGACAAGGTCTTCTACGTCTGGTTCGACGCCCCGATCGAATATATCGCCGCGACCCAGGAATGGGCCGAAGCCTCGCCCGACCGCGACTGGAAGCGCTGGTGGCGCACCGACGAGGGCGCCGACGACGTGCGCTATGTCCAGTTCATGGGCAAGGACAACGTGGCGTTCCACACGGTCAGCTTCCCGGCGACGATCCTAGGCTCTGAAGAGCCGTGGAAGAGCGTCGACATGCTCAAGGCCTTCAACTGGTTGAACTGGTACGGCGGCAAGTTCTCGACCTCGAACAAGCGCGGCGTCTTCATGGACGCGGCGCTGGAGATCCTGCCGCCCGACCTGTGGCGCTGGTACCTGACCGCCAATTCTCCGGAAGGCAGCGACACCGCCTTCACCTGGGAGCAGTTCGCCAGCGCCGTGAACCGCGATCTGGCCGACGTGCTGGGCAACTTCATCAACCGCATCCTGAAGTTCAACGAGAGCAAGTTCGAAGGCGTGGTCCCGGCGGGCGGCGCGCCCGGCCCGCTGGAGGAGAAGCTGTTCGCCGACGTCTCGGCGCGTCTGGCGGACCTGGCCGAACAGATGGACGCCATCGAGATCCGCAAGAGCGCCCAGGCGCTGAGGGCGCTGTGGGTGGTCGGCAACGAGTACCTGCAGGAGGCCGCGCCGTGGATCGCGATCAAGACCGATCGCGACCGCGCCGCCGTCATCGTCCGCACGGCCCTAAACCTGGCGGCGCTGTACGCCAAGATCTCGGCCCCGTTCATCCCGTTCGCGGCCGAGAAGATCGGCGCGGCCTTCGATCTGCCCTTCCCGGCGGAATGGCCGTCGAACGACGCCCACGTTGAGCTGAACCGTCTGCTGGTCGGCGCGCCGGTGACCGTGCCCGAGGTCCTGTTCAAGAAGATCGAGGACGAGCAGATCGCCGAATGGACGGCCCGCTTCGGCGGCGCGGAATAGCTTGCCGGCGGGGGCGGACAAGGCGGACGGCGCGGCCGTCCATTCCGGGGGGCTGCCGACCGTCGTTCGCCTCTGCCTGTTCTACGGCGCGATCTATCTGAGTTCGGGCGTCAGCCTGCCCTATATCGGCACCTATCTGCGTTCGCGGGGCATGAGCGGCGGCGAGATCGGTCTGATCCTGGCCTTGCCGCTGCTGCTTCGACCCTTCACCGGCGCGTCGCTGGCGGTATGGGCCGACGGCTTTACCCTGCGGCGCACGCCGATGATCCTGCTGCTGATCGGGGCGGGCCTTGGCTATGCGGGCCTGCTGGTCACCGCGAACCTCTGGTGGCTGGCCCTGGCCTGGTTCGTCGGCCAGACCCTGCTGTCGACCGTCTCGCCGCTGATCGACGTGATCTCGCTGCGCCGGGCGCGAGTCGAGGGGTTCAACTACGGCGTTCCGCGTGGCACGGGGTCCAGCACCTTCATCTTCGCCAACCTGGCCATGGGCGCCATCCTGACCTTCGCCGCGCCGACGGTCATCGCCGTCTGGATCGCGGCCGCGTGCTTCATCGGCGCCCTGGTCGGCGCCCTGGTCATCCCGTCCGAGCGCGTCCACGCCGAAGGGGCCAAGCCCGACAGGTCCGAGCGCTGGAAGGGGCTGGGCGATCTGCTGCGCGACCGGACTTTCGTGCTGGCGGTGGTCACGGCGGGACTGATCCAGGGCGCGCACGCCTTCTACTACGGCTTCTCGGCCATTCTCTGGCGCAAGCAGGGGATCTCGGAGCCGATGATCGGCGTCCTCTGGGGCGTCGGCGTGACGGCCGAGGTCGGGTTCATGTGGTTCCTGGAGCCGCTGCGCCGCCGCTGGACCCCCGAGCGGTTCCTCGTGCTGGGCGCGCTGGCGGCCGTGGTCCGCTGGACGGCCTACGCCTTCCAGCCGCCGCTGTGGGCGCTGTTTCCGCTGCAACTGCTGCACGCCCTGACCTTCGCGGCCAGCTTCCTGGCCTCGCTGCGGCTGATCGAGAAGCTGACCCCGCCGGCCTACGCCTCGCCGGCCCAGGCGATCAACTCGGCCCTGTCGTCGGGCCTGACCCTGGGCGTGGCGACCCTGGCCTCGGGACCGCTGTTCGACGCCTTCGGGGCCCGTGGCTACCTAGTCACCGCCGCCATGGCGCTGCTGGGCCTTGGCGGGGCGATCCTGCTGTCCAGGCCGGCGAACCGTCAGATCGCGTAGTCGATCTCCCGGCCCTCCAGCCACGCCACGATCCGCTCGGCCGCCTCGACTGGGTCGATCGCGGTGGTATCGATGCGCAGTTCGGGCCGCTCCGGCGCCTCGTAGGGACTGTCGACGCCGGTGAAGTTCTTCAGCTGACCCGAACGGGCCTTCTTGTAGAGGCCCTTGACGTCCCGCGCCTCGGCCACGGCCAGCGGCGTGTCGACGAAGACCTCGATGAACTCGCCGGGCTCGAGAAGGTCGCGCGCCAGCTGGCGCTCGGCCCGGAACGGCGAGATGAAGGCGGTCAGCACGATCAGGCCGGCGTCGACCATCAGCTTGGCGACCTCGGCGACGCGGCGGATGTTCTCGACGCGGTCCTCCTCGGTGAAGCCGAGGTCCTTGTTGAGGCCGTGGCGGACATTGTCGCCATCCAGCAGATAGGTGTGGCGGCCCAAGGCGTGCAGGCGCTTCTCGACCAGGTTGGCGATGGTCGACTTGCCCGCGCCCGACAGGCCGGTCAGCCAGACGACCTGGCCGCGCTGAGCCTTCAGCGCCGCCCGCGAGGCCTTGCTGACATCGGTATGCTGCCAATGGATATTGTCGGCCCGGCGCAGGGCGAAATTGATCATGCCCGCGCCGACCGTGCGGTTGCTGAGCCGGTCGATCAGGATGAAGCCGCCCAGCTGGCGGTTTTCGGCATAGGGCTCGAACGGGATCGCCTGGTCGAGCGAGAGGTTGCAGATCCCGATCTCGTTGAGCTCCAGCCGCTTGGCGGCCGTATGCTCCAGCGTGTTGACGTTCACGCGGTGCTTGATGTCGGTGACGCTGGCCCCGACCGTGCGCGCGCCCAGCTTCAGCAGATAGGCGCGGCCCGGCGGCAGCGGCTCGTCGTCCATCCAGACGACGGTCGCCTCGAACTGGTTGGCGACCGGCGCTGGCGCATCGGCGCCTGCGATCACGTCGCCGCGCGAGATGTCGATCTCGTCCTCCAGGGTCAGGGTCACCGACTGGCCGGCGACGGCCTGGTCGAGATCGCCGGGCAAGGTGACGATGCGCGCCACCCGGCTTTCGCGGCCCGAGGGCAGGGCGCGGATGCGGTCGCCCGGCTTGATGGTTCCCGAGGCGACCAGACCCGAAAAGCCGCGGAAATCCAGATTGGGGCGATTGACCCACTGCACCGGCATCCGGAACGGCTGGGACTGCAGGCTGTCCTCGACCTCGACGTCTTCCAGCCACTCCATCAGGATCGGCCCCTTGAACCAGGGCGTCTCCTCGCTCCGCGCGGCGATATTGTCGCCGCCCAGGCCCGAGATCGGGATCGTGGTGAAAACGGTGAGGCCGATCCGCTCGGCGAAGGCCCGATAGTCGGCGACGATCTTGTCGAACACGGCCGGGTTCCAACCCACCAGATCCATCTTGTTCACCGCCAGCACCACGTGCCGGATGCCCAGCAGGCGGACGAGATAGCTGTGGCGGCGCGTCTGGGTCAGCACGCCCTTGCGCGCATCGATCAGGATCACGGCCGCGTCGGCGGTCGAGGCCCCGGTGACCATGTTGCGGGTATACTGCTCGTGGCCGGGGGTGTCGGCGACGATGAACTTGCGCTTCTCGGTCGAGAAGAAACGGTAGGCGACGTCGATGGTGATGCCTTGCTCGCGCTCGGCGGCCAGGCCGTCGACCAGCAGGGCGAAGTCGATCGCCCCGCCTTGGGTGCCGACCTTCTTGCTGTCGGCTTCGAGCGCGGCCAGCTGATCCTCGAAGATCATCTTGCTGTCGTACAGCAGGCGGCCGATCAGGGTAGACTTGCCGTCGTCGACGCTGCCGCAGGTGATGAAGCGCAGCAGCGACTTGTGCTGATGCTGATGCAGATAGGCTTCGATGTCCTCGGCGATCAGGGCGGACTGGTGCGCCATCAGAAATAGCCCTCCTGCTTCTTCTTCTCCATCGAGGCGGACTGGTCGTGGTCGATGACCCGGCCTTGGCGCTCCGACGTCGTGGTCAGCAGCATTTCCTGGATGACCTGGGGCAGGGTCGCGGCCGTGCTCTCGACGGCGCCGGTCAGCGGATAGCAGCCCAGGGTGCGGAAACGGACGCTCTTCATCTGGGGGACTTCGCCGTCCCGCAGGCGGAAGCGCGCGTCGTCGACCATGATCAGCGCGCCGTCGCGCTCGACCACCGGCCGCTCGGCCGCGAAATACAGCGGCACGATCGGGATGTTCTCCAGGTGGATGTACTGCCAGACGTCCAGTTCGGTCCAATTGGAGATCGGGAAGACCCGCAGGCTTTCCCCCGGGTGCTTGCGGGTGTTGTAGAGGTTCCAGAGCTCCGGGCGCTGGCTCTTCGGGTCCCAGCGATGCTCGGCGGTGCGGAACGAGAACACCCGCTCCTTGGCCCGGCTCTTCTCCTCGTCGCGGCGGGCGCCGCCGAAGGCCGCGTCGAAGCCGTATTTCGATAGGGCCTGCTTTAGGCCCTCGGTCTTCCAGAGATCGGTGTGCAGGGCGCTGCCGTGGTCGAACGGATTGATCCCGCGCGCCTCGGCGTCGGGGTTCTTGTGCACCAGGAGGTCGAAGCCGAACTCCGACGAGACCCGGTCACGTAGGGCGTACATGTCCCGGAACTTCCAGGTCGTATCGACATGGAGGAGGGGGAAGGGCGGCTTGCCAGGATAGAAGGCCTTGGCCGCCAGATGCAGCATCACCGCGCTGTCCTTGCCGATCGAGTACAGCATGACCGGGCGCTCGCATTCGGCCGCCACCTCGCGCAGGATGTGGATGCTCTCGGCCTCCAGGCGCTGGAGATGGGTCAGGCGCGCCGGCGAGAGCGCGGCCGTCGTGAGATCGGGCATCTTCGGGTCCGGCGAAAGCGCGGCGGGTGCGAATTGGGTAAGGGCCAAGGCGAAGGTCCGCAAAGGGAATTTATTAGCCCCACTTGTCGAGAGAGGCGTCGATTCTAGGGCGCGACCTAAGGCCCAGGCGTCGCTAAGGACAACGTGGGATTTCTAGGGGCGCTGTCAGTTGGCTTGACGCCCGCCGCCATTGTTCGTGGATGGAGAGGGGTTTTAAAGCGATCCGCCCTCCGAAAGCCGCGCCCAGACGCCGCAACCCCTGACAACACGACCAAAGTCGCTTTTCGCAAAGGCTTTTCGTCGGTAGGTTCATGTGACACGCGAAGGAGGGGTCCGGCGCGCGAAGGCTGTCTCTGCGCCCCCTCGCCATCGTTCTGGGACCCCGGCTGTGTATGAAGCCTAAGAAGCGCCAACCGCTCGATTTTTCCGCGACGCCAACGGACCGTTCTCCCGAACAGACCAGGACGGTGGACGACCGCGCCACGCCTGAACATCTCGAGACGCCCCTGTTTTCCGAGCCCGAGCCCGATACGACGGTCTCGGAACCCTTGAGCCTGGGCGGCGCCTTGCAAGACGATCTGGCCATGCCGTCGCCGGGGGCCGTCCGTTCGCGCCGTCGGCGCGAGGCCGCGCCCGACTCCGTCGCCCGGTTCGCGGAGCCCGAAGGGCCGCCGCCGACGCCCTTGGCCGCGGGCGTTCAGCCGCCCGCGCCGATCGTCGAACCCGAGCGCGCCGCGCCCGCCAAGACCCAAGCGCGGGAAGCCGCCCTCGACCTGCGCGGCCCGATCGAACCGCCGCCGGTTTCGCTGACGAGCGAGGACCAGCCCCGCCGCATGTCGGGCGTCCTCTTCTGGACCATCGCCTCGGCGATCGCGACACTGTGGGCGGTGTGGCCGATCTTTTTCGCCCTGGGCTATGCGGGCGACGTGGCGGCGCTGAAGGTCAAGAGCTTCGCGGTCGCCGTGCTTGTCGGCATGGCCGTTGGCCCGGCGCTGATGACCCTGCTGGCCGCCTACATGCTGCGCCAGGCCACCGGCATCGCCGACGAGTTGCGCCGCACGCGGACCCTTACCGATCGGATCGTCACGCCGGCGGCCCTGGCCGCCGTGGGCGCGTCCAGCGCGGTCGACGCCATGCGCGCCGGGGTCGACGAGGCCGCCGCCGCCGCCCAGCGCGCCCGCGAGCATATCGTCTCGCTGCGCCAGGCCCTGGCCGAGGAAACCGCTCGCTTGGCCGAGGCGGCCAACGAGTCCGTGAAGATGGCCAACCAGTTGGCCCAAGGCCTGGGCCACGAGCGCTCGGCCATGGAGACCCTGTCCCAGTCGCTGGACGCTCGTTCCACCGCGGTGGTCGACGCGATCGGAAGCCAGGCCCGCATGGTGGCCGAGGCCTCCGACCTCGCCGAGACCCAGCTTCGCGAAGCCGAGGCCGCCCTGGCCGCCCGCGCCGCCGACCTCGCCGCCGCCGCCGCCGAGGCGTCCGACGCCGCCCGCGTCGGGGCCGAGGACCTAGCCCGCCAGATCGCTCGGCTGGAGACCGCCGGCCATGGCGTCGGCGACCAGATCGTCTCCGTCGAGAAGAGCCTCGCCGCCCAGCGGGCCGCCCTGGTCGAGGCCAGCCAAGCCCTGCGCTCGGAACAGGAAGACTTCGCCGCCGAGGCCGAGACCCGCACCGCGCAGCTCACCGAGTTCGTCGCCTACACGCGGGTGGGCGCCACCGAGCTGTCCGACACCGCCGCCATGGGCGCCGAGATCCTGCGCGGCCTGATCGGGGCGGCCGCCGACCAGTTCCGCGAGATGGTCGAGGGCGCGCGCGCCCAGCGCGAGGGCCTGGCCGAAGAGGTCAAGAAGACGCTCGAAACCATCGGCGACGTGGCCGAGAACCAACGCACGTTGCTCGAGGAAGAGCTGAAGGCCGCCATGGAGGCCATGGCCCAGGCCGCTTTGGAAGCCGGCGCGGGCGTCGAGGCCCGCGTCGAAGCCGCGCGCGGTCGCGTGGACCAACTGAACGAAATCGCCTTCGCCGCTGGTCAGAAGGCGGACGCGGTGTTCGAAGCTCGCATGGAAGAGGCTCGCGACATCATCGAGCACTCGGCTCAGATGGTCGAGCAGGCCGGGGCGCGCACGTCGCAGAAGCTGCAGGAGTCGGTCAACGCCGCGCGCGGGACGCTGGACGAGCTCGAGGCCATGCTGGCCGAGATCGGCAAGCGCACCGCGGATCTGCCGGCCGAGGCTCTGCGCAAGGCCGCCGAGGTCCGGATCTCGATCGAGCAGGGCGTCGAGCAGCTGATGAACACTGTTCGCCGCACGGCCGAGGAAACCGCGGCGATCGATCAGGCCTTTCAGGAACGCGTGCGCCGCAACTACGAGATGCTCAGCGAAGCCGCCGGCGCGGTCACCGCCGCTGGCGTTTCGACGGTCAGCGCCCGCGCGACCCCGGCGACCGCCCCGCCCGCGCGGTCGCGCCCGACGGCGCCGCCTCCGCCGCCGCAGAATCTGCCCCTGGCCCAGTTCGATGATGAGGACGAGCCGCCGCCGGCCGACCGTCGCCGCCTGCGCCTGACCCCGACCGCCACCGACGAGGAGTTCCGTTCGGTCTTCGAGCAGGCCAGCGGCCAGCGCGGTCAGCCCGCGCCCGAGCCGGACGGCCAGGGCGGCTGGAGCTGGCGCAACCTTCTGTCGGGCATCGAAAGCAGCACGCCCGGCGACGCTGCTCTGGGCGAGAAGCTGGCGGCCGAGATCTCGGCCATGGGCATCGACCCGCACGCGCTGCTGCCGCGCGGTCGCATCGACGAGATCGCCGCGGCCTTGCAGACGCGCGACGCCGTCGGCGCTCGCGAGGTCGTCAAGCGCCTTGCCCCCGCCGCCATCCGCCGCCTCGTCCGCCGCCTGTTCTCGGACGCTCCGCTGAAGAGCAACACCGAACGGTTCCTGAAGCGCTACGCGTCGATGATCGAGGAGGCCGCCGGCCAGGACCGCGAGGGTTTCCTCCTGGCGGCGTTGCTGTCTTCGGAAGCGGGCCGGGCCTATCTGTTGCTCGACGCGGCCAGCGGCGATCTAGGCTAGCGCCGAAGAGGCCCCGTGAAGCGCGCTTTCGACTTTCTAGCGGCGGCCGTCGGCTTGGTCGTGCTGGCTGTTCCGCTGGCCGTGCTGTGGCTGCTGGTGCGCCTCACCTCGCCAGGACCTGGCCTTTACTGGTCGCAGAGGGTGGGGCGTGGCTCCGCGCTGTTTCCAATGCCCAAGTTCCGCACCATGCGGATCGACACGCCCGAGGTCGCCACGCATTTGCTGGCCGATCCGGACCGCTGGCTGACGCCTATCGGACCGCTCATGCGCAAGCTCAGCCTCGACGAGCTGCCCCAGCTGTGGAGCGTGCTGATCGGCCACATGAGCCTGGTCGGGCCGCGCCCGGCTCTATTCAATCAGGACGATCTCATCGCCGCGCGCCAGGCCGCCGGCGTCGATGCGCTGCGGCCGGGCGTCACCGGCTGGGCGCAGATCAATGGCCGCGACGAGCTGGCCATCCCGGATAAGGTCGCGCTGGACGCCGAGTATCTGCGGCGCCGCTCGTTCCTGTTCGACTTGAGGATCCTGGTCAGCACCGTCGTGCCGGTGCTGACCGCCAAAGGGGTCACGCGGTAGCGCGCCCTTGCGCGCTTCAAGCGAGCTCCACGTAGGCTTTTTCGACCGCTTCCACGAATGTCGGATCGCGGGCCAGTGCCGGTGGGAACACGCTGTCCAGCGCCAGGAAGGCGGCGACGTCGGTATGAGCATCCCCCGTCGCGCCGCTGCCGATCTCCGACAGCGCGTCATGCAGCGGATCGGTGATGGCCTCGCCGGTCTTGGCGCGCAGGGCCACGAACCGCATCCAGGCCGCCAGGGGCAGGGCCAGGCGCTCGATGGAGCGGCCAGCTTCCAAGGTCTCGGTCAGGGTGCCCAGGATGCGGAAGGGCAATTTCTGCGAACCGTCCCAGGCGATCTGCGACAGGAGGTGACGGATTTCGGGGTTGCGGAAGCGGGCCAGGATGGCCTCGGCGTACTGGACCAGGTCGAGGCCCCTCGGCGCGGTCAGGGTCGGGATGATGTCCTTGACCATCAGGTCGCGCGCCAGGGCTTCCAGCACCGGATCGCTGATCGCCTCGAACACCGTCTCGTGGCCGCGCAGGATGCCGGCATAGGCCAGGGTGGAGTGAACGCCGTTCAGCAGACGCAGCTTGGCGCGCTCGAAGCCCCGTACATCGTCGGTCAGGATGACGCCGACGCTGGCCAGGTCCGGCGCATCGCCCGGCAGCACGTCCTCCACGACCCACTGGGTAAAGGCCTCGCGCTGGATGGGCCAGGCGTCCTCCAGGCCCGTCGCGGCCTGGACGCGCGCTCGCAGCGCGTCGTCGGTGGCGGGCGTGATGCTGTCGACCATGGTGCGAGGGAAGCGCGCTTCTCGCTCGATCCAGACGGCGAGCTCGGCGTCGATCTTGGCCGCGAAGGCCACCACGGCGGCCTTGAGGCGCCAGCCGTTGTCGGCGAGGTTGTCGCAGGCGACGACGGCGTAGGGCGCCAGGCCCGCGCTGAAACGGCGGCGCAGGCCCTCGACCACATAGCCGACAGCGCTGCGCGGTTCGCGCGGATTGGCCAGGTCATGGATGATGTCAGGATGGGTCTCGTCCAGCCCACCCTCAGCTGACAGGGTGTAGCCCTTCTCGGTCACGGTCAGGGTGACGATGCGGGTGGTCGGCGCGGCCAGCCGGGCGAACACCGACGGCGGATCCTCGGGCGCGACCAGCATCTCGCGGATCGATCCGATCACGCGAAAAGTGGTCTCGGCGTCCAGCTGGGCGAGGACATAGAGCCCGTCCTGCGGCTGCAGCGCGTCGCGCACGCCAGGGCTCTTCAGCGAGACGGCGCAGATGCCCCAGCGCGGATCCTTGGCCAGCAACTGGTCGAAATAGAAAGCCTGGTGGGCGCGGTGAAACGCCCCAGGACCAAAGTGGACGACGCCGATCTCGACCTTGTCGCGGTCGTAGGCGGGAAGGGCGGTCCCCGGGATCGCGGCGGGATAGCTGGTCGCGTTCAGACGCAGGGCGGGGGAGGTCTCTGAAGCGGTCAAGGAAGCACGCCTGGGGTTTCGTAGCGGAAGGTGTGGGCGTCTACATGCTGTAGTCCGTCCAAGGTGGCAATCGGCTTGGCCGTTAAAGGGTGACGCCGGACTTCCAGATGGCGATCTCGCGCTCGCCGTTCAGCTCGGCCTTGGTCAGCGCACCCGAGGCGGTATCGATCACCAGATCCATCAGCCGGCCGGCTGCGTCGTCCATCGGAACCCCCTCAAGCACCTGGCCGGCGTCGAAATCGATCCAGCCCGGCTTTCGCTGGGCCAGGCCCGCGTTGGAGGCGATCTTCAGCGTCGGGGCCGGGAAGCCGAGCGGCGTGCCGCGGCCGGTGGTGAATAGAATCACCGTCGCCCCGGCGGCGGTCAGGGCCGTCGACGAGACCGCGTCGTTGCCCGGCGCCTCCAGCAAGGTCAGCCCGCGCGGGCCTACGCGCTGTCCGTAGCGCAGCACCTCGACCAGCGGCGCGCGACCGCCCTTCTGCACCGCGCCCAGGGACTTTTCCTCGAGCGTGGTGATGCCGCCCGCGATGTTGCCCGGCGAGGGGTTCTCGTAGATGGGCTGGTCGTTGTCGATGAAGTAGCGCTTGAAGTCGTCGATCACCGCGACGGCGCGGTCGAAAACATCGCGGCTGGCCGCTCTCCGCAGCAGAACGTTTTCCGCGCCGAAGACCTCGGGGATCTCCGTGAGCACCGGGGTCCCGCCCGCCTCGGCGACCTTGTCGGCGACGCGGCCGACGAGCGGATTGGCCGTCACGCCCGAGAAACCGTCCGAGCCGCCGCATTTGAGGCCCACGACGAGTTCCGAGATCGGGACCGGCTCGCGCCTGTCCCGTTCGGCGATCGCGACCAGGGCCTCGATGGCGGCCAGGCCGTCCTCCAGCTCATCCTCGACCATCTGGGTCGTGAAGCTCCGGAGCCGATCGCGATCGATTTCCGGCGCGCTGTCCAGCAAAGCCTTCAGCTGATTGTTCTCGCAGCCCAGGCCCAGGATCAGCACGCCGCCGGCGTTGGGGTGGGCGGCCAGGGCCGCGATCAGGGCTCGGGTGTGAGCGAGGTCGTCGCCCAGCTGAGAACAGCCGAACGGATGAGGGAAGGCGTGAACGCCATCCACGCGACCCGCAAAGCGGGCGCTGGCCTTCTCGGCGATGCGGCGGGCGGTGTTGGCGACACAGCCGACGGTGCACAGCACCCAGATCTCGTTGCGCGTGCCGACCCGGCCATTCTTGCGTCGATAACCCGCGAAGACGCGATCGGAGGACCGGACTTCAAGCTCCGGAGCCGACGGGGCGAACGCGTAGCCTTCCAGGCCCTCGAGCCGAGTGGCGACATTGTGAACGTGCACGTGGTCGCCGACCGCGATGTCGGTCGTGGCTCGGCCGATCGGCCAACCATATTTCAGCACGTCCTCGCCGGCCTTGGCCGTGCGGATAGCGATCTTGTGGCCCTTGGGGATGTCGACGGCGACGGTGATCGTCTGTTGGGGCAGGTCGATCCGCTCGCCGCCGGCCAGGTCGCGCAGCGCGGTCGCCACGTGGTCACGCGGGTCCACCGGATGAATCGATTCGCGAGGCGTCAGCGTGGTTTGTGTCATCGATCTTCGTTGCCGCGGAGTTTGGTGTCGCCAATTGTCGGGGCGTGACGCATGGTAACCGGTGTCACGGCTCTCGCAAGGCCAGTTTCAGCTCCAGTTGGCGATGCTCGCCGGGCTGGAGTATGACAAAAGAAAACGCTCAGAGCTGCTTGGAAACGCCGTGGACTCTTCGAAGACGCCTTCCTCGGATCCGGAAGACAGTGAACTCGGCGTCGAGGGCGGCCGCAAGCGCGCCACGATCAACGACATCGCTCGACTGGCGGGCGTTTCGAAGAAGACGGTGTCGCGGGTCATCAACCAGTCTCCGTTCGTTCGCGATGAAACCCGCGAGCGCATTGAAGCGGTGATCGCCGAGTGGGGCTACGCGCCCGATCCTCAGGCGCGGGGCTTGGCCTTCCGTCGCTCGTTCCTGATCGGCATGGTCTACGACAATCCCAACCCACAGTATGTCGTGAACATGCAGCTTGGGCTGCTGGATGGGCTGCGCGGCTCCGGTTTCGAGCTGGTGGTCCACCCCTGCAATCGCGCCAGCCCCACCTTCTTGAACGATATCCGCGCCTTCGTGGAGCGGCAGAAGCTGTTTGGCGTCGTGCTGCCGCCGTCGGTTTCCGAGGACGAGAGCGTCGCTCGACTGCTCAGCGAGATCGGCTGTGCCTATATCCGCATCGCGTCGGTCGAGCTGGACAAGCCCGAGCATATGATCGTCGGCCGCGACCGGCTGGGGGGCGAGGTCATGGGGCGGCATCTCGTCGACCTGGGCCATACCCGCATCGGCTTCGTCACCGGCCTCCCCAACTTCCGCTCTTCGCACGAGCGCCTGGGCGGCTTTGAGGACGCGCTGAGGAAGGCCGGACTGGCGCTGGATCCCGATTACGTGGCGCAGGGGGCCTACACCTTCGAGTCGGGCGTCGCCGCGGGCGAGGCGCTATTGGCGAGAACGCCACGTCCGACCGCCATCTTCTGCGCCAACGACGAAATGGCCGCCGGGGCTTTGCAAGCCGCGCGCCGCGCCGGTCTGAACGTGCCCGAGGACGTGACCATCGTCGGGTTCGACGACTTCCAGATCGCCCAGTCTGTCTGGCCGCCGCTCACCACGATTCACATCCCCACGCGCGAGGTGGGCCGCTTGGCCGCGGAAAAGCTGATCGGGAAGGAGACGCGCGACGCGCGCGATCCGGCTCCGACCGCGCCCTATCTGGTTTTGCGGGAGTCTTCGGCGCCGCCGCCGAAGTCCTGAGAACAACTCGTCACAATGCCCGTCTAGTTTCTTGCAACGGGTCGTGACACCGGTTACCAACGGCCCGCGACGGCCGGTCTCGAAGCTGTCCACACGGTTGGAATGAGGGAACGCGATATGGCCAGGCCGCTCAATTTCCATGACGATCGGCTGTTCCCCGCCGATCCGGCGACGCGGTCCTATGCGCGCGGCCTCTACGGTCTGGTCAAGGACCTGCCGATCATCAGCCCGCATGGCCATACCGATCCCAGCTGGTTTTCGACCAACGCGCCTTTCCAGGACGCAACCGACCTACTGCTGGCGCCGGACCACTATCTGTTCCGGATGCTCTACAGCCAGGGCATCTCGCTCGACGCGCTGAAGGTGCGCTCCAAGGCTGGCGTTCCCGACACCGATCCGCGCGAGGCGTGGCGCCTGTTCGCGTCGAACTTCCACCTGTTCCGGGGCACGCCCTCGTGGGTGTGGCTGAACCACGTGTTCAGCCAGGTCTTCGGCTTCACCGAATTCTTGGACGCCTCCACCGCCGACGACTATTTCGACCGTATCAACGCGGCCCTGGCCACCGACGCCTTCCGGCCGCGCGCTCTGTTCGACCGCTTCAACATCGAGACCCTGGCCACCACCGAGGGGCCGCACGAGAGCCTGGATCATCACAAGGCGATCCGCGAGAGCGGCTGGGGCGGCCATGTGATCACCGCCTATCGTCCCGACGCGGTCATCGACTTCGAGGACGAGCGCGGCCCGCGGGCGTTCGAGCGCTTCGCCGAGGCGTCCGGCCAGGACGTCTACAGCTGGAAGTCCTATCTTGAAGCGCACCGCCTGCGCCGCCAGGCCTTCATAGAGGCTGGCGCGACCTCGTCGGACCACGGCCACCCGACCGCCGCCACGGCCGACCTGAGCGACGCCGAGGCCGAGGCGCTGTTCGCCGACCTGGTGAAGGGCAATGTGACGCCTGAAAAGGCCGAGCTCTTCCGCGCCCAGATGCTGACCGAGATGGCCAAGATGAGCCTGGACGACGGGCTGGTCATGCAGATCCACCCCGGCTCGCACCGCAACCACAATGTCGGCCTCCTGAACACCCACGGCCGCGACAAGGGCGCGGATATTCCGATGCGCACCGAATACGTGGATGCGCTAAAGCCCCTGCTGACCCGCCTGGGCAACGATCCGCGCCTGTCGGTGATCCTGTTCACGCTGGACGAGACGGTCTACAGCCGCGAACTCGCCCCGCTGGCCGGCCACTATCCGGTGCTGAAGCTGGGTCCGTCCTGGTGGTTCCACGACAGCCCGGAAGGCATGATGCGCTTCCGCGAGCAGGTCACCGAGACCGCCGGCTTCTACAATACCGTCGGCTTCAACGACGACACCCGCGCCTTCCTCTCGATTCCGGCCCGTCACGACGTCGCGCGTCGCGTCGACAGCGCCTTCCTCGCTCGGATGGTCGCCGAACACCGGATGGATCTGGTCGAGGCCGAGGAGCTGATCGTCGACCTGACCTACAACCTGCCCAAGAAGGCCTACAAGCTGGACCGGCGTCCGGACTGGGCTCGTCCCGCCGCGCTGCGCGCCGCCGCCGAATAGAACACCCTTTCCGGAGACTTCCCGATGTTCGCCAAGACCTATCATGCCACCCATCCGGACATGATGTTCGCGGTCAGCAATGACGACCTGCGCGACCGCTACCTGATGCAGGGTCTGTTTCAGGACGGCCAGATCGTCCTGACCTACAATCACGCCGAACGCTTCGTCGTCGGCGGTGTCGTCGCGACCAGCCCGATCAAGCTGCCCGACCAGACCGAGCCGGCCTCGGCCGCCGGCCACCCGTTCCTGGAGCGCCGAGAACTGGGCCTGATCAACGTCGGCGAGACGACCGGCAAGGTCACCGTCGACGGCATCGTCTACGAGATCGTGCCGCGTGACGGCCTTTACGTCACCATGGGCGCCAAGGACGTGACCTTCGAAGGCGTCGACGGCGCCGCGCGCTTCTACCTGGTCAGCCTGCCGGCCCACGCCGCGTTCGAGACCAAGAAGCTGGCCTTCGCCGACGCGATCCCGCTGGAGCGCGGTGCGCTGGAAACCTCCAACGAGCGCACGATCTACCAGTACATCGTGCCGACCACCTGCAAGTCGGCTCAACTGCTCCTGGGCATGACGGTGCTGAAGCCGGGCAGCGTCTGGAACACCATGCCGCCCCACCTGCACGACCGCCGCTCGGAAGCCTATTTCTACTTTGGTCTCGGCGAGAACGACCGGGTCTTCCACTACATGGGCGAGCCGGACGAGATGCGTCACATCGTGATCGCCAACGAGGAAGCCGTGATGAGCCCGCCGTGGTCGATCCACATGGGCTCGGGCACCGCCAACTACACCTTCATCTGGGCGATGGGCGGCGAGAACCTCGACTATACCGACATGAACGTGCTGGACATCTGCCAGCTGAAGTAAGGCTTCGGCCGTCGCGCTCCGCGTCATCCCGGCCGGAGCGCGACTTGTAGCCGGGACCCCCGTTGCGGGCGCCCTGACTGGCGGCCCTGGGTCTCGTAGCGACCGCCTGGTTTATCCGGGAGCGCGCCTATTTTGGACAGGAACTCGACATGACCAATCCGTTCAGCCTCGAAGGCAAGGTCGCGCTCGTCACCGGCGCCAACACCGGGATCGGGCAGGGGATCGCCATCGCCCTGGCGACCGCTGGCGCGGACATCGCCGCCGCAGGCCGCAGCGAGCCGACGGAAACCCAGAAGGCCGTCGAGGGCCTGGGCCGCAAGTTCCTGTCGATCAAGGCCGACTTCGGCTCGACCGAACCGGTCCAGCGCGTGGTCGACGAGACCGTCGCCGCGTTTGGCAAGGTCGACATCCTGGTCAACAACGCCGGCATCATCCGCCGCGCGGACTCGATCGAGTTCTCGGAGGCCGATTGGGACGCGGTGATGGACACCAACCTGAAGGTCGTCTTCTTCCTGACCCAGGCCTTCGCCAAGCAGGCCTTGAAGCAGGGCGTCGACGGCGGGCAGGCCAAGGTGATCAACATCGCCAGTCTGCTCTCGTTCCAGGGCGGCATCCGCGTGCCGTCCTACACGGCCGCCAAGTCGGGCCTGGCGGGGCTGACCAAGATCCTCGCCAACGAGTGGGCGACCAAGGGGATCAACGTCAACGCCATCGCGCCCGGCTATTTCGACACGAACAACACCGAGGCGCTGCGCAACGACGCCGACCGCAACGCGGCGATCCTGGCGCGCATCCCGGCGGGTCGCTGGGGGCGTCCGGAGGACATCGGCGGCGCCGCCGTGTTCCTCGCCTCGCCGGCCTCGGACTATGTGCAGGGCATTACTCTGCCCGTCGATGGCGGCTGGCTGGCGCGTTGACGAAATAAAAACGCGCAAATCCACAATGGTAGCGCAACCATTGTGCGGCCTGGGTTTTCCGTTCCGGTGAAGCGCGCTAGAGCCTTATCCGCTCGAATGGAATCATTCGAGCGGAAAAATAAGGCTCTAAATCAAACATTTAGAGCGTGATAACCGCCGAAACCGCTCACACTTTCGGCTATCACGCTCTAGAGGGCGCCGTAACGTCAGCACCTGCCGCGCCGACGCCTTCTCTAGACACTTTCCAGTTCGGGATCGTCCGTCCGGCGGTCCCCGGAGTCCGCCATGCGCAACCCGGCCCTGTCGATCAACGTTGACCGCCCCACCAGCCGTCACGTCCGTCAGAACGCCAATCTGCTGAGCGAGCTTCTGTCCGAGGCGATCGCTTATCTGGACGGGCAGGAGGCCGCCGACCTGGTGGCCAAGGCGCGGAAGGCCGCGTCGCGCGAGGAGGAGGCCACGGGCGAGGCGCCGGTGCTCGATCACCTGTTCGCCGACCTGACTACCGACCAGGCCGTGTTCCTGGCGCGGGCTTTCGCCAGCCACTCGCTGCTGGCCAATATCGGCGAGGACGTCGCCGGTCGTCGCCGCCACGCCGAGGCCGAAGCTCAGCCCGGCGACGCGCGTCCCCGCACCTTGATCGACGCCGTTCGGGCGCTGAAGGCCCAAGGCATGAGCGACGAGGCCCTGGCCCGGACGTTCGCCGCCATGAACGTCGTGCCGGTGCTGACCGCCCACCCGACCGAGGTCCGCCGCCGTAGCATGGTCGATCGCGAGACGGAGATCTCGCGCCTGATGGCCCTGCGCCGCCACCACCTGCCGCCGGACCTGGACGCGGAGATCCGCGAGAGCCTGTTCCGCGAGATCGCGCTGATGTGGCGGACCCGTCTCTATCGCCCCGAGCGGATCACCGTGAAGGACGAGATCCGCAACGCCCTGTCGATCGTCCGCACCTCGATCCTGCCCGCGATCATCGACCTCTACGGCGACTGGACGGCCAAGATCGGCTCGCACGGCCATCTCGCGCCGCTGCTGAAGATGGGCTCCTGGCTGGGCGGGGACCGTGACGGGCATCCCGGCGTCAACGGCGAGACCTTGAAGCTGGCCTTCGCCTCGCAGTCCCGCGTGATCCTCGACTGGTACGCCGGCGAGGTGCGCAAGCTGTGGTCCAATCTGGCGGTCTCCACCGCCTATACGCCGGTGTCCGAGGAGCTCTTGGCGCTGGCGGCCCAGACCCGCGACCCGTCGGTCCACCGGCTGGACGAGCCTTATCGCCTGGCGCTGGAATTGATCTTCGACCGCCTGACCGCCGTCTCGCAGAAGCTGACGGGCCAGCCTGTCGCCTTCGCCACGGGGACGACCGAGGTCGAGCCCTACGGCCACCCGGACGCCTTCGTCGCCGACCTGACCGTGATCATCGACAGTCTGGAGCGCAACGGCGGCGAGCGCCTGGTGGGCTCGGCGCTGCGCACCCTGGTCGAGGTGGCCAAGGCTTGCGGCTTCCACCTGATGAGCCTGGACCTGCGTCAAAACGCCGATGTCCACGAGCGGACCCTCGACGAGCTGTTCCAGCGCGCCGGCACGGGCGTCGCTTATCTGAAGCTAGACGAGGCGGCGCGCTGTAAGGTGCTGATCGAGGAGCTGTCGCATCAGCGTCCGCTGGTCTCGCCGTTCACCGCCTATGGCGAGGAGACGACCAAGGAGCTGGCCACGATGGAGGCCGCCGCCCAGGCCGTGCGCGACTACGGCCACGGCTGTATCGGCGCTTACATCATCTCTAAGTCCGCGACCCTGTCGGACATTCTTGAGCCGCTGGTGCTGCTCAAGCAGGTCGGGCTGGTGTGGGGCGGCGCGGCGCCGCGCGCCTCGGTCAAGGTCGCGCCGCTGTTCGAAACCATCGGCGACTTGGAGAACGGTCCCGCCGTACTGCGCCAGTGGCTGGAGCTTCCGTTGTCGCGGACCATCCTGGGCGATCGGCCGGTGCAGGAGATCATGCTGGGCTATTCCGACAGCAACAAGGACGGCGGCTATGTCGCGTCCCGGCGCGGGGTGGCGAAGGGGGCTTCGGCCCTCGCGTTCGAGGCCGACCGAATGGGCGTTGGCTTGCAGCTTTTCCATGGTCGGGGCGGCAGCGTCGGCCGAGGCGGTGGTCCCGCCGCCGAGGCTGTGCTGGCGCAGCCGGCCGGCACGGTCCAGGGCCGCATCCGCATGACCGAGCAGGGCGAGATGATCGCCCGCCGTTTCGGCGATCAGCCCACGGCGCGCCGCAACCTCGACGGCTTGGCCGCCGCGGTCCTGATGGCCAGCGAGCGTCCGATCCACCAGCCCGATCCCAAGGTCGAGTCCGCCATGACGGCTCTGGCCGAGGCGTCCTTCCATGGCTTCCGCGCCCTGGTGTACGACGACCCCGCCTTCGAGGACTTCTTCTGGTCGGTGACGCCGATCAGCGAGATCGTGGGCCTCAATATCGGCAGTCGTCCCGCCTCGCGGACCGCCAGTCGCAAGATCGAGGATCTGCGGGCCATCCCGTGGGTGTTCAGCTGGTCGCAGGCGCGCTTCATGCTGCCGGGCTGGTACGGCTTCGCTTCGGGCGTTGAGCGGGCCGGGCTGTCGGTGGACCAACTGCGCGACCTGGCGGGGAGTTTCGATTTCTTCGCGTCGCTTCTGTCGAACATGGAGCTGGCCCTGGCCCAGAGCCACATGGGCATCGCCGCGCGCTACGTGACGCTGTCTCCGGACCAGGCCAACGCCGAACGGATCTTCGCGACCATCCAGCGCGAGCATGACGCCGCCAGCCGCCTGGCGCTGAATATCCGCGGCGGCTCGGCCCTGCTGGACAACCAGCCAGACCTCGCCGAGTCGGTGGCCTTGGCGGGCCGCTCCGTCGACCCGCTGAATCACCTGCAGCTGGAGCTGCTCTCGCGCCGTCGGGGAGGGGACACCGACGAGGACCTGCGCCTGGCCATCCAGTTGACCGTGGCGGGCATCGCGGCGGGCCTGAGAAATACCGGCTGATCGGCCAGCGCGCGGACCTCCGATTTCCCCACGAAGGCTTGGCCAATCGGCGGATAGGGAGCTTCCCCGCCCATTGGCCCTCGAGCCCGTGACCCTCACGGTTGCTCGCAAGTCTCGGCATTCGCGGGGCGCTCTGGATATCAGGCGATCCCCGTTCTTCGGGCTGTCGTAAACATTCGCGTTTTCAAGTCGTTGACATTATCGAGGACCGACTTTTCTCCCCGCTTGCGCTCATCGTCGGTTTCTGTTTATCTGCGAATGACACCGGTGGCTAAGTGGCCTGGCCAATTCCTCCGAGGTCATACGTTTCGGTCCGGCGTTTGGGTTGGTCCGTCTCGTTCGCGGCTCTTTGAGCTCGCTCCTGCGCAAACTTAACGGGGCGTCGGCGTGATCCGACGCCCTCGTTTTTGCGCTTCGAGCGGGGCGGGTGTCGTCTGAAAGGCTATGGGGAAGGAAGCACGGGAGAGACACGGCGTTCCGGCTCGTCGAGCCTATCGAGCGCGCCAGCGATCCAAAATTGACGTTGCGGCAGCCCCGGATGTGGCGCTCATACGCGACGCGGTCTAAGGGATCGCCCTGAGCCAGTTCCGGCGAAATCTTGCCCGCGCGGCGACCCAGGAAAGTCTTCCGCGCAAGATCGATCCTTCGGGAAGGAGTTTACGATGGTGAAAGACCGTATGGCGGTGCTGACCGCCCTGATGGACCAGGGCGTGATCCCGGTGTTCTACCACCCCGACGTCGAGGTCTGTAAAAACGTGATCCAGGCCTGCGCCGACGGCGGCGCGCCCTGCATCGAGTTCACCAACCGCGGCGATTTCGCCAGCCACGTCTTCTACGAGGTCACTCGCCACTTCGATAAGGCCGATCCGCGCGTGATCATGGGCGTGGGCTCGATCGTCGACGCCCCGACCGCCGGCATCTACATCGCCAATGGCGCAAAGTTCGTCGTCGGTCCGATCCTGAACGCCGACGTCGCCAAGGTCTGCAACCGCCGCAAGATCCCGTATTCGCCGGGCTGCGGCTCGGCCTCGGAAATCTCCTATGCCGAAGAGCTGGGCTGCGAGATCGTCAAGGTGTTCCCGGGTTCGTCGGTCGGCGGTCCCGACTTCGTCAAGGCGGTGCTAGGCCCGATGCCCTGGACCCGCATCATGCCGACGGGCGGCGTCGATCCGGACGAGGCCTCGGTCAAGAAGTGGTTCGGCGCGGGCATCGTCGCCGCCGGCATGGGCTCCAAGCTCATCACGCAAGAGCTGCTGGACGCCAAGGACTACGCGGGCATCTCCAAGAAGGTCCGCGAGACGGTAGACCTGATCAAGAAGGTTCGTGGGAAGGCCTAGAGACACCAATGACCGACAATATCCTCAACATTCGCCCGGCTTCGGAAACAAAGTGGGATTGCGCCAGCTTCGGCGAGGTGATGCTGCGTTTCGATCCGGGCTTCGGCCGGGTTCGCAACGCGCGTCAGTTCCAGGTCTGGGAAGGCGGCGGCGAATACAACGTCGCCCGCGCTTTCCGGAAGTGCTGGGGCAAGCGCTCGACCGCGGTCACCGCCCTGCCGGTGAACGACCTGGGCTGGCTTGTCGAGGATCTGATGATGCAGGGCGGGGTCGACACCTCGCACATCATCTGGCGCGAGTTCGACGGCCTGGGCCGTAACACGCGCGTCGGTCTGAACTTCACCGAAAAGGGCTTCGGCGTCCGTCCGGCGCTCGGCTGCAGCGACCGGGGCCACTCGGCCGCCTCGCAGATCCGTCCCGGCGAAGTGAACTGGGAAAAGCTGTTCGGCGAGGAAGGCGTGCGCTGGTTCCACACCGGCGGCATCTTCGCGGCCCTGGCCAGCAACACGGCTGAGGCGGTGATCGAGGCCGTGGAAGTCGCCCGCAAGTACGGCACCGTGATCTCCTACGACCTGAACTACCGCGCCAGCCTGTGGAAGTCGCAGGGCGGCAAGGAAGGGGCCCAGAAGGTCAACCGTCACATCGCCCAGTATGTCGACGTTATGATCGGCAACGAGGAAGACTTCACCGCCTGCCTGGGCTTCGAGGTCGAAGGCCTGGACGAGCACATCTCGTCGATCGACCCGGCCAACTTCAAGAAGATGATCCAGACGGCGGTGAAGGAGTTCCCGAACTTCAAGGTCGCCGCGACCACCCTGCGCAACGCCAAGACCGCCTCGGTCAACGACTGGTCGGCGATCCTGTACGCCGGCGGCGAGTTCTACGCCTCGATGATGCGCGAGAACCTCGAGATCTATGACCGCGTCGGCGGCGGCGATGGCTTCGCCTCGGGCCTGGCGTTCGGCTTCATGGAAGGCAAGGGCCCGCAGGCCGCCGTCGAGTACGGCGCCGCCCACGGCGCCCTGGCCATGACCACGCCGGGCGACACCTCGATGGTGCGCCAGGCGGAAGTCGAGGCCGTGATGAAGGGCAAGGGCGCGCGGGTCATCCGCTAAGCCCTCCGTCTCTCGGATAAGAACGAGCCCCCGGTCGAAAGATCGGGGGTTTTTCATGAGCGGCCGCGGTTTGTCCTTAATCCGCCACGAACGCGCGCATCGGGAACGACGGAGCCGTTTTCCGGGTTGATTGGCCGCAGGTTCAATCGCGCGAGGGCTGGAGATGAGGTCGCGATCTTTCCAAGGGGCGGGTTCGTCGGTCGCCCGATGTGGCGCGGCGGTGCTAGCCCTGTGCCTGGGCATGGCGGCGGCCGAGGCGAGGGCGGGCCAGCAAAGCAAGGTTCCCCAGACCTCGGACCAGGCCAGCAGCGACAGCCTGGGTTCGGCCATGGTCTCGCCGCTGCGCGACATCAACGTCGTGCGCTCGCAAATTCCGGACCTGTTGAAGAAGGCCGCGACCGATCCCTATGCGCCGCCGTCGCCGGGATGCGAGCCGTTGCGGGCCGAGATCGACCAACTCGACGCGGTGCTGGGCGAGGACTACGACGAGCCCAAGGACAAGAAGCGCGATGAGGGCGGTCTGTCCAAGCCGGTGCTGGGCGCGGTGGCCAGCGTGGTCTCCGATGTAATTCCGATGCGCGGCTGGGTGCGGCGGTTGACCGGGGCCGAGGCGCACGACGAGCAGGTCCGCCAGGCGATCAAGGCGGGCATGGTGCGGCGCGGCTATCTGAAGGGCCTCTACAACGCCGGGACCTGTAAGGGAAACCGCCTGATCTATGTCGCCGCCAAGCCCGCGCCGTCGCCGCCGCTGATCTCCGCCGAGCCCGCGCCGGTCCAGGTCGCGGCGGCGAAGGCCGAGATCGCGCCGACCGCCGCAGCCGCGCCCTCGTCGGCGGGCTCGCCTTTCAGCATGACGATCCGTGTCGCGACGACGGCGGGCGTCCCCTAAGCGCATGGGCATCGCTTGAACGCCATCGCGGCGTCGTCGCGCACCAAATTGACAAGGCTGTCTTTTGGGTGTGTTACTACCGAGCGTCGTTATGACGTTGAAAATTTTTCTAATAAAAACAACTGTATGAAGCTCGTGGCAGGAATGCCCGCGCCCGATCGCGCCGTGGCCCAGTCCTTTGCGACCGAGGCTGGCGGAAAGGCGAGCCGATCGCGTTAGGGGACTTGCACGGTGTCGGACTTGATCGCGCGCACGATCGCCACGGCGGCGGATATTCTGAGCGCGCACGGACCCGCGACCGCTGGCGCGCCGCACGGCTTCACACCCGGCGACTTCTCGGTTCATTTTTTTCTTCAATTGGCGGTTATCGTCCTGACGTGCCGCGTGGTGGGTTGGCTGGGCCAGAAGCTGCTGCGTCAGCCCCAGGTGGTCGGGGAGATGATCGCCGGCGTGGTGCTGGGACCCTCGCTGCTGGGGCTGCTGTTCCCCGACTTTCAAGCCGCGCTTTTCCCCAAGGAGACGAAGAACGTCCTCTATGTCGGCGCTCAGCTGGGCGTGGGCCTCTACATGTTCATGGTTGGCGCGACGTTTGACGCCGGGCACTTCAAGGCCAAGGCCAAGAGCGCGATGAGCGTGTCGTTCGCCGGCATTGTCGCGCCGTTCCTGATCGCGACCCTGATCACGCCGTTCCTGCTCAAGGTCCCGGGTCTGTTCGCGGTCGGCATCAGCCGGGCCAACGCCACGCTGTTCATGGGCGCCTGCATCGCCTTGACGGCCTTTCCGATGCTGGCGCGGATCATAAACGAGCGGGGTCTGGCCAAGACGTCGCTCGGCACGCTGTCCCTGACCGCCGGCGCGTTTGACGACGCGGTGTCCTGGTGCGTGCTGGCGCTGGTGCTGGCGACGTTCGGCGGCGGCCCTGGCGTCGCGGTCCTGGCCATCGGCGGCGGCCTGGCCTGGGCGGCCTTCGTCACCTTGCTGGGGCCTCGGATCCTGGCGCCGTTGGGGCGCATGGTCGAGCGCGACGGGCACATGAGCACCCATGTCTTGGCCCTGGTCATCCTGGCTTTCTGCGTTTCGGCCTTCCTGATGGACGCCGTCGGCATCCACGCCATTTTCGGTGGGTTCATCCTGGGCGTGGTCATGCCGCGCGGCCTGCTGGTCGAGGAACTGAAGAAGAAGGTCGAGCCGATCGCCGTGGTGCTGCTGCTGCCGATGTTCTTCACCTATTCGGGGCTGAACACCCGCATGGACATGGTCAATTCGCCCCAGTTGCTGTTGATCGCCTTGGGCGTGCTGGCGGCGTCGGTCCTGGCCAAATGGGGCGCTTGCTACGTCGCCGCTCGCCTGACGGGCGAGAGCCATTCGACCGCCATGGGCATCGGCGCGCTGATGAACTCGCGTGGCCTGATGGAGCTGATCATCATCAATATCGGTCTGCAGAAGGGCGTGATCGGCCCGACGCTGTTCTCGATGCTGGTGCTGATGGCGATCGTGACCACGGTCATGGCCAGCCCGCTGTTCGAAGTGGTCTATGGCCGCAAAGCCCGCGCGGCCGGGGAACTGGGCGCGGCGGCGGAAGGCGCGACCGCTTAGGGGCGCCTCGTCGCTCGATCCATTCCGACAGCTTGTGTCAAAGGGTCTTGAGCGCAGAAATATCCAGCTTGGCTAGGCGCTCGCGACGCTCGGCGTATCGGTCGCCTTCGGCGGCGGTGTTCAGGAACGTCGCCAGGATGCGCTCGGCCGTTTCCGGGGGCGTGAGATCGGCTCCAAGCACCAGCATGTTGGCGTCGCCGTGCCGTCGAGCCGAAAGGGCTTCCTCTGGCGTATGGAGTAGGGTGGCCCGGATGAACGGAAAGCGGTTGGCCGTGATCGCCATCATCTGGCCGCTGCCGCAGATCCCGATCGCGAAGTCGCAACGACCGCCCTGGATGCCGGCCGCCAGCGCGACCGCGTAGTCCATCGCGTCGACGCGTTCGGCGCTCTGGTTGGTTCCGTGGTCCGTCACCGTGTAGCCATTGGCGGCGAGCCAGGTTTTCAAGTGCGTCTTCAAGTCCGCCCCGCGATGGTCGGCGGCGATCGCGATGGGTTTATCGGTCAGTTTGCGGATCATATCCGGCAATGTCGCCCAAGTTTGATTAGAGGCGTCATAGCAGGGTTTGTCGGAGTGTCGCATGGCTGCTTGCGACCGGGCGTCGTGATCGGGCGTTGACGATAGATCAGGGCGTCCGACTTCTGGCGGGGATGCGAGCGCTGATGGCCGAACGGTTGGATCTTTAGATCCAACCGTCCAGACGCCGGTCAGCCCTTGCCGAATTCCACCGGTTCCATCTTCGGCGACAGCAGGTGGACGACCAGCAGCGCGACCAGATAGGCCGAGCCGGCGACCAGGAAGATCGGGGCGTAGGTGCCGATGCCATCCAACACCTTGCCGATATATTTGGAGAAGGCCATGCCGCCGAACGCGCCCAGCATGCCGCCGATGCCGACGACCGATCCGACCGCGCCGCGCGGAAAGACGTCCGAGGGCAGGGTGTAGAGGTTGGCCGAGAAGCCCTGGTGAGCGGCGGTGGCGACGCCGATGATCAGCACGGCAAGCCAGACATTGCTGGCGTTGGCGGCGAACATCACCGGCACGGCGAGGAGGGCGCAGACCAGCATGGTCAGCTTGCGGGCCTTGTTGATGCTGGCCCCGTTCTTCATCAGCGTGGAGGACATCCAGCCGCCGGCCACCGAGCCGACGTCGCTCATGAGGTAGATGGCGATCAGCGGGGGGCCGAAGGTCTTGAGGTCCAGGTGATAGGTCTTGCCCAGGAAGTCGGGCAGCCAGAACAGGAACATCCACCAGATCGGGTCGATCAGGAACTTGCCCAGAGCGAAGGCCCAGGTTTCCTTCTTGGTCAGCAGCTTGGCCCAGCCGATCTTCTCGACGGGGTCGGCGGGGTCCTGCTCGATATAGGCCAGTTCGGCGGCCGACAGGCGCTTCTGCTCGCGCGGGCGGCGATAGACCAGCAGCCAGATGGGCAGCCAGATCAGGCCGGCGACGCCCGTGACGATGAAGGCCATCTGCCACCCGAAGGCCAGCACGACGCCCGGAACGACCAGCGGCGTGACGATGGCGCCGATATTGGTGCCGGCGTTGAACAGGCCGGTGGCGTAGGCGCGCTCCTTCTTGGGGAACCATTCGGCCACGGCCTTGATTCCGCCCGGGAAGCCGCCGGCCTCGCCGATGCCCAATCCCATGCGGGCGACCATGAAGCCGGTGAAGCCGCGCGCGCCGGCGTGGGCGATGTGGGCGACCTGCCAGATCAGGAAGGCGACGCCGAAGCCCCAGCGGGCCCCGATCTTGTCCATCACCTTGCCCCAGCCGAGATAGGCCACGGCATAGGCCAGCTGGAAGTAGAAGACGAGGTCGGCATAATGGGTTTCGTCCCAGCCGAACTCTTTGGAAAGATTGGCCTTCAGCAAGCCGATCGTCTGACGATCCACATAGTTGATGACCATCGCCGCGAACAGCAGCGTGACGATCACCCACCGATAGCGCCCGATCTTTTCGGAGGGCGCGGGCGGCTTGATAGCGTCCATGGACCGATCTTCCTTCCCAATGTCAGGAGCGCGGCGGCCGCCGGACTTGCTGCCCGTGTTCGGCCGTCGCGCCCGCGTCTCGTTCTAGTTCGCCGGAACGGCGACGCAGTCCACGCTGCCGAAGGGGCCGAAGCTCACGTGGGCCACGTCACCGGCGACCACGTCGTGGATGCCCGTGGTCGCGCCGGTGGTGACGATCATGCCCTTCTTCAACGGCCTGCCGCGCGCCGCGACGGTTCCCAGCAGGAACGCCAGGGCCGCCAGGGGCGAGCCCGGAATGGTCGCGGCGGTGGCCACGCCGACCGACTGGCCGTTGATGAAGGTCTCGACCGGCATATCTTCCCAGGCGATGTCGCGCCAGTTCAAAATGGCCTGACCAATGATCTGACCATCGTTATTGCCAAAGTCAGACATGACCACGGTCGGACCCAGGGCATTGATCGTGGCCAGCGGGCTTCCGGCGATCTCGACGCCGACCAACAGCTCGCCCACATAGTCGGCGGCCTCCTCGGCGGTCCATTGAGTCTTGTCAGCCGGGGCGTCCTTGCCGACGCGGACGATGAATTCGGCCTCGACGGCGCAGAAGCCGCCGGCGATGGCGCGGAACGCGTTCGGCTCGTCGCTCTTGGCGTCCTGGACCTTGGACTTGAAGATGCAGCCGGCCAGACGGTCGACGCCCAGGCGTTCGCGGTGCTGTGGCGGAACCAGACCGACCTTCCAGCCAACCAGTTCGTCGGGCCAAAGACCGATGGCGATGTCCTGAACGGCATAACCTTCCGCGACCGTCGCGGGAATCACGCCGCCCGGATAGCCGGGGACGCTGACGCCATCCTGGCGGGCCTTGACGAATTGGGGAGCGATGACCGCGGGGGCGAAAACCTCGCTGTCGGCCTCAGAAACGGTCACGCCGCGGTTCCTCCCTCGAATAAGGCGCACATCCCCGCTTGGCGGGTTTGTGATGTCTCTAGTGGAAACCGGTGTCATTGACAATGAGGGCCTAAGACGACGGTCGCCGCCGCGGCCCGTCGCGCCGGACGGCGATTTCGGTGACGCCCTCGGCCCCGCGACCGCCCCCCGTGCTTGACACGCGTGGCGGCGCGCCTATCGTCGGCGAGAATTACGGATGTAAGCGTCATGCACATCACCGCCGCCGAAGCCCATGTCATGGAAGCGCTGTGGCGCCGCGCGCCGCTATCGGCCGACGAACTGGTCGCCGAGGTCGGCGCGTCGCAGCAATGGGGCGAGGCCACCGTCAAGACCCTGATCAATCGGCTTCTGAAGAAAAAGGCGATCAAGTCCGAACGCGCGGACGGCAAGCACGGCTATCGCCCGCTGGTCGACCGCAGCGCCTATGTTTTGTCCGAGAGCCAAGGCCTGCTGGACCGCCTGTTCGAAGGTCAGCTCGCGCCGCTGATCAGCCACTTCGCCCAGCACCGTCCGCTGAAGGCCGAGGAAGTGGCCAAGCTGAAGAAGCTGATCGAGGGTATGGAAGAAGGGCGCTAGTCCGGGGACTGCCCGACGGGCTACCCGCGCATCGCCCGGGCTTCGGCCGCTCGCTCGCGCAGCGCCTTCGCCGCGACATCCAGGCTTCGCACCGGCGTCTTCTCCTGGGGCTCTGGCTTATCCGCGTCCGGTTCCGGATCGGCCCGCAGCGCCGCCACGAAGTCGTCGCGCCAGGCGGTGACGTCCTCGCGGTTGACGTTATCGAAGAGAGCCTCCCAGCGTCGTTTGCGTTCGGCGAGGTCCATCGAAAGCGCCCGCTCCAGAGCGTCGGAGATTTCCTCCGGGCTGTTGGGGTTCACGATGAGGGCCTCTTTCATCTGCCGTGCGGCTCCGGCGAAGCGCGACAGGATCAGGACGCCTGGGTCCTCGGGATCCTGGGCGGCCACGTATTCCTTGGCCACCAGATTCATGCCGTCCCGCAAGGGCGTGACTAGGGCCGCCTTGCTGGCGCGATAGACGCCCGCCAGCTCGTCGCGCCGGTACGAGCGATTGACATAGCGGATGGGGGTGGAATCCATCTCCGCGTAGGCCCCGTTGATCCGTCCGATCAGGCCGTCCAGCCGGGTCCGCAGATCTTGATAGGCCTCGACCTCGTCGCGCGAGAGCGGCGCGATCTGCAAAAGCATCACCTCGCGGCGCAGGTCCGGATGGTCGTGCAGGAACCGCTCGAAGCCGATCAGCCGTTCCTCCAGCCCCTTGGAATAGTCAAGCCGGTCGACGCCGACGACCATCTTGCGAAACACGCTGTGGGCCATCATTCGGTCGTAGACCTTGCGGGCCGTCTCGCCTTGAACGATCTGGGCGAAGTCCTTGGCGTCGACCCCGATCGGAAAGGCTTGAGCCTTCAGTCCGCGGCCGAAGGCCTCGAGCTCGCCGCGCTCGGTCTTGCGGCCCTGCACCTCCGAGAACACGTAGCCCTCGAAGGCCTGCAGCGACTCCTCGGTCTGGAAGCCGATCAGGTCATAGTCGAACAGGGCTTCCACCAGGGCGCGGTGGCGCGGCAGGGTGACCACCAGTTGGTGCGCCGGCCAGGGGATGTGCAGGAAGAAGCCGATCCGATTGGTCACACCCATGCGCCGCAGCTCGCGGGCCAGTGGGATCAGGTGATAGTCGTGAACCCAGACGATGTCGTCCGGCTCGATCAATGGCAGCAGAGTCTCGGCGAAGCGCTTGTTGACCCGGTCGTAGCCCTCGCCGAACGAGCGGTCATAGGCGGTCAGGTCGACGCGATAATGGAACAGCGGCCATAGCGTCTTGTTGGCGTAGCCATTGTAATATTCCTGATAGTCCGTCTCCTCGAGGTCCACCGTGGCGACGGTCACGCCCTCGATCCGCTGCATGTTCAGCTGTCCGGTGAACTCCGGGATGGTCTTGCCGCTCCAGCCGAACCAGATGCCGGAATATTCGCGCAAGGCCGCCGCCAGGGCCATGGCCAGGCCCCCGACGCTGCCTTCGCCGCCCTCGGCTGGGTTCGGCGGGTTCACGCGGTTGGATACGACGATCAGCCGGCTCATGCGCTGGCCTCCATCGGGATCCGCAGTCCCTCCAGCCAGCGAAACACGGCCTCGTGGTCGCTGAGCCGATAACGCGCCGCCGTCGGCCGGGCCGGGCCGACCAGCACGCCAAAGCCGCCCAGACGGTCGGCGGCCGTAAAGCCGTCCTCGTCGGTCAGGTCATCGCCCACAAAGATCGGCGTGGCGTTGGTAAAAGGCGTCTCGCGCAGGAAGGCTCGCACGGCCGCGCCCTTGTCGGCGCCGGGCGTGCGCAGCTCGGCGACCATGTCGCCCTGCTGAAGCACCAGGCCGGTGGCCTGGGACAGCCGCTCGGCCGCCTCGTTGACGGCCTCGGCGCAGGCCGGAGCGTTGCGGTAGTGCAGGGCGATGCTTAGGCCCTTGTCCTCGAACAGCAATCCGCGTTCGCAATCGGCCAGCTCGCCGAGGATGCGCCGAGCCTCCTCCAGCCCCGGGTGAGGCTCGCGGTCGACCAACTGGCCGTCGGCGGTGCGGCGCACCAGCCCGTGCACGGCGGCGATCGCGCGCACGCCGCCGCCCAGGATGTGGTCGAGGTCCGGCAGCGACCGACCGCTCACCACGGCGAGGCGCCCGTCCAGCACCGCGATCAGGCGGGCCAGAAGCCGCGCGCGGCGTGGGTCGGGCCCCACGTCGTCCGGGCGCGGCATGATTGGCGCCAGGGTGCCATCGAGATCAAGGAACAGCGCCAGGCGATGCGGCGCGATCAGGGGCGGGGAGGCCGTCGCGACGGTTTCGGAACGCACGGCCGGTTGAGCCACGGTCATGGCGACTTCCCCCTCGGTTGTAAGCAACATGCCGGTGGAAACGCCGAACGGGCCGGTTCGATCCCGAGGGATATCCGCCCAGGCGCATCCGCCGACAGCTCGCGGGGATTTAGGGGGCGCTAGAAGATCAGCTTGCGAACGCTGAGCTGCAGCACGCGGCCGCGCGGGTCCAGGTAGTCGGGCTGGTAGGTGATGGGTGTGGCGCCGGTGGCGTCGCGGACGGTCTGTCGCTGATCGAACAGGTTGTTGGCCGCCAGGGTCAGGCGCACGCCCCGCAGGATGGGATGGGCCTGGACCAGTTCGCGCCGAACGCTCAAGTCGGCGAAGAGCCGCAGGTTGATGGTCGCCAGGCTGGAGAAGTCCAGATCGCTGGACGCGCCGCCCAGGGTCCCGCCGCGCACGTGGGTCGCGCTTTGCCAATTGGCCGTGGCGCGGGCGCCCAGGCCGTAGTGGGTGATGCCGACCTGGGCCTCGACTTCGTTACGCGACTGGCCGCCGCCCGAGCCTAGGACGTCGCCGTTCAGGAGATCGAGGGCCGGGACGCCGTTGGCGATCCAGACTTTTTCGCGCAGGTGGATGGTGTGGTACAGCGATAGCTGCAGGCGCGTGGCGCGCGGGTTGCCGCCGCCTCGGCCGCCGAAGCCCCCAAAGCCGCCCCGCCCGCCGCCGAAGCCCTGACCGCCTCCGAAATTCCGGCTTCCGCCGTCCGCCTCCGAACGGGGCGCATTGCCGTCGCTTGGCGCGGTCTGGGTTTGCGGATCGCGCGACGCGACCGAGCCGTCCGCTTGCGGGGCGGAGGAGGGATGATCGCCGCTATTGGCCCCGTTGGCGTCGCCGCCGCTTGGGCCGCCTCGCCGCAGCAGGTCCGCGCCTGGGAAGCCTTGGCCCGGCGGACGCTCGGGGCGCGGCGGCGTCTTGCCGATCTGGTGCGAGAAGTTGAAACCCCAGCGGAACTGGTCGCTTTCGCGGCGCTGGAAATTGACCGGCCGGCTGTCGATGCGCGTCAAGGCTCCGGTCGCGTCGCGAGTGAAGCGGTCCGGGAAGGCCGCCTCGACCGCCGCCGTGGCCGCCGGGAAGCCCGCCACCGGATTGTCGGTTCGGATGCGCGTATAGTTGGCCGTGATCGACAGGCCGTCGATCTGGGTCGGTTTGTAGGTCCCGCCCAGCTTCAGGGCGTGGCGCGTTTCGGCTCTCAAACCGGTGTTCCCGCCGCTGACGCGGGTGACATCCACCGTCTGTCCGGTGACGTAGTCAAAGACCCGCGCGTCCGGCGTCGTGACCAGAGGATTGCCCAACTGGGCCAAGCTGGGGGCGTTGTCGGTCTCGGTATAGGAAACCAGGAAGCTCACCGGCTTGACCGGCGACCAGTTCAGGCCGCCGCCCACCGAAGCCAGGGTCCCGAAATCCGACAGCTTGTGCGCGCCCATATGGACGTTCACCGAGAAGTCGCCGAGCGCCGCGCGCACGTTTCGGCGTCGGCTGGTCAGCGGCAGGTCGAAGCTGACCTGGCCGTTGAAGTCGCCACGCGACAGGCTGGTGTCGGTCGAAAGTCCCGAGCGGATCGAGGTCGACTCCTGCCTGGAGCCGTCTAGCCCGAGCTTGAAGGTGGTCGACAGGTCGCCGGCCTTGAAATGGGCCAGGGCGCCGTTGGCCACGAACTGCAGATCGCCGGTGTCGCTAGTCGAGCGAGCGCGGTCGGTGGTGACGGGGAGGGTTCCGGTCAGCGGCGCGAACGGGTTGAGGGTCGGGTCGAGCGCCGCCAGGCGGGTCTGGACGCTGGTCAGATCGACGCCGCGATCGGTCTCGGTCTTGTTGACGGCGTGGTCGTAGGTTCCGGTCAGGGACAGGCGCAGGGCCTCGGTTTCCCGATTGAGCGTGAAGCCCAGGTGGCCCGAAAGATTGCGCGAGGTCTGACCCAGCGGGGAAAGCTCGCCCAGATAGCGATAGAGCGCCACGTCCTGGCTGAATGGCGAGAAGGGATCGCCGGCCGGCACGGTCAGCCGCGCCCGCGCCGGGCCCAGCAGGGAGTCGTTCTGAGATGCGGTCAGACCCAGGTTCAACGTCGCCGAGACTTTGTCCAGGATGTAGCGGTTATAGACCGTGTTGATCGTCAGCTGGGCGCTTTCCGGCAGCAGGGTGCGGCTATGGGAAAGGTCGCTGGTGTTGGCTTGGTTGGCGGTCGGCGCGAAAGCCGAGAGCGCCGGTCGACCGCTCGCGGCGGAGGCGGGCACGCCGGCGACGGTGACGGGCGCGCCGACCAGGGCGCTAAGCGCTGGGTCGATCTCGGCGCCGAGGCGCGGCGCGGCGGGACCGACGTTGCCGACCAGAGCATAGAGGCCGGTCTGGCCCATGCTGATCAGATCGCGATCGCTTTCCAGCAATTGGTCGCTGTGCTGCAGCTTGACCGCCACGTTCATGCGACCATCGCGGTTCAGCCGCAGGCGGGAATAGTTGGCCTGTTCGTTCGTCTGGCCGCCTTCCGTGGGCCTGCCGACCAAGCCCTCGACGGTCTGGGCGCGGAAGCGCTGGCGCAGCACGATATTGACCACCTTCTGGTCCGCCGAATAGCCGTACTTCAACGCCACTTCTTCCGGCAGGATCTCGACCCGCTGGATGGCCTCGGTCGGAATGTCGCGCATCTCGCCCATGCCCGAGATGCGGCGGCCGTTGAGCAGCAGGATCGGATCCCCGCCAAGGCCGCTGGTGGTCTGGGGCGTCAGCTCGGACAACAGGTCCTCTATCGAGCTGACCCCGAACGCGCGGACATCGGCGGCGTTGAAGGTCTCTTCCGGCGGAATGTCGCCGAGCACCGCGCCGTAGGGCTTGCCGGTCGAGGTGATGGTGATGGCGTCGACCTCGTTGTCGAGATCCTCGGGCGTCACGGACTTGGGGGGCGGCTTCTTGATCGGAGCCCTCGGCGCGGGAGCCGCTGTCGGCGACGGAGCCGGCGCGACGGCCGGCTTGACGTCCTGAGCCTGCGCCTGCACCGCGACGGGCGCCACGCACCCCAGGAAACCGACAAAAGCCAAACCTCGGCGCACCAACTTTGTCCTCCGACCTTGAAACCCCGCAGTTGAGGGCGGCGTGTGACGTCCGGATTTCAAAGTTTTCCGGCGTCGCAACATCGATTCCCGAACGCGGGGCTGTCTACCGCACGGAGGTCCACGGGCGGCTCAAAAGAACGGCGCAGTTGATCAGGCCCACCAGGGAATAGGTCTGCGGGTAGTTGCCCCAGAGCTCTCCATCAGCGAAGCCGATGTCCTCGGAGAGCAGGCCCGCGCCGGTGCGGCGCGACAGCATGTCCTCGAACAGCGCCCGCGCTTCGTCCGAGCGGCCCGACAGATGCAGGGCCTCGATCAACCAAAAGGTGCAGATATTGAACGCCGTCTGGGGCGAGCCGAAGTCGTCGGGGATGGCGTAGCGCAGCAGATAGGCTCCCCGCCGCAGGCCCTCCTCGACGGCCCTGAGCGTAGCGACATTGCGCGGGTCGTCGGCGGTGTGGAAGCGCAGATCCACCAGTTGCAGCAGAGAGGCGTCCAGCTCGTCGCCTTCGAAGGTCGCGGCGAAGCGGCCCAGCTGGTCGTTCCAGGCCCGGTCCTCGATGACCTTGCGAACATGGGCCGCCCTGCCGTTCCAGAACGCGGCGTTGTCCTTCAGCCCCAGCTTTTCGGCCGCGTTGCCCAGCCGGTCGCACGCGGCCCAGCACATGGCCGAGGAATAGGTGTGCACATTAGCGCGGCCCCGGAACTCCCAGAGGCTGGCGTCGGGTTGGTCATGGAGCTGGAACGCCCGCTCGCCCAAGGGCTCCAGCGCCTCGAAGTCCTCGACGGTGGCCGGTCGCAGCAGCCGTTCGTCGAAGAAAGCCTGGACGGTCGACAGGATGATCTGGCCGTACACGTCGTTCTGGATGTGCTCGAAGGCCTGGTTGCCGACGCGCACGGGTCCCATTCCGCGATAGCCGGGGAGGGCGGGGGCGAAACGTTCCGTCAGCCGCTCCTCGAACCCCACGCCGAACAGCGGCTGGATATGACCGCCGTCGGCCCGGTCGACGATGTTGCGCAGATAGCCCAGGTAGTTTTCCAGGACGTCGACCGCGCCCAAGCGATTGAGGGCCTGGACCACATAGTAGGCGTCGCGCAGCCAGCAGTAACGATAGTCCCAGTTCCGGCCGCTGTCGGCGTGTTCGGGGATCGAGGTGGTCAGGGCCGCGACGATGGCGCCGGTTTCCTCGTGCATGCAGAGCTTCAGGGTGATGGCCGCGCGGATCACCGCCGTCTGCCATTCCAGCGGCACGGCCAGGCCTCGAACCCAATGTTTCCAATAGCTGTCGGTCTCGCGCAGCATCCGCTCGCAGGTGGGGCCGATCGGCGCGTCGAAGCCTTCATCGGCGCCCAGATACATGGCGATTGGACGCTCCAGGCGGAACGTGCGCTCTTCCAGGATGTGCGAGACCGGCGCGTCGGTGGAAAGGCGCAGGGTCATGTCCGAGCACAGATAGCGAATGTGGTTAGAGCCCGAGGTGTGCTCGGCCGCCCGCGCGCCCCAATCGGCGGTGGGACGCGCGCGCAGGGTGATCCGCGCGACGCCGACCACCGGCCGGATCAGGCGCACGAAGGCCGTCGGGCGAAAGGTTCGGCCGAATTGCTGGTAGCGGGGCGCGAAATCCAGAATCTCGATCCGCGCGCCGTCCTCGTCGGCGATCTCGGTGCGCAGGATCGGCGTGTTGCGGAGATAGCCCTGACGCACCTCGGCGCGGCGCTCGACCAGCACGTCCCACAGGCCCTGGGCCGTCGGGCCGTCCGGATCGGCGTCGTCCAGCAGGGCGCTGAAGACGGGATCGGAGTCGACGCGCGGCGCGCACGCCCAGACGAAGCGTCCGGCCGTGTCGATCAGCGCGCTGACCGCGCAGTTGCCGATCGGAAAGAGGTCCAGCGTCTTCTGGGAAGGTTTGGTCATGGTCACGCCCCGGGCCGTTGCGGGTATTCCCCGTTTTCGGTGAAACCGACGGTGTGGCTTGCGGGTTCCTCTTTCGAGAAAACCGGCGTCGGGAGGGGCGCGAGGCTCGTCTTTCACGCTACTCGCGTTGACGGCGACCGCCCCGACCAGCCATTGAAACCTTAACGCGGCGCGGCCGCGTAACGCGCGGGCGGGCCTGTTCGAGAGTGATGCGAGTGATGAAAACCTTGAGCGCGGCGTCGGCGATCGCGCTCGGCCTCCTGACCGCCGCCTCCGCGCTCGCCCAGTCCCAGCGGCCGCCGCTGACCGGCGGGCGTCCGCCGCAGCAGCAGCCCCAGAACGCGCCCGTCATTCCGGCCCAACCCAGGAGCTACGCGCCGCCAGTTGACCCTTACCAGGTCTCGCTGCGTTCGGATCAGATCGACACGTTGCTGCGAACGCTGACCGACGCGCCGCTGCATGGCTTCGCGCCGACCGACTTCGCGCCGGATCAGGCGATCGCCTTGCTCTCCTCGCGCGATCCGAACGCGCGCGCCTCGGGCCAAGCCCAACTGATCGCCAAGACCTTGTCCTATGCCCGCGCCGTCCATACAGGGCGGCTGCCGGCCAGCGGTTTCATGAACGAATGGGGCCTGCGCCCCGCCGCCTACGATCCGGCGCCCGAGTTCGTGGCGGCGACCCAGCAGGATCGCCTCGCGGACTGGCTGGCCAACCTGCCGCCGCCCTATACCGGCTATCAGACCCTGCAGAAGGGGCTTGTCACCTATCGCGACATCGCGGCCAAGGGCGGCTGGCTCCCGGTGGCCCCTGGAGCGCCGCTCAAGGAAGGCTCGACAGGACCGCGCGTCGTGGCCTTGGAGGCGCGCCTGGCCGCCGAGGATCCGACCGTCGCCGTCGATGGCGCGCCGATCTTCGACGCGGCCCTGACCCAGGCGGTGCAGCGCGCTCAAAAGCGCTTCGGCCTGAACCCGAATGGCGTGGTGGACAAGAAGACCCTGGACGCGCTGAACACGCCCGTCGAGCGGCGCATCGACCAGATCCAGGCCAATATGGAGCGCTGGCGCTGGCTGCCCCAGACCCTGCCGGCCGACCGGATCCAGGTCAATGTCGCGGCGGCCATCCTGTCGGTGTTCAGCCACGACACCCCGACCCTCACCATGCGCGCCGTCACCGGCCGCCCGGGCGACGAGACGCCGATGCTGTCGTCGATGATCCACTCGATCGTGCTGAACCCGCCATGGAACGTGCCGTCGACCATCGCCGCCAAGGAGCTGTGGCCCAAGGAGCGGGCGCATCCGGGCTATCTGGCCCGCAATGACTTCATCGTTATCCCGACCGGCGATGGCGGTTCGCGCCTGCAGCAGAAGGCTGGGCCCAAGGCGGCGCTGGGCCAGGTGAAGTTCGACTTCAACAACCCCTATGGGGTCTATCTGCACGACACGCCCAGCCGCTCGAAGTTCGACAGCTTCAGCCGCCTGGCCAGCCACGGGTGCGTGCGCTTGCAGAAACCGATCGAATTGGCCAAGGCGCTGATGGCCGGTGACCCGATCTGGACCCCGGAAAAGATCGACGAAACCCTGGCGTCCGGCGAAACCGTGCGCGCGAAGCTGCCTCAGCAGATCGCGGTCTTCCTGCTCTATTGGACGGCCTATGTGACCCCCGATGGGCAGGTCAATTTCCGAGATGATCCTTATGGCTGGGATCGCGAGCTGGTGCAGCGGATTGCCGCACTTCGTCCCGGCTCAGCTTGATCTTCGGGAACTTTTAGGGTGTCCTCCCCGGCGTTTTAGTGTCGGGTCAAGGGCGTACCATGCATCGACGGAAGCTGCTCCAGATGGGGCTCGGCGTGCTCGGCGCCGGTCTCTTGCCAGCCGCGGACGCGCGGGCGGACGACGACATCATCGGCGCGATCCTGGAGGGCAAGCAGCCGAACATCGCGCCCCCGTCCTTGGCGCTTTCGCCCCCGCCGCTTGTGGCGGCCAAGCCCGTCGTGACCCAGGCCCGTTGGGTCCATCTGCACAATGTCCATACGGGCGAGAAGCTGGAAGCCGCGTATTGGGAGAACGGCGGCTATGTCCTAGACGCGGTTCAGGCCCTTAACAAGGTGTTGCGCGATTATCGCAACGATCAGGTTCACCCGATGAATCCGGGCCTCTACGACATTCTCGACCAGATCCGGACCAAGACCGAGAGCAAGACCCCGTTCCAAGTCATTTCCGGCTATCGCTCGCCCGCAACCAACAAGCTGCTGCGCGAGCGCAGCGGCGAGGTCGCCAAGCACAGCTTGCACATGGACGGCAAGGCCATGGACATCTATCTGGAGGATGTCGCGCTGGAGCATATCAGGGCCGCGGCCCTGGATCTCGGACGTGGCGGCGTGGGTTATTATCCAGAGAGCAATTTCGTGCACGTCGACGTCGGTCCGGTCCGGCAATGGAAGGGCACGTAACCAAGGACAGGGACTAGATGAGCGAGCGTCGCGGCAATCCGTTCGGTTGGGTCGTTCTGGGCTTTATCGTCGGCGTGCTGACCACGTTCGGAACCATCCTGTTCCTCAGCGCCGGTGACGGCGGCTATGAGGACGGGCCCTCGGAGACCCGCACGGCGGCGGATGACGCGGCCACCGCGGCCATGTCCGCCAAGTCACCATCCGCCCCCGCCCATAGACTTGAGGCCGCCGCGCCGGTCACGACCACGACGCCGGTTCCTCCCGTTCAGCCCGAGCGACCGGCCGGACAGCCGCAACCGCTGGATCCGCAGGTCGCCGACGACGCGGCCGCCGCCGGCATGACCTCGCGGACGCGCTAACTAGCTCAGCAACTTGCTGATGAAGTCCGGGTGGATGGCCCAGCCGAAGAAGCCCGACAGGCCCATCAGCACGCCAAGGGCGCCGAACGTCCAGCTGACGTAGAGGACGACCGCGCTTTCGGTCAGGGCCGCGACGGCCGCCGTCGAGACGGCGATCGAGACCAGAGCGTCGCACATGTCGAACTGGTCGTCGTGATAGTTCAAGTCGTCATAGAGCTTCTCGAAGCCCTTGGCCTTGGCCGCCAGCATCGGCGCCTCGGCCTTGTACTTGGCGATTTGGGTCTTCAATTCGGCGAGGCGCTTGTCGAAGGCCGCCCCATCGCCGGGGCGGACCGCGCTTCGCAGCAGGGTCGCTTCGTCCAGGGACGCTTCGGTGATGTGCAGCTTGGTCCGGGTCGCCTGATACTCGCCCCAGGTGTCGACGGCGTCGGCCTTGGCCTGCTGCATGGCCTGGACGAGGTTGTCGTCCTTGATCTTCATGATGCCCAGAAACACCGACAGCACCACGACGGTGATGGCCACCATGCGGTTCAAGGCCTTGCCCTTGGCCTCGGCCGAGACTTCGATTTCCATCTGACTTTCCCCTTCGACGCGCAGGGAAATGATCGGTTCGCGCGCCGGATTCAAGGCGCGTGTTGCTGACAGCCGGCCGTCAGCAGGAACGGCGCACAATGCTCCCGTCGATCCGGGAGACGCGAATTGATCATAAAGGGCAGTTGTTGCTGCGGGGGCGTCCGCTTCGAGCTGTTCGAGCCGCCGGCTCTGATGGGGACGTGTCACTGCTCGCGCTGCCGCAAGGCTGGATCCAGCACCTACGTCTTCGTGCGGGCGGAGGCGTTTTCCTGGACGGCGGGGCGGGACCTAGTGACGCGCTACCGCCCCAGGCCGCCATTCCGCTTCGTGCGGGCCTTCTGCCGTCGCTGCGGATCAGCGCTGGGCGATCCAGGGAATGGACGGGTTTTCGCCATCGCCGCCAACTGCCTCGACGACGACCCCGGGATCCGGACGGGCTTCCACGAATACACGCCGGACAAGCCTCCATGGCGCGAAGGCTTTGATGATCCGTAATCGGATTATAGGTCAGACGACCGTCAACGCCTTCTCGATCGGCCGGGCCAGGACGACGCCCTTGGGGCCGTCGACGATCGGGCGGTTCACCAGGATGGGATGCTCCAGCATGGCGGACAGGATCGCCTCGTCGGAGACATCGGCCTTCAGAAGGCCCAGTTCCTCGGCCGGGGTGCCACGTTCGCGCAGAAGGCCCTTCAGGTCGGTGTCGGAGCGTCGAACCAGGTCCAGCAGCTGTTCGCGGTTCCAGCCGGTCTTCAAGTACTCGACCACATTGGGCGCGTGGCCCGCCTCGCGCAGGAGCGCCACCACCTTGGTCGAGGTGCTGCATTTGGGGTTGTGGTAGACGGTGACGGTCAAGGGATGAACTCCTGGAAACGCCATCGATCTAGAGGCTTGGCTCGGACGCGTCCACCGCGTGGCGACCAGGGCGCGGCCTCGGCCGACCATGCCCCGTAGCGTTTCGAGGAACGTCCGAGGGCCTCCGCGTGTTGCTCCGTCACGTCTTCCAACGCCGGAACCGAGCGGAGTCGTTCATGGTCTCTCTACGTCGCCGCATCCGGTCGATCGCCCTGTTCGAGCAACTGGGCCCGGGCCTTGTCACTGGGGCGGCGGACGATGATCCCAGCGGCATCGCCACCTATTCGCAGACCGGCGCGAAGTTCGGCTATGGTCTGCTCTGGACCCTGATCCTGACCTACCCGCTGATGAGCGCGATCCAGCTGGTCAGCGCTCGGATCGGCCGGGTGACCGGTAAGGGGCTGGCGCAAAACATGGGCGCGGTGATCCCGCGTGGCGCCGTCACCGGCCTCGTCATCCTGCTGTTCGTCGCCAACACCATCAATATCGGCGCGGACCTGGCGGCGATGGGCGCGTCGGCGGAACTGCTGGCGGGACGGGGCGCGCATCTGTTCACGATCGCGTTCGCGGTGACGTCGCTGCTGTTGCAGATGTTCGTTCCCTACAAGAAGTACGTCCGCATCCTGAAATGGCTGACCCTGGTGCTGCTGGCCTACGTGGCGGTGGTCCTGGTGGTGAAGCTGGACTGGGCCGCCGTCGGTCGCGGCCTGGTTCTTCCCGACCCGGCGATGCTGAAGTCCAAGGACGCGCTCACCACGGTGGTCGCGGTCTTCGGCACCACGATCAGCCCCTATCTCTTCTTCTGGCAGACCGCCCAGGAGGTCGAGGAGGTCGAGCACGACGACGCGGCCAAGCCGCTGAAGGAAGCTCCGCACCAGGCGCGGCCGCAACTGCGACGCCTGCGGTTCGACACCTTCTTCGGCATGGCGGTCTCGAACCTGATCGCCTTGGCCATCATGATCGCCACGGCCGCCACCCTGCACGCGAGCGGTCATCGCGAGATCGGCACGGCCGCAGACGCCGCCAAGGCCCTGGAGCCGGCGGCGGGCAAGTTCGCCTTTCTCCTCTTCGCCTTGGGGATTATCGGCACCGGCCTGTTGTCGGTGCCCGTGCTGGCCGGCTCGGCGGCCTATGCGGTGGGCGAGACGCGCGGCTGGACCTGCGGCCTGGACAACAAGCCCTGGGAAGCCGTCGGATTCTACGCCGTGATCGGCGCGGCGACGTTGTTGGGCGTCGGCATCGATTTGCTGCGCATCGATCCGATCCAGGCGTTGTTCTGGAGCGCGGTGATCAACGGCGTCATCGCCGTGCCGATGATGGTGGTGATGATGGTGGTCGTCTCCCGACGGGATCAGATGGGCCGGTTCATCGCCGGCCCGGCCTTGAAGAGCTTCGGCTGGCTGGCCACGGCCGTCATGGCCGCCGCGACCCTGGCCATGTTCGCGGCCATGGCCACGGGGTGAGATCGATCATCCGTCAATGGATGATAATTATTCTCATAAAACGGTTCGCGCGTCACAAAACATACGCAAGAAGTCCCTAAGAGCGACGCAAAGCTAATGGGGCGCTTTACGATCTAAACGGATATAGCGGCAGCTTTCGTCGTGATGGTCCGATGACCGGGCGCGCGTGTTCAAGCTCGCGTCTCAATATTCGTATGGGCCCCGCCAAAGCATTTGCTTCCCGTTGGGAGCTTGTAGTGTTGGGGATGCGTATAATGACGAAACAAAAGCGTGGCCTGCGCATAAAGCGCGGCTTGGCCTTCCTGTTTTCGAGCAGCATGTTGTTGACCGTGGCTCAGGCTCGCGCGGCCGAGGTCGCCGCCGATCCCAAGCCCGCCGTCGAAAGCGACCGCCTCGAGGAGGTGATGGTCACCGCCCGCAAGCGTTCGGAAGACGTGCAGACCGTACCTACCCCGGTGACCACGATCTCGGCCCAGACGATCGAACGCCAGCACCTCGCGAATTTCACCAACTTCCAATACAAGTTCCCTGCGTTCTCGGTCTACCTTACCAATCCCAAGCAGCAGAACCTGGGCATCCGGGGTATTGGCAACAACGGCTTCAACACCGACGGCATCGACGGTTCGGTCGGCATCTTCGTCGACGGTGTCTATACCGGCCGCCAAGGCATGGTCAGCGGCGACTTCAGCGACATCGCCGACATCGAGCTTCTGCGCGGACCTCAAGGCACGCTGTTCGGCAAGAACACCACCGCCGGCGCGGTGATCATCAATTCCAAGCTGCCGACCTTCACGCCCGAAGCCTCGATCGAGGCCACCGCCGGCGACTACAATCTGCGCGAGGTAAAGGCCAGCGTCTCGGGTCCGCTGATGCAGGACAAACTGGCCGCGCGTATCTCGGCCTTCTACAGCGATCGCGACGGGAACTATCCCAACCGCTCGGGCCGCCCGGACGCCAATGCGCGCCAGGGGCAGGGCGTGAGGGTCCAGTTCCTGGCCAAGGCCAATGACGACGTTACCTTCCGCCTGATCCTTCAGCACACCGAGCAGAACTTCAACTCGACCGGCCCGGTGACGCTGTCGGTCTACAACCCCGCTGCCCTGCAGGCGCGGATGGCCGCTGCCGGCTACACCCTGCTGGTCAGCGACGCCTCCAAGCGTGAAGTCAATATCGACGCGCCGCTGACGGCTTCGACCCACGCCAACCTGGTCAGCGGCCAGCTGGATTGGAACCTGGGCGACAAGGGCCAGATCACCTCGATCAGCGCGTTTCAGAACTGGACCTGCTTCACCAACAACGACAACGACTATACCCAGCTGAACGCGATCCCCGACTACGGCTCGTGCAATGTCGAGCGCCAGTGGTCGCAGGAACTGCGCTGGGCTTCGCCGAAGGACAGGCCGGTCGAGGCAGTCGCCGGCGTCTTCCTGTCCAAGCAGTATCTGGGCGTCAATTCGCGCATTCGCTTCGGCAACCAGTACTATATCTGGGCCGCCAACCCTTCCGCCAGCGCCTTCCCGACCCTCGGGGGCAAGACCTGGGCCCAGGGCGCCTATGCCGATGCGATCGCCGGTTTTGGCATCCGCTCATACGCCAGCTTCCACACCGATACCTCGGCGGTCTTCGGCAATGTCGTCTGGCGTCCGATGGAAGATCGCAAGCTGGCCCTGAACCTGGGTCTGCGCCAAACCTGGGAAGACCGAGACTACGCCTATAGCGGCTGGGTCGAGAGCAATCTGGGCAATTTGAACGCCGCCCAGGTCACGGCGATGTCGGCCGCCGGCGCCAACGCTCAGGTGGGCCGCGCCACCGACTCGCTGACCGACAAGTCGCTTTCCGGCCAGGTGGGCGTCAGCTACCGGGTCACGCCGGATGTCATGGCCTATGTGAACGCCGCGCGCGGTCACAAGTCGGCCGGCTTCAACCTGCTGCCGTTCGACCCCAACACCGCCGTCTATGGCGCGGCTCAGGACGTCAAGGGCGAGACGTCCGACAATATCGAGGCCGGCTTCAAAAGCGAATGGTTCGATCACCGTCTGCTGCTGAACGTCACGGCCTTCGATACCGAGGTGAAGAACTATCAGGCCAATCAGGCGATCGGCGTGGGCAACACCGCCGTCAAGTTCCTGGCCAATGTCGGTTCGCTGCGCTCCAAGGGCGTCGAGATCGAGAGCGAGGCGCGTCTGGGCGACCTGCGCCTGAAGGGCTTCGTCGGCTATGACAAGGCCACTTACGCCAGCTTCCACAACTCGGTCTGTCCGTCCCAGACCACGGCCCTGACCTGCGACCTGACTGGCCGCCAGGTCGCCTGGGCGCCGAAGTGGACCAGCAGTCTGACGATCGACTACTCGCACTCGTTCGTTTCGGGCACGACCAGCTATATCACCCTGGACGGCAACTGGCGCTCGACGCAGAACACGACCATCACCCTGGATCCGGCCGCGCAGATCAAGAGCTACGCCCTGGCCAATCTGCGGGTCGGCACGCTATTTGTGAACAACCGCCTCGACGTCCAGGTTTGGGCCGAAAACCTGTTCGACAAGGCTTATTACATCAACCTCCTGGGCCTGACGAAGTCGACGGGCCTGATCCAGGGCTATCCCGGCAACCCGCGCACCGTGGGCGCCACGGTTCGCTATCGCTTCCAGTAGGGAATATCCGATGTCGCGCGCTCGTCTGGCTGGAATCGTCGCGGGCGCGCTCGCCCTGGGCCTCTGCGCGCCGCTGGCGACCGGGGCGGCTCTCGCCCAGGCGCCAAGCTATCTGACGCCGCATCGGGACATGAGCCCGGGCGACGTCACGGTCACGTTTGGCGGCAAGATCTATGTCAATCACGGGCTGGTGGCCGTCGGCCGCGTTCCCGCCGCGACGCGGGACTTTAACGGCGACACGCTAGGCTCGTTTTCCAGCATGGCGCTGGATGTCAGGCAGTGGAAGAAGAACGCCGACGGTTCCTATTCGGGCGTCATCCAGACCCTGCCGGACCGTGGCCCCAACGACGTCGGCTCGGTCAAGGGCACGACGGACTACGCCAACCGCATCCACATCCACGACGTCACCCTGTATGAAGGCAAGGGCCTGGTCATCGTCCCGACCGGCGGCTTCCTGCTGAAGGATCAGACTGGCCAGCCGTTCACCGGCAAGGACCCCGGCGACAACGTCATCGTCCGCGACGGGATTCACTATCCGTCGCCTGCCAGCGGCGAGGGCGCGGGCAAGATCAGCCTGGACAGCGAGGGCATGGCCTATCTGCCGGACGGGAGCTTCTACGTCTCGGACGAGTATGCCGCGGGCCTTTATCTGTTCGACAAGACCGGCCAGCAGATCGGCGCGATCGAGACGGTTCCGGCCCTGAAGCCGATCACCAACGGCGTGCTGAACTTCAACGCCGAAAAGCCGCCGACCACCGGTCGCCGGAACAACCAAGGCCTGGAGGCCGTGGCGGTCACCCCCGACGGGACGCGCCTGATCACCATCCTGCAGAGCGCCACGATCCAGGACTCCGGCGAAGGCAAGGCCACGCGCAACAACACGCGGATCCTGGTCTATGACATCTCCAAGACCCGCACGCCCAAGACACCGATCGGCGACTACGTGCTGCAACTGCCCGTCGTCCGTGAGAATGGCGATGGCGGGCCGGCTAATGGCACGGCGGCGCAGTCCGAGATGCTGGCCCTGAGCGGCGATCGCTTCCTGGTGCTGTCGCGCGACAGCAATGGTCGAGGCCGCGAGGACGGACGAGGGACGGTGTTCAAGTCTATCCTGCTGGTTGACGTGTCCGCCGCGACCAACCTGGCGGGCGCGCCCTATGACCAGGACGTCAAGCCGGTGGCCAAGGACGGCGTCCTGAACGCCGATATCAAGCCGGCCGCCCAGGCCGAGCTGGTCAACATCCTCAACCCGGTGCAACTGGCCCGGTTCGGTCAGAACCTGGACACCAAGCCTTCGACCCCGACCAGCCTGCCCGAAAAGCTGGAGGCCATGGCCCTGGCGCCGGCGCTGGATCCGGCCGCGCCGCGTGACGTCTTCCTGTTCGTCGGCAGCGACAACGACTTCCAGACCGCGAAAGGCCGCGTCAACGGCGTCGACTTCGACGCGTCGCTGAAGGGCGAAGGCGGGGTCGGCGACAATGACAGCCTGATCCTCGTCTATCGCCTGACGCTGCCCAACTGACGGACGACGCTTGACCCTCCCGCCGGGCGCGCCTACGCGGAGGGGGAAGGCATGGAGGCCGAGAGGCCTCCGGGAACGCGGTGACAATCCGCGGCTGCCCCCGCAACTGTGATCGTCCGTCGATCGTCGCGGCACACGCCACTGGGAGAGATCCTGGGAAGGCGCCGCGACAGGAGGGCGTAAGCCAGGAGACCGGCCTTCGTCACATCAACGCTTGCCGGCGGGGTGTCCGGCGAAGGACGGACGATGAACGAAGCACCGCTGGACGAGGCTGAAAAGAACGCGCGTCATAACGCCAGGATGAAGGCCATCCAGGCGGCTCGGGCCAAGCTGATGGCCGAGAAGAACATCGAGAAGGGATTGCTCATCGTCCACACCGGGGCGGGCAAGGGCAAGACGACGGCGGCCTTGGGCATGGCCTGCCGCGCCATCGGGCACGGCCATCGGGTCAGCATCATCCAGTTCATCAAGGGCGCGATGACCACCGGCGAAAAGGTGGTGTTCGACGCCTTCGCCGATCAGGTCGAGTTTCGGCCGATGGGCGAGGGCTTCACCTGGGACACCCAGGACCGCGTCCGCGACATCGCCGTGGCCCGCGAGGCCTGGGAGGTTATCAAGGCCCGCATCCTCGATCCCGACGACTGGGACATGGTCATCGCCGACGAGCTGAACATCATTCTGCGTTACGACTACCTGCCGCTGGCCGAGGTGCTGGAGGTCGTGACGGCGCGGCCAGAGGGCAAGCACGTGGTGATCACCGGCCGCAACGCGCCGGACGCGCTGATCGAGGCCGCCGACCTCGTCACCGAGATGGCCCAGGTCAAGCACCCGTTCCGCGCCGGCGTGAAGGCCCAGGCGGGGATCGAGTTTTGAGCGTCCTGCGCGAGGCCGAGGACGGCCCGGCGGTGGTGGTCTGCAACACCTGCCGCGTCTCCGCCGAGGCGCGCGAGACGCCCGATGGCGCGCGAGGCGGGGCGCTGCTCGCCGCCGCCCTGCGCGAGACGGCGGCGGGTACGGGCGTGGCGGTGCAGGAGATGCCGTGCCTGTTCAACTGCGGCCAGCACTGCTCGATCCATCTGCGCGCGCCTGGCAAGATCGGCTATGTTCTCGGCCGGTTCGAGCCGACGGCGGAGGCCGCGCGGGCGATCATCGACTACGCCGTGGCCTATGCCGCTAGCGACGAGGGCGTGGTGCCCTACCGTCAGTGGCCAGAGGGCGTGAAGGGCCACTTCATCGTCCGCGTGCCGCCGGCGGGGAAGCTCGTAGCCGATTAGGTCAACCCCTCCACGGCCGCCCGCTCGGCCGGCCAGTGATCGAAGGGCATCAAGATCTGCTGGGCCGTCGCTTCGGCGATCAGCATTCCATCCTCGCGATGGAACTCGGCTCGCGCCGTGATCAACCGCCGCGTCTGGGCCACCACCCGCGCCTCGATCGCCAGCGGACAGTCGCGTCCAACCTTCAGGAAGTTCATGTTCAGGTTCACCGTCCGATACAACTGGTCGCCGGGCACGACGGTCATGGCCGCGAAGGCAAGGATCTGATCCGCCAGCGCCGCCAGATAGCCCCCGAAAAGCGAGCCATCCGCCGTGGCCAGTTCCGGGACGGGTCGCCACGTCTTTCGCGCCCAGCCTTCTCCCCAGTCGTCGATCAGGCCCAGTCGAAGGGTCTCGACGATCGGGGGCGGGTTCGCCGTTCCCGCCTTTAGCGCGTCGAGCCGGTCGGTCGCCCAGGTCATGCCATGCCTCCATGAAGTCGCCGGAGAAGGCTAGGGGAGACGCCCGCGCTCTGTTACTCGACTTTCCCCGGGACGGAGGACCGCGATGAGCGCCGTTGAAAACATGCGGAAAATGCCGCGTCAAAGCCGCGCGCGGGACACCGTCGAGGTCGTGCTGGAGGCGGCGGCTCAGGTTCTGGAGATGTCCGGCGAGGCTGGGTTCAACACCAACGCCGTCGCCGAGCGGGCAGGGGTCAGCATCGGCGCCCTCTATCGCTATATCCCCGACAAGGCCGCCATCCTGCGCGCTCTGGCCCTACGCGAGACCGAGGCGCATCGCGATGCTGTCTTGGCGGTGGTCGAAGGCGAGCGGGGCGAGGTCGCCAAGGATCGCGCCATCATCCGAGCCTTCGTCGGCGCCTTCGCTGGGCGGACGAGAGCCCGGCGGATCGCCGTCTCGGCGCTGTTGGCGCGGGCTGACCACGCCGAACTGGCCGAGCGCTTCGCGGCGGCCGAGGCGGGCCTGACCGACGCCCAGGGGCGTACTCTGACCCGCGTCCAGGCTTTCGTTCTCTCGCGCGCGGTGCATGGTGCCATGCGAGCCGCCGTGATGGAGGGCGTCGATTTCCTCGAGAGCCAGGCGTTCGAGGACGAACTGGTGCGGCTCAGCCGCGCCTACCTTTCCGCGCTCTAATCCAAGGGCTGTAAATCAGTACTTAGAGCGTGACGCCGAAACCGGTTCCCACTTTCGGCGCCACGCTCTAGGGGCGCGGCGCGGTCGGGCTAGCGGGCGCGGATGGAGCCGGCGGGGGCTGGGGAACGCCGCTGTTTGGCGCGGCGTCCAGCGTCGGCGGCGTCGGGATCGCCGCGCCGCCTGGAATCTCGCCGTCCTCGGGGCCAAGGCCCAGGTCCGCCAGAGGGTCCTCGACCGGCGCGACGGGAGCCGGGCGATTCAGGGCGGCCAGCATGAAGGCCTTCCAGATCTTGGCCGGTTCGCCGCCGCCGACCACGCCGTTCATCGGGCTGTTGTCGTCGTTGCCGACCCAGACGCCGACCACCAGGTCGTCGACGTAACCGACGAACAGGGCGTCGTGATAGTTCTGGGTGGTGCCCGTCTTGCCGAACGCGCCGTCGATGGCGGCTTCCAGACCGGTGCCGCGGTGGGTGGCCGAGCGCAACAGGTCGCGCATGCCGGTCAGCACCTTGGGGTCATAGGCCGCGGTCTTCGGCGCTTTGAAGGTGTCCAGGGCGTGCGGGACGATCGGATACTGGCCCGCGGCGATCGAGGCGTAGGCGGCCGTCAGGCGCGTCAGGCTCATCGGACCGGTGCCCAGCGCCATGGTCAGGTCGGCCGGGATCTCCTCGGTGACGCCCAGGGCGCGGGCGACCTTGATCACCTTGGCGGGACCAAGGTCATGGGCCAGGCGGACGGCGGCCACGTTCGACGAGGCGGCGAAGGCGGTGATCAGCGGCACTTCGCGGCCGTGATACTTGCCCTCATGGTTCTTGGGCATATAGCCGCTGACCTCGACCGGCGTGTCGAGGATCGGGCTGGTCGTGGTCATGCCCGACTGCAGGGCGGCTAGATAGACGAACAGCTTGAAGGACGAACCCGGCTGGCGCGCGCCGTCGGCGCGGTTGAACTGGCTCTTGCCGTAGTCGCGACCGCCGACCATCGCCACCACCCGCCCGTCCTTGCGCATCGCCACCAGGGCGCCCTGGGTGATGTTCAGCACCTTGCCGTCGCGCTGGATGAAGTCGTTCAGAATCCGCTCGGCCTTTTCCTGCATCTTCGGGTCGAGGGTGGTCTTGACGATGGTCTCGCCGTAGCGCGCGCCGATCGCGGCCCGCGCCTGGGGCAGGGCCCAGTCGGCGAAGTAGGACCCGGTGGGCAGCTTGTCGTCTTCCGCGATCGGCGAGATGTCGCCGACGGCGGCGGCCTGGGCCTGGGTAATGGTTCCGGTCTCGACCATGGCGGCCAGCACCACGCGCATCCGCTCGCGCGCGCCCTCCAGGTTGGCGGTCGGGGCCAGGCGCGAGGGCGCCTTGACCAGGCCGGCCAGCATGGCGGCCTCGCCGATCGAGAGCTGTTCTGGAGGCTTGCCGAAATAGTGGCGGGCCGCGGCGCGCAGGCCAAAGGCGCCGTCGCCGAAATAGACCGACGACAGATAGCGAGACAGGATCTCGGTCTTGCTGAGGCGGGCCTCCAGATAGACCGCGATCAGGGCCTCCTGGGCCTTGCGGCGCAGGTTGCGGTCGCTGGACAGGAAGGCGTTCTTGGCCAGCTGCTGGGTGATGGTCGAGCCGCCTTCCGACACGCCGCCGGCCTTGGCGTTCTTGCCGAGCGCGCGGGCGATGGCCTTCGGGTCGACGCCCATGTGGCTGTAGAAGCGGCGGTCCTCGATGGCGATGAAGGCGCCGGGCACGTAGGCCGGCAGCTTCGTGGCGTCGATCGGGGCGTCCTTCAGCGCGCCGCGCTTGGCGATCGGCGAGCCGTCCTCGGCCACCAGCACGATGGCCGAATTGTTCAGCGGCTCCAGCGCCCGGCTCAGCGGCAACGACCAGAACAGCGAGGCGATCAGCACGACGACCAGCGCCACGGCGACGGCGGGCGCGATCAGCCAGGCGGGCTGTTTCCAGAACGGCTTCTTGGCAGGCTTGGCGGTCTCGGTCGGTTCGGCCGGCGAGAGCGCGGCTTCGGGGACCGTCTCGACCGCTTCGGGGAGCTCGACCTCGGCTTCGACGGGCGGCGCGTCTTGGACCAGCGCCTCGGGCTCGGGCGCGTCGGACGCTTGGGGCGAGACCGCTTCGGCCTCGGCGTCTGGCGCGTCGGCGGGAGCGGGGACGACAGTCGGCTTGGCGGCGCGCGGCTTGCGCGGGCGCTTGGGCGCGGGTGTTTCGGCTGCCTTGGCGTCTGGGGCGGGCTCGGCGCCCTCCGCGACGGGCGGAGCGACCTTGGGCTTTCGGGGCTTGCGAGGCTTGGGCGCCGGCTCCGGCGCTTCAGGTTGGCCGTCGTTGGGATCGTTCGGATCGGACATGGGCGGGCGCTCACTTCGGGCGCAGGCCCTACTGACCGTTGGGCTCATACCACAAGGCTTTGGCAAGCCAAGGGCGCGGAGCGGGAAGTTTTTCCGCGCGCGCCCCTTGAACGGCGTTATGCCGACCCCAAGTGGACAGGCGTGAGGCCAGGGGCCTCTGCCCCTCCCGGGGGCGTTTCCTCCCCAACTTGCTCAGCCCGGCCCATCGCCGGGCTTTTTCTTTGCCCAATACGCCGCAAGACGAGTCTGGGGTTTAACGGCGGCTTTCAATCGCATGACGGCAAGGCGCTCCCATCGAACGCTCGCGACCGGGGGCGGCTGGATGGCGGCCCGCGTCGGCTCGATCCGCGTGTTCACCGAATGGGCGCCGCCCGGCGTGCTTGGGCAAGCCAATCGGCCGTCATCGTCAGGGCATCGAACACTCCAAGGGCGCGGTGATCGCCGGTGCGGCTGATCATTGGCCTTCCGCCGCGGCGGCGTTCATCCCGTCTCACGCTGAAAAATGTCATCGCGGTAGCGCGTGATCGCAAGGAGCGGCTTTCCAAACAGCGTTCGATAAGCGATGTTCGCCCTTAGGGGGAGGGATTGATATCTTCAATCCATGGGTGTCTCCGTTCCGCGCCGCCCGCGTTGGACGGCGGCCCAATGAGTGTCGTTCGCGTCTCGTGTTTCGTCCGATCCAGAAAGGCCAAACGCCATGAACCGACGTCATGCCTATGTCCTGGGCGTCGCCGCGATCGCCCTGCTGGTCGCGGCCTCCGCCCAGGCCGCCGAGAAGAAGGCCGCGGCGTCGCCCAAACCCGATCCGGCCGCCGTCGACCGCAGCTTCGCCAACCCTTTGGCCGCGCGGCCCGAGGTCGAGAACCAGAACCCGCCGCGTCTGAGCGTCATGGCGCAGCCCACCCTGGTGGAAAACGTTTTGCAGGCCGGCGACAGCTATGTCGATCCACGCGACACGATCCGATATCGCTTTTCGATCGAGTTCACCGATGGCCAGATCTACAACCCCTGGACCCTTTCCAACGACAAGGTGCGCCTGCGCTCCTATCGCGGAAGCCAGATCGATCCCAACACGCCGTTCCTGGCCCCGACCATCACCATGCGGCCTGGCCAGACGGTGGGCATCAGCCTGAAGAACAACCTCTATGACGTTGGCCCGGATGGCAAAAGGCTGCCCCCGGGACCGTGCAAGCATGACGAAGTCAATGTCCCGCACTGCTTCAACGAGACCAATCTACACTCGCACGGCTTGTGGGTCTCCCCGACCGGCAACAGCGACAATGTGCTGATCTCGATCAATCCGGGCGTGACGTTCGACTACGAGTACAATGTCCCGGCCGATCACCCGGCGGGCACCTTCTGGTACCACCCGCACAAGCACGGCTCGACCGCGCTGCAGGTGTCCAGCGGCATGGACGGGGCGTTGATCATCAAGGACGATCGCGTGCCGACCGCCACGACGCCGGGCGATCTCGACATCCTGCTGACCGACGAGGCCAACCGCGCTATCGCCGACAAGGTGCTGCTTTTCCAGCAGGTTCAGTACGCCTGCTTCGACGACACGGGCCAGATCGAGACCAATGGCGGCAAGCAGCCCTGGGTGTGCAAGCCCGGTCAGGTGGGCGAGATCCGCAACTACAGCCAGCAGTTCTCGCCGCAGTCGACCTGGCAGAATTCCGGTCGGTTCACCTCGATCAATGGCGTCGTGCAGCCGGCGATCACGGGCCTGAAGGCTGGACGCTTCGAGCGCTGGCGGCTTGTCCACGGCGGCGTGCGCGAGGCGGTGTTCTTCACGATCTATCCGCAAAGGGCCGGCGCGCCTGATTTCAGAAAGGTTCCGGCCGCCGACCAGGCGGCGTGGATGAATAAGTACTGCGATGCGACCAAGCCCGTGCCGCTGTGGGAGGTGGCGCTGGACGGCCTGACCCGTTCGGACGCGCGCAAGGCCGGGATCAGCCATCTGGAGCCGGGCTATCGGGCCGATCTGGTGGTCAACTTCCCCGCGGCGGGGGCCTATTGCGTGGTGGACGCCGCGTCATCGGCGAGCGGCAGTCCCACGCAACAGGCTGAAAATGCGCGAATCCTCGCCATCGCCCAGGTCGAGGACGATCCGTCGGCCAAAGGCGTGGACACCGAGGCGGCTCTGAAGGCGATGATGGTCGCGGCGGCGAAGCGCAATATTCCCGCGGGGACCGTCCAGGATCAGGTGGTGGCCGACCTGAACAATGGGCTCAAGCTCTCCAAGTTCGTCTGGCACAAGACCATCGACCAGACCGAACTGACCGCGCCGCCGCAGGAACTGGTGTTCAATATCGACGTCAACGCCAAGCCGACCAAGTTCGAGGTCAACGGTCAGCCCTATGACCCCAGCCGCATCGACCGGCCGCTGATCCTGGGTGACGTCCAGGAATGGCATCTGACCTCGGCCTTCGTCGGCCACCCGTTCCACATCCACGTCAATCCGTTCCAGATCGTCTCGGTGAAGAACAAGGCCGGTTTCGACGTCACCAATCCGAACGACAAGGCCAATTACGATCCCGACTATGACGGTGTGATCGGCCAGTGGAAGGACACGCTGTTCGTCAAGCAGGACTACCACATCGTCACCCGCACCCGTTACGAGCGCTACATCGGCGAGTTCGTCCTGCACTGCCACATCCTGGACCACGAGGATCAGGGCATGATGCAGAACGTCTTGATCGGCGTGCCGGACGGCTATGGCGGCATCGCCACGGCCCATGGTCCCGCGGAGCATCACCACTAGAGCGTTTTCCGATAGGTGTGAAACGGCTATCGGATCGAAAAATTCTATAAAGTTTTGATTTAAAAGCCTTTTTTTCGATCTGATTGGGTCAATCGGATCGGAAGGGGCTCCAGGGAGGCGCCGGTGGCGGAGGACGCGAAGCCCGAGGCTGGAGGAGGCGCTCAAGCGGCGGCGCTACCCCCCGAGCCGCCGAAAGGCGCCCGGCAGGCCGTGGTGCTGATCCACGGCATGGGCGAACAGATCCCGATGGAGACGCTGAAGAGCTTCGTCCAGACGATCTGGAAAACCGACGATGCGGTGGTGTTCGAGGACGCCAAGGGCCGGAAGTACGACGGCATTTGGAGCAAGCCCGACGTTCGCACCGGTTCTCTGGAGCTCCGGCGCTTCACGACCCAGAGAAGCCGCGACAGTCGGGCGTTTCCCGATGGGGTTCAGACGGACTTCTATGAGCTCTATTGGGCGGACCTGACCGCGGGATCGACCTGGGAGCAGTTCACGGGCTGGGTGCGGGGCCTGCTGTTTCGCACGTGGTCGACCACGCCAAGGGACGTGCGACTGGCCTGGCTTGGCCTGTGGGGGCTGACCATCGTCTTCCTGCTGCTGGGAGCGGTCGGTCTTGTGCCCGACGCGCGGTGGCGCGCATGGTTTCCGGATCTTCCCCAGAAATGGGCGCTGGCGGTCGCGGCGGCCATTCCGGTCGTCTTGCAGATGTTCGCGCGCAAGACCTTCGGCCGGGTGGTTCGCTATACGCGCGCCGACCCCGACAACATCGCCGCGCGGGCGGCCGTGCGAGAGCGAGGCCTAAAGCTTTTGCGGGCGCTGCACGCCAATGACGATTATGCGCGCGTCGTGGTCGTCGGGCATAGCCTGGGAACGATCCTGGCCTATGACCTCGTCGGCTATTTCTGGGCCGAGCAGACGCGCGCCCGCCGCGTCACGGTCGGCTCCACGGCGTTCGAGGCCCTCGCGCGGGTCGAGGAAACCGGCGCGGACCTGTCGGAGCACAAGGATGATCCCGTCCGGCGAGCGGTGTTCATCGCCGCCCAGACCGATCTGAGGCGCGCGCTCGTCGCGCGAAGCGGCCCGGGCGCGGAGCCTGACGCGCGCTGGCTGATCAGCGACCTGGTCACTCTGGGCAGCCCGCTCACCCATGCCGAGTTCCTGTTGGCCAAGGGGAAGGGGGACCTGCGGCGGCGGCAGCGTGAGCGGGAGATGCCGACCTCTCCGCCCGAACGCGAGACCCTGTCCGTCTCCGCGTCCCGGAAGGCGGGGGCCGTGGGGCTGAACCGTCCGACCCACATCGTCTATCAGCCCGACCCCAGGGGCGCGCCCGACCTCTGGAGCTTGCACCACGCCGCGCCGTTCGCGGTGGTGCGCTGGACCAATGTCCATGATCCGGCCCATTGGGTGGTGATGGGCGATCAGATCAGCGGTCCGCTGCGCGATGCGTTCGGACCGGGCGTCGTCGACATCGACCTCTCGACCAAGGGCAAGCTGGCCGGCTTTACACACACCCGCTACTGGGACGCCGACACGGGCGAGCGTCTGATCGCGGTCCGGCGCGCCGTCAATCTGCTGGACGATTAGCGCTTCAGACTCTCGGCCGAGAAACCGCCGCCGAGCGCTCTCACCAGATCGACGCTGGCTTGCAGGCGGCGGGTCTCCAGCGACAGGGCCGCGCGTTGAGCCTGAAGCGTCGCGGTCTGGGCGGTGACGACCTCCAGATAGCTGGCCGCGCCCTGGCGATAGCGGGTCAGGGCCAGGGTCTCGGTGCGCTGGGCGGAGTCGACGGCGTCTGTCTGATCCTTAGCCTCCTCGGCGAGGCGATTGGAGAGGGCCAGTTGATCCTCGACGTTCTGAAACGCGCCCAGCACGACGCCGCGATAGTTGGCGGCGGCCTGGTCGAACGCGGCGCGGGCCGCGATGACGCCGGCCTTGCGACGGCCGCCGTCGAAGATCGGGCCGGCTAACTGCGGGGCGATCATCCAGTAGGTATTCGGCGAGGCGAGCAGGGCCACCTTGCCGGCCGATTGCCAGCCCGCCGCGCCGCCCAGGGTCAGGGCTGGGAAGCGGGCGGCCTGGGCCACGCCGACCTGAGCATTGGCGGCGGCCGCCCGGCGCTCGGCGGCGGCGATGTCGGGGCGGCGCTGCAGCAGGGCCGAGGGCAGGGTGACGGGTATCGTTAGCGGCTTAAGCCGCGTCGCCAGGGGCGGCAGGTTGAAGCTCGAGGCGGGCTCGCCCACCAAGACGGCGATGGCGTGTTCGTAGAGCGCGCGCTGAGCCGCGACGTCCGAGATCTGAGCCTTGGCGGTCGAAAGCTGGTTCTGTGCCCGGCCGACGTCCAGTCCCGAAGACGCGCCGCCGTCGTGGCGGATCGTCGTGAGCTTAAGGGCCCGATCGTAGGCGTCGGCCGTGTCGACCAACAGCTTGGACTGCGCGTCGAGTCCTCGCAGCGCCAGATAGGCGTCGGCCAACTGGGCTTGAAGGCTCAGGCGGACATTGGCCAGGTCGGCGTCGCTGGCCTGGGCCTGGTCGCGCGCCGCCCGGGCCTGGGCGCGGACGCGGCCCCAAAGGTCCAGCTCGTAGGACGTGCTGGCTCCCAGCTGAATATTTGAATAGTCGTCCGGACCGCCCACGCGCAGCGGCGTGTTGTCCGAGCGGTGGTAGCGCGCGCCGGTCCCCGCGCCCGTGATCTCGGGCAGGAACGCGGCCCTGGCCTGGGCGGCCAGCGCGCCGGCCTGGTCGTGGGCGGCGACGGCGGCGGCCAGGGTGGCGTTGGCCTTTTCGGCGCGCGCCTCCAGGTCGTCCAGGATCGGATCGCCATAGGCGCTCCACCAGGCGCCGCGCGGTTCTGCGTCGGCGGGCGCGGCCGGAGTCCAGGGGCCGATCTCCTTGAAGGCGGCCGGCGTCTCCACCTTCGGGGGCGCGTAGGCCGGCGCGGCGGCGCAGGCGCCGAGCGTCAGGCACGCCAGGATCGCCGCGATCGCGCTCTCAGCCCTTGGCATTCGCCGCGCCTCCCTTGGCGGGCGCGCTGGTCACGCGCACCAGATCGCCGTCGGCCAGGGACTCGGGCGGGTTGTTGACCACCTTGTCGCCCGCCTGGACGCCCGCGCCGATCTCGATCTCGGCTCCGAGATCGCGCTGGATCTTCACCGGCCGCAGGTGGACGTGGCTGTCGGGGCCGACCACGGCGACCGCCGGGGTGTCGTGCAGGTACATCAGCGCGGTCGCCGGCAAGGTCGTCGCCGTAGGGGCGGAGGGCAGCTTGAAGGCGACCTGGGCGTAGCCGCCGGGCTTCAGCTTGCCGTCGGGATTGTCCAGCTGCAGCTCGACCAGCATGGCGCCGTTGGCGGCCACGGCCTGGGCGTCGTTGACGACCACGGCCTTGAAGGTCTGGCCCGGATATTCCGGCAGCGACAGAGCGGCGGTCAGGCCGCGATGGATCAGAGCCGAATTGTTCTGCGGCACGCTGACATAGACGCGAAGCTTCTTCTGGTCGGCCACCGTGAACAGCGCCGTGTCGGCCGCCCCGCCGACCGAGATCAGTTGGCCGATATCGGTGTTGCGGGCCGTGACCACGCCGTCGAACGGCGCGGTGATCCGCTTGAACGACTGCTGGGCCAACAGGCGGTCAAGGTCCGCGCGCGCGGCGTTAACGGCCGAGTTGCGGGCGGCCAAGTCGCCCATTTTCTCGTCGGCTTCCTGGCGCGAGACGGCGTCCTGGGCGACCAGGCCCTCCCAGCGCTTGGCCGTGATCGACGACAGGCGCTGGTTGGCCTGGGCGGTGGCCAGGTTGGCGCGGGCTTGCAGGACCTGCTGGTCGAGGTCCGGCGTGTCGATCTCGGCCAGCAGCTGGCCCGCCTTCACCGGCGCGCCGAGATCGACGTACCAGCGCTTCAGATAGCCGCTGACGCGGGCGTGGATCGGGGCGTTGTAGAAGGCCTGCAACTGGCCGGGCAGGACGAGATCCCGCGCGCCGCCGCCCTTCACTGGCGCCAGGCCGACGGTCGGGATGGCCTGGGCTCGGTTCCAAGCCTTCAGCGACTGGTCGGCCTGGACGCGGGTGACCACGCCCACGGCGACGACCGCGACGGCCACGCAGGCCGCGCCGGCGCCGATCAGCTTGAGACGGCGGGACGGCTTGGGCGTCGAGACGGAAGCGGTCTCAGGCATGGGACTCTCCGAGGAGCGGGCCGTCCGTGTTCGGAGCGGGCGCGCTGTGCACGGCCTTGCGCCCGTGGGCGAGGCGGAAAACGACGGGAACGAAGAACAGGGTGGCGATGGTGGCGCAGATCAGCCCGCCGATGACGGCCCGGCCCAGCGGCGCGTTCTGTTCGCCGCCTTCGCCCAGGCCCAGCGCCATGGGCGCCATGCCGATGATCATGGCCAGGGCCGTCATCAGCACTGGGCGGAAACGCGTGAACCCGGCCTCGATCGCCGCTTGCAGCGGGTCGCCGGTGGCGTCCAGCCGTTCGCGGGCGAAGCTGATCACCAGGATCGAATTGGCCGTGGCCACGCCCATGCACATGATGGCGCCGGTCAGGGCGGGCACCGATAGGGGCGTGCCGGTGGCGAACAGCATCCAGACGATGCCGGCCAGGGCGGCGGGCAGGGCGGTGATGATCACGAACGGGTCCAGCCATGACTGGAAGTTCACGACGATCAGCAGGTAGATCAGCACGATCGCCGCGATCAGGCCGAAGATCAGGCCCGAGAACGCGGTGTTCATGGTCACCATCTGGCCGCGCAGGTTCACCGTCGCGCCCTTCGGACGCTCGGCGGCCAGGTCCTTGAGCACCTTTTCGATGTCGGCGCTGACCGCGCCCAGGTCGCGGCCCTGGGTCGTGGCGTAGATGTCGAGCACCGGCTGGATGTCATAGTGGCTCACCACGGCCGGCGCGCTATCGCGTCGGATCACGCCCAGGCCGCCCAGGATCTGGGTGTCCTTGCTTCCGCCCGTGATCGGGATGTTCTCCAGGTCCGCCAGTGAGTTCATCCGGTATTCCGGCACCTGGGCGACGATCGGATAGGACACGCCATTCTTGGGGTTCAGCCAGAAGGTCGGCGAGACCTGCGAACTGCCGGCCAGGGAGGCCACGACGCTATTGGTCACGTCGCGCTCGGTCAGGCCCAACTGCGCCATGCGCGAGCGGTCGACGTCGACGCGCAGCTGCGGCGCGCCGGCGGGCTGCTGAAGACGCAGGTCCGCCAGCCCCTGGATGCCGCGCAGGCGACGCATGATCTTCTCGGCATAGGCGCGGTTGGCCTGGGCGTTCGGCCCCGCGATCTGGAGATCGATCGGCGCCGGGGCGCCGAAATTCAGGATCTGGCTGATGATGTCGGCCGGCAGGAACGAGAAGGTCGTCCCGGGGAACTGGCGCGGCAGGTCCTCGCGCAGGCGCTTGACGTAGGCGGCGGTCGGGTGGTGCTCGGGCTTGAGGCTGACGAAGATGTCGCCGTCCTGCGGTCCGATCAGGCCCGAGTTGCTGTAGACCATGTTGATGGCGCTGTTCGGGATGCCGATGTTGTCGACCATCGAGTTCAGCTCGTCGGGCGGCACGACCTGGCGGATCGCGTCCTGGACGCGACCGAACAGCAGCGAGGCGTCGTCCAGGCGCGTGCCCACGGGCGCGCGGACGTGCAGGGTGATCTGGCCCGCGTCCACCGACGGGAAGAAATTGCGGCCCAGCATCGGAACCAGGGCGAACGACACCACGATGATGGCCATGAAGCCGAGGATGAACACGCGGCTGGAGCCCAGCGCCATCCGCAGCAAGTCGCGATAGCCCTCGCGCACTTGGCCGAAGCTGGTTTCGAAAGCGCGTTGGAAGCGGACCAGCGGATTACGCGACGGCGCGCCGGCGTGACCGTGCTCGGCCTCGTGCTCGTAGTCCAGGCGCTCGGGCGTATGGGGCTTGAGCAGATACATCGCCAGGGTCGGGACCAGGGTCCGCGACAGGATGAACGACGCGATCATCGCGAAGACGACGGCCTCGGCCATCGGCACGAACAGGAAGCCGGCCACGCCCTTCAGCATGAACATCGGCACGAACACAATGCAGATGCAGAGCAGCGAGACGAAGGCGGGGACGACGATCTGCTGGGCGCCATCGAGAATGGCGGTGCGGACGTCCTTGCCGTGCTCCAGGTGCCAGTTGATGTTCTCGATCGTCACCGTGGCGTCGTCGACCAGGATGCCGACGGCCAGGGCCAGGCCGCCCAGGGTCATGATGTTCATCGTCTGGCCGATGGCGGTCAGGGCGGCGATGGCCGCCAAAATGGCCAGTGGGATCGAGACGGCGATGATCACGGTCGAGCGCCAGCTGCCCAGGAACAGCAGGATCATCAGGCTGGTCAGGGCCGCGGCGATGACGCCTTCGCGCACGACGCCCGAGATCGCCCCCTTCACGAACAGCGACTGGTCGTTCAGCGGGGTGATCTTGAATTCGTCGGGCAGGGTTTCCTTGATGGCCGGCAGGCGATCCTTGATGCCTTGGACGATGGCCAGGGTCGAGGCCGAGCCGTTCTTCAGGATCGTCGACAGCACCGCGCGCTGACCATCGACGTGAACGACATTGGTCTGGGGCGGGGCGCCGTCGCGAACGGTGGCGACGTCGCGGATATAGACCGTGGCGCCGCCGGCGACCTTGATCGGCAGATTGTTGAGCTCCTCGATCGTCTGGGCCGCGTCGTTGAGTTGGACGTTGTACTGGAACGTGCCGATCTTGACCGTGCCAGCGGGCAGGATCTGGTTCTGGGCGGCGATGGCGTTGGAGACATCCTGCGCCGAAAGGCCCTTCGACTGCAGCGCCACGGGGTCCAGATCGATCTGGATCTGGCGCACCTTGCCGCCATAGGGATAGGGGATCGCCGCCCCCGGAACGCTGATCAGGCCGGGCCGCACGACGGTCTGCGACAGGTCGAACAGCTTCTGTTCCGACAGGCCCTTCCCCGACTGGGCCAGCTGCAGGATCGGCACCGTGGCGGCGCTGTAGTTGATGATCAGCGGTGGGGTCGTGCCAGCGGGCATCTGCTTGACCGCGGTCTGGGAGATCGAGGTCACCTGGGCCGTCGCCGTGCGGATGTCGACGCCGGGCTGGAAGTAGATCTTCACGACGCCGATGCCGGGCAGCGATTGGCTTTCGATGTGGTCGATGTCGTTGACCGTCGTCGACAGCACCCGCTCATAGGGTGTGACGATGCGGCCGGCCATTTCGTTCGGCGACAGGCCGGCGTACTGCCAGGCCACCCCGATGACGGGCACCTTGATCTCGGGGAAGATGTCGGTCGGAGCGCCAAGGGCGGCCAGCACGCCGAAGATCGTGATCAGCAGCGCCATGACAATGAACGTATAGGGGCGCTGCAGGGCGATACGGACGAGAGCGTTCAAAGCAGGCCGGCTCCGATTTCCGGAAAACTGCCCGCGCGACGACGCGGGGGGGAATGGGGCGTCGTCGGCGCGGGCGACGCTTCTGGTGGGGGAAGAGGCGTCTGGTTTGGCTGATGCGCCGGTTCGCCTAAACCGGACGCGTCGGCTGGATGAAAATTCTTTTAGTCAGATTTCGAGGCGATAGCCGTGGCCGCGCACCGTGGACAGCAGGGGCGCGCCCAGGCTTTGCGAGAGCTTGCGACGAAGACGGGCGACGGCGCTGCGGACTTGGTCTGGGTGCGGATCATCCTGCTCGCCCCAGACGTCGCGGAGCAGGCGTTCGGCCTCGACAATCTCGCCGGCGCGGGCGGCCATGTAGTCGAGCAGGCGATACTCGCCGCTGGTCAGGACAAGGCTCCGGCCCGCCAGGCGCGCGGCGCGCAGGGCGGGGTCCAGCGCGAGTCGAGGGCGAGCGCCGCTCGCGGACGTCTCCGCGGCGGACGGGTGCGGCGTCAGGCGGACCAGCGCGGCGAGGCGGGCCTCGAACTCTCTGAAGTGAACGGGCCGGACAAAGCAGGCGTCGGCGCCCTCGCGCAGGGCGCGGGCGCGCTCGGCCGATCGCGCCTCGTCCAGCACAAGGGCAAGGGCGGCGGGCGCGGCGGCGCTCGCCAGCCGGCCTAGCGGCGCGTGGGCCAGATCCTGGGCTTCCAGCACCACGGCGTCGAACGCGGCTTCGGCGCATAGCAGAAGGGCCTCGGCCTCGTCGGACGCCGTCTCGACCACATGGCCGGCCTCGACCAGCGCGCGGGCTAGGTAGTCGTCGCGCCGACGCGGGCTCAGGTGCAGCACCCGCACGCCTCAGGCCTCCAAACGGCGTGGCCAGCAGTCCAGAGACACCACCAGGCCCGGCTTGGCGTCGCTCAGGGTGAGGGTGAACTGGTGGAGGCGCGCGACCGCCGCGACGATGCTAAGGCCTAGGCCCGAACCTGGCGTATCCAGCGTGCGTCGTCCGCGATGAAAGCGGTTCAGCACCGCGTCGCGCTCCTGCGGATCAACGCCCGGACCGTCGTCGGCGACCTCCAGTCGCGGCCCCTGCGCCAGGGTGATCAGCCGCACGCGCACGGTCCCGCCGGGCGGCGTGAATTTCAGGGCGTTGTCGATCAGATTGCCGACGGCCTCGAACAGCAGATCGGCGTCGGCTTCGACCATGGGGGCGTCGGGATCCAGCGCGATCGAGAAGGCGACGCCTCGATCCTCGGCCAGGGGTTCGTAGAGCTCGCCGGCATGGGCCAGCACTTCTTGCAGCCGCACCGGCTTGACGCCCGCTCGGCGGTCGCAGCGCTCGATTTCGCCGATGCGTAGCAAGGCGCGGAACCGCGACAACAGGGCGTCGGTCTCGGCCAGGGCCTGTTCGATCATCGCGGCGTCGGCGGGCGTCAGCGAGGTTTCCTGGCTGACCCGGTAGAGCAGGGCGCGCAGGCGGTTCAGCGGCGTGCGCAGGTCGTGGGCGATGTTGTCGCCGACGCTCTTGACCTCCCACAGCAGGCGCTCGCTCTCGTCCATCATCGCGTTGGCCAGGTTGGCCAGCATGTCGATCTCGTCGCGCCGGGGCGAGACGGGCAGCCGCACGCCCACGGCGCCGCTCAGCGCGGCCTGGCTCGCGACGCGCAGGCTCTCGATCCGCCGCAGCGGCTGGGCGCTGAGCGCGGCGGCGGCGATCAGGCCCAACACCAGGATCAGCGCGCCGCTGACCAGCAGAGCCTCGACGATGATCTCGCGCAGGCCGCTCAGCACCTTGGCGTCGTGCCCGACGAACAGTTGCTCGCCCCAGGGCAGGCGCAGCACGACCGCTCGCGCGCCAGGCAGGAAGGCGGGGCCCTTCAGCACGCGCGGCTTGCCGTCCGGAATCATGCCGGCGGGCAAGGCGCGGACGTTGCCGGCGATCCAGACGCCGTCGGCCGAGAACAGGGCATAGTAGGCGATGGCCCGCTCGTCGGCCTTGACCGCCGCCTGCACACGGTCGGGCAGGCCATCGGGGCCGGGCTTGGCCAGGGCGTGGGCCTCGCTCAGCACGATGGCGTCGATCTGCCGGGTCATATAGCCGGCCGTGCGGGCGTAGATCAGGCCCAGAAGCGCCATGACCGCCACGGCGAACACCAGCCCGTGCAGCACGGTCAGTTGAAAGGGCGTCGTGCGCCAGAACCGGCTGTTCAGCGCCATGGCTGTTCGGGAGGGTTCAGCGCGTAGCCAGAGCCGCGGATCGTGTGGATCAAGGTCGGTTGGCCGGGCCGATCGACCTTGCGCCGCAGCCGGCCCATGTGCACGTCGATCAGGTTTGTTCCTGGATCGAAGTGATAGCCCCAGATGGCCTCGAAGATCATGGTCCGGGTCAGGACCTGACCGCTGTTGCGGGCCATGAACTCCAGCAGCTTGAACTCGGTCGGCATCAGCTTGATGTCGACGCCGGCCCTGCGGGCGACGCGGCCCAGGAGGTCGATCTCCAGATCCCCGACCGTCAGCTGGGTCAACGGCGGCGCCGTGGCGCGGCGACGCAGCAGCACCTCCAGCCGCGCGGCCAGCTCCTCCGAGGCGAAGGGCTTGGTCAGATAGTCGTCGCCGCCGGCCCTCAGGCCCCGGACCCGCTCGTCGACGTCGCTTAGCGCGCTGACCATCAGCACGGGCGTGTCGACGCCGGTGCTCCGCATCACGGTGACGATGGCCAGGCCGTCGAGGCGCGGCAGCATTCGATCCAGGGTGATGGCGTCGAAGTCGCCACTGACGGCGCGGATGAGGCCATCGCGTCCATCGGCCACCCACTCGACCTCGAAGCCGTGCTGTTCGAGCTCGGTGACGATCTCGCGTCCGGTGGTCGGATCATCCTCGATGGCCAGGATCTTGGGCATTCGCCCTAGATAGATCCATCGGCGAGGCTTGGCGACTCCGCGTCCAGCAGGCGCAGGAAGTTGGCCAGGGTTGGCGGCGTTTCGCCGCTTCGCCAGGCCAAGCCCGTCTCCAGGCGCGGCGCCGCGCCGGCCAGGGGCGCGTAGCGCACGCCGGCCCGCGCCAGATTGCGCAGCGAGGCGGGCACCAGCGCCATCCCCAAGCCGCTGGAGACCAGGCTGATGATGGTCTGCATCTGGATCGCCTCCTGGACGATCCGCGCCGTGCCGCCCAGGGCGGCGTAGTAGCCGGTCACCAGGTCATGGAAGGCCGGCGCCACCTGCTTGGGGAACAGGATCAGCGGCGACGCCAGCACCTCCGCGCGCGTGATCCCGGCGTCGCTGGCGATCCGGCCCTCGTCGATCCAGGCGTTGGGCACGGCGGCGATCAGCGGCTCGCTCAGCAGGCGGCGATAGATCAGGCTGGGCGGAAGGGCCCGGTCGGCGGGCGGGATGATGATGCCGGCGTGGCGCTCGCCCGCGACCAGGGCCGGAAGCTGCACGTCGCTGGTGGCCTCGACCAGCTGGATCTCGACCTCGGGATAGGCCTGGGAATACCGGCGGACCAGAGATGGCAGGACGCTGTAGTCGGCGGTGCTGACGAACGACAGCGACAGCCGTCCGGTCTGGCCGTCGCGCAGCCGCCGCGCGGTATGGGGCAGGTCATCGACGGCGGCCAGGGCCTCCAGCACGCGTGGCAGCCACTGCTCGCCCAGAGCGGTGAGGCGGACATGGCGCTTGGTGCGGACGAACAGCGGCGCGCCCAGCTCGCGCTCCAGCGCCATGATCGACTGGCTGAGCGGGGGTTGCGTCATGCCCAGCCGCTCGGCCGCCCGGCCGAAGTGCAGGGTCTCGGCCACGGCGGCGAAGTGGCGGAACTGCCGTACGTCCATTTGATATGTATAGCGACCTAATGAGGTCTAAGTAATATATTTTGATCTCGGTATGAGCCGGCTTAAAAGACCGAACGTCAAAAACGGAATTTCCCATGCCTCCCTATCGCTCGCGGACCTCCACCCATGGCCGCAACATGGCCGGCGCGCGCGGGCTCTGGCGCGCCACGGGCATGAAGGACGAGGATTTCGGCAAGCCGATCATCGCCGTGGCCAATAGCTTCACCCAGTTCGTGCCCGGCCATGTGCACCTGAAGGACCTGGGCCAACTGGTCGCCCGCGAGATCGAAGCGGCCGGCGGCGTGGCCAAGGAGTTCAACACCATCGCCGTCGACGACGGCATCGCCATGGGCCACGGCGGGATGCTGTATTCGCTGCCCAGCCGCGAGCTGATCGCCGACAGCGTCGAGTACATGGTCAACGCCCACTGCGCCGACGCTCTGGTCTGCATCTCGAACTGCGACAAGATCACCCCCGGGATGCTGATGGCGGCGATGCGGCTGAACATCCCGGTGGTGTTCGTCTCCGGCGGGCCGATGGAGGCCGGAAAAGTGCAGGTCAAGGGCGCGATCCGCGCGCTGGACCTGGTCGACGCCATGGTCGTGGCCGCGGACGACAAGTATTCCGACGAGGAAGTGGCCGCGATCGAGAAGGCCGCTTGTCCGACCTGCGGTTCCTGCTCGGGCATGTTCACCGCCAATTCGATGAACTGCCTGACCGAAGCCCTGGGCCTGTCGCTGCCCGGCAACGGCTCGGTCCTGGCCACCCACGCCGACCGCGAGGCCCTGTTCAAGGAAGCCGGCCGCCTGGTCGTCGACCTCTGTCAGCGCTGGTACGAGCAGGAGGACGTCACGGCCCTGCCGCGCGGGATCGCCACGCGGGCGGCGTTCGAGAACGCCATGAGCCTGGACATCGCCATGGGCGGCTCGACCAACACCGTGCTGCACCTGCTGGCCGCCGCCAGCGAGGGCGGGGTCGACTTCGGCATGGCCGACATCGACCGCCTGTCGCGCCGGGTGCCCTGCCTCTGCAAGGTGGCGCCGGCCAAGAGCGACGTGCACATGGAGGATGTCCACCGCGCCGGCGGCGTCATGTCGATCCTGGGCGAACTGGAGCGCGGCGGCCTGATCGACGTCGGCCAGCCGACCGTCCACGCCGCGACCCTGGGGGAGGCCCTGGCTCGCTGGGATATCGGGCGCGCCAATAACGCCACGGCCCAGACGTTCTTCCGCGCCGCGCCGGGCGGCAAGCCGACCCAGGTCGCATTCAGCCAGGCCGCCCGCTGGGAAGAGCTGGACCTGGATCGCGAGAAGGGCGTCATTCGCTCGGTCGCGCACCCGTTCTCCAAGGACGGCGGCCTGGCCGTGCTGTTCGGCAACCTGGCCCCCGAGGGCTGCATCGTGAAGACCGCCGGGGTCGACGAGTCGATCCTGACGTTCCGGGGAACGGCCCGCGTCTTCGAGAGCCAGGAGACCGCCGTCAGCGGCATCCTGGGCGGTCAGGTCAAGGCCGGCGAGGTCGTTGTGATCCGCTACGAGGGACCCAAGGGCGGCCCGGGTATGCAGGAGATGCTGTACCCGACGACCTATCTGAAATCGAAGGGCCTGGGCGCGGCCTGCGCCCTGATCACCGACGGTCGCTTCTCGGGCGGCACCTCGGGCCTGTCGATCGGTCACGTCTCGCCGGAGGCGGGCGAGGGCGGGTTGATCGCCCTGGTCGAGACCGGCGACTCCATCCTGATCGACATCCCCAACCGGGGGATCACCCTGGAGGTCGCCGAGGACGTCCTGGCCGAACGCCGCGCCGCTCAGCTGGCCCGAGGCAAGGACGCCTGGAAGCCGAAGGATCGCAAGCGCGAGGTTTCGCCCGCCCTGCGCGCCTACGCCGCCATGACCACCAACGCCGCCCGCGGCGCGGTGCGCGACATCAGCCAGGTCGAGCGCGGCTGACGTCAGGCCTCGCCGCGCAGCTTGGCGTTCAAGGCGAGGCTTGCTTCCATGCGGGCCAGTTGCTCGGGCGTGGCGGGCGACTGGTGACGCGCCTTCCATTCCGCCGCGGGCATCCCGTGAACCGCCTCGCGCGCGGCCTCGCGGCTGATCGCCCCCCGCGAGGCCTCGCTGATCCAGTCGCCCAGGCAGTTGCGGCAAAAGCCGGCCAGGCCCATCAGGTCGATGTTCTGAGCGTCGGCGCGCATCCGCAGGTGTTCGACCAGGCGGCGGAAGGCGGCCGCGGCGATGCGATCGTCTATCTCGGTCATATCGTTCACGCGTTCACTCCCTCGGATTGGGACCGATTTTCCTCTAGAGACTCAGGCGGCGCGGCGCGAGACCGCTTTGTTCGACAAATAGGGTCTTGGTCATGGATTTCTCGCGGCTTCGGAAAACCAGCAAGGTCACGACCGAGTGGGCCTATCCGCAGCGGGCGCCGCTGAACACCGGTTGGCTGCGCGTCGACACCGCGCCCGACCACGAACTCTACTGGGAGGAATATGGCAAGGCCGACGGCGAGCCGGTGATGTTCCTGCACGGCGGACCCGGCGGAGCTTGCGCGCCGGTGATGTCGCGCTTCTTCGATCCCGAGCGCTATCGGGTGATCCTGTTCGACCAGCGCGGCTGCGGCAAGAGCCGGCCGACCGTCGCGGCCAATGGTCCCGAGGTCGCCCTGGCCCACAACACCACCGACTATCTGGTCGACGACATCAACGCGCTGCGCGAGGCGCTGGGGATCACGGGCAAGATGCACGTCTTCGGCGGCAGCTGGGGCAGCACCCTGGCCTTGGTCTACGCCCTCCGCAATCCGGAGAAGGTCGCTTCGCTGATCCTTCGCGGCATCTTCCTCGGAAGCCAGGAAGACCTGCTTTACATGTACCAGGGCAACGCCGCGACCTTCGCCGAAAAGCCCTACGCCCTGACCGAGCCCGGCGCCTACATCGCCTATCCCGACGAGTGGAAGGCCTTCGTCGAGGTGATCGAGCCGGCTCGGCGCGGCGACATGATGGGCGCCTACAAGGCCATCTTCGACAGTCGTCCGACCAATGACGCCGAACGCGAGCGCCAGTTGCGCGCGGCCTTGGCCTGGTCGGTCTGGGAGGGCGCGATCTCGAACATGATTCCCGCCGACGAGGATCCGGGCAAGTTCGGCGAGGCCGAGTTCGCCCTGTGCTTCGCGCAGATCGAGGCGCATTTCTTCGCCAACAACCTGTTCCTGAAGCCGAACGAGATCACCGACAACGTCGCGCGTCTGAAAGGCGTGCCGGTGCATATCGTCCATGGTCGCTTCGATCAGGTGTGTCCGCTGACCCAGGCTTCGCGGCTGGTCCAAGCGCTGGAAGCGGCGGGTCAGCCGCCGGCGACCTATGTCCGGACGGACGCGGGCCACAGCGCCATGGAGGGCCAGACGGTGCTGGCCCTGACGGCGATCATGGACGGCCTTCCGCCGCTCAACTGAGCCACGTCTGGCGTCGCCGCGCGTTTAAGTCTTCTCACTTGTCAGGAGGCTTCGCCATGCCCGCCAAATCCGCCGCTCAACAGAAGGCCGCCGGCGCGGCCCTGTCCGCCAAGCGCGGGGACACGCCCAAGAGCAAGCTCAAGGGCGCGTCCAAATCGATGATGTCGATGACCGAGAAGGAGCTTGAGGAGTTCGCCCACACCAAGCGCAAGGGCAAGCCGGAGCACGTCTCGGACCGTTGATGCGGAGGAGGCTTACTCGCGCGCTTCGGCGACCCGGCGCCGGAACGCGTCGAGCGAGACGGCGACCAGCGAACGCGTGACGCGGCGGTCCAGTCGCCTGATCGTTTCGAGGGGCTGGGTCTGGTAATAGACACGGACAGAACGCTTGCCGCTCTTGTCCACGAGCGCCACGAAGACGAGCGCCCCGCCAGGCGGGACATCGCCTCGGGCATAGTCGGGCGCGTCCAGGGGGACGCCCAACGCCGCCGCCAGGGCCGTGACGTTGGTGTCATGTCCCATGAACACGTCCACGCCGCCAGCTTCCGGAGCGTCGAGCGCCGCCAGCACGCGGCGTCCCAGCGGTCCGGCCTGACGCGCGTTCATATAGGGTGGCCGCGTGAAGACATCGAACAGCGCCGCGTGCAGCGCCCCGACACGCTTGAGGGCGGCCGGCTCGACCGCGCGCCAGTTCGATCGATCCGGCGAAAGGCCCTCGACATATTGCAGCAACAGCACTTGCGCCGTGCCGGAGGCGTCGCGGACGGGACCGGTCAGGTCGATGCCCCGCCCATCGGTCGAGGGCTGGAGCTTCGAAGGGCGAACGGGTGAGCATCCCTTGGGCGCGCGGCAGTCCAGCACGCGATCCAGTTCGTCCAGTTGCGGCTTCAGGCGCGCGGCGAGCTGATCCACGCCGCCGGTATAGGCTTGGATCGAGGCGATGGCGGCGGCGGGATCGAACGGCGCGACGGCCGCTCCCAGGGGTTCGAACAGCGGATCCGTCTGGTTGGGGCCCAGATGGCCAATGGGCGTGTCGCAGCCGGGCGCGAGACCCTCGGCGAAGGCCTTGCCGCTGGCGATCGTGCGTTCGGCGGTGTTGGTCCAGACCCGAAGTTGGCCAGGGGCGGGACAGCCGCGCGCCGGCAGAACGCCCGAGCGGGCCAGCCATCGGCGGTCGACATCTCCCAGGATTTCGAGCGCTTTCGCCCCGTGCGGCGTCAAATGTTCCGGCGGAACCGGCCAGGTCGGCCAGAGCGCGCCGGTCAAGGTGTCTTCCGGCGCTTCACCGACGATCGGCGCGCGCACGCCGTGGCGCATGACCACGACGACCCGCTCGACGCGGAGCGGCGCCGCCTCGGAAGCGCCCGTCCAGATGAGCGCCGCGCAAGCCAGCAGGGCCGTGGCGACCGGGCGGGCGTTTAGGATCTGTCGCATGATGATGTCCTTCGTCTGGTCTGGCCGCGAACGCAGCGATGCGCCCCCGGAGCCGGGAGCGCATCGTCACGACCGATACGGGATCGCCGTGTCGTTAGAAGGTCTTCTTCAGCGTCAGCAGCGTGGTGCGGCCCGAGTCGACGACGTCGGACACCGCCAGGCTATGTTGGCCCACGTGCGCCCAGTAGCTGTAGTCCTTCAGCAGGTTGGCGACCGAGAGATCCAGCTTGAAGCCGTTGTCGAAGGCGTAGCCTGCGTGCAGGTCGACGCTGTGATGCGGCCGGACCCACAGATTGTCCCACTTTCCGGGCTGGTTGAGGGCGTCGTAGCCCGCCACATAGGCGCCGGTGTAGTGATAGATCACGTCAAAGCTGAAGCCGCCCTTCTGGTAGAAGAGCTGAGCGCTGCCCAGCCAGTCGGGCGCGTTCTGGATCCGGTTGTGGACGCCGTTCTGGATCCGGCTCTGGACGCTATCGCCCAGGTCGACCAGGGTCCATTGGCGCGTCAGGTTCATGCCCGCGCCGAGACCGCTGAGCAGGCCCGGCAGATCCGAGAACTTCTGGCGCAGCTGCATTTCCAGGCCATAGACGTCGCCGCTGCCGCCATTGTTCGGCTGGCTGATCGAGGTCTTGCCCTCGGCGTAGCTGTCGGTGTTCACCGAGCTCGAGCCATTGTCGTAGATGTAGTCCGAGAGGCGCTTGTAGAAGCCGCCGAACATGGCGTAGCCGCCCTTGGAATTGCTCCACTCGCCCGACAGATCCACGTTGAGGGCCTTGATCGGCTTCAGGTTCGGATTGCCGCGGGAGATCGAGACGTTGCCGTCGTCACTGACCGAGCGGCGCTCGCCGCCGGCCAACTGGATGAAGGCTGGACGCGTATAGGAGCTCCAGATCGACCCGCGATAGACCGCCGCGCCGTCGGGACGCCAGGTGACGAACACGCTAGGGAGGACTTCGTTGTACTTGGTGTGGCTGGTGGCCCAATTGCCGGGTTGTTCGCCGGCGCTCGTGGTCGGGATCGACCAGTAGAGATTGTCGATCTGGGTGTGTTCGTAGCGCAAGCCGGGCGAGATCTCGACGTCACCGAACTGATAGTCGGCCACGGCGTAGACCGAGGTGACGGCCTCGTCGCCCTTCTGGGTGTTGCAGTTGTAATTGTTGATGTCCAGCGAGCCGCAGGTGTCGAACGAGGCGGCGGTCTTGTACTTGTAGAAGTACTCGAACAGCTTGCTCTGATTGACCTTCGGAACACGCCAGTTGTACTGGCTCGGGAAAACTTGGTCGTAATAGCTGGTCGAGAGGCCCAGGCTCTGCCAGGTCAGGCCGCCCTGGCCGATGGCGTTGGCGAAATGGTCGTTGGTCCAGTCGCGGTTAGTCACGCGGCGGTGGCTGTCGATATACTTGCCGCCCAGCTTGATCCACTGCAGGGCCTGGCCTTCGAACACGCGCTTGGCGTCGAACTTGAAGCCGTATTTCTGCTGGCCGCTGAATTGCTCGGTCAACTGGCCGGAGCGGCGCGCCAGCAGGGCGGTGTTGGCGTTGTTGAGGTCGTCGTAGATCGTGCTGGTGAACAGCGGGTAGGGCAGGTTGTCGGCATAGCCGATCGACAGGCCGCCCAACGGACGGGTCGGACCCTTGTTGTACTTGTCGCTCTGGTTGACGCGCTCGGAGGCCTCGATGTGGTTCGGGCGGTCGTTGTTGCCTTCGCTGAAGAAGATCTGCGGCGACAGCGTCCAGGTGCCGAGGGTCTTGTCGAAGCCGGCTTGCAGGGTGGCGAGATCGGCCTCTTCCGGATTGGTCTCGTACCAGACGCGGGTCGAGATCGCGTCGACGCTCAGGGCGTAGCGGCCGCTGCCGGGGACGGCTTCCTTGTAGCTCTTGCTGGTGCTGACGAACTGGCTCAGCGTGGAGTTCTGCTGGGTCTTGGCGTAGGCGTAGGAGCCGCGCAGATAGGCGTCCAGCGTATCGTTCGGGCGCCAGTTCAGGGTGAAGTTGCCGCCCCAGCGCTCGGTATAGCCATTCGAGACCCCGACATTGAGGCCCGTCTGAGTCATGTTCTTTTCGGGGTCCAGACCGGGGTAGTTGGCGCCGTTGGCGTCCTTGATCAGGAAGCCCCAGCCGCCGTCGTTCTGCGCCGACATGACGCCGGCGACCTCGCTGTTGGCGTAGTTGCGCTTGTCATAGAAGGCGCTGGCGTAGACGCCGAAGCTCTGGTTCGGACCGAACTTCTTGGCCAGCTCGGCCGACAGACCGCCGCCCAGGCCCTGGTCGCCATAGTCGCGAGCGCGGCTCTCGATGCGGCCCGAGGCGGTGATGGAGCCGGTGAAGTCCCCGCGATAGTCGAAGGCCGAGGGGGTGCGGAAATCGACCGTGCCGCCGATGGCGTCGCCGTCCATGTCGGCGGTCGAGGTCTTGTTCAGCACGATGGTGTGCAGGCCGGACGGCGGCAGCAGGCTCAGCTGGACCTGGCGGCTGTAGGGCATGCCCTGGGCCACGGTCACGCCGTTGATCATGTTGACGTTGAACTCGGCGTTCAGGCCGCGGATCGACACGAACATGCCCTCGCCGCGCGAGGCGCCGTCTACGCCGCCGAAGAACGACGAACCGGTGTTCATCACGTTGACGCTGGGCATCATGCCCAGGGCTTCGGCGACATTGTGCACGGCGGTGTGTTCGAGGTCTTCCGCCGACAGCACCGAGATCGCGGTCGCGGCGCGCATCTGTGTCTTGGTCGCGTCGTTGCGGTTGGCGACGATCACCAGGGAGTCGATGGTCTCGGAAGGCTCGGCCGTGGCCGCCACCGCCGCCGTCTCGGCATGGGCGGCGCTCGCGCTGATCAGGCCGAACACACTCGCCAGGAGGGCCGCCTTCATCGATCCGCTGGCGCGCCCGCGCGCGCTTTCGCCATTCAACCTGATCATCATAACCCCCAGAACTCGTCAGCCTTTCGCGACGGCGGGGGTCTTAGTCAGGGTCTGAGACAGGGTTGTGACATTGGTGTGCATTTTGGGCTAAATATGCGAAGGTGGCCTTGAGTTTTCCACACAAAAGGCTCAAGATTCGCGCATCTCGTTGATGGATATGGAGGAATGGATGGTCCGGCGTGAGGATCGGCAGCGAGAGATCCTGCGCAAGCTCAAGCTGCGGCCCGGCGAGAACCACGCCATCGGTCGGCTGGCTCAGGATCTCGAGGTCTCCGAGGAGACCATCCGCCGCGAACTGCGGGTTCTTGAGGCGCGGGGAGCGGTCGTCTGGACGCACGGCGCGGTTCAGCTGGCCGCCGCGTCCAGCGAAGGGCCTCTGGACCGGAGAATGCAGGAGAACGTCGCCGAGAAGACGCGCATCGCCGCCGCCGCCGCCGAGTTCGTGCGCGACGGCGACATCGTCTTCATCGACGCGGGAACCACCGCCTGTTTCGTCGCTCGGGTTCTCGCGGGCGCCCGTCGCGATCTGAAGGTCATCACCAATTCCCTGGTTGTGGCCGAGACCCTTGGGGGCCGAAACGGAAACGCCCTGTTCCTGGCCGGCGGCGAGATGGACTACGACTACAGGGCGTTTTCGGACCAAGTGGCTCAGGCCTATGTCGCCCAGTTCACGCCGCACCTGGCCATTCTGACGGTCGGAGGCGTGCATCCCGACCATGGTCTGACCGACCGGCACGCGCGCGAGGCCGCGATGAGCCGAATTGTCTACGAGCGCGCCGACCGGGTCCTTCTCGCCGCCGACCACACCAAGTTCGGCCGTCTGGGACTGATCCGCACCGCGTCTCCCGAGGAGGTCGACATCCTGGTGACCGACGCGCCGCTGGACGAAGCCTTCGCCCAGGCATTCCGCCGCGCGACCGTCGTCATCGCGCCTTAGAGCCTGTCCGCTTCAAAAGGTGTCATCTGAAGCGAATAGACAGACTATAAATTCAGATATTTAGAGCGCGTTCGAGCGATTTGGCCGCTCACGCTTAAACCTGACGCGCTCTAGGAAAGAGCTATCTCCCCGCCTGATCGGCTGGCGCGCGCAGCCGCCCGGTCTCGCGCGCGCACAGCGTCTTGAGCCACTGGCGGACCAAGCGCACGCGCTTGGCGCCGCTGACCTCGTGGTGGGCGCTGAGCCAGAAGCGACGACGCAATCGCACCTCGCCCGGCAACACGCGCCTCAGCCCATCGGCCAGGAAGCAGGGCAGGACGCCGACGCCACCGCCCGCGGCGATGATTTCGCGCTGGGCCCGGATCGACGAGCTGGCCAGATGGGGCTTCAGCCCCGGGGCGATCTCGTCGAGATAGCGCAGTTCCTGGGCATAGAGCAGGTCGTCGACATAGCCGACGATCCGATGGCCATGCAGCTCGTCGACCGTCCGAGGCGCGCCGTGCGCCGCCAGATAGTCGTCGGCGGCGTAGAGCGCCAAGTCGTAGTCGGTCAGCGGCTCGACATCCAGCCGCGCGGCGTTGGGCGCGCTGAGCGTCACGGCCAGGTCGACCTCGCGACGGCTGGGCGAGAGAAAGCCTGAATTGGCCGCGAGCTCCACCCGGATCGTCGGCGCTTCCGCGGCCAGGTCCACCAAGGCCGGGGCCAGGATCACGGACCCGAAGCCCTCGGCGGCGCTGATCCGGACCGTGCCGACCGGTTGGTCCTGGCCGACCTCGGCCGCGGCGCCCATCGCCGTCTCGGCCTGCGTCACCGCTCGCAGGAACGACTGGCCGGCTGACGTCAGCTCTAATCCCGTGGCGGACCGAGCCAGCAAGGTGGCCTTCAGGGCGGATTCGAGCCGCGATACGCGTCGCCCAACCGTCGCCGGATCGATCCCCAGGCGCAGCGCCGCACGGTTCAGGGAGCCGGTGCGGGCGGCCTCGAGGAAGACGCGCGCGTCATCCCAGTCGAACATGGTATTGCATCCATACAGATCTTGCCCCGCATTTTTGCATTAGCAGGCGGCGAGCGTCCGGTGCTAGGCCTTGGTTCAACGAAAGATCAGGGAGACGGCGATGCGGACCATCAGCCATTTCATCGCGGGCGCGGCCGTCGAGGGCGCTTCCGGCCGGTTCGGCGATGTTTTCAATCCCAACACCGGCGAGGTCCAGGCCCGCGTTCCGTTCGCGACCGACGTCGAGCTGGACGTCGCCGTCCAGGCGGCCGCCAGGGCGCAGGTGGAGTGGGCGGCGACCAACCCGCAGCGCCGCGCCCGGGTGATGTTCGAGTTCAAGCGTCTGATCGAGCGCGACATGAACGTCCTGGCCGAGATTCTGTCGTCCGAGCACGGCAAGGTCATCGCCGACAGCAAGGGCGACGTTCAACGCGGTCTTGAGGTCATCGAGTTCGCCTGCGGCATCCCCCATGTCCTGAAGGGCGAATATACCGAGGGCGCCGGCCCCGGCATCGACGTCTATTCGATGCGTCAGCCCCTGGGCGTTGTCGCGGGGATCACCCCGTTCAACTTCCCGGCCATGATCCCCATGTGGATGTTCGGCATCGCCATCGCGGTCGGCAACAGCTTCATCCTCAAGCCGTCGGAGAAGGATCCGACCGTGCCGGTCAAGCTGGCCGAGCTGATGATGGAAGCGGGCGCTCCGGCGGGCGTGCTGAACGTCGTCCATGGCGACAAGAACGCGGTCGACGCCATCCTGACCCATCCGCTGATCCGCGCGGTCAGCTTCGTCGGCAGCTCCGACATCGCGCATTATGTCTACCAGACCGGCACGGCGAACGGAAAACGCGTCCAGGCCATGGGCGGGGCCAAGAACCACGGAATCGTGCTGCCCGACGCGGACATGGACCAGGTGGTCAAGGACCTGTCGGGCGCGGCCTTCGGCTCGGCCGGAGAGCGCTGCATGGCGCTGCCGGTGGTCGTGCCGGTCGGTCAGAAGACCGCCGACGACCTGCGCGAACGCGTGGTCGCCGAGATCGCGAGTCTTAAAGTGGGGATTTCCACCGATCCGGACGCGCATTATGGGCCGGTCGTCTCCAGCCAGCATCGCGCCAAGATCGCCGACTACATCCGTATCGGCCAGGAAGAGGGCGCCGAGCTGGTGGTCGATGGCCGCGACTTCAGTCTGCAGGGCTACGAGAAGGGCTTCTTCATCGGCCCGTCGCTCTTCGACGGCGTCAAGAAGGACATGAAGACCTACCAGGAGGAGATCTTCGGCCCGGTCCTCCAGATCGTGCGCGCCGAGAGCTTCGAGGAGGCCTTGGCCCTGCCGTCCGCGCACCAGTACGGCAATGGCGCGGCGATCTTCACCCGTAACGGCCGCGCCGCTCGGGAGTTCGCCGCCCGCGTCAATGTCGGCATGGTCGGGATCAATGTGCCGATCCCGGTGCCGGTGGCCTATCACACCTTCGGCGGCTGGAAGCGCTCGGCGTTCGGCGACACCAACCAGCACGGCGTCGAGGGCGTGAAGTTCTACACCAAGGTCAAGACCGTGACGGCGCGTTGGCCCGAAGGCGAGGTCGGCGACTCCAGCTTCGTCATCCCGACCATGAAGTGATCCATCCTCAAGGACTGAACGCCATGCAGACGATCGCCTTCATCGGTCTGGGCAATATGGGGGGCGGCATGGCCGCCCGCCAAGCTGCGGCGGGGCGCCAGGTTCGCGCCTTCGACCTAAGCGAAGCGGCGCTGGCCCGCGCGGTCGCGGCCGGTTGCCTGGCCGCCGACAGCGTCGCGGCCGCCGTCGCCGACGCGGACGTGGTGATCACCATGCTGCCGGCGGGACCCCAGGTCGAACAGGTCTATCGCGAGCAGGTGTTCGGGGCCGCGCGCGCCGGCGCGCTGCTGCTCGACTGCTCGACCATCGACGTCGACACCGCCCGGCGGGTCGCGCGCGCGGCCAGCGAGGCGGGCTTCGTCTTCGCCGACGCGCCCGTCTCGGGCGGCACGGCGGCCGCCGAGGCCGGAACCCTGGCCTTCATGGTCGGCTGCGAGGAAGGCCATCTGCCAGCCGTCGAAATCGCGCTGGCGCCGATGAGCCGCGTCACGATCCGCGCCGGCGACTGGGGCGCGGGGCAAGCCGCCAAGATCTGCAACAACATGCTGCTGGGCGTCAGCATGATCGGCACGTGCGAAGCCATCGCGCTCGCCGAGAAGCTGGGCCTGGATCCCGAGCGGTTCTTCGAGATCGCCTCGAAGTCCTCGGGCCAGTGCTGGAGCGTGACCAGCTATTATCCCTGGCCGGGACCGGTGCCGGCCGCGCCGTCCAACCGTGACTATCAGGGCGGCTTCGCCACGGCGATGATGCTCAAGGACCTGAAGCTGGCCCAGGAGGCGGCGGCCCGCGCCGGCGCCAGCACGCCCATGGGGGCTCAGGCGGAGGCGCTCTACGCGCTCTTCGCCGGTCTTGGTCACGGCGGCCGCGACTTTTCGGCCATGCTGGCCTTGCTGCGAGGTCAACTCGCTACTCTGGAAGCGAGCGCCTAAGGGCCGCCTCGCGGACGGCGCGTTCAGGTGGCCTCGCCGTCTTGCTGTTGACGCGCTCGAAGAAGGCGCGTGATCGCTTGGCCGATGAGTATTTCCACCGCGCGCCGCGACAGGCCGAGCCGGTCGGCGATTTCGGTTTGGGTCAAACCCTCGAACCGATGCAGCCGGAATACTTGTCGCGTCATAGGGGGCAGGGTGTCGAGGGTTCGAACCCAGGAGGGGTCTCCGGCCGCCGCGCGCGGGCGATCGCGCAGAAGGCTCGACGCTAGGCGGTAGAGCCGGACCGACGGATCCTCGATCGCCTCGCCATCCGCTTGCCGGGCCTTGTCGAGAAGCCGCCGCATCAGGGTTTCGACGTCTTCCCGCCCGCCGGTTCGAGCGCGAAAGAAGCGCCGCATCTCCTCCCGCCGCGCCAAATAGGCGAGCATCAGCGGTGATCGTGGCGTGTTCATCGGCGCTGGCTGTTCGGGCCGGAAGGCCGGACGCGGGATGTTGTTCGCGGCCCGCGGAAGCGGGTTGTGGAGGGGCGCGGCGTCACAGCATACGGCCCAACACGTCGCTGTCTCCGCCGCGATCAAGGAGACGGTGCTTCAACGCTCCGATCACGTGCAGCGCGATCAGACCCAGCAGCGTGTAGGCCAGGATCCGATGCAGCCATTGGAAAGCGGCGAAGCCGAGACCGCTCTTGGGGAGGAGCTCGGGCAGCTTCATGAAAAGGAAGGGCACGCCGTCGCTGTCGACATAGGTGCTGGACATCGCGTAGCCCATCAGCGGCACGAGTACGGCCAGCACCAGCAGGGCGTGGTGCGTGACGTGGGATAGGACGGCTTCCCGGCGCGCGAGCCCCACCGGGGCGGCCGGACGGGAAGCGCGCGCGCGAACGATCATCGCGACGATGGCGATGATGAAGACGGTGACGCCCAGCTGTTTATGCACCGGGTAGAGCATGAACTTCATGGGCGCCGCGTCGGGAAGGGCGGTCATGAACCAGCCGAGGGCGATCAGGCCCAAGAGCATCATCGCGCGCAGCCAGTGCAGACCCCGCATGGCGAAGGGATAGCGCTGGGGCGTCGCGTCGCGGTTTGGAACGGATGTCTTGGCGTTCACGGGTCTTTCTCCGTCAAACCGTCGGGTCTAGCCCGCCGCCGAGCGCGGCATAGAGCGTGACCATGGCGGCGAGTTGGTCGTGTCTGAGCGACAGCAGCGATTGCCGCGCGGCGTAGTGGGCGCGCTGCGCGTCAAGCAGTTCCAGCCGCCCGTCCAGCCCGGCGCGATAGCGAAGGTCGGATAGGCGCAGGCGTCGCCGCGCGGCGTCGACCACGCCCTCCTCGACATGTACTTGGCTGGCGAAGGTGGCCTGGGCGGCGAGGCCGTCGGCCACCTCCCGAAACGCGGACTGGATCTGGCGCTCATAGGCGGCGACGGCGATCGACTTGCGCGCCTCGCTCAAGGTCACGGCGCCGCGCAACTGCCCGCTTCTGAAGATCGGCTGGGTGATCTGCGGCGTGAATGACCATGCCCGGCTCCCATGATCGAAGAGGGCGCCGAGATCCGAACTGGCCGCGCCGAACGCCCCGGTCAGGGATATCCTGGGCAGCAAGGCCGCGCGGGCGGCGCCAACATCGGCGTTGGCGGCGCGCAGCATATGCTCGGCCTGGGCGATGTCGGGACGCAGGGTCAACAGATCGGCGGGAAGACCGGGCCGCAGCTGTGTTGGGAGCGGCTGATCTGCCAAGGGCATCGCGGCGGGCAGCGAGGCGGGCGTCGGCGCGCCGACGACCAGCTCCAGGGCGTTGCGAGCCCGGGCCGAGGCGCGGCGGCCGGCCTCCCGGTCGGCCTCCGCCTGGCGGACCAGCCCTTCGGCCTGGGCGACGTCAAGACCGCCCGCCTGAGAGGCCGCCTTGAGCCGCCGCGCGATGTCGAGCGAGGTCCGCCAGTCCGCCAGGGTCGCCTCGGTCAGCGCCAACTGCTCCTCGGCGAGCCGTTCGTCGAGATAGGCGGTCGCGACGGCGGAGATCAGCGCGATGCGCGCGGCGCGCGCGCCGGTCTCGCTGGCCAGGTAACGCTGATAGGCGGCGTTGGACTGGGCCCTAAGGCGCCCGAACAGGTCCAGCTCGAAGGCCGTCAGCCCCAGATTGGCCGCGTAGGTATCCGAGCGGCCCTGGGTCGGCGAGCGCTCCTGGGCGCGCGACAGGTTGGCGTCGAGGCTGGGACCCAAGGCGGCGCTGGCCAGGCGGCGCTCGGCGCGCGCGGCCTCGACGTTCAGCAGGGCGGCGCGAAGGTCCCGGTTCTGGTGTAGGGCGCGGTCGATCAGGGCCCGCAGCCGGGGATCGCCATAGACTTGCCGCCAGTCCAGCGACCTGGCCTCGGGAATGTCCGCCGCCACCCCGCCCTCGACGACGGGATAGGTCGCGGCCACCGGCGCGGCCGGAATGTCGAGGCGAGGGGTGACGGAACAGCCGCCGAGCAGCACGGCGCCGCAGATCATCATAAGGCGCATCGATCAGGCCTCCGCCGCCGGAGCGGCCTTTCGGGGCGTGGACAAGCGCTCGGCCGCGCCGATGACCACGACGAAGAAGACGGGAACCAGGACGATCGTCAGCAGGGTGCCGGTGATCATCCCGCCGAAGACGCCGGTGCCGATGGCGTGTTGGGTCTCGGCGCTGGCGCCCGAGGCGATGACCAGGGGAACGACGCCCAGGGTGAAGGCCAGGCTGGTCATCAGGATCGGGCGCAGGCGAAGCTTGGCGGCGTGGATGGCCGCTTCGGTCAGGCCCATGCCCTTGGCGCGGTTGGCCTTGGCGAACTCGACGATCAGGATGGCGTTCTTGGCCGACAGACCGATGATGGTGATCAGCCCGACCTTGAAGAAGACATCGTTGGGCAAGCCCCTGAGCATCACCGCCGCCAAGGCGCCGATCAGACCCAGCGGAATGGCCAGCATGACCGACAGCGGGATCGACCAGCTCTCGTAAAGCGCGGCCAGCACCAGGAAGACGACCAGCATCGACAGGGCGAGCAGGGCCAGGGCTTGCGCGCCCGCCAGCTTTTCCTGCAGCGACTGTCCGGTCCAGGCGATGGCGTAGCCTCGGGGAAGCTGGGCGGCCAAACGCTCCATCTCCGCCATGGCTTGCCCGCTGGAGGCGCCCGGCGCGGGCCAACCCGTCAAACGAACCGACGGATAGCCGTTGAAGCGCGTCATCTGCGCCGGGGCCTTGGTCCAGGCCGGACTCACCACCTCGGACAGCGCGACCATCCCGCCGGTGTCGTTGCGGACATAGAGCTTGAGCACGTCGCCGAGCTGCATCCGGAAAGGCGCGTCGGCCTGAACGATCACCTGCTGCAAGCGCCCAGCGTTGGCGAAGTCGTTGACGTAGCTGGAGCCCAGGGCGGTGGACAGGGTGTCGGCGATCGCCGCGAAGGACACGCCCAACGCCTGAGCCTTTTGACGGTCGATATCCAACCGCACGGTCGAGCCGGGTGGCAGGCCCTCGGGATAGACGCCGGTCACCAGCTTGCTGTCGGCGGCCAGGGCCAACAGGCGGGCCTGGGCTTGCGCCAGCGCTTCGGGACCGCGATTGGCGTGGTCTTGCAGAGCGAGCGTGAACCCGGACGAGTTGCCCAGCTCGTCGATCGAGGGCGGCATCAGCGACATGATCTCGCCCTCGCGCTGGGTCTTCATGGCCTCGGTCGCGGCCTGGACCTCGCTGGCGCTTGTCGCGCCGTCGCGCGTCTTCCAGTCCTTGAGCATCGAGAAGATCATCGCCGTGTTCGGGCCCTGGCCGGCGAAGCTGAAGCCGGTGACGGCCTGGGTCGTTTCGATCGCGGGGCGCGTGCGGGCGTAGTGCTCGAAGCGCGAGACCGCTTCGCGCGTGCGCCGCGCCGTGGCGTCGGCCGGCAACTGGAAGGACGTGATGAAATAGCCCTGATCCTCCTCGGGGAGGAAGGCGGACGGTAGGACCAGGAACGCGCCCGCCGTGACGGCGACGACCACGCCGAACGCGGCCATCGCGCGGCCGCCGCGCCGCAGCACCTTCCCCAACAGACGCTCGTAGCCGTCGGTCAGGCGCTCGAAGTGTCGGTCGAACCAGCCGAAGAAGCCCGTCTTCGGCGCGTGGCGGTCGACGGGCTTGAGCAAGGTCGCGCAAAGGGCGGGCGTTAGCGACAGCGCCAGGAAGGCCGAGAACAGGATAGAGACCGCCATCGACAGGGTGAACTGCCGATAGATCGCGCCGACCGAACCATCGGCCAGGGCCATGGGAATGAAGACAGCCGCCAGCACGGCGGTGATGCCGATGATGGCGCCGGTCATCTCCGACATGGCCTTGCGCGTCGCTTCCTTGGGCGACAGGCCCTCCGTGGCCATGATCCGCTCGACCGCCTCGACCACGACGATGGCGTCGTCGACGATGATGCCGATCGCCAGCACCATGCCGAACATGGTCAGCACGTTGATCGAAAAGCCCGCCGCCAGCATCACCGTGAACGCGCCCAGCAGGGCGATCGGCGCGACGATGGCGGGGATCAGGGTGTAACGGACCTTTCCCAGGAACAGGAACATCACCAGGAACACCAGGGCCATCGCCTCGGCCAGGGTCTGGACGACCTTCTCGATCGAGACGCGGACGAACGGCGCGGTGTTGAAAGGAATGGCCAGCTTCATGCCCGGAGGCGTGGACTTTTGCAGGTCGTCGAGGCGGGCCTGGATCGCCGCGGCGGTCCGCACCGCGTTGCCGCCGGGCGAAAGCTGAACGCCCAGGGCCGTGGCCGGCTGGCCGTTCTCACGCGTGGCGAAGTTGAAGTTCGCCGAGTTCAGTTCGATGCGGGCGACGTCGCCCAGGGTGACGCGCGACCCGGAGGTGTTGGCGCGCAGCACGATGGCGGCGAATTGTTCGACGGTCTGGAGCTGGCCGTTGGCGGTCAGCGGCACGGTCACCCGCTGATCCATGACCGTCGGCTCGCCGCCCAGCACGCCGGGCGCCAGTTGCTGGTTCTGCGCCGCGATCGCCGCCGTGACGTCGCTCAGCGCGAGATTGAAGCCGGTCAGCTTGTTCGGATCGATCCAGATCCGCATGGCGCGCTCGGAGCCGAACATCTGCACCCGACCGACGCCAGGAACGCGCTTCAACTCGTCGGCGATGTTGCGGACCATGTAGTCGCTGAGGGCGACCTCGTCGTCGCGCCCGTCGACACTCCGTAGGCTGACCATCATCAGGAAATTGGACGCGGCGCTCTCGACGCTGACGCCGGTCTGGCGAACGGTCTGGGGCAGGCGAGGCTCGACGGTCTTCAGCCGGTTCTGAACGTCGACCTGGGCCAGCTCGGGATTCGTGCCCGGTTTGAAGGTGGCCGTGATCGTGGCCGAGCCGGACGTGTCGGTCGAGGACTCGAAATAGAGCAGATTCTTGACGCTGGAGAGCTCGCGCTCGATCAGGCTCACGACGGAGTCGTTCATGGCCTGGGGCGTCGCGCCGGGATAGCTGGCGTAGATGCTGACGGTCGGCGGCGCGACGACGGGATAGCGCGCCACGGGCAGGCGGGGGATCGCCATCAGGCCGGCCAGGACGATCGCGATGGCGATGACCCAGGCGAAGATCGGCCGTTCGATGAAGAACTTCGGCATTGGCCTAGCGCCCCGCCATCTGGAACGGAACGGCCTTGACCAGGACGCCGGCGGAGACGCGGTCTTGCCCCTCGACGATCACCCGGTCGCCGGCCTTTAGGCCGCGCGTCACCACATAGCGGCCGCCCACGACATCGCCGACCTCGACGGCGCGGGTCTCGACCCGGCCCTTGGCGTTCACAAGGCTGACGATCGGCTTGCCGCCGCTGTCGCGCAGCACGGCCTGCTGGGGCGTCAGCACCGCGTTCTGGATCGGCGCGCGCGGCAATCGGGCGCGGACGAACATCCCGGGAAGCAGCGCGCGGTCGGGATTGTCGATCTGGACGCGCGCCACCGCGTCGCCCGTCGCCGGATCCACCGTGACGCCCGAAAACAGGATCCTGCCCTTGCGCGGATAGGGCGCGCCTGAAGGGGTCAGGATCTCCACTTCGCGACCCGCGCCGCCGCCCGTCATGGCGCGCAGGGCCTCAAGGCGCGCGGAGGGTTGGCGCACGTCGATATAGACCTGGTCGATCTGCTGGACGGTGGCCATCGGACCGCCTCCGCCGGCGGCGACCAGCGCGCCTTCGGTGACCTGCGCCTCGCCGATCCGGCCGGAAATCGGCGCGGTGACGGTCGCGAAACTCAGCTCGACGCCGCGACGTCGCAGCGTCGCGCGGGCCGCGTCCAGATCCGCCTCCGCCTGGATCTTGGCCGACACCGCGTCGTCATAGCTCTGGCGACTGATGGCGTCGGCCTCCACCAGCGGCCCCAGGCGCGAGACCTGGGCCTTGGCGCGATCAGCGACCGCGATGGCGCGAGAAAGCGCGGCCTGGGCGCCGGCGGCCTCGGCTTGGTAAGGCGCGGGATCGATCTGGAACAGCGGCTGGCCGGCGCGGACTTCGCCGCCCTGCGTGAAGAGCCGCCGTCGCACGACGCCGGACACCTGAGGACGGATCTCCGCGGTCCGGAACGCCACCACGCGGGCGGGCAGGTCGTCGACCGGCGTCACGGTCACTAGCTCGGCCGCGGCCACGGCGACCTCGGGCGGCGGCGCGCTCGCGCCGACCTCGCGCCGACCGCAGGCGGCCAAGGTCGAGGCGCTCAGGATCAGGGTCGCGGCGAGGCGAAGACGATGGCGGTGCATGAAAGGGGCGGCTCCCGAGACGCGCCTTTCGAAGGCGCCGGCGGCCTATGCCCGAGGGGGGCTGCGCGTTCGTGGAGACTATGTTGCGACTTCGTGGAGGGCGCTGGCGCGGGGCGCGGAACGATGATTAGTGCCTGGACCATTCGGTCGCGGCCCCATTGGAGACCTCGTGAACGCCCTGGTTCTGATCGTCGAGGACGAGCCCGAGATCGCCGAGATCCTCGTGGGCTATCTGGAGCGCGAGGGGTTCAGGACCGTCTCCGCGCGGGACGGCCAGACGGCGGTCGAGCTGCATCAGGCGCTCCGCCCCGACATCGTGTTGCTCGACGTGGGGCTGCCCAAGCTGGACGGCTGGGAGGTCCTGGCGCGGCTCCGCCTGCGCGGCGCGACGCCGGTGATCATGCTGACCGCCCTGGACCAGGATCTGGACAAGCTGCAGGCGCTGCGGATCGGGGCCGATGACTATGTCGTCAAGCCCTTCAACCCGCTGGAGGTGGCCGCTCGCGCCAAGGCCGTGCTGCGCCGCGCATCCGGGCGAGACACAGCGTCGGTGGCGCGGGCGGGCCTTCTGGATGTCGATCCCGTCAATCACATCGCCACGGTGAACGCCCCGGACGGTCCGCGCCGTCTGGCCCTGACCCTGACGGAATTTCGGTTGCTGCTGCACATGGCTCAGGCGCCGATGCGGCTCTATACGCGCGCCGAGTTGCTGGACGCCTGCCTGTCGGGCGGTGACGCGCTGGAGCGGACCGTCGACAGCCACTTGAGCAAGCTGCGCAAGAAGCTCGAAGCCGCCGGCGCGCCAGGGATGCTCGGCAACGTGCGGGGGCTGGGCTATCGCCTGATGGGGGACCAATGAAAGCGCAGAGCCTTTCCCAGCGGCTCAACTGGACCATCGTCGGCATGACCCTGGCGACCCTGGTCTTCAGCCTCACATTCGTGATGGCGGCTTACAGCCTGCTATTCCAGTTCGCGCCCAAGCTGCTGTCGGCCGAGGACGCGATCCTCCCTGGGCCGGTCGAGTGGGGCATCTACTCGGTTTGCATCGTGCTGGGCGGCATAGCCGCGAGCGTGGTCGCCACGCGCGTCGCCCGACGCATGGTCGAGCCGCTGGAGGCGCTGGCCGAGGCCGCGCGCGAAATCGCCGGCGCCGACCGAGGCCAGCCAGATGATCGCCGACTTCAACGCCATGGCCGACCGCCTGGAGAAGGCGGTGGACGATATTGTCACCTGGAACAGCGTGATCGCTCACGAGCTGCGAACGCCCGTGACGATCCTGAAGGGCCGCCTTCAGGGGCTGGCCGAAGGCGTGTTCCAGCCAGAGCCCGCGCTACTGCGGTCCCTGCACCACCAGGCCGACGCCCTCGCGCGGCTGGTCGAGGATCTGCGGGTGGTCAGCCTGCTCGACAGCGGCCGCCTGCAATTGCGGTCCGTCGAGATCGATCTGGCCGCCGAGATCGAAGGGCTCGCGCGTCTCGTCGAGCGGGATCTCGCCAAGGCCGGCTTTGGTCTGCGCATGACCCTCGCGAGCGGTCGCTGCGTCGCCGATCCCGTTCGCTTGCGCCAGGCGGTGCTCGCGCTGGTCGACAACGCCGTGAAGTACGCCGCGCCCTGTGTTCTGGAGATCGTCACGCGCGTGTCGGAAGCCGAGGTCGAGATCAGCGTCATCGACCGGGGCCCTGGAATGCCCGACAGCCTCGCGCGGCGCGCGTTCGAGCCCTTCCGGCGCGGCGAGGATGTCGACGTCAAGAGCGGCTCTGGCCTGGGCCTCGCCGTGGTGCGTGGCATCGCCGAGGCCCACGGAGGGCAGGTGAGCTATGCGTGGCGCGATGGTCTTTCCGTCTTCGCGATCACGATGCCCAGACGCCCCTCGACCTGAGCCCGCGATCGGCAAGTCGGAAAAGACCGACAAAGGTGACGCGTTCGTCATTTGATAGTTGAAACTATCGAAATATGTGGCATCGTTCCGGTGCGCGTTGGGTCGAGGGCGGGCGAACCGCTCCAATGCGTACCAAGAACTTGAATCTAGAGCCCTTTTCCTGGAGTCGATGTTTCATTCCGGACCAGATGGGCTCTAGGCGTCGCTGTGAAGGAGGAGTTCATGCGCGCTTTCGGAGGCCCTGCGGACCTGGAGATCAAGCCGCGTAACGTCGAATTTGGACGCGGCGTCAATTATGAGCGCTGGTGGTGTGGCGGTGATCCGGTCGTCACCGCCTTCTTCAACGCGCTGTCACTGACGTTCCCGCAGGGGGAGTCGTTCTTCGTGAACAGCGTGCGTCGATATCTTCCGGAACTGTCCGAGCCGCTGCGCGGTCAGGTCGAGGAGTTCGCGCAGCAGGAAGCCTACCATTCGCGCGAGCACATGGCCTTCAACCGCCAGGTCGCGGCGGGCGGCTATGAGACCAAGGAAATCGATGCGCTGATCCGCAAGGATATCCAGGTCAGCAAGGACGCGGGTCCGGAAGTCGAGTTGGCCGTAACCGCCGCCCTCGAACATTTCACGGGCATCTTCGCCCATGCCTGGCTCAGCGATCCGCGCCACTTCAAGGATTTTCCGGAAGACCTGCGCCGGCTCTGGCAATGGCACAGCATCGAGGAAATCGAGCACAAGGGCGTGGCTTTCGACACGTTCCTTTTCGCGACGCGCGATCTTTCGCCGTTCAAGCGCTGGCTGTTCCGAACGATGGTCATGGGCAAGGTGACGTTCGAATTCTGGAAGGAGCGCTTCCGCGACATTGGCCTGCTGCTGAAACAGGACGGCCTCGACAACGCGACGAGCTGGCGGCGTCTGGTCGGCTATCTGGTCGCGCGACCGGGTCTCTTCCGGCAGGTGTTGGGGCCCTATCTGGCGTGGTACGCGCCCGGCTTCCATCCTTGGCGGCATGACGACCGCGCGCTCGCCGCCCAGGCCGAGGCCAGTCTCTCCCTCGTCCTAGCGCGTTAGAACCGGTCAGGCTTCAAACTTGCGATCGGGATCTTTGTAGTAGTAAAAACTATTTAACGATCTCGGGTCGGTCGCGTCGCCGTTTCCACGAAGGCGCCGCGGTCGCTGGGGCTGTCGAGACCGCGCGGGATGGAGGAAACGAATGCTGGCTTGCTATACGGATCGCTTGAGCGCTCGCCCAGGCGAGCGCGTCTCTCTCCACGCCAGCGGCGACGGTGGCTCTTGCCGGCTTTCGATCGCCAGGGTCGGGGCCGAGCGCCGCGCCGTGTTTGAGCTCGACGGCCTGCGGGTCGATCATCATCCGGTTCCGCCCAACGCTGATCGCGACGGCTGCGGCTGGCCCGCAGCGTTCGAGATCGAGATCGGCGAGGACTGGGCCTCGGGCTATTACGATATCGTTCTGACCGACGGAACCGGGGCCGAAGCCCATCACTTCGTGGTCGTCAAGCCGCCCGTCGGCGTGCGTCGCGCGACCGCCTTGATGGTGCTGGCGACCAACACCTACCAATCCTACAACTATTGGGGCGGCGCCAACGCCTACTCCAACGTCACGGGGCTGATGAGCGGCCAGGTCCCGTTCGTCGAGGCGATGGACCAGGCGATCGGCGTGCTGTCGACGCAGCGACCGTTTCCACCGTTGATCGTCGCGCCGCCGCCCAATCCGCCGCGCCTGATCAACCTGCGAAAGCGCGGCTTTAAGGAAGCGCCTTGGGCCGCCGACATGGCCTGGATGGTCGAGCATCGCGCCTCGCCCTATGACGGCTCGGCCGGCTTCCTGCACAAATGGGAGCACGCTTTCGTCGCCTGGGCGGAGTCCAACGGCTACGCGCTGGATTTCGCCACGGACTACGACCTGGACGTCGAACAGGACCTCCTGGACGGCTACGCGGCCGCGCTGTTCGTTGGCCACAGCGAATACTGGTCCGGCCCCCAGCGCGACCAGGTCGAGCGGTTCGTCGACGCGGGCGGCAAAGCGGCGATCTTCTCGGGGAACAGCTGCTTCTGGAAGGTGCGCTGGGAGAACGACGGCAAGACCTATGTCTGCCACAAGTGGAAGGGTTTCGAGGCCGAGGACGTGCCGCCCGAGAAGGCCACGCACCTGTGGTCGCACCCGGCGTTCCAGCGTCCGGAGGCCGCGCTCACGGGCCTCAGCTTCGTCTTCGCCGGCTATCACCGGCTGGGCATGTGCGTGTCGCGCGGCCAGGCGGGCTTCACGATCTATGACGATCGGCACTGGGCCCTGGAGGGCTCGGACCTGTTCTATGGCGACGTGATCGGCGGCGAGCTGCCGCTGATCGGCTATGAGAGCGACGGCTGCCGCTTCCAGTTCGGCGACGACGGCCTGCCCAAGGCCGTGCCGATGCTGGGCGTTCCCGAGACCCTGGAGATCATCGGCGTCGCGCCTTGCGCGTTCGGCGAGGAGGCGGGTCGGGGCTACAACCCGATCATCCCGCCCGAGAAGTTGGACGTTATCGCCCAGGTCACCTACGGCGACGCTAGCGCCGAGGCGCAGGCCAGGGTCATGCGCGGCCACGCCGTGCTGGCCAGCTTCAAGCGTGGCGAGGGCGAGGTGTTCAACAGCGGCACCACCGAATGGGCTCACGGCCTGGCCGCGCGCGATCCTTTCATCGAGGTCATCACCCACAATGTGCTGCGGCGCTTCGGCGTCACGCGCGCCACCTCGGCCTGAGGCGAAGGCCGTATCGTCGACGAAAAAGAAGGGCCCCTCCGAGGAGGGGCCCTTTCCATGAGCGGTACGCCGCCGGAGACATCGCGGGAAGGGCGCTCGGGGCAAGTCCGGGCGCCCGTGTCAGGCGGGCGGTCGCCCCCGCGTTTCCGCGAGGGCGGGCCGTCAATCGACCATGGAATGCAGGAAGGCCAGTTTCTCGACCGGGGGCAGGGGGCCGGCGGCCTTCAGGAGCTTGAAGGACACATCGGCCGCCTCGACCGTGTGGTCGATGTCGGCGTCGGTCATGGCCGTGGTCATGAACATGTTGTGCCAGGGGTGGAAGTAGACGCCGCGCTTCAGCAGGGCGTTGTTCCAGAAGTAGGCCTTGGCCCCGGTGGGGTCGTCGTCGAACATGATCAGGGGCATCTGAGCCGGACCCGTCTGGCGCAGGGTGAAGCCATGGCGGCCGGCGGCCTCGTCGAGGCCCGCGCGTAGGCGCTCGCCCAGCGCGATGGTGCGTTCCAGATAATCGGTGTCGCGGATCAGCTTCAGCGTCGCGAGGGAGGCGGCCATGGGCGCGGCCGAGAACCAGAACGAGCCGGTCGCATAGATGGTCGCTGCGGCAAAGCGAGCTTTTTCGGCGCCCAGGAGGGCCGAGATGGGGTGACCGTTGGCGATCGCCTTGCCCCAGGCCGACAGATCCGGCTTGACCCCGACCAACGACCAGCTGCAGTCACGCGCCAGGCGGAAGCCGGCGCGAACGTCATCGACGATCAGCAGCGCCTCGTGCTCGTCGCACAGTTCGCGGGCGCGTCGGGCGTAGGCCGGATCGGGCAGTTCCTGGTCGACGAAGGTGTCGTGCTTGATGGGCGAGGCGAAGATGGCCGCCAGGTCCGAACCGGCCGCCTTGACCGCCGCTTCCAGGCTTTCGACGTTGTTGTATTCGTAGAACACCTGGTTGGCGCGGTCCGCTTCGGTGACGCCGTTTTTCAGCGGCGTGCACCAGGGCGCGGCGCCGTGATAGGCGCCCTTGGCCAGCACGATGGTCTTCTTGCGGGTGAAGTTGCGGGCGATCATCATCGCCATGGTCGTGGCGTCGGTGCCGTTCTTGCAGAACATCGCCCAGTCGGCGTGACTGACCTGAGCGGTCAGGGCCTCGGCCAGTTCGACCATGGCCTGGCCCGGACCCGTCATGGTGTCGCCGCGCTTCATGCGGTCGACATAGGCCGCGTCGATCGCCTCATGCCCATAGCCGAACAGGTTCGGGCCATAGCCGCACAGGTAGTCGATGTAGCGGTTGCCATCGGTATCCCACAGATAGGCGCCTTGGGCCCGATCGTAGAACTGCGGATAGTCGTCGGGCAGCAGCATCACGGACTGGTGGCCGTACATCCCGTTGGGGATCACCGCCATGGCGCGTTCACGCAGCGCCGCATCCTTGCTGTTCGTCCAGGCCATGCCTTGTCCCCTATAAGATAGTTTTGACTATTATAATGGCCGAGGCATATTGTCTGTCAATGCATTGGGAGGATCTCTGATGAAGAAGAACGGATTGGCGTGCATCGGGCTGACCACCCTGGACGTGGTCGCCCGCGCCATAGATGAGCTGCCCAAGGTGGAGGGGACCGGCCTGATCGAAGGCATCGCCTGCGCGCCCGCCGGGACCGCGGGGGCTCCAGCGCTGCTGGCGGCGCGTTTGGGCGTGGCCAGTCGGCTGATCTCGGCGGTGGGCGACGACCTGACCGGCCGCTTTATCCGCGCGGCGCTGAGCGACGCCGGCGTCGATGTCTCCGACCTGGAAACCTTGCCAGGCCTGCCTAGCTCGACGACCCTGCTGGCCGTCTCGTCCAGCGGCGTGCGTCCTGGTTTCCATGCCTTGGGCGCGGGCATGTTGGCCCGGGTCACGCCGGGCGCTCTCCAGGCGGCCTCGGAGGTCGGCTTCCTGCACTATGGCGGCGTCGGCGGTCCCAAGCTCGATGGCGGCGAAGGGCTCTCGATCGTTCAAGCGGCCTCGCGCGCGGGCGCTGTGGTCACCTGTGACCTGATCGCGCCGCAGCCTTCGGCGATCGAAGAGGTTCGGCGCTTGCTTCCCCACGTCGACTATTTCCTGCCGAGCGCCGCCGAGGCGGTGTTCCTGACCGGTCAGCAGGACCTTTTCGCCGCCGCCGAGACCTTCCGGTCCTGGGGCGCCAAGGCCTGTATTATCAAGAATGGCGGTCGGGGCTCGGTGGTCGTCCTTGACGATGTCAGCACGACCTTGCCCGCCTATGCGATCACGCCGGTCGACACGACCAGTTGCGGGGATTCCTACTGCGCCGGCTTCATCGCCGCCCTGTCACGCGGCTGGGCGCCGCTGGACGCCGCGCGCTTCGGGACGGCCACCGCCGCGCTCGTCGCCCAGGGCCTCGCCACGCTGGGCAAGGTCGAGAGCTTCGAGGCCACCGAGGCGGCGATGCGCCAGATGACCCTGAGCGAGGCGGCGTGATGAGCGGGATTCCTCAAGAAGCCGCCCTGCGCGCGCGCATGGTCGAGGTGATGCAGGCCATGGACGCACGGGGCCTCAACCGGGGCACGTCCGGCAATGTCTCGGCGCGCTGCGGTCCCGACATGCTGGTCACGCCCAGCGGCGTCCCGGCCGGGCGGCTGACCGCCGAGCACATGGTTCTGATCCGGCCCGACGGCTCCTCGCCCGAAGGCGCGCTGAAGCCATCCAGCGAATGGCGGATGCATCAGGGGATTCTCGATCGCCGTCCCGATGTCGGCGCCGTGGTCCACTGCCATTCGCGCCACGCGACGATCCTGGCCTGCGCTGGTCGGCCGATCCCGGCCATGCACTACATGGTCGCCGTCAGCGGGGGCAGCAGCGTGCCGGTCGCGCCCTACGCCACCTTTGGTTCGGTCGAGTTGGCCCAGGCGGTGGTGGAGGCGCTGGACGGCCGCTATGCCACGCTGATGGCCAATCATGGCCAGATCGTCGCCGCGCCCAATCTCGATTTCGCCCTGGCCATCGCCGAGGAGGTCGAGGAACAAGCGGCCGTGTATTGGGGAACTCTGGCAATCGGCGGGCCCAGCCTGCTGGCGGAGGACGAAATGGACCGCATCCTGCTGCGGTTCAAATCCTACGGGCAACGCTGATCGCGGCGACGCGTAAGCCGACCGACGTGTCGTAGAGCCTGTCCGCTTCAAATGGGATCATTTGAAGCGGACAGGCTCTAAATTCAAATATTTAGAGCGCGTTCGAGCGGTTTAACCGCTCGAACTTAAACCTAACGCGCTCTAGTAGTGGTAGCGCAGGAATACGCCCAGGCTTCTGGGGCGGTTGTAGGTGAGGAGATCCTCGCCGAGGCTGTCGATGTTCGAGATCGCGACCGTGTAGGTCTTGTCGAACAGGTTGCGGGCGAAGGCGCCGGCCTCGATCTTCTGGTCCGGGGAGCGCCAGCTGAGCTGAGCGCCGGCGATCCAGACCGCGCCCTGCGACAGGCGCGGCGCGTTCGAGTTGTCGAAATAGATTTTCGACGAATAGTTGGCGTCGACATTGGCCACGATCGAGGCGCCGTTCGCCAGGGGCGCGACCCAGGTCGCGGCGGTGTTGAACGTCACCTTGGGCGATTGCGGCAGCCAGTTGCCGGTGAAGTTGTTACCTTCGGAGATGTAGTCGCCGTACTTGGCGTGCAGCAGCGACAGGCCCGCGGTCAGGGTCAGCGGCTGGATCGGCCGAGCGGTGATCTCGGCCTCGCCGCCATAGACCTTGGAGTTTGCGGCGTTGCTGAGCACCAGCACCGTCAGGCCGTTGCGGGTCGCCTGGGCGAAAACCTGTTGGTTCTTATAGTCGTAATAGAAGCCCGACACGTTCAGGCGGACCCGACGATCGAAGAACTCCGACTTCATGCCCAGCTCATAGGCGTCGAGCGTTTCGTTCTTATAGGGCTCCATCTGGGCGGCCGTGGTGGCCATGCCGCCGAAGAAGCCGCCGCTCTTATAGCCCCGGTTATAGGTGGCGTAGACGTTGGTGTCGTCGCTCACGGCGTAGCGCAGGCCAAGACGGCCCGACACGGCCGAGAAGGTCTTGCTCTGCTTGGAGATCAGGATGACGATCGCGCCGTCATCGGCCTGGCTCCTGTAGTCGATAGACTTGTCATCGGCGGACCAGCGAAGACCCACCGTGCCGGTCAGCCTGTCGGTCAGCTTGTAGTCGGCCTGGCCGAAGACGGCATAGCCCTTGGTCTTCTGGGTGTAAGGATAGCCGAAGACGGCGACGCTGTTATCGAGGCTGAGGCCGGTCGGATTGTCGGGCGTTGTGAATAGCGGCCGCAGAGCGCGCAGCACGTCCTGACGGGTGTTGTCCTGAACCTGCTCGTCCATGAAATACCCGCCGAGCACCCACTTGAAGCGCGCCGCCTCGTCGTCGGACTGAAGGCGCACCTCCTGGGTGAACTGGTGCTGACGCGACCGGTAATTGATCTCGAGCATCTGCAGGGGACTGGCGTCGGTGTTCTCGAGGTCGTTGCGGTGCGCCCACTGCCACGCCGTGACCGAGATCAGGGACATGCCGCCCAGTTTCCAGGTCGCCTGGCTGGACGCGCCGAACAGGTCGACCTTGTCCTTGCCTTCCAGATTGGCGTCCGTCGCGCGGGGATTGTTGTCGGTGTCGGCATAGCCGAGCAGGTCCGTGCATTGGCCGCTGGAATAGGCCGAGGAGGCGCAGAAGCCGTCGGGGCCCGTGGCGGCGGCGGTCTTCGGGAACAGCGCCCTGTGCTGAGGAGCGGTGGCGTCGCCGCGATTGACGTAGCGGTTGACCTGCGCCAGCAGCTCGAAATCCGAGCTCGGCGTGTACAGCATCGAGAGACGACCCGCCCAGTGGTTGGCGGCGTTGAGGTCGTGACCGGTGACGCGATTGTAGGTGTAGCCGTCATCCTTGACGTATTGCGCGGCGGCGCGGAACGCCAGCTTGTCGGCCACGATCGGGCCGCCGACGCCGAGGTCGGCCGTGACGGCGTTGAAGCTGCCGTACTCTAGCGACGCGTCCGCGCCGAAGGTCTGGCTAGGGCGCTTGGTGGTGATGTTGATCGCGCCGCCATTGGTGTTTCGACCATAGAGGGTGCCTTGCGGACCGCGCAGCACCTCGACCTGGGCGAGATCGAAGAAGCCCGCCATCTGGGCCAGGGGCGAGCCGATATAGACGCCATCGACATAGACGCCGACGCCGCTGGAGGCGTTCGGGTTGAAGTCGCTCAAGCCCACGCCGCGAATGTAGATCTTGGGATTGGCGGCCGCGTCGGCGGAGCTGATGCGCATCCCAGGCGCGAGGTTGTTGAGGGCCAGGACGTCCTTCACGCCGCGCGCGGCGAGGGCGTCGCCGGTCAGGGCGGTCACCGACACGGGCACGTCCTGCAGGTTTTCGGAACGCTTTTGGGCGGTGACGACGATTTCCTCGATCGCCGTGTTGTCCTGCTTGGCGGGCTGGGTCTGAGCCGCAGCCGCCCCGGCCGACAGCGCCAGAACGGCGCAGCCCAGGAACATAGACGCTTTCATGTTCTTCTCCCCATACACCCAGTACTCCGACCGGTCCCGGCCATTACGATAATAAAAACTATCGCGATGCAAGGGGGATGCGCGCAAGCCGTCGCGAGGCCGCGCGACGCGCGGCCGTCATGGCGCCCAGTTAACGGGCGAAAACTGGGTAAAAAGCGTTCGCGCGGAATTGGAAGGTCCGCTCGCGAGGTTCCGCCCGCGAGGTCGGCCATATCAATCCGGCCACGATCTGGGCCGCGCCCGGATCAGTCCTGGGCCAATTGCGACCGTCGGGGGAGGTCGAAATGGTAGCGGCCGATCATCCAGGCGACTTCCTCGATGACCATGTCCTCGTCGAGCTCGGGGTCCTCGACCAGCATTTCCATGGCCGCGTAGCCCATCAGTTCGGAGACGCGCATCGACAGCTTGAGCCGTTCCTCGTCGACCGCGGGACCGTCCTGCAGTCGGAAGGCATAGATCCGATCCAGCACCGCCGTGCGCGATTGGGCGCGGACGTCCTGCAGCGGCGGCAGGGCGCGGATAGCCCTCAGGATCCAGAGCCCGCCGGGGAAGGCGCGGGTGACGGTGATGATCTCTTTCTGCAGGCGGATGTGGCTCTCCACGGCGGCCGAAAGTGTTGTCCAATGGGCGCCGCCCGCCTCGACCCAAGCGAAGACGACCTGGTCCTGGGCGTCCATCAGTCGCCGGGTCAGCTCGGTCAGAAGCGCGTACTTGTTGGGGAAGTAACGGTAGAGAGCCGGCGGAGTCAGGCCCGCCCGCTCGCAGACCAGATTCGTTGTCAGCCGCTCGAAGCCCACCTCGGCCAGGAGCTCTCCGGCGGTCGCCAAGATGGCTTCGAAGGTATTGATGCCGTTGCGCCGCGACGGTCGCGACTTGGCTTCGAGTTCGGGATTGCTCACCAGGCGTCCTTGAAGAGGGCCGCGGACCAGCGACCTCCATCGTCAGATAGCAATACCGACGCTTGAAGAGAACCTGTCGCGGCGAGGCCGCGCCCGAGAACCGCCTTGAAGCCGTCCGCCAAGCGCTGGCGGCGTGGCGGAAGAGGCGAGGTGACGCCAATGAAAGCGGCATGTCCTAGGATCATCGCTCCCAAGACCGGTTGACGATGGCCTTGCGATAGCAAAAGCTAACATTAAGGCGCGCGGGCGGAGACCCGGTAAGTTTCATCCGAGCCTAGGAGGAATTTCATGTCGGCCGAGGACACCCAAGCGCGCGCGTCGAGGGCCGATGACGGCTGGATCGGTCAGCGGCCGTCGGCGGCGCGGATCGCCGCCTTCCTCGCGGTGGGCTCGATCGCCCTGATCATGGCCGGCGTCCAGCCCGTGGTGCTGGGCGGGCTGGTCACCGCGGGGCGTCTGGATGTCAGCCAACTGGGCTGGAGCGTGACCATCGAGTTTCTCGCCATCGGCTTGGGCGTTGGCCTTGCAGACGCCCTGTTGCCGCCCCGCCGCCTCAAGCTGATCGGCCTGACCGCGGCGCTCGTTCTGGCCGCGATCAATTTCGCCGCGTTCGAGGTTTCCGGGCTTGGCGTCGTGGTGACGCGCGGTCTCGCGGGCTTGGCCGAGGGCGCCATTGTCTGGCTGACGACGCTGATGATCGTCCGCTCGCCGACCCCGGGACGCTGGAGCGGGGTGTTCCTGGTCAGCCAGGCGGTTCTGCAAGTCGCGTGCGCGGCCGGCATACCGATCCTGGTCTCGCCCGCGTTGGGCGCCAACGCGGGCTTCGCCACCCTGGGAGCCAGCGCCGCGCTGGCGGGGATCATCGCGCTCGTCTTGCCAGACCGCCTCGCGCCCTTGGCGGGCAACCGGAGCGACGAGCCGGTTCTGGCCGAGCCGATTCCAAAGGCGGCCTATGTCAGCCTGGCGGCGGTCTTCCTGATCTTCTCGTTCTTCATCGGTTTCCTGGCCTATGTGGAGCGGCTGGCGGGGCAGGCGGGGCTGACGCCCGTCCAGGGAGGGCTGGCCGTCGCCCTGGCCTTGGGCGCTTCGATCGCGGGCTCGGGTCTGGCGGCGGTGCTGGCCGACAAGATCGCCTATCATCGCGCCTTGCTGGTCTGCGCGCCGATCTTCCTGGCGGTGCTGGTCGGTCTGTGGGGGCTGCCCGGTTCGGGCGTCTTCTTCGTTCTCGCGGGTCTCCATGGACTGGCCTGGGGCTTCCTGCAGGCCTTGCAAGCGCCCTTCGTCATCGAGTCCGATCCCTCGCGGCGCGCGGTGCTGCTCGCGCCCAGTGTTCAGGCGGTGGGCGCGGCCGCCGGCCCGATGCTCTGCTCGTTCTTCGTGACTGTCCAGGACGCGCGAGGCGTGCTGGTGGCGTCCGGCGCGTGTCTGGCCCTCTCGTTCGTGTTGGCGATAGCGCTGTGGGTCTCGCGCCGCCGCCGCCAGGCAAGGTCAGCGCTGGCCGTCGTCTGAAGGCCAGCGGGCGAGACCGCGAATGACCTCGCAAACCCGGCTTGACCGGCGCTGTTATATAGTAACATTGTTGGCCATGAGCACGATGGTTGAGGGGCGGTCTTGACGCTTGGGTTGCGATATCGAGCCGACACGGCGCGTGGCGCCGGTCAAACGCGGGCGGCCATGGCGAAGGCCTAACGGGCCTCGATCCGGCCGCTTGACGCCCAAAACGACCTCTTTCCTTGATTAATGACGGCGAGAAGGGCCTCCTCTTTCGCCTGGACCACGGCGGCTGACGCCGCTGAACGGAGACTTCGACATGCGCAATCTCTTCCTGGGCGCCAGCGCGGCCTGCCTGGCCGCTTTCGCCTCCAGCGCCGCCCTGGCGGACGAGGGCATGTGGACCTACGACAATTTCCCGGCCGCCCAGGTCAAGGCGACTTACGGCGTGACGCTGGACAAGGCCTGGCTGGATCATGTGCAGGCCAACGCCGTGCGTCTGTCGACCGGTTGCTCGGCCTCGGTGGTGTCGGCGCAAGGGCTGGTTTTGACCAACCACCACTGCGTTTCGGACTGCGCTCAGGACCTCTCGACCGCGACCAGCGACCATCTGAAGACCGGCTATGTCATCGCCAACCGCGAGGAGGAGCGCACCTGTCCGGGGATGCAGGCCGAGGTGCTGCTGTCGATCAAGGACGTGACCGACACGGTCAAGAGCGCCGCCTCGGGCAAGGCCGGCGGCGAGTTCGTCAAGGCGCGCAACGCCGCCATCGCGGACATCGAGCGCACCAACTGCGCGGGCAAGGAGGCGGTCCAGACCTGCCAGGTGGTCAACCTGTATCAGGACGGCCAGTACAAGCTCTACACGTTCCGCAAGTTCTCGGACGTTCGGCTAGTCTTCGCGCCCGAGCTGGCGACGGCCTTCTTCGGCGGCGATCCCGACAATTTCAACTTTCCGCGCTACGACCTCGATATGTCGTTCGTGCGCCTGTACGAGAACGGCAAGCCGGTCGCCACGCCGGGGCACCTCGTCTGGAATCCCGCGCCGCCGAAGGATGGCGAGCTGACCATCGTCGCGGGCAACCCCGGCACGACCAACCGTCTGCTGACCGCCGACCAGCTGGCCTTCCTGCGTGACGTCAGCTTCCCGATGACCCTGACCCAGCTGGCGGAACTGCGCGGCCGCTTGATCGAGTTCGGCAAGCGCGGTCCGGAACAGCAACGCGTCGCCAGCCACGAACTTTTCGGCATCGAGAACAGCTACAAGGTCTATGTCGGCCAGCTACAGGCCCTGTCGGGGCCGGGCTTCCTGGACGGCAAGCGCCAGGCCGACGCCGAGCTGAAAGCCAAGGTCGCCGCCGATCCCAAGCTGGCCGCCGCGACGGGCGATCCCTGGGCGAAGATCGCCGCCGTCCAGACCGAGCGCGCCGGCCTCTATGCGCCTTACGTTTTGCTGGAAGGCCGCGCGGGCTTCTTCTCGCCGCTCTACGGTTACGCCGTCGAACTGGTCCGCGCGGCCCAGGAGCGCGCCAAGCCGAACACCGAGCGCCTGCCGGAATACGCCGACGCCCGCCTGCCGCTGCTGGAAAAGGAAATCACCGACGCCAAGCCGGTCGACAAGGATCTCAACCAGCTGCAGATCGAGTTCTGGCTGCTGAAGGTGCGCGAGGTGCTGACCGCCGACGCGCCCCAGACCAAGCTGCTGCTGGGCAAGGACTCGCCCGAGACCATCGCCGCGCGGCTTGCGGGCTCGACCCTGGCCGATCCGGCCGTGCGCAAGGCGCTGTGGGACGGCGGCCTGCCGGCGATTCAGGCGTCCAAGGATCCGCTGATCCAGTACGTGCTGGCCACGGACGGCGCCGCCCGCGCGGCGCGCAAGGCCTATGAGGAGCGGGTCACCGGGCCGAGCGGGCAAGCCGCCCAGAAGATCGCGGCCGCGCGCTTCGCGGTCTATGGCGACAAGGTCTATCCGGACGCCACGTTCAGCCCCCGCCTGAGCTACGGCAAGGTCGCCGGCTGGACCTATCGCGGTCAGACCGTTCCCTACGCCACGACCTTCAAGGGGCTGTGGGAGCGCGCCACCGGCCAGGATCCGTTCGCTCTGGCGCCGCGCTGGGAAGCCGCGCGCGGAAAGCTCTCCGACGATACGGTGTTCGATTTCGTCACCACCAACGATATCACCGGCGGCAATTCCGGTTCGCCGGTCCTGAACGCCAAGGGCGAGGTGATCGGCGCGGCCTTCGACGGCAACATCCACTCGCTGGGCGGCGCCTTCGCCTATGACGGCTCGATCAACAGAACGGTCGTGGCGTCCACGGCCGCCGCGACGGAGGCTTTCGTCAAGGTCTACGGCCAGCAGGCCCTGGTCGACGAACTGCTGGGCAAGCCCTTCAAGAAGGGCGGTCGCTGACGCGCCCAAGGGCGGGCTGGGCGTGGACTTTTAAGGTTGGATCATAGTGATGCGTAAGCGTTCGACGAGCGATCAAGGCGGCGTCGCCGATGGCGGCGCGCCGGGGCGCCCTTCGCGTCGGGGCCTTCTTGGCGCGTTGGTCTTGGCCGGGGCGGGCGTGTCGGCCCAGGCCGCCGGGGCCGCGCCGACGCGGACATCCCGCGCCGAGATCGACCGCCGACTGGGCGAGGCGATCGACACGGTCGTGGTGATCTATGCCGAGAACCGGAGCTTCAACAATCTGTTCGCGGGGTTCCCTGGGCTCGAGCGGCCGCTGGCGGCCGAACCGCCCGAGCGCGTCGAACAGCGCGACCGCGATGGACGGCCCCTGGCTCACCTGCCGCCGGTCTGGGGCGGCATGGTTCCTCACGAGCAGGTCGTCGAGCACACGCGCTACAAGATCGGCGAGGCGGACCTGCCGCGCCTTCCCAACGCGCCGTTCGCCCTGGCGACGCCCAGCGGGGATCCTCTCCCGCACGGGGTCGTCACGCGCGACCTCGTGCACGCCTTCTACCAAAACCAGATGCAGATCAATGGCGGCGCCAACGACCGGTTTGTCGCCTGGGGCGACAGCGGCGCGCTGGTGATGGGCCACTATGGCGACGCGTCGGTGAACCTGCGCCTCTGGCGGTTGGCCGAGCGCTTCACGCTCTGCGACAACTTCTTCATGGGCGCTTTTGGCGGTTCGTTCCTGAATCACCAGTACCTGATCGCGGCCCGGCCGCCGTTCTACCCCGACGCCGACAAGGGCCCGGCCAAGGGGTTGCTCGCCACGGTCGAGGGGGACGACCCCAAGGGCGCGCGGCTCAAGCCTCTGGTCGGCAGTCCGGCCAGCGCCCTTGATGGTCGGCCGCGCTTCGGGCCAAGCACGCTGACGCCGGATTTCTGGGCGGTGAACACGATGATGCCGCCCTACGCGCCCAGCGCCAGTCGCGATCCGAACGATCCTCGCCTGGCCGACGCCAAGCAGCCGTTGACCCTGCCGCCGCAAGGCCACGAGACGATCGGCGACCGGCTCTCGGCCAAGGGCGTCGAGTGGGCCTGGTACGCCGGTGCTTGGGCGCTGGCCCTCGCGGGGACCGGCGACGACGCGGCGCTGTTTCCGGCGCGGCCCAATTTTCAGGTTCACCACCAGCCGTTCAACTATTTCGCCCGCTATGCTCCGGGCGCTCCCGGACGTGGGCGGCTGCGCGACGCGGGCTTCGGCGACAGCGCTCGCACCAATCGGTTCATGGCCGACGCCCAGGCCGGGCGACTGCCGGCCGTCAGCTTCTACAAGCCGCAGGGCGATCTCAACATGCACGCCGGCTATTCGGACGTGGACGCCGGCGACCGCCACATCGCCCGCGTGATCGACGCCCTGATGAGCGGTCCGCAGTGGGCCAAGATGCTGGTCGTCGTGACCTTCGACGAGAACGGCGGCTGGTGGGATCATGTTTCGCCGCCGAAGGGGGATCGTTGGGGGCCGGGAACACGCATCCCGGCGCTCGTCGTGTCGCCCCATGCCCGACGCGGTCATGTCGACCACACGGTCTATGACACCGGCTCGATCCAACGCCTGCTGAACCGCCGCTTCGGGCTGGCGCCGTTGCCGGGCGTCGTCGCGCGCGACCAGGCGATGATCGCGGCCGGCGGCGTCGCGCCCGGTGATCTCACGCAGGCGCTGGATCTGGGCTAGCTGAAAAGCGCCCGCCGCGGGCGCGCCTGGCCGCCAGAGGGGAGGCTTTGGCGGTGGTCGATCGTTGGGGGCTGCATCGAGGCGAACCCGCGGCGAGACAGAGGGCTTAAAGCATATATGTTATAACATAACAATACTTGCACGGGCGGGTTGGTCTGCGCTATTGATGTTATATTATAACATTTAGAGGCCGCCATGACCGTCGCGACAAATCCATCGTCCCGCCGCGTGGACCGCCGGCTGCCGGTCACGGTGCTCTCGGGCTTCCTTGGCGCGGGCAAGACCACGCTGCTGAACCACGTCCTGGCCAATCGCGAGGGCAAGAAGGTCGCGGTCATCGTCAACGACATGAGCGAGGTGAACATCGACGCGGCCTTGGTCGCCGAGGGCGGCGCCGACCTGTCGCGCACCGATGAAGCCCTGGTCGAGATGTCCAACGGCTGTATCTGCTGCACCTTGCGCGAGGATCTGCTGAAGGAGGTGCGCCGTCTGGCCGCCGAGCGTCGGTTCGACTACCTGCTGATCGAGTCCACGGGTATTTCGGAGCCCATGCCCGTGGCCGCCACGTTCGACTTCCGCGACGAAGACGACCAAAGCCTGTCGGACGTGGCGCGGTTGGACACGCTGGTCACGGTGGTCGACGCCTTCAATTTCCCGCGCGACTACGGGTCGCGCGATCGTCTGGCCGATCGTGGCGAGACGGCGGGGGAGGGCGATGATCGCACGGTCGTCGATCTGCTGGTCGAGCAAGTCGAATTCGCCGACGTCATCGTCCTGAACAAGACCGACCTCGTGTCCGCCGAGGACCTCGGGCGGCTCGAGGGCGTCATCGCGACCTTCAATCCGCAGGCGCGGATCGTTCGCGCGGCGCGGGGCGCTGTCGCGCTGGACGACGTGTTGGATACCGGTTTGTTCGATCCCGTTCGCGCCGAGGGCGCGGCGGGCTGGCAGAAGGCGCTGATGGGCCAGATGCTGCCCGAAACCGAGGAATATGGGATCAGCCATTTCGTCTATCGCGCCGCGAAGCCTTTTCATCCCGAGAAGCTTAAGGCGTGGCTGAATAGCGAATGGCCCGGCGTCATCCGGTCCAAGGGCTTCCTCTGGCTGGCCACTCGCCATGACCGTGTCGGCGGCTGGAGTCAGGCCGGCGCCGTCACACAGTTTGGTCCGCAGGGCCGTTGGTGGGCCACGGCCCCGCGCGAGCGCTGGCCGGATGATCCGACCTGGCGCGCCGCGATCGAGAAGGTGTGGCGGCCGATACATGGCGATCGGCGTCAGGAGATCGTGCTGATCGGTCAGAATATGGATCGCGGAGCGCTGGAGAGGGGCTTCGACGCCTGCCTGGTGTCCGACTTGCAGTTCGGCTTTGGCCCCAAGGCCTGGGCCAAGCTCTCCGATCCGTTTCCCGCATGGGACTGATGGCGCCGGAGACCGACGTCGAGGATATCTATGCCGAGCCGTCCGCGGCATGGGTGGCCAAGCGGTTCGGCCTCACCTTCGATGAAGCCGAGTGGGTCTTGGTCCTCTACCGGTTCCAAGCCCTTTATCCGAACGGCCCCTTACCCGGGCGCTTCTTTTGCGAGGCCCTGTGAGGTCACGCCGCTGACCAGCTGGGCCCTAGAGACGCGAACTTTCCGCGGCCAGCGTGACGGAACCCCGGCCCTCGTGCATCTATCTCTTTAGAGTGTGCGGCGGTGAGGAGACGTGTTGGAAGGGCGGGCCCGCGTTACGATCTGGTTGGGGCGGCACATCCTTCCCCACGAAGCGGACCTGCGCGCCTGGCTCAAGCAGTCCTTCGCCAATGCTGGGGATGTCGACGACATTATCCAGGAGACCTATTGCAGGTTGGCGGCCTTGACCCAGATCGATCATATCGAGCATCCGAGGTCCTATTTCTTCCAAGCGGCGCGCAGCGTGGCGCTGGAACAGCTTCGGCGCGCGCGCGTGGTTCGGATCGAAACGGTTAGCGAGATGGAGAGCCTCAATCTCATCCTCGATGACCCTTCCGCCGAGCGTGTGGTTTCGGGTCGGCGCGAGCTTGAGCGCGTTCGGGGCCTGATCGCCGCTCTGCCGGACCGTTGTCGACGGATCATCGAAATGCGCAAGATAGAAGGCTTGCCGCAACGCGAGATCGCCCGCCGGCTGGGCGTGACCGAGAACATTGTCGAGAACGAGTCCGTGAGGGGGCTGCGCGCCATTCTCGCGGCCATCACCGAACAGGACGCTCCAGCGAGGGCGAAGAGACCGAGAGTAAGTAGTGATGGTCGATCGCGAAAGCGCCGCTGACATCGACGCCGCCGCCGCCCGATGGGTGGTCCGGGCGGACCGTGACGGGGACGATCCCGGCTTCCAGGCCGAGCTCGAGGCCTGGCTGGCCGCCGATCGTCGCCGAAGCGGCGCCTATGCGCGGGCCCAGGCGGGGTGGAAACATCTGGACCGTTCCAGCGTGCTGGCGCCGACGGTGTCCGGGGGATCGCGCCTGCGGCGGCGGAGCATCATTGCCGGGCTGGGCGCCATGGCCGCCGGCGTGACCGCGGCGGTCGTGGTCCCGCGGCTGCTGGTCCGACGCTACGGCACCACGCTTGGCGAGATCCGGCGAGTGCCGATGGCCGATGGCTCGGTGGCGGCGATCAACACGGATTCCGAAGTGGAAGTGTCTTTGCGTCCTCGCTTGCGCGCGGTGAGGCTGGCGCGCGGCGAGGCCTGGTTCGAGGTGGCGAAAGATCCCGTCCGTCCCTTTGTGGTCGAGAGCGGGCCGGTGCGGGTTCGGGCGGTGGGCACGGCGTTCTCGGTGCGCCGGCGCGAGGGCGGCAGCGATGTGCTGGTCACCGAAGGGGTGGTCGAGGTCTGGACGCGAGATGGTGGCGCGCCGCCGCGACGCGTGTCGGCCGGGGAACGGGTGTTCGCCGAGAATGACGCGGGCGTGCTGACGCCGCCGAAGGCCGACGCGGATCTAGGCCGCCAGCTGGCGTGGCGCGACGGGCAGATCGTGCTGGACGGCCAGACGCTGGCCGAGGCCGCCGCCGAGTTCAATCGCTACAACGATCGCAAGATCGAGGTGGCCGACGCGCGCTTGGCCGACAAGCGCTTTGTCGGCTGGTTCCGCATCAACGATCCCGAGGGCTTCGCCCAGGCGGCGGCGTCGACCTTCCACGGCCAAATCACTCAGCGGGAGGACGCCATCATCCTCCGAACCGCCTCGGGATCCTGACAAATTTATCAAATTTTCTGACGGAACCTGTCTCCCGGCGCATCCCTACTATTAGGCGCTCCGAGAAGCGTCGATTTAAGCAACGCTAAGGGAGGGGGCTCATGCGGACGCAGGGCGGCCACTATAGATCCTATTTGATGCTCGCAACGAGCGCCGTGACCTTGATGGTCGCCGCTGGCGCCGAGGCCCAGGTGCGCAAGTTCGATGTTCCCGCGCAGCCAGCCACGACCGGTATCCCCCTGTTCGGCAAGCAGGCCGAGACGCAGATCCTCGCGCCGCAGAGCGCGATTCAAGGGCAGCGCGTCAGCGCGGTCCAAGGCGCCTACACTGTCAGCGAGGGGCTGGAGCGGCTGCTTCGGGGGTCCAATCTGCAGGTGATCTCCAACAACGGCCGCACTATCGTTCTCGACCAAGGCGCTCGGCCGGCGGATCCGGCCGCCGCGCCCCAGGCCGAGCCGACGACTGTGGACGAGGTCGTGGTCACCGGGATGACATCCCGTAATCGCCCGCTGATCACGGCGTCCGCCGACATCACCTACGCCACCCGTGACGACCTCGAGCGCAAGGCGCCGCGCTCCACCGCCGATCTGTTGGAGATGGTGCCGGGGATCTTCGTCGAGGGCACGGCGGGCGAGCTTTCGAACAACTATTCGGTCCGTGGCCTGCAGGGGGGCGGTCAGCGCTTCATCCAGCTGGAGGAAGACGGCCTACCGGTCATCTACCAGGGCGGTGGCGCGGACTTCTTCTTTTCCGAGGACATCACGATCGACCGTCTCGAGGCGGTCAAGGGCGGCACGTCGGGCATTCTCACGGTCAATGGCGCTGGCGCGACCATCAACTTCATCTCCCGCAAGCCCAACTTCACCAAGGCCGAGGGCGTCGCGCGCCTGACCGGTTACAATTACGGGCTTAAGCGGGCAGACGTCTATTATAGCGCCCCGATCACGGACAAGCTGGCCTTCAACGTCGGGGGTTATATCCAGTCGAACCCCGGCGTGCGCCACAACACCTTCGACTATGACGGCTATCGCTTCAAGGCGATGCTGGAATACCGTTTCGACGGGGGCGGCTATGCGCGGCTTACCGGCAAGGTCGGCGACGTCAAGGCGGCGTACTATGCGGACCAGCCCTATGCGTATCGAAACGGCAAGCCCGGCGCGATCCCCGGCCTGGACACCCAGTTCGACAATATCGGCGGCGACGCCTTCGCCAGGCTTTCGGTCCCGGTCTCGACGGCCGTCGAGAGCGACGGATTTCGGGATTTCCGGTTCTCGGAAGGCGTGCGGGTCAAGACCAAGCAACTGCGGCTCGATATCGAGAAGCCGATCAGCGACTCTTTCGAGGTCTTCGCGCGCGCCCGCTATCTCGATCTGAGCGACGATTTCAATGGCCTGTTTCCGGGCTCGGGCACAGGCAACGCCGGCTTGGCCAGCGCGGTCGCCTATCTGACGCCGGGCGCGGGCTCGCCGATCAATGACCTGCTCACGCTGGGACAGGCCGCCTATCCGACGGCCGCGCGGTTCGGGATCAAGAACCTGCGGACCGGCGTCGTCGTCGGCGCCAACCAAGTCGCCACGCTGAACGCGCTGAACGGCAATGGCTTTCTGCAACAGACCACCCTCAACCACGACTACCAGTCGGGCCACGACCTGGCCGTCAATGTCGGAGGGCGTTGGGAGCAGCGGGGCGAGGGTTATCAAAACTCGCTGACCGCGGGTCTGCAATATTACGATGTGAGCCGCTCGCAGAACCAGTCTGCGGTCGCTTCGGTGGTCAACGATGTCCGGAACAACAGTGACATCTACGACATCGTTGCGCTGAACAGCAGCAACGCCGTTATCGGCACGCTGAGCGACAACGGCATGATCTCGTATGGCAACTGGGGCGCGGGGATGCGCCGCAACGAGGACAAGTCCGTCTCGGTCTACGCCAACGACGAACTGGCGATCGGCGAGAAAATCCACATCGATGGCGGCGCGCGGTGGGAAAGCGACGACGCCACCCACTTCGACGGCAACACCGCGGCGGTCAATCAGCCGGTTCAGCCCGGCGTCGTCGGCGTGGTCCGCACGGTCGGTTCGACCTTCGACGGAACCTATTCGGTGACGCGAAAGACGCGCGCCAAGGTCGCCTGGACGCTGGGGGCCAGCTATCTGTTTACGCCCAGCCTCTCGGTCTATGGCCGTTACGCCAGCGGCTTCCAGACCAACAACACCGATCCCATGACCAAGATCGAGCTGTACGAAGCCGGGGTTCGGTTCAAGCGCGGCGATCTGATCAACGCCTCGGCCACGGTGTTCCGCACCAACTTCAACAATCAGTTCTACAACTTCATCGATCCCGCCGACCCGACGAAGCAGACGAGCTTCCTGGCCGACCTGCATACCAATGGGATCGAGCTGGATGCGCTGATCCGTCCCAACGCATGGTTCTCGGTCGATATCGCCGGCGTGCTCCAGAAGCCGCAGCTGAACAATCTGAGGCTCAATGGCGTGGCCCAGCCGACCTATGACGGCAATCGGCCCGAGCGGACGCCTGCCCGACTCCTCACGATTACGCCGACCGTCAAGCTGCCCAACGGCCTCGGCGAGATCTACGCGCGATACAAGTACATCGGCAAGATCTACGCCGACTCCGGAAATGGCGTGGCCCTCCCGTCCTACGGCGTGACCAGTGTGGGGATCTCCCTGAACGTCAAGGACAACGTCCAGGTCAGCTTCAACGCCGACAACATCTTCGACGTCGTGGGCCTGACCGAGGGCAATCCGCGCCAAGGCCAAACCCAGAACGCGGCGTCGGGTTACTTCTACGCGAGAGGCATCGCCGGCCCGACCTATGGCGGGTCGATCACCCTACGCTTCTAGGCCTGTCTGGTTTGGATGGAACCACCTAGACCAGATAAAACAGGATTTGTTTTCAAAGGTTTAGAGCCCTTTCGAATGCTTTGGACGGTTCCATCTAAAGCTAGAGGGCTCTAGCCGCCTCCCCTGAGGGCGTAACTCGCGGACGCCGAGGTTCGGCGTCCGCTTTCCTTTCCAGAACGGTAGCGTCATGAAAACTCTGACCCGCGCCGCCGTCACGGCCGCCTTGGCCTTGACCCTCGTCTCGCCAAGGATCGCCGCGGCCGCTGGCCCGGAACTGGCCTATCGCCTTACCGAGGGGCAGAACCTCAACGCTTTCATCCGCGACGGAGCGGTGGCCGCGCACCTGCTGCTGCGCAACGGCGTGGACCCGAGGATCCTGGTGGCGTTCCCCGCTGGCAACAGCGGAACGGGTCTGTGGTTCGAGCGGCTCGATCGGTCGGCGGAATGGCGCTTGGACGCCGCGCCGAAGCCCGTGCGCGAAGGCGTGTCGCGTGGGATCGTTTTCTCGGCGGAGATCACGACCCCCAGGCTCGTCCCGCGCCAGGCGGTGCTGTCGAATGTACGCTATCTGCGCGACTATCAGTCCGTCGGCCGCTTCCCCCCGGAAGTCGCCGTCAAACCCTCCATTGCCGGAGATACGATTACTTACCGACGCCCGCGTCTTGATGGCGCGCCGGGCTATGGCTTGACGCTCCGCGTGATCGAGGGCCGCATCGACCAAGGCGCGATCATCGCGGGGGTCAAGGGCAAGATCCGGCTGGAGGTCACGGCGCTCACTGGCGATGCGCCGTTGACGCCTCTGCCTGTTCCGCAATTGCTGAATGCTCGCGCCGCGAAGGATCCGGCGGCTCGAAACGCCCTGGCCTTCCTGAGCTACCGGGAGAAGTTCCTGGCCGGCTCCTGGCGCTTCAACACCTATTTCGGCCGGGACACCCTGATGTCCACGCGGCTGTTGATGCCGGCGCTTCGGCCCGAGGCGACCGAGGCCGGACTCAATTCGGTCCTGGCCAGGCTTTCGGCCGAAGGCGAGGTCGCCCACGAGGAAGGCATCGGCGAGTTCGCCATTCTCCAAAATCGCAAGGCGGGGCGCCCGGGCGACGCCGCCGAGCTCGACTACGGAATGATCGACGGCGACTACATGCTGGGCCCGGTCGCGGCCGACTATCTGCTGGGACCTGGGCGCGCGCGGGCGGCGGGTTATCTTGCGACCACGCTGGCCAGTGAATCCAGGCCAGGAGAGCGAGAGCCCGTCGGAGCCTTGCTGGTCAGAAACCTGCGCTTTGTCCTCGCGGCGGCGGCGCCGTTCGCCGAAGCGCCCGGCAAGGCGAAACTGATCGCGCTCAAAGCCGGCCGGATGACTGGCGAATGGCGCGACAGCAACGAGGGGCTGGGGCGGGGGATCTACGCTTACGATGTCAACGCCACCTTGGTCCCGGCGGCGTTGGAGGCGGCCGATCGGCTGCTGAAGGCCGGTTTGCTGGATCCCTATCTGTCCGACCAGGAGCGGCTTCGGTTCAAGCGCGCAGGGGAGGCCGCTCGTGTTTGGCGCGCCAAGGCGCCCCCATTGTTCGACGTAAAGCTCGACAACGACCAGGCGCGCCGGGCTATCGACGCCTACGCCGCGTCGATGGGCGTTCCGGCGACCCCGGCGCTGACCGCGCTCGGCGGCTATTCCCTGACCTTCCACGCGCTGTCGCTGGACGCCGAGGGGCGACCCGTCCCGATCGTCAATTCGGATGAGGGTTTCCTGCTCCTGTTCGGAGCGCCGTCGGCCCGCGACCTCGACACCTATCTCGGCGCGATCATGCGGCCGTTCCCGGCTGGCCTGATGACCGATGTCGGCCTGGTGGTCGCCAACCCCGCGTTCGCCGGTGATGAGGTCAAGACGCGCTTCTCGCCGGCCGAGTATCACGGCGCGGTGGTCTGGTCGTGGCAGCAGGCCCTGCTGGCGGCGGGCATCGAGCGGCAGCTGGCGCGCCGCGATTTGCCCCAAGCCACAAAGGCCCGGTTGAAGGCGGCTCAGGCGAGCCTGTGGCGCGCCATCGACGCCACCCGGGCGTTGCAGAGCTCCGAACTCTGGTCCTGGACCTTTCGCGATGGACGCTACCAGGTGGTTCCTTTCGGAGCCGGTAAGGCCGATGTCGACGAGTCGAACGCCGCCCAGCTTTGGAGCACGGTATACTTGGCGGTCCGCCCTCCGGCCGGAAAGTAGGAGACGCCATGAACCGTATCTCTCGGGTCGTGATCCTGGGCGGGGGAACCGCCGGCTGGATGACGGCCGCCGCCTTGTCCCGCTGTTTCGGCCGAACCGTGCGGATCGACCTCGTCGAGTCAGAGGCGATTGGCACGGTGGGAGTCGGGGAGGCGACCATCCCGACGATCCATTGGTTCAATGCGCTCATCGGCCTGGATGAGGCGGAGTTCCTGCGGGCCACGAAGGCTAGTTTCAAGCTCGGCATCGAGTTCGTCGACTGGGCGCGACCCGGCCATCGCTATTTCCATCCGTTCGGACGCTATGGCGTCGAGCTGGATCAGGCGCCGTTCCACCAGCTCTGGCTCAAATCCCGGGCGGACGGTTCGTCCCGTCCGCTGTCCGATTTCTCGCTCGCGACCGCCCTGGCCGCCGCCAATCGTTTCGCCAAGCCGGCGGAGGACCCCCGTTCGATCCTTTCGACCCTGGGCTACGCCTACCATTTCGACGCGGCGCTGTACGCGTCCCATCTGCGCGGCTTGGCCGAGGCGGCGGGCGTGGTTCGTCACGAGGGCAAGGTGACGGCGGTGGAGCGGGATCCGAAGAGCGGTTTCGTCGTCGCCTTGTCCACGGACCGCGGCGAACGGATCGAGGGCGAGCTCTTCATCGACTGCTCGGGGTTCCGAGCGCTGCTGATCGGCGAGGCGCTGGGCGCGCCCTTCGAGGACTGGTCTCACTGGCTGCCTTGCGACCGCGCGGTGGCCGCGCCTTGCGCGCGAAGCCGCGAAACCACGCCCTACACCCGGTCGACCCTTCGCCCGGCCGGCTGGCAGTGGCGCATTCCGCTGCAGCACCGCACGGGCAATGGCTATGTCTATGCCAGCGCCTTCATCTCCGACGACGAGGCCGCCTCGACCCTTTTGGCGAATCTGGACGGCGAACTTCTGGCCGAGCCCCGCTTCCTGCGCTTCAAGGCCGGATTCCGGCGCGAGAGCTGGCGAGGCAATGTAGTGGCGATCGGGCTCTCCGCCGGCTTCCTGGAGCCGCTGGAGTCGACGAGCATCCACTTGATCCAGAGCGGCATCGCCAAGCTGATCTCGCTGTTTCCGGATCGTGACTGCGACCCAAGCCTGGCGCGCCAGTTCAACGCCCTATTTGGCCGCGACATGGACGGCATTCGCGACTTCCTCATCCTGCACTACCACGCGACGGAACAGCACAATCAGCCCCTGTGGCGCCAGGCCCGCGCCATGGCCGCGCCCGACTCCCTGAGCGAGAAGATCGCCCACTACCGCCGCTCGGGCCGCTTGATGCTCTCTCAGGACGAACTCTTCCGCGAGGCCAGCTGGCTGGCCGTATTGGAGGGGCAGGGGATTGTCGCTCAGGGATACGCGCCGCTCGCCGATACGCTCGACCCCGCATCGAACCTGCGGCGTCTAGACGACCTCGCGGCGCTGATCGCTCGGGCCGCGCCGACGCTGCCGAACCATGACGCGGTGATCGCCGAATTGGTTGGGGGATGAGATTGGCCCGACTTTCGATGGGGCGTGGCGCGCCAACGCCCTTGAGCGCCAGGAGGCCGCACATGAGTCGTCTGATCTTCGCGACGCTGGCGGTCACGGCCCTGGCCTCGACGGTCGGGGCGCAAGAGACCACCCAGAAGGCCTCGACGATCCCGACGCCGGCGGACACCTATCAGGCGCTGTTCCAAGCGGTTCAGACCCGTCGGATCTTCGCGGACGGCAAGACCTTTGTCGACGCGGTCCCCAAGCGGCCGGCGGACCGGATCATGGCCGACTACCGCGCGCATCGCCGGTTCACCGACGCCGAGTTGGCGCGCTTCGTCCGCGCCAACTTCATCTTACCCGAAGCCGGCGCGACCCCGACGCCGAGCAAGGCCCGGCCGCCGATCAAGGCTCATATCGTGGCCCTATGGCCAAGGCTGACGCGACCGCCGGTCAAGCCGGTCGCGGGCGGCTCGGCGCTCGCCATGAAGAGGTCCTTCGTCGTTCCGGGCGGGCGCTTTCGCGAGATCTATTACTGGGACAGCTATTTCACGATGCTTGGCCTGAAGGCCGACGGACGCGATGATCTGGTCGAGAGCATGATCGACAATTTTGGCGACCTGATCGGAACCTACGGCCATGTGCCCAACGGCGCGCGGACCTACTATCTGAGCCGCTCGCAGCCGCCGTTCTTCTTCGCCATGGTCGGACTCTCGAGGGCGACCGATCCCAAGACGCTCAAAACCCGCGTCGACCTGATGCGGCGCGAGCACGCCTTCTGGATGGAGGGGGCGGACGGCCTCAAGCCCAGTCAGGCGCACCGTCGCGTGGTGGCCCTGGCCGGCGGCGAGGTTCTGAACCGTTATTGGGACGACCGCGCCACGCCGCGCGACGAATCTTATCGCGAAGATCTCGAAACGGCCGCCCAGAGCGACCGTCCAGCGCCCGACGTGTTCCGCGACCTGCGCGCCGGCGCCGAGAGCGGCTGGGATTTCTCCTCGCGCTGGATGGCCAACGGCGAAAGCCTCTCGACGATTCAGACGACATCGATCGTGCCGGTCGATCTCAACAGCCTGATGTACGGTCTCGAAAAGGCGATCGCCGAGGGCTGCGCCAGATTGGCCGATGCCGCTTGCGCACGCGAGTACGGCGACCGGGCCGCGGCGCGGGCCAAGGCGATCAACCTCTACCTCTGGGATTCGGCAAAGGGCGCCTTCCTCGACTACCAGTGGACGACCGCTCAGCGGCTGGACCGGCTGAGCGCGGCGACCATCTATCCGTTGTTCGTGGGCGCGACCGAGGCGCGCCAAGCCCACATCGTGGCCCGGAAGGCCTGGGACGAGCTGCTCGCTCCCGGCGGCCTGCGCACCACCACGGTCCGCACTGGCCAGCAGTGGGATGGTCCCAATGGCTGGGCGCCGCTACAATGGGTCGCGGTGTCCGGTCTGCGCCGCTATGGCGAGGACGCCCTTGCCGCCGAGATATCCAAGCGCTGGCTTTCCACTGTCGAGCGCGAGTACGCGGCCAGTGGCAAGATGTTGGAGAAGTACGACATCGAGGAGGCCAAGGCGGGCGGCGGCGGCGAATATCCCACTCAGGACGGCTTCGGCTGGACCAACGGCGTCACCCGCGCGCTCCAGGAGTCTTTGGCGACCGTCCGTCAAGCGCCCTCCGGTCGCTAGGGCCGCCCGGCTTGCGTCTGGAGGCCCGAGACAGTGGCACCCCAGACGCCGAAGTGACTTTCAAAGCCGCGCCGGGCGGGGATGCGCGCCTGTTCGGCGGTAGCGTACTATAGACCCCACCGCCGCAGGTCCGATTTCGGACTCGGATCTGCTGGCGCGTCTTTAGATCGGGGCTCTCAACCGAAATCTGAGGATTTTTCGCTCTGTAATCGACGATTATGGGGTGTCGCTCCCTTAGTGCTGAGGTCGTCACGCCACACCCTGCTTCCTTCTGGTCGGGCTTCTCGTTTGATAGGCCTTCCCGGATTTAGGTTTACGCTCTGCATTTCGCGCGGTCCGCCCTGATCTGGGGGCGGGCGTGTTTCCGGCGTCGCGCCCGGCTGGCGATACGCGGCGGGCTTGGTCGCGTCAGCGCCAATGTTTCCGTTTTATGGCGGCGTGCTCTATAGGTGCGGGCGGTGATAAAGCCGAGGGGGCGAGCGCGAAACTCGGTCCAAGAAATTTGAACCTGGTTGGATTGGTCTCGCTGTCGGGCCGGCTATAAAAGTGAATACATTTCAAGCTCATAGATTTTCCGTCGCGCCGATGATGGATTGGTCTGATCGGCCTTAAATATCAATAACTTATGGGGCGACGTGTACAGTGCGTGTACACTGCGTTCGCCTTTTCTTCTCCCCTCCAGCGCGCGAAATTGCCCGAAATTGCGCGCCGGCCCGTCGGCGGCGCGATCCAGCCCTCGGGGCTGCGAAGGACTATGCTCAGCTACTCGTTCGTCTACTTCGACGCCTAAGGGGTCGCCTCGGGTGGGGCGGCGCTTATGCGGACGGGATGGGCGATGGCTCCGCCGTCCAATTCGGATTTGATTTCCCAATTGTCAGATATGAATGGCGAAAATCCCGATATTGATCGGGAGTGTTGAGATATATTAACGAAATTTCCCTTGTTCTCTTTCTGTTTCGTCGATATGAATCTGCCTTACTGGTTTACGGGTGGATCGTCCTATGGAACATTTTGCTGTGGTGCAGAGTATCGTTCGCGCCGCGCTTGCGGGCGATCAGGCGGCATTGGGCAAACAGGTCGCCCGTCTGCGCGAAAGGCTGGAGAAGGCCGGCGCGGCGAAGGAGGCCGCGACGCTGGAGCGCCTGCTGGAGGCGGTCGAGGAAACCCGCGAAATGGCGCCCAGCCGCGTCGAGGTTTCCCGCTCTCTGGTCACCGGCGAGCGGCTGACCCGTGAAGTGCATCCGCCCATCGATCGCGAAACCGGCGCGCGGCTGTGTTCGATCGATTTCGTCGGCGACGGTCTTCCGGCGCCGATCTATGGCCCGGTTATCCGGGAAACGATCGAAGGCCTGCTCCAAGAATGGAGCAGTGCGGCGGCGCTTCAATCTGTCGGCGTGGAGCCAACACGCACCTTGCTTATCTATGGCCCTCCGGGGTCGGGCAAGACGGTCACCGCGCGCTACATTGCCGAGCGTCTTGGCCTGCCTCTGATCACCGCCCGCATCGACGGCCTGATCTCTTCGTTCCTCGGCACCACCGCGCGCAACATCGCCAACCTGTTTGACTTCGCCAATCGCTACGCGTGCGTGCTTCTGCTCGATGAGTTCGACGCGCTCGCCAAGCTTCGCGACGACCCCCAGGAGATCGGCGAGATCAAGCGGGTGGTGAATACCCTGCTGCAGAACCTCGACATGCGCCGCGAGTTCGGCATCACCGTCGCCATCACCAACCACGACCGTCTTCTCGATCCGGCGGTGTGGCGGCGGTTCGAGACCCACGTCCACATGGGCGAGCCTGAACCTGGGGCTCGCGAACAGATGATCGCCCGCTTCCTGCGCCCGATCGGTGCCGAGCCTGCCACCTTGCGGATCTTCGCCTACTGCCTGGCCGGGCGATCCGGCGCTGATCTTGAGCGAGTGTGCGCAGCGGTGAAGCGTTGGGTCGCGTTGAGTGGCGACGCCCATGACGGGCCGGCCCTGTTCCGAGCTCTTAGTGCGGTGTTGGCCCGCGCGCCATCGCTGGACTCCCAGCCTGCGCGCATTCTTGCCGCCGACTTGGAGGCCTTTGTCAGTCTTATCGCCAGTGACCCTGATGCGGGTCTCAAGCAGACCGAGATCGGCGACGCCACCGGCTACGCCCAATCCAAAATAAGCGATCTGAAGAAAGCCAAGCTGCATCTGCCCCTGATGGAGGCCGCTCATGCCTAACAATCCGGTCCAGATCATCCTCAACGATCAGGACTTCCATCAGGCCCCCGAGCCTGGTCAGCCGCCCCGCACCAAGGACTTCTACGACGGAGCCGACGCCGCCTTCGCCGCACACAAGGCCGAGTTGCTTGCGGCAGTCGACGCGGTGATCGCGGCCGTGACGAAGAGCCCTCACGGGCCGGCCACCTATCTCAAGGTCCAGATGCGTCCTGAGGCGCTGGCCAAGTCCTATCGACCGGGCTGGCTCTTCAAGCGCGACCAGTTCCCGTGCGTCGGCGCCGACGCGGTCGGAACGCTCTACTTCCGGGCCCCGCTGCTCTATCTCGCCACGCTCCGGGCCAGGATCGAACAGGCGGAGCTGACGGTCGTCACCAAGTATCGCCAGCGCGACGGCGAACCCTACAAGGCTCCCACCTACGCGCGCCAGGAGGTCGGGGCGATCGAGTCCATCGAAATCGCGCCGCCCGAACAGAAGCGCTCGTTTTCGGTCTCGGCGGCGCTGGCGGCCTTCGAGGACCCGCGCGTGGTTTCCGGTTACCAGATCGAACTTTTTGAGACGCCGGATGAAAAGGTCATCGCCAGCGATCTCACGGGGCGAGCTGCGCTGCGCCGATCGCTCGAGCAGGTGTTGCTGTCCACTGGCGCTGGCGCGCGCAGCTTCATCGCTTCGGCGATCGGCCGTACGCCGGTTATGGAACTGCAGCTGACCCGCAGCGTCCAGCCGGCCCTGGTCGACAACCGCACCAGTCTTATCCGGTCCGATCTGGTACCGGCGCCGCCCCCGGCTCCGGTAGACCTGGATCCTGCGCGGCATGAAGCCGTGTTGAACGCTCTGCAGGCCCATCCCCTTGTGCGGGCGGTGCTGCCGCCGGTGCTTCTGCAGCTTACGGACGAGGAGACCCCGACGCGGTCCGCCGAGGGGCTTTCCCTTGGGGATGAGCCGTTGGAAATCCCAACGCCAGCGAGCAGGGCGAGCTATCCGGTCGTCGGGGTGATCGACTCTGGCGTTGGCAAGTGTCTTGAGGATTGGGTGGTCGGGCGGTTCGACTTCCTGGACGAGACTGAGTTTAACGCTGTCCACGGCACTGGGGTGGCCGGCCTGATCGCCGTTCCGCAGCTGGTGAATCCGCCGACGGTGACGCCAGAGGCCAACGGCTGCCAGATCTACGACGTGCCGCTCTATCCAACCGGTTCGTTCAGCGAGAAGTATCCGCGGGGCTTCACCGACTTCCTCGAGGAAGTCGAGCAGGCGGTCGCTGAGGCCATCCAGCAGCACGGCGTGCGGGTTTTCAATCTGTCGATCAACGCCGTGTCGGATGTCGAGCGTCACCGCTACAGCATTTACGCTTCGCGCTTGGATCAGATCGCCGACACCTACGGGGTGATCTTCGTCAATTCCGCAGGCAATCTCCCCCGGTCTCAGTCGCGGGCGCCATGGCCCAAGAAGCCTAGCGAAGCGGTGTCGTATTTCGCCTCACGCACGTCGCCGGACACGATCTTCAAACCGTCCGAGAGCGTACGCTCTATCTCGGTGGGGGCGTTGAATCCGCCAGGTCTGGCGGATGTGGCTGGAGCGCCGACGATTTACACCACGCGCGGGCCTGGTCTGCAGGTTGGGGTCAAACCTGACGTGGCCGCGTATGGCGGGGCCGGCGGGGCTCGGCCTGGTGCGTCCACGGGCCTGAGCTCCCTGACTCCGGCCGGTCTTCGTCAGGACGTGGTCGGCACCAGCTTCGCTGCGCCTCTGGTGGCACGCGGCCTGGCGGGCCTGGATGTCGCGACGGAGGGCGGGCTGACCAGTGAGGCCCTGCGCGCCATGTTGCTGCACCACGCGGTCATGCCTGAACCGTTGACCAAGCGCGGGCACAAGCAACTGGCCCGACAATTCGCGGGCTTCGGTCAGCCGGCTCAGGTGGTCGACATGCTGGAGACCGGCGATCATCAGATCACGCTGCTGTTCCAGAGCCGGCTCAGCATCGGTGAGCGCAAGCCCGTTATCCTGCACTTCCCGTTCACTTGGCCACAGAGCCTGACCACGCCCGACGGGGCCTGCTCGGGGCGGGCCCGGATTACCCTTGTCTACTCGCCGCCGTTGGACCCAGCCTTTGGCGCGGAATTCGTTCGCGTCAATCTTGAGGCCAGCCTCAGGCAGCGGCAAACCGAACCAGCCAAGGATGGGCGCGCGCGTTTCCTCAACCAGATCGATGCCGGCTATCTGCCAGGGTCGGCGAAGCTGGCCATTCCCGAGCGAGCCTTGATCGATCACGGCCTGAAATGGTGGCCGTCCAAGCAGTACGAGAGCACTTTCAACGAGAACGGCGAGTCCTCGCAGTGGTGTTTGGAGGTCACGAGTTTGGTGCGGGCCGAGGCGAGCTTCCCTGCCGAGGGCGTGCCCTTCGCTGTGCTTCTGACTTTGGAAGACCCTGAAGGTACGCGGCCGATCTTTCCGCAATTCCGCCAGCAGTTGCAAGCCAGCCGCGCCGATGCTCGGGATGTTCGCACGGCCATCCGCCTGCGCAGTCGAAATTAGGTCGGCCAGTGGTGGGTGATAGTAATGTCCATCGAGGGGAGGGAAGGTGATTGGCTTTTGGCTTGAACGTATCCTGGAACTCCTGCTGGCGAAGCGAGGCGAGGGCGCTCAGGCGATCATCTATGCGACGCTGGGATGGCTCGCCGCGGCCAGTTTGATTGTGGGCATTGTCCTTGGCCTCATCGGCATGAAGTGGCTATCGGGGTTCCTTGTGGGGACCTTCGACACCATCCTCGCCATCGTGCTCACGAGGGATTGGAAGGCGCTGAAGACTGGTTCGATCCACCATCGCCGTGAAGGTTGAAACTGAACGATCTCTCCAACGACTTTGTGCGGCGTTCGGGGCGGCAAAGCCTCACGACTTCATTGACATCGACCTATTGAGGCGAGGGCGGCGCCCGCGGGCTGCGTAAGACCTTGCAACGGGATTGTCCGCTGTCTCGTTGGCCGATCGAGGATCCCCGCCCAATGTTTTCGCCCCTCCGCAACCGCGCCTACCGTCACCTCTTCATCGCCCAGGTCGCCGCGCTGCTGGGCACGGGCATGGCCACCGTCGCCCTCGGCCTCCTGGCCCATGACCTAGCGGGCGCCAGCGCCGGGGAAATCCTAGGCGCGGTGCTGTCGATCAAGATGGTCGCCTATATCGGCGTGGCGCCGTTCGCGTCGGCCCTCGCCACCAAGCTCCCCCGCAAGACGCTGCTGGTGTCGCTCGACGTCGTGCGGGCGCTGGTGGCCGTGGCGCTGCCGTTCGTGCGTGAGCCCTGGCAGGTCTATGGCCTGATGACGGTGCTCTACATCGCCTCGGCCGCCTTCACCCCGGCCTTCCAGGCCATGATCCCCGACCTGCTCGAAGACGAGGCCGAGTACACCAAAGCCCTGTCGCTCTCGCGCCTGGCGTCGGACCTGGAGAGCGTGGCCAGCCCGGTGCTGGCGGCGATCCTGCTGTCGGTGATCAGCTTCAACGACCTCTTCCTGGGCACGGCGCTGGGCTTCGTGCTGTCGGCCGGCTTTGTGGTCACGGCCGTCCTGCCGCCGGTCTCCAGCGCCCAGCAGCTGCCGTTCTCGCAGCGTCTGACCGGGGGCTTGCGCCTGTTCGCCCTGACGCCGCGCCTGCGGGGCCTGCTGGCGGTGAGCCTGGCCGAGGCCGCTGGCGGGGCCATGGTGTTCATCAACACCGTCGTGCTGGTGCGCTCGAACTTCGGCATGTCCAACCAGGCCAGCGCCTGGGCTCTGGCGGTGTTCGGCCTGGGCTCGATGAGCGCGGCCCTGGTCCTGCCGCGCGTCCTGGAGAAGGTCACCGACCGTCGCGCCATGGTCGCCGGCGCCTTCCTGATGACTGGCGTGCTACTGGCCGGCGCCTTCACCGCCAAGAGCTATCCGGCGCTGCTGGCGCTCTGGCTGGTCATGGGCTTTGGCTACTCGCTGACCCTGACGCCGGCGGGGCGAGCCCTGCGCCGCTCGGCCTCGGCCGCCGATCGCCCGGCCTTGTTCGCCGCCCAGTTCGCCCTGTCGCACGCCTGCTGGCTGATCGCCTATCCGGTGGCGGGCCTGGTCTCGGCCCAGGCCAATCCCAGCGCCGCGTTCCTGGTGCTGGCGGGGCTTTGTGGTCTGGGCGCTATCCTGGGGCTGGTGATCTGGCCGGCCAACGATCCCGAGAACCTGCCGCACACGCACGACGACCTGCCGGCGGAGCATCCGCACCTGGCCAACGGCCAGGATGGAGCCCACGCCCATCCGGTGGTGATCGACGGTCAGCACAAGCGCTGGCCGAAGGCGTGATCCTAGCTGTGGGCGACCAGCAGGAAAAACAGGACGCCGGCTGCCGAACAGCCCGCCACTAGCGGGATCATCGGGACCTTGAAGCGGAAGGCGGCGATGGCGGCCGCCAGGGCCAGGAGTGCGCTCGGCAGGTTCAGACTGGAAAGGTCCGGAACCTCAAGGCGCGCACCCAGGGCATCGAGCACCGTCATCCGCGCGAACAGCACATGCAGCGCGAACCACAGGGCCAGGTTCATGATGACGCCCACGACGGCCGCGCTGATCGCCGACAGCGCGCCGTTGAGCGCGCGGGCGCCGCGCAGGGCCTCGATGAATGGCGCGCCCAGGAAGATCCAGAGGAAGCACGGCACGAACGTCACCCAGGTGGTCAGGACGCCGCCCAGGATCGCGGCTGTCAGCGGCGAGAGGCTTCCAGCGTTGCGATAGGCCCCCATGAAGCCGACGAACTGGGTGACGATGATCAGCGGGCCGGGCGTCGTCTCGGCCATGCCCAGGCCGTCCAGCATCTCGCCGGGGCGAAGCCAGTGGTAGGTCCCAACGGCTTCCTGGGCGACGTATGCCAGCACGGCGTAGGCTCCGCCGAAGGTCACCATGGCCATCTTGCTGAAGAACAGGCCGATGTGGGTGAGCGTGGCGTTCGGACCCAGGACCAGCGCCGAAATACCCACGGGCGCCCACCAGGCCAGCAGCAGCGCCGCGCTGATCGAAAGCGACCAGCGCAGGTTTGGCCTGGCGTGCTCGGGCGTGTCCTCGCCTAGGATGGTGTCGGCGTCGGCGACTTCATGACCACTGGCCGGACCGTGACCGGAAGCCTTCAGGAAGGCCGCCACGCCCAGTCGCGCGCCCACGAAGCCAATGAGGCCGGCGGTGACGATGACGATGGGGAATGGGACCTTGAAGACAAACAGCGCCAGGAAAGCGACGGCGGCGATGGCGATCATCGCGCGGCTCTTCAGCGACCGTCGACCGACCCGCAGCACCGCCTCGACCACCACGACGAGCACCGCCGCCTTCAGGCCGAAGAACAGCGCCGCCACCGGACCGACCTGGCCGAACAGGGCGTACAGGACGCTGAGCGCCATGATCGCCAGGAAGCCGGGCGCCACGAACAGGATACCGGCGGCGAAACCGCCGATCGTCCTGTGCATCAGCCAGCCGATATAGATGGCCAGTTGCTGGGCCTCCGGACCGGGCAGCAGCATGCAATAGTTCAGCGCGTGCAGGAACCGGCGCTCGCCCAGCCAGCGTTTCTCTTCCACCAAGATGCGGTGCATCACCGCGATCTGGCCGGCAGGGCCGCCGAAGCTCAGCGCCGCTACGCGCGCCCACACCTTCAGTGCTTCGCCGAACGATATCGACTTCGAGGGGATCGGGGTCTCGATCTGACTATCCAACACACACGCTCCATTGGCCGCGCGTGACGCGCGTCCTCCAGAGCGGGTTCTTGGACGGCGGACCGTCTGTGTCCGGGCGACCCGCGAGAGCCCGGTGCGTCACCGCATACTTGGGGAATGGGTGGGAGGCAATGCGCGATCGGGCGTTCGCCCTGGCGCCTCCGCCGCTCATAGATCGGTGTCCCTCGATCCGACGACGGATGGGGCGAGCGGCACATCCAGCACGAAGCGCGCGCCGCCTTCGGGGGGTGTCCATCACCGCGATCGTCCCGCCGTGCGCGCGGGCGATTTCGGCGACGATGGACAAGCCGAGGCCCGCGCCGGCGCTGGAGCCGCGTCGCTCCCGGCTGCGCCAGAAGCGCTCGAAGATGCGGTCCCGGTCCTCCAGCGGCACGCCCGGACCTTGGTCGACGACCCAGACGGCGCCGGCCGTGTCGACGCCGACGGTGACCTCCTGTCCCGGCGGGCTATGGGCGATGGCGTTCTCCACCAGATTGCGGATCGCATCGCCCAGGGCGTCGGTATTGCCTGTCACCAGCACCGGGCTGGCGGCTGGCTCGAACGCCAGGCTGCACCCGGTCTTGGCCGCCAAGGGCGCGAAGCGCTCGACGACCCGCGCCGCCACCTCGCCCAGATCGACCGTCTGGCTGACGTCGAGAGGCTGCCCATCGAGCCTGGCCACGCCCAGCAGCTGGGCGACGAGGCGGTTCATACGCTCGGCGTCGAGCCGCAAGCGCTCGATCTCGCCGGTGGTCGGCAGGTTTTCCAAGCCCGCCGTGAGAATGGCCAAGGGCGTGCGCAGTTCGTGGGCGGCGTCGGCCGTGAACTGACGCTGGGTCTCGAAGCCCTTGGCCAGACGGTCCAGGGCCTCGTTCACGGCCATGACGACCGGCTGCAGTTCCAGCGGAAGGTCCTCGATCGGGAGGCGGACGGCGATGGCGCCGGGCGTTATCGCCGCCGCCTGGGTCGAGACCGCGCGCAACGGCTTCAGGCTGGCTCGGAGGGTCCAGGCGGCGATGACCAGGACGGCGAGGGTCAGGACCGGGAACATCCAACCGACGTCGCCCATGAACTCGGCGACGAACTTGTCGGCCATGCCGTCGTCCGCGAGCGTCTTGGCCGCATGAAGGGCCGCGCCGATGCCCGAGGCCAAGCCCCCGATCAAGGTGACGCCCAGCAGCACGCCCAGCCGGAGCAGCAGCCGGCCTTCCAGAGAGCGAGGCCAGGACGCGCGCTTCATGCCTGCTCCTCCAGGAAGTAGCCGACGCCGCGCACCGTATGGATGGCGCAGACGGCCTTGGCCTCGATCAGCTTGCGCCGCAGGTGATGGACGTGGACCGGAATGGCGTTGGAGCCCAGCTCGTCGCCCATGCCGTAGAGCTTCTCTTCCAGTACGGCCTTGGGCACGACCCTTCCGAGACGGCGGATCAGGTGCTCCAGGATGGCGATCTCCTGCCGGGCGAGCGGCACGACCTGGCCGTCGACTTCGACATCGCGCCCCACGGTGTCGAGCACCAGATTGCCGGCCTCCAGGCGAACGCCGAGCGGCCCGCCGGGACGCCGTAAGAGCGCCTTCACGCGGGCGACCACCTCGACCATGGCGAAGGGCTTGATGAGATAGTCGTCCGCGCCGGCGTCTAGCCCCGCGACGCGATCCTCTACGGTGTCGCGTGCGGTCAGGACGAGGATCGGAGGCGTGTCGGGTTTGCGCCGCAGCGCCGTGAGCAGGCGAAGACCGTCGCCGTCGGGCAGGCCCAGATCGAGCACCGCCGCGTCGTAGCTTGTCAGTTCCAGCGCGGCCTGCGCGTCGGCCACCGTCGCCACCGTATCGACCACGAAGCTGGCCTGGCGCAGTCCCTCGGCGACCAGTTCGGCGATCCGCCGCTCATCCTCGATCACCAGCAGGCGCATGGCTCCTCGCTTCCTCTCAACGCGATAGGGCGCGGGTTCTTTTACGGCTGTTTTAAGGGGCGCCGAAGAGCGGCCGGCCTCTAAAACTGCCTTAAACTTCGCGGGCAGACTGGGAGGACATTTCCCCAGACGGCGATCGAGCGATCATGCGTCAAGTTCTGAAATCCTCGAGCATGGGCGGCCATCGCTCCGGCTTGAGTCGCCGAAGCGCGCTGGTCTTCGGACTCTTGTTGCTGCCTGGCGTGGCCAGCGCCGGCGACAGCACGAGTGTCAGCGCCAGCGCCAATCCCAGAGCTTGCGCCCCTTACCGCGTGCTCTTCGTCTGCCCGGCGGGGACGGTGAAGAGCGCCATCGCACGTGAGGTTCTGAGGAGGAAGGCGCCGGCCTGGCAAGTCCCCATCGAGGTGCGATCGCGCGGGCTCAAGATCGAGGATCATCTCTATCCCGAGCTTGCCGAGCGACTGCACGCCGACGGGATCGAGCCGACTTCAGAGCCCGCGCGGACTTTCGCGCTGGCGGATGCGGCCTGGGCCGACATCGTCATCGCCTTCGACGAGGCCGCCGCGGCGCCGGGGCTTTCGGAAGCCCGCGCCTGGCGCACGCCGTCCTGGGTCACGGACTATGATCGCGCCAAAGCCGATCTCGACCAGCGTCTCGGCGAACTGCTGAACGAGCTGGCCGAGAGTTCCTGCCGTTCCACGTCTTCCATCCCTCGCTAACAGGAAACCACCCATGACCGAGTTTCGTGCTGATCGTCGCCAGGTCCTGGCGGGAGCGGCTCTGGTCGGCGCGCTCGCCGCCGCTCCCGCAGCGCCGGCTTTGGCCCAGACCAAGGCCACGCCCGGCTTCGCGCCTCAAGCCCTGCCGTTCGATCCCAAGACGATCACCGGCCTGTCGGAAAAGCTGCTCACCAGCCACCACGACAACAACTACGTCGGCGCCGTGAAGCGCTTGGGGGCCATCGACGCACAGCTCGCCGGACTCGACCCCGCCGCCGCGCCGACGTTCCTGCTGAACGGCCTCAAGCGCGAGGAGCTGATCGCCTGGAATTCGATGATCCTGCACGAGCTGTACTTCGCCGGCCTGGGCGCGCCGTCCAAGCCGGGCGCGGCGCTGGCCGCCGCCATCGAGCGGGACTTTGGGAGCGACGCCCGCTGGCGCGCCGAGTTCGCGGCCATGGGCAAGGCGCTGGGCGGCGGATCGGGCTGGGTGCTGCTGACCTGGAGCGCGCGCGACAAGCGCCTGGTCAACACCTGGGCCGCCGATCACACCATGACCCTGGCTGGTGGAACGCCGCTGCTGGCGCTCGACATGTACGAACACGCCTACGCGATGGACTACGGCGCCAAGGCGGGCGCCTATGTCGACGCCTTCATGGCGACCATCAACTGGAGCCACGCGGACGGCCTGTTCAAGGGCATGGCCGCGTGACGGGGAAGGCGACCGTGAGACCCGATCCTTGGAGATGGGCGGCGGTCGCCTTATCGGCCCTATGCGGTGTCGCGGCCTGCGCCAGCGCGGGCGCCCAGGCGCCGCTGGCCCTGGACCGAACGATCCCGCTCGCCGGGGTCAAGGGACGCATCGACCATCTGGCGGTGGATGTCGCCGGCCAGCGCTTATTCGTCGCCGAACTGGGCAACGGCTCGGTCGAGGCGATCGACCTGCGCTCGGGCAAGTCGCTGGGGCGGATCACCGGTCTCGCGGAACCGCAGGGCCTGGCCTATCTGGCCGACCGTGACGAACTGGCTGTGGCCAACGGCGGGGACGGGACGGTGCGCTTCTACAAGGCCGCCGACCTCGCGCCGGCGGGCATGGTCCGCGTTGGCGACGATGCCGACAATCTGCGCATCGATACGCGATCGGGGCGTCTGGTGGTGGGCTACGGCGACGGCGCCCTGGCGACGATCGACCCGGCTTCGCGGAAGGTGGTGAGCGAGCTGAAGCTTCCCGGCCATCCCGAAGGCTTCCGGCTGGACGGCCCCAAGGCTTTCGTCAATGTGCCCGACGCTGGCGCGATCGTGGCAGGGGATATCGACCAGGGCAGGGTGACGGCGACCTGGAAGGCGGACCATCGCTGGAACTTCCCGATGGCGCTGGACGGGAACGGTGCGCTGGTCACGGTCTACAGACTGCCCGCGCGCCTGGCGGTGATGGCGGACGGCGCTGTGCGCGGCGACGTCTCCACCTGCGGCGACGCTGACGATGTCTTCGTCGATGGCCGACGCCAAAGGTTCTACGTCGTCTGCGGTTCGGGCGATGTGGAGGTGCGGTCATCGACGCCGCCTTATGCATCCCTGGGACGGGCGAAGACGCGGAGCGGCGCGCGTACGGGGCTCTTCGTGCCCGAGCAGGATCGGCTGTTCGTGGCGGCCAGGGCGGCGGGCTCGGCGGAAGCGGCGATCCTCGTCTTCAAGCCCATCGACTAGAGGCCGGGCCCCGGACTTTCCGAAGCCTTGGCGCTGGTGAGGTGCGGCCGACGGCGGGGGGGGGGAACCGCCGGCCGCGAGCGCCGGAGATGTCTTGGGGGCTGAGCATCTCCGGCGAACCGTCAGGCGACCTCGGCCGCGCGGCGCGTCCGGCGAAGGACGAGGCCGCAGATGGCGGGCAGCACGAACAGGGTCAGGGCGGTCGAGGTGATCAGGCCGCCGATGACGACCGTGGCCAACGGACGCTGCACCTCCGCGCCCGTGCCCGTGCCGATGGCCATGGGTACGAAGCCAAGGGAGGCGACCAGGGCGGTCATCAGCACCGGCCGGAAGCGTTCCAGAGCCCCGTGGGTCACCGCCTCGTCGACCGCCATACCGTCCTCGATATTGCGGCGGATGGCGGCGATCAGGACGAGGCCGTTCAGCACCGCCACGCCCGAGACGGCGATAAAGCCGACGGCGGCCGAGACCGAGAACGGGATGCCGCGCAGGAAGATCGCGAAGATCCCGCCCGCCAGGGCCAGCGGCACGGCGGTGAACACCGTGCCGGCCAAGGCGGCGCTACGCAGGGCCATGTAGAGCACGCCGAAGATCATCAGGAAGCAGATCGGCACGATCAGGCTGAGGCGCTTGCTGGCTGCCTGCAGGTTCTGGAACTGGCCGCCCCACTCGATGTACGAGCCGGCCGGCAGGCGAACCTGCTGGTCGATCTTCTTCTGGGCCTCGTCGACGAATGAGCCGAGGTCGCGGCCGACGACGTTGGTCTCGACATAGATGCGGCGCTTGCCGTTGTCGCGGCTGACCTCATTGAGGCCCTCGGTGAACTGGAAGCTGGCCAGCTGGCGCAGCGGCACCGAGGCGCGGGGGCCGGTTCCGGTCTGCGGCAGCATCACCGGGATGGCGCCCAGGGCGTCCAGGTCGTTGCGCTTGGCGTTGGGCAGGCGCACGACGATGTCGAAGCGCTTGTCGCCTTCGAAGACCTGGCCGGCTTCGCGTCCGCCCAGGGCGGCCGAGACGGTGTCGGCGACGTCCTGCACGGTGAGGCCATAGCGGCCGATGGCGTCCCGGTCGAACTTGATGTCGAAGGTCGGGAAGCCCTCGGTCTGGGCCACGCGGGCGTCGGAGGCGCCCGGCACGGTGCGCAGGACCTTGACGATCTGGTCGGCCGTTGCGGTCATCTTGCCCAGGTCCTCGCCATAGAGCTTCACGGCCACGTCGGAGCGGACCCCGCCGATCAGTTCGTTGAAGCGCATCTCGATGGGCTGGGTGGCGTCATAGAAGTTGCCGACGATCGGGGCGGTGGCCTTGCGGATGCGCTCGATCACCTGCTCCTTGGTCTTCACGCCGGCGGGCCAGTCCTTCTTGGGCTTGAGGATGACGTAGTTGTCCGAGGCGTTGGGCGGCATCGGGTCGGCCGCCAGACTGGCGGTGCCGGCCTTGGAATAGACCGTCACTACCTCGGGCAGGGCCATGATCGCCCGCTCGATCGGCAAATCGAGCTCGACGGACTTGTCGATCGAGGTCGAGGGGATGCGGACCGAGGACAGGTTCAGGTTCTGCTCGTCCAGGGTCGGCATGAACTCGCGGCCCACGAAGGCGAACGCCACCATGGCCAGGGCGAAGACGCCGACCGCAGCCCCGATGAACGGCCAGGGCTGGGCCACCGCGCGGTGCAGCCACGGCGCATAGGCGTCCTTGGTCTTGGCGACGGCGGGGACTTCCTTCTCCGAGATGTGGCCCCGGATCAGGAGGGCGGTCATGGCCGGCACGAAGGTCAGCGACAGCACGAACGCCGAGGCCAGGGCCAGCATCAGGGTGATGACCATCGGCGAGAACATCTTGCCCTCGACGCCCTGGAAGGTGAGGCAGGGCAGGAAGACCAGGAAGATGACGATCTGGCCGTAGACGGTCGGGCGGACCATCTCGCGGGTCGAACTCAGCGCCACCTCCAGCCGCTCCTGCAGGTTCAGGATGCGACCCTCGTGGTGCTGGCGCTCGGCCATGCGGCGCAGGGTGTTCTCGACGATGATGACCGCGCCGTCGATGATCAGGCCGAAGTCCAGCGCGCCCAGGCTCATCAGGTTGCCGGAAATCTTCATCCCGTTCATGCCGATGGCGCTGAAGAGCAGCGACAGCGGGATCACCAGCGTGGCGATCAGGGCCGCCCGCCAGTTGCCCAGCATGAAGAACAGGATGGCCACGACCAGCAGCGCGCCCTCGGTGAGGTTGCGGGCCACGGTGGCGATGGTCGCCTCGACCAGCTGCGAGCGGTTCAGCATCACTTCCGAGGTGACGCCCGCTGGCAGGTTCGGGTTGATGGCCTTCAGCTTCTCGGCCGCCGCGTGGGCGACCGTGCGGCTGTTCTCGCCGACCAGCATCAGCACGCTGCCGACCACCATCTCGTGGCCGTCGCGGCTGGCCGCGCCGCGACGCAGCTCGCCGCCGATATTGACCGTGGCGACGTCGCGCAGCAGCACCGGCACGCCGCCGCGCGTGGCGACCACCGCGCGGGCGATCTCGTCGGCTGATTGGATGCGGGCGTCGCCGCGCACCATGTAGCTCTCGCCCGAACGCTGGATGAAGTTGGCGCCGACCGACAGGTTGGCCTTCTCCAGGGCGTCGCCCAGCTCGCTGTAGGAAATGCCGTAGGCGGTCAGCTTGGCCGGATCGGGCTCGACGACGTACTGCTTCACGTAGCCGCCCAGGGAGTCGACGTCGGCCACGCCCGGCACCGCGCGCAGCTGCGGACGGACGATCCAGTCCTGCACGGTGCGCAGATAGGCCAGGCGCGCGGTCTCGTCGGCCAGGCGCTCGCCGTCATCGGTGATGAATGACCCGTCGCTCTGCCAGCCGGGCTTGCCGTCCTGGACTTTCGCACCCTTGCCATTCGGGTTCTTGAAGTCGACGGCGTAGTGGACGATCTCGCCCAGGCCCGTGGACACCGGACCCATCTGCGGCTCGGCGCCGGCGGGCAGGCTGGGTCGCGCCTGGGCCAGACGTTCGGTCACCTGCTGGCGCATGAAGTAGAGGTTGGCGTCTTCCTTGAAGACGGCCGTCACCTGCGAGAAGCCATTGCGCGAGAACGACCGGGTGCTCTCCACGCCGGCCAGACCCGCCAGGGCGGTCTCGATCGGGAAGGTGACGCGCTTTTCGACCTCGACCGGTCCCAGGGTCGAGACGACGGTGTTGATCTGCACCTGCTTGTTGGTGATGTCGGGCGTGACGTCGATCGGCAACTTGAAGAGCTGCCAGGTCCCGAACGCCGAGACGATGGCCACCAGCACGAGGACCATCCATCGTGCTCTGACCGAGAAGGCTAGGATGCGGTCGATCATTCTGCGTCAGCGCCTTTGACGATCTCGGCCTTCAGCAGGAAGGCATTACGGGCCGCGACGGTCTCGCCGGCCTTCAGGCCCGAGACGATCAGCGCCTGACCGCCGCTGCGGGTGGCGACCACGACCGGACGGACCGAGAAGCCCGTGGCGGTGCGCACGAAGACCACGTCGCGGCCTTCCATCGACTGCACGGCCTCTTCGGGCAGGATGAAGCCCGGCTGACCGGTGCCGCGTGCGGTGATCGTGGCCTGGATGGCCTCGCCGGGGACGAGGCCGCCGCCCGACACCGACAGCACCACCGTGGCGGTGCGGGTCTCGGGGTTCAGGGTCGGGGTCACCGAGCGCACCGTGGCGGCGATCGTCTGGCCGGCGGCGTTGCGCACCGAGGCCGTCGCGCCGGGGACGATGCGGGCCGCGTCCTGCGGGCTGACCGCCACCTCGACCTGGACGTCGCGGGCGTCGGCGACGCGGAACAGCTCACTCTCCGACTGGACGAAGGCCCCCAGGGTGGCGGGGGCGGCGGTGATCCGGCCGCTGATCGGGCTGACCACGGCGACGCTGCGACCGTCGGCCGAGACGCGCGAGGCCCCGGCGGCGGCGCGGGCCCCGGCGGCTTCGGCCCGAGCCGCGTCGGCCTGCGCCTTGGCGGTCTCGTAGTCCTGGCGGGAGGTCACGCCTTGCTCGAACAGCTTCTTCTCGCGGGCGAGGTTGGAGGTCGCCAGGACAGCGCGGGCGTCGGCTGCGCCGCGCTGGCCAGCGACCAGGGCCGCATCGCGGCTCTCGACCAGGGCGATGGTCTCGCCGGCGCGAACCGGTTCGCCCAGGCGCTTGAAGATGCGCACGACCGTGCCGCCGGCGTGGGCGGTCAGCACCGCCTCGCCGCCGGGCGTGGCCACGACGCTGCCCGAGCCCTGGACTTGGCCGCCGAAGTCGCCGGCGGTGACGGTCTGCAGGGCGATGTTGGAGACCTTCAGGTACGAGGCCTCGACCTTGACCTCGGTTGGCGCGGCCTCGGGGGCGGCGGCGGCTTCGGGCGGCGGGGCGGGCTTGGTGGTCAGCTTGGCCAGGCCGTAGCCGGCGCCCAGGAGGGCGATGGCGGCGACGCCCAGCATCAGGGTGCGCGGTCCGGCCGCGTTGCGGGTAGCCATGTCTTATTCTCCGAAGGGGGCGCGGCCAGCCAGGCGGGCCAGGGTGGCCTGGGCGCGAACCCGCGCCACACGCGCATCGAGGGTGGTCCGGCGCGCGTCGGTCAGGGCGCGCTGGGCGTTGAGGACTTCGACCAGGGGCGTCTTGCCGGACTCGTAGCCGACACGGGCCAGGCGATAGGCCTCGTCGGCGGCGGCTTCCGATTGCTGGGAGGCCGAGACCCGGCTGACGGCGGCGTCGGCCTGGACGCGGGCCGAGCGCCAGTCGGCCTCGGCGCGCAGGCGGGCCTCCTCGAACCGGGCGTCGGCGGCGTTGGCGCGGGCCGAGGCAGCGGCGACATTGCCCCGGTTCTGGTCGAACAGCGGGAAGGGAACGGAGACGCCAGCGACCAGGGCCGTGGAGTCATTGCCGGTCAGGCCTTGCCCGTTCAGGCGGCGCACGCCGACCGAGGCGGTCAGGTCCGGGATAGCCCGGCGGCGTTCGACCGTGACCTGCTTGCCGGCGGCTTCCCGCTCGGCGCGCGCCACCTGCAGGGCGGGCATGTCGGCGGGCGGCACGCCATCGGCGGTCGACGGCGAGGCCGGGGCGGAGAGAAGCCCGCCGGCCAGGCTGGTATAGGGCTCGGCGACGCCGGCCAGGGCCGACAGTCGCGCCAGGGCCTCAACCGCATCGGCGCGGGCGGCTTCGGCGTCGGCGCGGGCCGAGGCCTCGGCGGCCTGCGCCGTGACCAGCCGCAGATTGGCTTCGCGGCCGGCGTCGACCAGGGCGCGCGAGACGCCCAGGTCGTCTTGCGAGCGCTTCAGCGCCTGGGCGGCCAGATCGGCGCGAGCCTGGGCGGCCTCGGCGGCGGCATAGGCGACCGCCAGCTCATAGGCGAAGTCGGCCGAAGCCTGGCGGTTACGGGCTTCAGCGGCGGTCACCTCGGCGTTAGCGGCCGAGACCCGCGCCGAGCGCTTGCCGCCCAGCTCCAGAGCCTGGGCCACCGACAGCGTGGTCTCGGCCTGGTTGGTCCCGTTGTAGGGCGCCTTGCCGCCGAAGTTCTCGGCTTCGAGACCGACGACCGGGTTGGGACGCGCCTGGGCTTGCAGGGCCAGGCCCTGGGCTTCGCGGACGCCGGCTTGGGCTTCCTTCAGGCGCGGCGCGGTCTGCGTGGCTTGGCGCAGCAGGTCGGCGAAGGCCGGCGCGGGCTGCGCCCACGCGGGACCCGCCGCGATGGCGCCCCACGCGGCGCACGCGAGGGCGAGGTGTGAGAGTCTAGACAGGATACGTCCCCTGAGCTTGGGCCGGCGCGTAACAACCGCGCGGGCCGCCTACCTGCGATTACGCAGGCCCTCGGCGGCGCCCCCGCTGGGGGAGTGGATTTTTCAGGCGGATGTTTCGGCGGCGCGCAGGCGCTGGCGCGCGCGGGCGATGCGGCCTTCCAGGGCCTTCACCGTGATCTTCAGGGCGGCGGCAGCGTCCTGCTGGCTGAGGCCGGAGACGGCCGTCAAGACCAGCGCCGTGCGTTGGTCTTCCGGCAGGTTTGCGATGCGCCGGGACACCTCTTCGAGGGCCAGGCGGTGATGGGCCTGGGTCTCGGGATCAGGCGCCTCGGCCTCGATGCGGGTCGCGCCATCGTCCAGTTCGGAGGCGCCGAAGAAGAACGCCCGCACGCGACGGCGGCGGGCCATGTCGCGCACGCGGTTCAGGGCGATGGCGAACAGCCAGGCGCGGAACGGGCGCTGGCGGTCATAGTCGGCCAGGCGTCGCCAGGCCGAGAGGAAGACTTCCTGCACGACATCCTCGACCTCGGAGGCGGGGGCTCCGTAGGCGCGGGTCAGCTTGGCGACCGAAGGACCATGATGGCGGAAGAGGTCGACGAACGCGGACCGGTCGCCCGCCATGGCGCGGGCGACGAGTTCGGCGTCGTCCGGCGCGGCGGTCACTTGGCTCCGTCGGACAGAGCCTTGACCAGGGCCGCGTCGTAGGCCGGTCGGTGCTGGGCGTCCAAGCCCTCGCGCATCTCCACCACGTGCTGCAGGGTGGCGCGCTCCAGTTCGGCGGCGGCGGACTCCACCTCCTTGCTGGCGGCCTCGACCTCGGGGGTCCAGCCGGGCTGCAAGGCAATGGCGCGCGCCAGGCGGCCATTGGCGGCCTTGACCCTCTGCTCGATCGCCCGGCGGCGCGCCTGATAGGCGTCCTCGCGCTGCTGGAGGCGGGCTTGCTCCTGCGGGCTCAGCGGGACCAGCTCGTGCAGTTCCTGGTGCAGGTCCATCGGCTTGGGGTGCGCCGACTGCAGCAGCCAGTGCGCGCCCGAGACCACGACCGCGCCGACCGCCCCGGCGATGGCCGCGCCGACCGTCATCCGGGTCCAGTTCGCGCGGCTCATCCGGCGGCTCGCGGGACCAGCAGGTTGGACGGCGAGACGGTGAAGGCGGCGGCCGGCCAGCGGGCGACGACCTCGTTCGACGGCCGCTTGAGCATGCCGATGCCGCCCGTCGTCGCCGCGCCGAACACGGTGGCGATCATCAGGCAGGCCGTCAGCTGGCGCCACTCGCGGCGGGACTCGATCGTGCTGGGCGCGGGCTCGCCGGCCAGACGCAGGGCCAGGGCGTCGGCCGCGTCCGCCGACAAGTCGACGCGCGCCTTGGCCGCGCCGTCCAGCCAGGTGTCGAAATCACTCATCGGAAACCTCCATGCGGCCCTGGCGAAGGTTCGCCGGAACACGCACCACTTCGACTATTCCCAAGGGTTTAGCGCCTCGTTGGAGCCCACGACAGGCTGGACCTCGTAAGAGACGTTACGCAGCCCGATCGCGCCGCCCCCGGCGCCGGCGCCATTTTTTGAAATCGTCGCGGCGTCCAGCTAGTCGCTTAGCATCGCCTGGAGAGACGCCGTCGCCAGGGCCAGGCTCAGCATGCCGGCGAGTGTGCTGACGGCAAGCACGACGCCAGCCTTCAAGGCGTCGAGGTCTGGGCGCCATGCGCCGAGCCCGCGCGCCGTTCGTTCCGCGCGTGGAGGCTGCGGTAGGGCGACGTCGAGGGCGTGGTGGACGTCGAGGGCCTCGATCTCTATGTCGTGGTCGCGCGGATCGGGCAGGCACGACAGGCGGGCGATGAAGACGTGCGGCTCGGGCACGGTGGTCTTGGACTCCAGATACGTGCGCCGATCGACCAGCTCGAACCGCTGCCCCAGGCCATCGGCCCGCAGCGTGAGCAGGGTGACATTGTCCGGACGGGGCGGCTTGCCGAGCGCGGCGCGAACCTGGAACCGGACGCCGTCATCGCTCTGGCAAAGGCTCAGAAGCAGCGGCTGGGGCTGCGTCGGCACGATCCACAGCTTGCCGAAGATCGGGCTATGAACGATCCGGGCGTCGCGCATCTTCCGCCAGGCGATCCTGGCGATCCACGCGGCGCCGGCCAAAAGGACCAGGGCCAGGCCCAGCTGAAACCTTGGCGCTGCGACGAAACTCATCGGGACCCATCCGCTCGGAGGTGAGAGCGCCGGGCGTGACGGTGAAGGTCCCGGCCCTAAGCCTTACGCAGCCCGCGCGCGTCCCCCTCGAAATCTTGCGCGCCGATCAGGCCTTCTTCTTCTGGGCCAGCTTGGCTTCGCGCCGGCGGCGCTCGGCGATGATCTGGTGGCGGCGGTGATCGCTCATCTTCTTCCACTGCCGGACTTCCTCGGTCGTTCGAAAGCAGCCGACGCACATGTCGGAGCGCCGGTCGAATTGGCAGATGTCGAGGCAGGGGGAAGGAACGGCCATTTGGTTCACTGGGAGCGGGGCTGGAGAGTCGGCGTCCAGTCCGCCGAAACGGTTAGTGCGGCATGGCGTGGAACGAGGCAATCACCATGATCAGGCCGCCACGGGCTGGACCTCATGAGAGAGGTTACGCAGCCCGATCGAGCCGCCCCCGCTATTGGAACTATATTTTTTCAGGCGCGGGTCTTGGCTTGAAATTGCAATTCGTTCTCAGCTAGGGGCGTTGGCCGATCCCAGTTTCCGCTCACCCAATCGGAGTTTCAGATGCGCAAGTTCCTAGCCTCGCTGGTCGTCGCCTCGGCCGTCCTGACCGCCATGCCGGCCGCCGCCCACGAAGAATATCCCGTCGCCGGCAAGATCACGGCCGTCACCGCCAAGACCATCCAGATCAAGGCCAAGGAAGGCGACACCGTCACCTTGGACATCGACAACAGCACCCGCGTGATGCAGGGCGGCAAGCGCGTCACCCTGAAGGAGATCAAGGTCGGCCAGTCGGTGGACGTCGTCGGCTTCGGCGATGGCATGAACGACCTGACCGCGCTCGACATCACGATCCTGGCGGACAAGGCCCGCTGATCCCGCCCGGTCTCCCGTGACCCTGTCCCGCTCCGCATCGCCAGGCACGAGCCGCATGGCGCTCGGCCTTGGCCTGCTGCTGGCCGTCGTCGTCGCCGGCTCGGCGGCGGCCCACGGCCTGGGCGGCAAGGACGCCGCGTTCGTGGCCGCGACCCAAGGCCCCGATCCGATCCCGTTCCTGTATCTCGGGGCCAAACACATGGTCACGGGCTACGACCACCTGCTCTTCATCCTGGGGGTGATCTTTTTCCTCTACCGGATGCGGGACGTGGGGCTCTACGTGACCCTGTTCTCGGTCGGCCACTCCCTGACCCTGCTGGCCGGGGTGCTGGGCGGCATCGAGGTCAACTCCTACCTGGTCGACGCGGTCATCGGCCTGTCGGTGGCCTACAAGGCCTTCGACAATCTGGGCGGCTTCCGCACCCTGTTCGGCGTCCAACCCAACCCCAAGGCGGCCGTGTTCGGCTTCGGCCTGATCCACGGCTTCGGCCTAGCCACCAAGCTGCAGGCCCTGGAGCTGCCGAAGAACGGCCTCCTGATCAACATGCTGTCGTTCAACGTCGGCGTGGAGATCGGCCAGCTGATCGCCCTGACCTTCATGCTGGCCTTCATCATGGTCTGGCGCACCTTGCCGGGCTACCGCCGCATGTCCGTCGCCGCCAACGTCGTCCTGATGACGCTGGGCTTCATCCTCATCGGCTTCCAGCTCGGAGGCCTGGCCTACGGAGCACCGGCCTGATGTCGGACACCAACACGCCGCCCGCGCCGTCCAAGCGCACCCTGCTGCTGTCGATCGGCGGCGCGGCGATCACCGCCGTGGTCATCACCTTCGCCGCCGTCCTGCCGGCCGAGTACAACAAGGACCCGCTGGGCCTGGGTCGCGCCACTGGCCTCTCGCGCCTCTGGGCGCCGAAGGAGGTGACGGTCGACGCCAGCGCCGCCGGCGGCCCCGCCGCCCGGCGCGAGCCCGTGCCGTTCCGCACCGACACCTTCGAAATCCCGCTGGCCGCCAGCGGCGACGAAGCCCGCCGCAACGCCCTGGAGTTCAAGGTCCGCATGCCCAAGGGCGCGAGCCTTCTCTACAGCTGGAAGGCCGAGGGCCTGACCGTCCCCGAAGACCTGATGTTCGACTTCCACGGCCACACCGTGAAAGGCGCCGGCGACGGCGCCGTCAGCGTCGCCGACTACGAGCGCAGCAGCGGCGCCGAGGCCAACGGCTCCCTGGTGGCCCCGGTCGAGGGCATCCACGGCTGGTACTTCCGCAATCGGTCCGACAAGCCGATCAAGGTGCGGCTGAAGCTGTCGGGGTTTTATGAGCTGGTGCCGGCGGGGCAGGAGGGGAATCTAGCGGGGGTCCAGCCGCAGCTTCAATAGTCGTCCGCGATTGGCGAGGAACGTCCTCTTCCTGGAGGCAGGCCAACGGCAGCAACTGGCGTAGCGCGGAAGCGCGATCCCGGTGGAGATGCCTCGTGATTTGAGGCGGGGGGAGCGTGCGGCGGTCTTCGTTAGCGTAAAACTGGTCGGTTGTTCCGCTATTGTTGTTACAATATAACACTTTCGTCGAGCGGAGCATTATCATGGCAGATCGTGGTGACGGTACGTTTCCGAGCAAGTTCCTTCGCACGCACGAAGCCGGAGCTTTTCTAAATCTCTCCCCTAGGACTATGGAGAAGCTTCGCACGACGGGAGGAGGGCCGCTCTATCGCAAGTTGGGCGGTAGAGTCGTCTATGCCCTTGCAGATCTGCAGGCTTGGGCCGACGCGGGAACAAAGCGGCATACGGCCGATCCACTCGGTGGTCATCCAGCGCCGCTAAGCTCGACGAGCAAGCGTCCGCATCCTGCTCGCAATTAGGCGCTCGGCGTGTACAACGCGTGTACAATGAGCGTGGTTTTGGGTGTGTTCTCGCACTTCGAATTCAGCTAACTTATTGAAATCCTTCAGTCTGGTTTCTGTCGGTCCAATTCTCCAATGGAGCAATTGGTGTAAAAATTATTGAATAAAATCAAAGACTTATGACGAAATTTTCCATAGCGCCCATGATGGACTGTAAGAAGTAATTATAAATATCAAAAGCTTACGGGGTGTCGTGAACTCATCGTGTACACTCGGTCGTCGTGCCATGGCGTCTGTTCGCGCGGAGCGGCGTATTTTGAATTGATGGATTGGATGCACAGGAATTCTATCGGTGGGTGCGTCGCCGGCGGGTCGTGAACACCTGGCTAGTGGCGCAGCTCCGCAGTTTGGCTCAAATTGGGCAACGACTGGGGGGCTTGCACATGGAAGCTGCGGACGCAGAGAGCGACATTGTCGAGGGGGCGAAAGTCGCGAACATTCAGGTCGCGGTGAGCTACCCGATTGTCTCTGCTTACGAGTTCGAATTCCTCAAGGAAGAGGATGTCGTTCGCGAGCGCCTCGACAAGTGCACCTTGTATCTTTTGGTCCAGCGGCCGCTGACCTATTTCGACAACGTCGTGCTTGACGACGGCGTCATCTATTTCGAGATCGCGGACGGCGAGGCAACGCCCCTGGCTTGCAAACTAGATCTCGTCCATGCCGGCATCTGCGGTCCCGGCGAGGAAATCTGCGTCGAGACACAATATTTCACCAAGACGCCTGGGGCCAAGCAGCCGTTCCGTGACGTCGGCGCGATCAAGCTCTTCCGGAAGGATAAGAGCATGATCGTCTGGTGGAGCCCCCAGAAGATCCTCTACGAGATGCTCGTCAGGGGCCTGGAAGTGGCCGTGGCGGATGGGGGCGATCCGCTGTCGTTTCTCGACTTCTCAGTCCTCTATGTGGGCAAGGCATTTGATCAGAAGGTTTGGGACCGACTGACTGGGCACGAGAAGATGCAGAAGATCCTCACCGTACAAAACCCGGTCGGGGCTGCCCCGGCGGCGAGAGCGCCGTTCGAAGTTTCATTGATCTTGTTGTCAGTCGTCGGCCTGACCGACGTCGCGGAATTGCCCTACGTCGGGGTCAGCGACATGCCTGGCGTTCAGACGATCGTGCATGAGGTTGACCTGACCGACACCGAGGCCTTTGTCCGTTTCATGAGTGAGCCTTTGGCGCCCTTGGGGGATGAGGCAATGACCCGGGAGGTTGAAGCGCAGCTCATCCACCGCTTCCAGCCCGAGTACAATTCGGTCTTGTTCAAGAACTATCCCGAGATCGCCGGTGGCATGAGGTCTAAAGGCTACACGTGGACCGACCTCACCATCGAGGGGCTTCCTGCCTCGCTGAGCACGCCACACTTCAAGCTAGGGCCGGTGGTCGAGATTGAGCCGGAGGATGGATAGCTGGGTTTGAGGCGCGCCAGCCTGTCTCGGTTGGTGCGACAGGGTGGCGCAGCGCTCTATCTGTTCTGAGTATTCGTCAGGTGTGGCGTAGCTTTCCTCAATGTTCGGATATGTTCGTCAAGTCTCCTAACGATGTAATAGTATAACATGTAATCATATAACGCATTTCAATCTCGACTTTGCGCATGTATGCCAGAATCCTATGGTTGGACTCGCACTCCATGGTCGGCAAGTCGGCAGGAATGCCGAAACGTGGCGCTCGCGCCGCGGTCCGTCCGCGCGTTTCAGCTTCGGCAAGGTGATGGCCCTGGTCGTCACCATCGCGTTCCTGATCGGCATTGTCGTCTGCGGTCCCGCCGAACACGCCGCCCTTGAGACCGAAACGCCGTCCGCCGCTCAGGTGGTGGCGTCGACCGTCGAGGCCCCGGCCGTGATCAAGGTCGCCGGTGACCACAAGGCTCCCGTCAAGAAGGCCCTCTCGGCCTGCACCGGGCATTGCGCCGCTCACGGCGTGAGCCTGCCCGTGTCGTTCGCGCCCGAAACCGTCGCCTTCGCTAATCGCGCCGTCTGGCAGCCCCAGCAGGACCAGCGCCTGCTCGGCGACCGCGCCGTTCTACTGGACCGTCCGCCTAGAGCCTGACGCGACCCTTCCGCCCCGAGCGGCGGACCGTCTGCGTTTCAATCTCTAGGATTACATCTTCATGACTCTCATCATGCGTGGGCGGCTGCGTTTCGCGGCCGTAAGCGCGGTCGCGATCTTGGGCGCGTTGGCGTCCGCTCGCGGCGCGGCGGCCGATCCGGCCCCGCCTTTCAAGGCCCTGCTCGCTCAGGCGCAAGGTAGCGCACCCCGGTTGGCCGAAGCGGCGGCCGGTGTCCGTCAGGCCGAAGGTCTCGCCCGTCAGGCCGGCGCTCGTCCGAACCCGACGGCTGGCGTCACCATCGAGAACTTCAGCGGCGGCGGCGTCTACAGCGGCACGAACAACGCCGAGACGACCTTCCAGCTGAGCCAACCGCTGGAAGTCGGCGGCAAGCGGGGGGCGCGCGTCGCCGCCGGCCGCGCCGCTCTCGACGCGGCCCGGGCGCGCCTTTCGCAGTCCAAGGCAGACTTCGCTTTTGCCCTGGCTGACGCCTATGCCCAGGCTGAAGCTGGTGAGCGTCGCGTCACGCTCGCTGAAGAGGCCGTGACCTTGTCTGACGAGACCCTGCGCGCTTCGCGGGCGCTGGTCGATGCTGGCAAGGAGGCCGAACTGCGCACCCTGCAGGCGCAGGCGGCTCTGACCGCCGCGCGGGCCACGCTCGAAGAGGCCCGGGCCGAACGGACCGGGGCTTTCGCGCGCCTGACGGCCCTGGCCGGCTCGCCCACGCCCTTCACCGAACTCACCGACAGTCTGCTGGTCAGCACGGCGGCTCCGGTCCAGCCGGGCGATATCGACGTGCTGGCGACGCCAGCGGTGCTGGCGGCTGAAGCCGATCGGGAAGCGGCCGCCCGCCGCGTGCGGATCGAAAAGACCCGCGCCGTGCCGGACGTCACCGTCTCGGCCGGGGTTCGTCGGTTCAGCGGCGACGACTCCACGGCCCTGGTGGCCGGGGTCTCGATCCCGATCCCGGTGTTCGACCAGAACCGCGGCAATATCACCGCCGCCCAGGGCGAGTTGCAGGCCGCCGAGGCTCGGTTGAACGCCGCGCGCCTGGACGCCGAAGCCGACATCCGCACCGCGCGGTTCCAGCTCGGCGCGGCCCAGTCGCGGGCAACGGCTGCCGGCGAAGGCGAGACCAGCGCCGTCGAAGCCTACCGCCTGACCCGGATCGCCTACGAGTCCGGCAAGGCCCCGCTGGTCGAACTGATCAATGCGCGCCGGTCCCTGGCCGAAGCGCGCGACCTCACAATCCAGGCCCAGCTGGCGCGCGTCCGCGCCGAGGCCGACCTGGCGCGCCTGCAAGGCCGCCTCTTCGGAGATCGCTAATGCCCAAGTCCAACTCCTCGAACCGGCAATTGCTGATGGCCGGCGCGGCCATCGTGGTCGTGGCGATCGCGGCTTTCTCGTTCGGCAAGATGTCTGGCGGCAAGCCCGCCGAGACCGCGGCCCCGGAGAAGCCGGCAGCGGCGGCGCCAGCCGGCCCGCTGACCCTGACCATGGGCCCCGAGCGCATCACCGCTTCGGGCGTCCAGCTCCAGACGGTCAACCCCGGTGGCCTGGCCGCCGAGGTCGTCGCCCAAGCCACGGTCGAAGCTGAACCCGGCGGTGAAGCGGCCCTGACCGCCCGCGCCGCGGGCTCGATCACCCGCATCACCAAGCGCCTCGGCGACCCCGTCCGCGCGGGCGAAACCCTCGCCCTGGTCTCCAGCCGCGAGGCCGCCCAGATCTCGGCCGACCGTAGCGTCGCCTCGGCCAAGGCCGACCTGGCCCGCAAGAACCTGGCCCGCGAAAAGCGTCTCTTCGAACAGAAGGTCAGCCCGCGTCAGGACTACGAGACCGCTCAGGCCGAACTGGCCGTGGCCGAGGCCGAGGCCCGTCGCGCGGCCACGGCCGCCGGCGTATCGGCGGTGTCGGGCGGCTATGTCGCCGTCATCAGCCCGATCAGCGGCCGCGTGACCGCCACGACCGCGAGCCTGGGCGCCTTCGTCGCGCCGGAGACGGAACTCTTCCGCATCTCCGACCCGGCCAAGATCCAGGTCAATGCGGCAGTGACGGCCGCCGACGCCCGGCGGGTCCAGCCCGGCGACAAGGCTGTGGTCGAGACCACCAGCGGCGAGACCCGTGACGCGGTCGTCCGCTCGGTGACCCCGGGTGTCAACGAGGAGACCCGCAGCGCAACGGTCGTCCTGACCCTGGCGAACGGGGCAGGGGCCCTGCAGCCGGGCCAGCTTGTCCGCGCCCGCATCACGTCGCGCCAGTCTACCTCCTCCGGGATCGTCGTGTCCGAAGAGGCGGTGCAGACCGTCAACGGCAACGACGTGGTCTTCGTGCGCACCAAGGAAGGCTTCCGCGTCCAGCACGTGCTGGCCGGCCAGCGCAGCGGCGGCCGTGTGGTCATCGTCGACGGCCTGAAGGGCGGGGAGACCCTGGCGGTCAAGAACGCCTTCTTGCTCAAGGCCGAACTCGGCAAGAGCTCGGAAGAAGACTGACCCCTAACCGCTATTCTGGAGACACGCCGAAATGATCGGTCGCATACTCTCGATGTCGGTGAAGGGGCGTTGGTACGTCCTGCTTCTCACCGCCATCATCGCCGCCCTCGGCACGTGGCAGCTGACCAAGCTGCCCATCGACGCCGTTCCCGACATCACCAACAACCAGGTGCAGATCAACACCGTGGCCGGCGCGCTTTCGCCGGTCGAGATCGAAAAGCGCGTGACCTTCCCCGTGGAGACGGCCCTGGCCGGGATCCCGGGCCTGGAGACCACTCGCTCGATCTCGCGCAACGGCTTCTCGCAGGTCACCGCGATCTTCTCGGAGAAGACCAACCTCTACTTCGCCCGCCAGCAGGTGGCCGAGCGTCTGACCCAGGCCGGCGACAGCCTGCCCGCCGGTATCCAGCCGCAGATCGGCCCCGTCACCACGGGTCTGGGCGAGGTCTACATGTACTCGGTCGAGTACGCGAACCCGCGCGGCAAGGGCGCCAAAGTCGTCGATGGCCAGCCCGGCTGGCAGAGCGATGGCGCCTATCTGACGGCCGAGGGCGAGCGTCTCGTCGACGCCACCGCGCAGGGCGCGTACCTGCGGACCATCCAAGACTGGACGGTTCGACCGCAGCTGCGCACGGTCAAGGGCGTGGCCGGGGTCGACTCCATCGGCGGCTTCCAGAAGCAGTACGTCGTCGAGCCTGACCCGGCCAAGCTGGTGGCGTACGGCGTCTCCTACACCGACCTGGCCAAGGCCCTGGAAGGGGCCAACCTCTCGGTCGGCGCCAACTTCATCCAGCGGGCCGGCGAGGCCTATCTGGTGCGGGCCGATGCGCGGGTGCGCACCCTGGACGAGATCCAGAACGCCATCATCGCCACGCGCCGCACCGTTCCGGTCGCGGTCAAGGACGTCGCCAACGTGCGCGTCGGCGGCGATCTGCGCACCGGCGCGGCCAGCAAGAACGGTGAGGAAGTCGTCGTCGGCACCGCCCTGATGCTGATCGGCGAGAACAGCCGCTCGGTGGCCAAGTCGGTCGGCGAGAAGCTGACCGAAGTCCGCAAGGGCCTGCCGCCCGGCGTGGTGATCACCACCACCCTGGACCGCTCGGTCCTCGTCAACGCCACCGTCAAGACCGTCGAACGCAACCTGACCGAAGGCGCCATCCTGGTCGCCGCCACCCTGTTCCTGCTGCTGGGCAACGTCCGCGCGGCCTTCATCGCCGTGCTGATCATCCCGCTCTCGTTCCTGATGATGGCCATCGGCATGAACGGCCTGAAGGTGCCCGGCAACCTGATGAGCCTGGGGGCGCTGGACTTTGGCCTGATCGTCGACGGCACCGTCATCATCATCGAGAACTGTCTCTTGAGGCTGGCCGAGCGTCAGCACCACGAAGGGCGTCTGCTGAGCCTCAAGGAGCGCCTGGAGACCGTACTGCGCGCGGCCCAGGAAATGATCCGCCCGACCGTCTTTGGCCAGGCGATCATCTTCCTGGTCTTCGCGCCGCTGCTGACCTTCACCGGCGTGGAGGGCAAGACCTTCTCGCCGATGGCCATCACCATCATGCTGGCCCTGGGCGCGGCGTTCATCCTGTCGCTGACCTTCGTTCCGGCCCTCGTCGCCATCCTGATGCGCGGCAAGGTCTCGGAGAAGGAGGTCAAGGTGATCGCCGTCTCCAAGGCCCGCTACGAGCCGCTCCTCAAGCGCTCGATCGAACGTCCCTGGCCGTTCATCGGCGGCGCTCTGGCGCTCTTCTTGGTGGCCGGTGTCGTCTACACGACGCTGGGCCAGGAGTTCATCCCGCAGCTCGACGAAAAGAACGTCGCCATGGGGTCGCTGAAGATCCCGTCGACAGCCCTGGAGCAGTCGCTGACCATGCAGCGACAGGTCGAAAAGAACGTCTCGTCCCTGCCCGAAGTGGAGATGATGTTCTCCAAGACCGGTACGGCCGAGGTCGCCACCGACCCGATGCCGCCCAACGCCTCGGACGGCTTCATCATCCTCAAGCCCCAGAAGGAGTGGCCCAAGGAGGTCGCCAACAAGGCTAAGGTCGTCGAGCGCATCGAGGCCAAGGTCGCCCCGCTGCTGGGCAACAGCTTCGAGGTCACCCAGCCGATCCAGATGCGCTTCAACGAGTTGATCGCCGGCGTCCGCGGCGACGTCGCCATCAAGCTCTATGGCGATGATCTGGAGAAGATGAGCGCCACCGCCGCCAAGATCGGTTCCGTCCTGGAATCGATCCCCGGCGCCGAAGGTGTTCGTGTCGAGCAGGTCGGCGGCGCGCCCACCCTGGATGTGAAGTTCGACCGGGCCGCCATCGCGCGCTTCGGTCTCAGCATTGACCAGGTCGCCGACACCGTGGCCACGGCCATGGGCGGGCGCCAGGCGGGTGACGTCTTCGAAGGCGATCGCCGCTTCGACATCACCGTCCGGGTGCCGATGGCTCAACGCGATGACCTAGACGCCCTGGGCGCTCTGCCGGTCATGCTGCCGGCCGGCGAAGGCGGTGTTCAACGCTCGGTCCCGCTGCGCGAGCTGGTGCAGTTCCGCTTCGCAGATGGCCTGAACCAGATCAGCCGCGAGGACGGCAAGCGCCGGGTCGTGATCCAGGTCAACGTGCGTGGCCGCGACATCGGCTCGTTCGTCAACGAAGCCCGCAGCAAGGTCGAGGCCGTCGAGCTTCCGACCGGCTACTGGCTGACCTGGGGCGGCCAGTTCGAGAACCTGAAGGCCGCCACCCAGCGCCTTTCGATTGTCGTGCCGCTCTGCTTCGTCCTGATCTTCCTGGTGCTCTACATGGCGCTGGGCGGGTTCGGGCCAGCCGCATCCGTGTTCGCGGCCATTCCGCTCGGACTCTCGGGCGGGGTGTTCGCCCTGGCGCTGACCGGGATCACCTTCTCGATTTCGGCGGCGGTGGGCTTCATCGTGCTGGCCGGCGTCGCCGTCCTCAACGGCCTGGTCGTCATGACCAGCGTTCGAGAGCGGCTCGAGGCCGGCGTGCCCGTGGTCCAGGCCATCTATGAGGGCTCGGTCGAACGCTTCCGTCCGGTCCTGATGACGGGTCTCGTCCCGGCCATCGGCTTCATCCCGATGGCCCTGGCCAGCGGCACCGGCGCCGAAGTCCAAAAGCCCCTGGCCATGGTGGTCATCGGCGGCCTGGTCACGGCCACCGCCGTGACCCTGCTGGTCCTGCCTGCCATCGCCAAACTCATCCTCCAACTGGGGTCTGGTCGGAAGGCCCCGGACGAGGGACCGGCCGCGTCGCCCCTGAGCACGACGCACTAGGCCGGGGCGCCGGCGCGGCCCCTCAGCCCCCACAGCGCCGCGCCGGCGCATCACCTCCACCCAGCGAAGGCTCCGGCCTTCGATCGAGGCAACCGAAAAGGAAACCCCATGCAGACCCCCGGACAAGCTGTCCTTCTCCGCATCTACACCGACGAAAACGCCCTGGTCGGCGACCGCTCCCTGATGGACGTCATCGTCCAGCGCGCCCAGACCGCGCGCCTGGCCGGCGCCACGGTCCTGCGCGGCCGCAAGGGCTTTGGCGAGTCCGCCCGCATGCACGAGCCCCGGCCGCTGGACTTCAACGACAATCTGCCGGTGGTCATCGAGTTCGTCGACGAGGAAGCCCGCCTGCGCGAGTTCCTGACCAAGCTCGACGATCTCAAGGACATCGGCCTGGTCACCTTCGAAAAGGTCGAGGTGCTGCGCTACGGCGGCCATCACGTCGAACCGCACCGGTAGGAGCGGCCAGGATGACCAGCAAGTCTGCGCACGATCATAAGGGCCACGACCATGGCTCTGATGGCGACCACAAGCACGGGGACGGGGAGGGCGGCCACGCCCATGGTGGGCTGTTTGGCGAGCAAACCGAACTCATCTTCGCCCTGCTGTGCGGCGCGACGCTGCTGGTCGGGTGGCTGATCAGCCTGAAGGCCGATGGCTGGATACCGCTGGCCTTCTACCTGGCGGCCTATCTGTTCGGCGGCTGGTTCACCCTGACCGAGGCGATCGAGAACCTGCGCAAGCGCAAGTTCGAGATCGACACCCTGATGCTGGTGGCGGCCGCCGGCGCGGCGGCCCTGGGCCAATGGGCGGAAGGCGCGCTGCTGCTCTTCCTCTTCAGCATGGGCCATGCGCTGGAGCACTATGCCATGGGGCGCGCCCGCCGGGCGATTGAGGCCCTGGCCAAGCTCGCGCCCGAACGCGCCACCGTCCGCCGAGACGGCAAGACCGAGGAGATCGGCGTCGAGGCCTTGGAGGTCGGCGACATCGTTCTCGTCCGGCCCAATGAACGCATCGCCGCCGATGGCGTGGTCGTGACCGGCGAGAGTAGCGTCAACCAGGCCCCGGTCACGGGCGAAAGCGTGCCAGTCGACAAGCGCGCCGCCGCCGATCGCGACTTCGACTTCGCCAAGGCCAGCGCAGAGCATCGCGTCTTCGCCGGCACCATCAACGGCGCGGGCGCGCTCGACATCCGCGTGGCCCGCAAGGCCGGTGAAAGCACCCTGGCCCGCGTCGTGCGCATGGTCGCCGAGGCCGAGGCCCAGCGCTCACCGACCCAGCGCTTCACCGACCGCTTCGAGAAGGTGTTCGTGCCGGCCGTACTGGTGCTGGTCGGCGTGCTGATGTTGGCCTTCCTGGTGCTGGACGAGCCCTTCAGCCGCAGCTTCTACCGGGCCATGGCCGTGCTGGTGGCCGCCAGTCCCTGTGCCTTGGCCATTTCCGTGCCCAGCGCGGTGCTGAGCGGCGTCGCCCGGGCCGGCCGCGGCGGGGTGCTGGTCAAGGGCGGCGGGCCCTTGGAGAACCTGGGCACCCTGACGGCCTTGGCCTTCGACAAGACCGGCACCCTAACCGAGGGCAAGCCCAAGCTCACCGACATCGTGCCGGCCCAAGGCGTCGAGGCTTCTGAACTGCTGGCCATCGCCGTGGCGGTCGAGGCGCTGAGCGACCATCCGCTGGCAGCCGCCGTCGTGCGCGATGGGGAGGCCAAGCTGAACGGTCAGGCCCGCCGGGAAGCCACCAACATCAAGAGCCTGACCGGGCAGGGGATCCAGGCACAGGTCGACGGCAAGGCCGCCGTCATCGGCAAGCCAGGCCTCTTCGAAGCCGAAGGCGATCGACCGCCAGAGGACGTCTGGAGCGAGGCCCAGAAGCTGGAGGCCAGCGGCCGCACCGTCGTCATGGTGCGCCATGGCGACCGGTATCTCGGCGTGCTCGGTCTGATGGATACGGCCCGTCCGGCGGCCCGCGACGTCATCAAGCGCCTGCGATCGCTCGGGATCACCCGGATGATCATGCTGTCGGGCGACAACCAGTCGGTCTCCGACGCCATCGCCCGCGACCTGGGTCTCGACGAGGCCCGTGGCGGCCTGATGCCCGAAGACAAGGTCGCCACGATCAAGGCCCTGCGCGAGCAGTACGGCAAGGCCGCGATGGTCGGCGACGGGGTCAACGACGCCCCGGCCATGGCCAACGCCACGGTCGGTATCGCCATGGGCGCGGCAGGTTCGGACGTGGCTCTGGAGACCGCCGACGTCGCGCTGATGGCCGATGACCTCAACCATCTGCCGTTCGCGGTGGGCCTCAGCCGCAAGACCAGCGGCATCATCCGCCAGAACCTCTTCGTCAGTCTGGGCATGGTCGCGGTGCTGATCCCGGCCACCCTGTTCGGGTTGAAGATCGGTGAGGCGGTGATCTTCCACGAAGGCTCGACCCTGCTGGTCGTGGCCAACGCCTTGCGCCTCCTGGCCTACAAGGACCGTCAGGCATGAGCGGCCCTGAATCTCACGACGAGGCCGCGGCTTGGGCGCGCCGCTCGGCCCGCCGCGCCCTGATCGCCCTGGTGGCGGCGATGGTGTTCCTCGCTGCCACCATCGCCGTGGCGGTGGTCGGCATGGGGCATCGGCCATGATCGGGCGTCGTTCCGTCCCGGCCGTGGCGCTTGCCCTGGCCATGATCGGCGCCTCGATCGCCGGCTCGGCGCTGGCCGACACGATCGACAGGCCGATCGCCCTGTCGACGCCGCGAGGCTTTGTGCTGGACGGAGTCCGCGCCGTCGCCGAGGGCCCGGGCGTGCGCTTCCACGGCGCCGTCTGCCGACGCGCCGCCGGCCCCGCGCCGCGCTTCGTGCGGGCCGATCGCCTCGATCGCGACGGCCAGGTCCTGAGCACCGCGTCGAAAGTCCTCTGGGACCTGCGCGGGCGCGAGCGCCACTGCACGTTCTTCGACCTGCCCACGGCCAGTCCGCCGATAGACGGGGAGCAGTTCCGTGTCTGCTTACTTTCCACGAACCGCCCGTGCCCGGAGCCGCCCTCGGCCCCGTCGGGCGCGAGCGACAAGGCGACGAAAGGCCGCCCATGATCCTAGAGACAGAAATCGATATCGCCGCGCCCCCGACCAAGGTCTGGCGGACCTTGTCGGAGTTTGGCGCCTATCCGCGCTGGCATCCTCACTGGGAGATCGAAGGCGTGCCGGTGCAGGGCGCCCGGCTCTACATCCGCATCGGGTCAAACCCGGAAAAGCGGATGCGCGTCAGGGCCCGCGTCATCGGCATGGCGCCCGGCGAGGAGGTGGCGTTCCGCTCCGGTCCGTTCTTCGCGCGGTCGTACGAATACTTCCGCTTGGAGCCCAGTAAACGCGGCACGCTGCTACGTCACACCAACGAGATCACCGGTCTGGCGGCGTTGCAGTTCAAATTTAAGGAGGAGTACGAAAAGCTAGTTAGAATCTATGACTTCCGGCTGGAAGCTCTCGCGAAATACGTCACCACCAGCACGCCCCTGAAGGCCGTGGCGCGGTCGCGGCCGCGCACGCGGATCTAACCCTTACGGCTGCGCTGATGCGCCACGCCGAGTGTATCTTGTAACGTATTTCCTCGAGGCAATACGGACGCTATAGGCCCTTTTATGTTCGACGTGACGACATGGCTGAAGACCTGGACGGGGGCGCTTTTGGCGTGCCTGCTGGTGCTCGCCGTCGCCGCGCCGTCGTTGCGATTGGACTTCTGTCCGCCCGAGACGTCGGTGACCGCCGAGCATGGCGCTGCGGCTGAAGCTGCGAGCTTCGCCCAGATCGACGACCAGGATGCGTCGGACGTCTCGGACGCCAAAGGCGGCGAACAGGGCGGTCACTGCCACCATGTTCCCCAGCTGCTGAACCCGGTCGTTGGGGCGCAGCACGTCGTGTCCGCCGACCGTATTCGGTTGGTCGCCTCGGCCCTCGACATGCCGGCCTCGCGCATGCCTGACGGCCCCAACGAGCCCCCTCGAGCCTGACCCTGGCCGCGCCCTCGCGCGCGTAATCGCCATCGTCAGTTCTCACACAGGCACCTCCCATGCATTCCCGTTATGCCCGGCCCGCTGCCGTTCTCGGCGCGGTCCTGGCGCTCGCCGGTGCCGGCGCGTTTTCGCGCGCCGCTGCCGAGCCGCTCACCCTGGACGCCGCCCTTTCGCGCGCCCAGACCCAGTCACCGCTTGTCACGGCCGCCGAAGCTTCGGTGAAGGCGGCCGAAGGCCGCGCTCGCCAGGCTGGCCTGATGCCCAACCCCGAAGCAGGTCTCCAGTCGGAGAACTTCGCCGGGTCGGGGCCTTACGGCCGTTTCGGCGCCGCCGAGACCACCGCCACGATCAGCCAACGCCTGGAGCTGGGCGGCAAGCGCCGCACCCGCGCCGTCGCCGCCAATGCCGAGGTCGACGCCGCCCGCATCGGCTTCACGATCGCCAAGGCCGACCTGACACAGGAAGTCCGGGTCCGGTACGCCGAAGCGCTGGCCGCCCAGGATCGCCTGGTCCTGGCCCAAGAAACAGCCGCCCGCGCCGAGGGCCTCTCGAAAGTCGCTAGCACCCTGGTCGAGGCCGGACGCGAACCACCGCTTCGGGCCTTGCGGGCCGAGGCCGCCAGCCGTGAAGCGGCCGCTGCGGTGATCGCCGCCGAAGCCGAGGCGCTGGCCGCTCGGCGCGCGCTGGTCACCCTCTGGGGCGAGCCGGGCGAGACGATCGAGCTGGTGCGCGGTCCGGAGGCCGCCGCGCCTACCCAGACCACGATCGATCCTAGCGAGACCCTGGACGTGCGCCAGGCGCGCGCGGACCTACAAACGGCCCGGGCCGTCATCGATCGCGAGCGCGCCGCCGGCCGCCCGGACCTGACGGTCCAGGCTGGCGTGCGGCGGTTCGAGCAGACCGGGGACTCGGCGATGATCGTCGGCTTCACCGCGCCGATCCCGATCTCCAACCGCAACCAGGGCACGGTTGCGGCCGCGCGCGCCGACGCGACCGCCGCCGAGGCGCGTGAGCGCCTGGCGCTGGCCCGCTCGGTCCGGGCGGTGCGCGACGGCGAGGCTTCGCTTCGCGCGGCCAATGCCCGGCTGGAGGTCCTCGACAGCAAGATCGTCCCGCAAGCCCAGACCGCCGTCGATCTGGCGCGCGGTGGCTTTGAGGCCGGCAAGTTCTCGCTGCTCGAAGTCCTCGACGCGCAAGGCGCCCTGACGACCGCCCGCACCGAACTCATCGCCGCGCGCCTTGAGCGCGCCAAGGCGCTGGCCGCGCTCGAACGCGCCGCCGCCCAATAGGAAAGCTCACCATGAAGTCCAACGATAGAAAGACCCTGCTGACGGCCGTGGCGGTCAGCGCCGTGCTGGCCGCCGGCGCTGGCGCGCTGGTCGGCAAGACCATGCTGTCCTCGCCGGCCAAGGAAGCTCCAGCCGCCGAGGCCAAGGAAGATCACGCCGGCGAAAAGCCCCATGTCGCCATGACCGCCGAGCGCATCACCGCCGACGGCATCCAGCTGGTGACCCTGGCCGGCGGCGGGCTCGACGCCGCCGTACCGGCCCAGGCCACGGTGGTGGCCACGCCCAACGGCGCGGCGATCCTGGCGGCCCGCGCTGACGGCGCCATCGTCCGCATCAACAAGCGCCTGGGCGACCCCGTCGCCGCTGGCGAGGTGATCGCCGCCATCGAAAGCCGCGACGCCGCTGCCATCAGCGCCGACCGCAGCGCGGCGGCCGCCAAGGCCGCGGCCGCCCGTCAGGCCCTGGTCCGTGAGCAGCGCCTGTTCGACGCCAAGATCACCGCTCGCCAGGACCTCGAAGCGGCCCAGCGCGAGGCGGCCATCGCCGAGTCCGAACTGCGGCGCGCCAGTGGCGCCAGCGCCGCCGCTGGCGTCAGTGGCAACGGCCGCACCCTGGCCGTGACCAGCCCGATTTCGGGCCGGATCACCGCCGCCACCGCCACCCTCGGCGCCTATGTCGCGGCCGGTTCCGAACTCTTCCGGGTCGCCGATCCGGGGCGCATCGAGATCCAGGCCGCCTTGCCGGTCGCCGACGCCCAGCGGGTCAAGCCCGGCGACGCGGCCGTGGTCGAGACCGCCAGCGGGTCGGTGAACGCCACCGTGCGCAGCATCACCCCGGCGCTGGACGCCGAGAACCGCTCGGCTACCGCCGTGCTGGCGGTGAGCGGCGAGGCCCCGATGCTGACCCCCGGTCAGGCCTTGCGCGCGCGCATCACCCCGCGCGGCGCCGCCGCCAGCGTCAGCGGCCGCATCTCCGCGCCGGACGAGGCGGTCCAGACCGTCAATGGCGCCGAGGTCGTCTTCGTCCGCACCAAGGACGGCTTCGAGCCGCGTCCCGTCCGGGTCGGTCGTCGTGGCGGCGGCCAGGTTGAGATCCTCTCGGGCGTGCGCACCGGCGAGCAGATCGCCGGCAAGGGCGCCTTCCTGCTGAAGGCCGAACTCGGCAAGGGGGAGGCGAGCCATGAGGACTAAGCTCACCCTGTCTCTGGCAGCTCTGGCCGCCTCGCTCACCACTTCGGCCGTCCAGGCCAAGGACGCGGTGACCATCGATCGCATCGGCGGCCGCGCCGTCGAGATCATCACCGCCTCGGCGCGCGACACCGGCAACGGCCTGCGCGTGTCGGGTCTGGTCCGACGCGCGCCGGGGCGCAGCCTGCCGCCGGTGGCCGCTCACCTCGATGTCAGCGCCTTCGATCCAGACGGGCACTGGGCCATCACCGTCCCCACGCGCCTGGCGGCCCTGAGCCCCCAGCGCACCGACCGTGAGCCGGCCCGCTTTGAGGCGACTTTCCCGCTGCTGCAGCTGGCCTCGGTGACCAAGCTGGAAGTCCGCTATCAGGACAAGCCTCACGCCATGGAAACCGGCGAGGTGGCCCGATGATCGGCCGTATCCTCGACCTTTCGGTCCGCTTCCGCTGGGCCGTCATTGCCCTGGTCACGCTGGTCGCGGCCCTGGGCGTCTACAACCTGGTGCGCCTGCCGATCGACGCGGTGCCCGACATCACCAACAAGCAGGTGCAGATCAACACCGTCTCGGGGACCCTGGCCCCGGCCGAGGTCGAGAAGCTCGTCACCTTCCCGGTGGAGACGGCCATGGCCGGCATCCCCGGCCTGGAGTCCACGCGCTCGATTTCGCGCAACGGCTTTTCCCAAGTGACCATCGTCTTCAAGGAAAAGACCGACATCTACTTTGCCCGCCAGCAGGTGGCCGAGCGCCTGACCCAGGTGCGCCAAAGCCTGCCGGCCGGGGCCGAGCCCGCCATGGGCCCGATCTCCTCGGGTCTGGGCGAGGTCCTGATGTGGACCGTGGCCTTCGAGCATCCGGGCGGCAAGGGCGCCAAGGTCACCGAAGGTTCGCCAGGCTGGCAAAGCGACGGGTCCTACCTGACCTCGACCGGGGAGCGGCTATCCGATCCCACCGCCCAGGCGGCGTTCCTGCGCGAAGTGCAGGATTGGATCGTCCGGCCCCAGATGCGCTCGGTCGCAGGCGTGGCCGGCGTCGACTCCATCGGCGGCTTCGAAAAGCAGTTCGTCGTTCAGCCCGATCCGACCCGCATGGCCTCGGTGGGCGTCTCGTTCAACGACCTGGCCAAGGCTCTGGAAGCGGCCAACCTCGCCGTCGGCGCCAACTTCGTCGAGAAGGGCGGGGAAGCCTTCCTCGTCCGCGCCGACGCTCGCGTGCGCACCGTCGACGAGATCGCCAACGCCACGGTCGCGGCGCGTGAAGGCGTCTCGATCCGCGTCCGCGACGTCGCCACCGTCAAGCTGGGCGGCGCCCTGCGCACCGGCGCGGCCTCGGAGAACGGCGAAGAGGTCGTGGTCGGCACCGTGCTGATGCTGACCGGCGAGAATAGCCGCACCGTCGCCGGCGCTTCGGCCGAGAAGCTGATCGAGGTGGCCAAGAGCCTGCCGGTCGGCGTGAAGGTCCAGGTGGTCTACGACCGCTCCAAGCTGGTCGGCGCGACCATCAAGACCGTCGAGAAGAACCTGACCGAAGGCGCGCTGCTGGTCATCGTGGTGCTCTTCCTGCTGCTCGGGAACTTCCGCGCCGCCTTGATCACCGCCCTGGTTATCCCGCTCTCGATGCTGATGACCGCCATCGGCATGAACAAGCTGGGCGTCTCTGGCAATCTGATGAGCCTGGGGGCGCTGGACTTTGGCCTCATCGTCGATGGGGCCGTCATCATCGTCGAGAACGCCTTGCGGCGCCTGGCCGAGCGCCAGCACCACGAGGGCCGTCTCCTGACGCTGTCGGAGCGCCTGGGCGAAACCCGTGAGGCCGCCCGCGAGATGATCGCGCCGACCGTCTACGGCCAGGCGATCATCCTCCTGGTCTATGCGCCGCTGCTGACCTTCACCGGCGTCGAGGGCAAGACCTTCTCGCCCATGGCCATCACCGTGATGCTGGCCCTGGCCGGCGCCTTCGTCCTGTCGCTGACCTTCATCCCGGCCATGATCGCCCTCTTGATCAACGGCAAGGTGGCCGAGAAGGAAGTCGCGCCGGTCCGCTGGACCAAGTCCCGCTATGAGCCGCTGCTGCACAAGGTCGTGGCCAAGCCCTGGCCGGTGATCGGCGGGGCGGTGGCGCTGTTTGTCGTCGCGGCCGTGACCTTCGGGTTCCTGGGCCGGGAGTTCACGCCGCAGCTCGACGAGAAGGACATGGCCGTCCAGGCCCTGCGCATCCCGTCGACCTCGCTGGAGCAGTCGCTGCGCATGCAGCGGCGGATCGAGCGGGTGGTGGCGACCTTCCCGGAGGTGGCGTTCGTCTACTCCAAGACCGGCACGGCCGAAGTCGCCAGCGACCCCATGCCGCCCAACGCCTCGGACGCCTTCATCATCCTCAAGCCCAAGGACGAGTGGCCCAACAAGAACGAGACCAAGGCCGAGCTGATCAGCCGCATCGAGCACAAGCTGGAAGGCCTGACAGGCAACGCCTACGAGTTCAGCCAGCCGATCCAGATGCGCTTCAACGAACTGATCGCCGGCGTGCGCGGTGACGTGGCCATCAAGGTCTATGGCGACGATCTCGACGCCATGAGCCGCACGGCCGAGGAGATCGCTACGGTCCTGCGGACGGTGAAGGGGGCGGCCGACGTCAAGGTCGAGCAGACCTCGGGCTTCCCGACCCTGGACGTCCAACTCGACCGCGACGCCATCGGCCGCCTGGGCCTAACGGTCGAAGAGGTCGCCGACACCCTGGCCGTGGCCATGGGCGGCCGCGAGGCCGGTCTGGTCTTCCAGGGCGACCGTCGCTTTGACGTCGTGGTCCGCCTGCCGGACGCCAGCCGCAACGATCTCGACGCGGTCGGCGCCCTGCCGGTGATGCTACCCGAACGGGCCGGCGGCGCTCGCGCCTCGGTGCCGCTGCGCGACGTCGCCAAGTTCTCCTATTCGGAAGGCCTCAACCAGGTCAGCCGCGAGAACGGCAAGCGCCGCGTCGTGGTCCAGGCCAACGTCCGTGGCGCGGATCTCGGCTCCTTCGTGGGCGAAGCCCAGCAGAAGGTCGATACGCAGGTCAAACTGCCGGCCGGCTCTTGGCTGGTCTGGGGCGGGCAGTTTGAGAACCTCAAGGCCGCCCAGGCGCGCCTGGCCCTCGTCGTGCCGCTCTGCTTCCTGCTGATCTTCGGCCTGCTCTACATGGCCCTGGGCGGCATCGCACCGGCCGCGGCGGTGTTCTCGGCCATTCCGCTGGCTTTGGCCGGCGGTGTCTTCGGCCTGGCCCTGCGCGGCATCCCGTTCTCGGTGTCGGCCGCCGTCGGCTTCATCGCGCTCTCGGGCGTGGCGGTGCTGAACGGCCTGGTGATGATGACCGCCATCCGCCAGCGCCTGGCCACGGGCATGCCACTTGAGAAAGCGATCATCGACGGGGCCATGGAGCGCCTGCGGCCGGTGATGATGACCGGTCTCGTCGCCTCCCTGGGCTTCGTGCCCATGGCCCTGGCGACCGGCACCGGCGCTGAAGTCCAGCGTCCGCTAGCCACGGTCGTCATCGGCGGCCTGATCACCGCCACGGCCCTGACGCTCTTCGTCCTGCCGGCCATCTGTCGCTTCGTCCTGCGCAAGGCCGAAACCGGGAGTCCTGAACAAGCCTGAGCCTGGGGCGGCGCGTCGAGCTGGTCTCGGCGCGCCGCTCGTTCTTCACATCCACCTGCGGAGCACTTGAATGAGTAAGCCGATTGAAGGGGGAAGCACGGCGATCGCCGTGTCGGGACTACAAGCCCAGAAGAAGCGTATTCAGATCCTCGCCGAGAACATCGCCAACGCCAACTCGACGGCTCGAACCGCCGGCGGAGAGCCCTACCGCCGCCAGATTCCGGTCTTCAAGGTCGAGCAGATGGGCGGGGACGAGGGGGTGGTGCTGAGCGGCGTTAAGGCCGATCCCAAGCCCTTCCCGCAAGCCTATGATCCTGGCCATCCGGCGGCCAACGCCGCTGGCTATGTGCTGCTGCCCAACGTCAACAGCCTGGCCGAGAGCCTCGATCTCAAGCAGGCCATGAAAGCCTACGAGGCCAATCTCAACGTCCTCGACACCCAGGACGCGATGGAGAAGGCCACCCTTTCCATCCTCGACAAGAAATAGACGTCAGGGTCGCGCGCGAGGCTCGCATTTGGCGGGTTTCGTGCGTTGATCCCCCAAACTTGGCAGGCGCTTTTCGGCGCACGGGAAGAGGAGAGGTTTTCAATGGGAGCTGGACACGATCACGGCGCGAGCCAGGCCAACGGCAAGCGGCTGGCCATGGCTCTGGCGCTGACCTCGACATTCCTGATCGCCGAGGTCGTCGCCGGCATCGCCTTCAACAGCCTGGCGCTGCTGTCGGACGCCGCGCACATGTTCACCGACGCCGCCGCCCTGGCCATCGCCCTGGCGGCGATCCGTGTCGGCCAGCGTAAGCCCACCGAGGACTTCACCTTCGGCTATCGGCGCTTTGAGATCCTCGCGGCGGCCTTCAACGCCATCCTGCTGTTCGGCGTCGCCATCTATGTCCTGGTCGAAGGCGTCAAGCGCATCCTCAACCCCGAGCCCGTCGGCTCGGTGGGGATGTTCATCGTCGCGGCGCTGGGCCTCGTCATCAACCTAGTCTCCATGCGTCTTCTGGCCAGCCACAAGGACAAGAGCCTCAACGTCAAGGGCGCCTATCTCGAGGTCTGGGCCGATATGCTCGGCTCGCTGGGCGTGGTCGTCGGGGCCGTCGTCATCAAGATCACCGGCTGGCGGTTCGTCGACCCGATCGTGGCCATCGGCATCGGCCTATGGGTGTTGCCGCGCACCTGGATCCTTTTGAAGGACACCACCCGAATCCTCCTCGAAGGCGCGCCTCCTGGAATGGCCCTGGCCGGCGTACGCAAGGCCATTACCGAGACCCCTGGGGTGGCCAGTGTCCACGAACTGCATCTGTGGACCACGGGCGCGGACAAGGCGGTCTGCACCGTCCATGTCGTGCTGGCGGAGGGGGCGCAGGGCGAGGCCGTGCGCACCGCGATCGCCACCCGACTAGAGACCGACTTCGACCTGCACCACGTCACGATCCAGACCGAAGTGACCGAGTGCGGGGAGGAGGGGCGGCACGCTTAGGCGGCCGCTCCTCAATCTGCTGGCCGCCCCAGACCTTGGGGCGCGCCAGACTTCAGAGCGTGAGGTGACGCGTGAACGAAGACGACCTGCACATCCTGCGGATCTACCTGGACGCCGGCGCGACCCTAAACGGGGTCGCATATGACGCGGTGCTGATGGCGCGCGCCCGCGAAATGGACATCGCCGGCGCGGCGGTGCTGCGTATCGAGGAGGCCTTTGGCGAGGCGGTGCTGCACGGCGCCAAGGCCCGGGATCTGGCTCCCGAACAGCATTTGATCGTCGAGATGGTCGACAGCCGCGCCAAGCTCGACGCATTGGCCGCGACCTTGGAAGTGGCCGCCGATGTGGGGTTGGCGACCATCGGCAAGATCCAGGTCGTCGCCTATGGCGGCCATCGCCACCGCACCGGGGCCGCGCCCGCCTAGCGCGGAGCAAGGCCCGTCCCGACCCGTCCCACGGCAAGTTTTCAGGAGCAGCACATGACCAATCCCAATCCCCCCAAGCCCGACGCGGCGAGCAGCACCGATAGCAAGCCGTCATCGTCCCCGGAGCCCGCGCCCCGCAAGGAAGGCGGCATGATCGACGAGGGCGGCCCGACCGGCGGCAATGTCGAGGGCGTCGAGAGCGAAACCGAAACGCGCCGCGATGGCGGCATGCTCGGCGAGGGCTAGGCCATCAACATCCCGGGGGGGGGACCATGTATCCAGCCGATCTTCGATCCCTGACCGGCTTGCGCATCGTCGCGGCCGCCTGGGTGCTCGTCTATCACTTCCGCAATCGCCTCGGTCTCGACCTCGAACGGTTCGGCCTGATCGCCAAGGGCTATCTCGGGATCGATCTCTTCTTCATCCTGTCGGGCTTCATCCTCTCCCATGTCTATCTGAAGGCTTGGTCCGAGGGGCGCTTCCGATACGGTTCCTTCCTGTGGGCCCGCCTGGCGCGGCTCTATCCTGTGCATCTGCTGACCCTGGACGCGACCATCGTCCTCTGGGCAATGGGCCGCTGGACCGGCGCCAGCTTCGAGACACAGGCCTTCGATCCCGCCGCCATCCCCCAGCATCTGATGCTGATCCACGCCTGGTGGTCGACGCCAACCGTGCAGTGGAATTTCCCATCCTGGTCGATCTCGGCCGAATGGTTCGCCTATCTGCTGTTCCCGGCGGCGGCCGTCACATCCATCGCCTTGCGCGCGCGTCCCGTCCTGGCCGTGGCGCTGGCGATCGTCCTGCTCTTCGCGCTCGACGGGATCGTGCAGACCTTCGGCGGATCGCTGACCCGGCTGACCGCCCAGGGCGGGGCGTTGCGGATCGTGCCGTCCTTCGCCATGGGCGTGGCCCTGCATCGGCTGGGCGCGACACGGTCGATGTCGCCAGGGCTGGCGCTGCTGGGTACGGGTCTCGCCGTGGGCTGGATCGTCCTGTCCACCTCCGTGGGCCTGGCCGATCGCTGGATCTGGCCGGGCTTGGCGGCGCTGATCTTCTGCCTGGCGGAAACGGACAAGGCTGGGCGCGCCAGCGTCCTGGCCGCGCCGCTGGCGGTTTATCTCGGTGAGGTGTCCTACGCGGTCTACATGACCCACTTGCCGGTCGACATTGCCTATTTCGAAGCCCTGGACCGCCTGCCGGCGCCGCCGGCCGGGGTCTGGGCCTGGGCCGCCTGGCTCGGGGTCCTGGCGGTGTGCCTCTTTGTATCTGTGGCGGTCTATCACGCGGTCGAGCGACCGGCCGGCGCTGGCTGCGGGAGAACGATCCGTTCCGCGGACCCGCAGAGTAGGACGAACCGAGTTCCAGGGCCCGCCGGGCAAACCCGGCGGGCGCGCCAAGACGGCGCTCTAGCCTTTGTCGGCGGTAGTCTCCGGGCGCCGGAGCACTTCGCCGTGCGCGCGGATCGGTTCTACCGCACCACCAAAGCCGATGACGAAGGTGGAGTCCGTGCCGCCCCAGCTGATCGACACGTGGGCCACGAAGATCAGCGGTTCGCGCACCTTGACGATCGATTGCAGGCGCCGACCACGGCGAGCGAAGTCGAACCGCTGGCCCAGGCCATCCGGACGGATCGTGGTCACAACCACGTCGCCGGGTTTGAGGTCGTGGTCACGGCAGGTCACGACGAACCGCCAGCCGGCGTGGCGGCGCACGATGTCGAGCCGAAAGCGTCCGTTCTCAAGATCGATCCGGTGGGGGTCGTCGTCGGGCTGTTTATAGAGGCTGAGGATTTCCTCGGCCTGCCGTTGCCAGAGCCAGACCAGGCTGGCGATCAGGACGATCAGGACCAGCAGCACGGCGGCCGTCATGGCCCAGGGATGGGCGGCGGCATAGAGGGTCAAGTCATGGATCGGGCTCACGGAGCGACGCTCCGGTTATCGATCGACGACAGCAGAGTGGAGGCGCGCGCGGGCGCATGGAGCCGCGACGTGCGGCCTGAAGACTTCAGAAACATGGGAATCCTCGAACACGAAGGACGCGGCCAGGGCCGCGCGGTCTAGGCGATAGGTTCGAGGTCGGATCTAGGTGGGCGGTCTTGTGGGTTGCCGGTCAGGCCGGCGCGGTGGTCGTTGTCCAGCCGGAATCGAGCCGCTGCGGTGGTCGCGACGGCCGGAGCGTCGGCGTCTGCGGCCTGATCGTGAAGGGGCGGGCCGTCGGCATGGTGATGGTGCGCGCCCGAGGCGGGCGCCTCGGATGCGTGAGGATCGGTCGGAGGCTGGACCGCGCTCTGCCTCAGGGAAGTTGAGGCGTCCTGGGCCGCGGCGCCCGGAGGTTCTGCCGCTTGGTTCAGCGCGCTGGTGGCCTGAACGACGTCTGCGTCGAGATGGGCCTGCTCGGCTGGCGCCTGCACGGACAGCACCGCCATCAGCAGGGCGGCGAAAGCCACCATTGCCTGTCGGACGGTTTTGAACGCAGTGAGGCCCACGGTTCCCCCAGGTGAATGAACCGGCGCATTGTCGCGCTTTCGGCTCGGTTCTTCAATGCTGGATGCTCGGTCTGGGGCCGCTAGGCTGTGGTTTCGGGTGGCGGGGGCGGCGTCAGGTCGAGACCAAGGCGGGCTTGGCCAAAGCGCAGGATCAGATAGCGGGTTGCGCGCTCGAGACCCAGGAGGGTCGGGGCGCGTTCCAGGATCTTGCGGAGGTCTTTGTCGTTGACGATGGGCTGGCCGCCTTGGACGTCGTTGAGCCGATGGCTGGGCTCGACCCAGCCAGCGAAAGACTGGCCGGTATGGACGAAGCGGCTTCGCAGGTCGTAGGCCGCGCCGATGGACGCCTTGAAGCGATCAGGCTGGAAGCACCAGAATGCCGCCTCGGCCTCGCCCCCTTCGAAGAAGGGCTGATCGATATAGTCCATGAAGGTGGTCACGAACCGTCGCTTGATTTCGAACAGTCGCTTTCGCAATGCACTGCCGGCCGCCTTGCCGTCCGGCAGGTCCTTCTCGATCCGCTGAAGAAGGTCTTCAAGGTCCGGGTCTAGCAGCCGCCCGCCGGCCGGGTATTGAGCTTCGGAGATGATCTCGCCGGCCGTGATCAGGTGCAGATAGGCCTGTTCGGGATCGTGCTCGCTGCTCTGTAGCGCGCGCATGTAGAAGCGGCACGCGGCGTCGAAGGCGTGCAGGGCCGGGATGTCGCGCGTGCCGGTCCAGACGGGATAGAGACGGGTGACCTCTTCCAGGTTCAGCAGGACGGGCAGGGTCTTGCGCGGACGGTGGTTGTTCTGCGGCAGCTCCGGATCGGTGAAGGTCGAGAACGCGCTGAGATCGGGCAGGTTGAAGATGCCATCGTTCTGCAGCGAGCCATGGGCGTCGAAGCGCTTGCCGAACAGTACGCTCATACCCGCCGCGAACATCTCGCCGTAGCCGGCATATTGCGGGACCACGACGCCTGGGGCCTTCTCGTAGTCGTCGGTCAGAAACGCGGCCACGAAGGCGCCGCGCGCATTGCGATCGGCCAGCATCCTCTGGCGCGCCGCCCGGTTTCCAAGGCTGGGCCAGGCATGGGTGATCAGGAGATCATCGCCGGCGAACTCGCCGATGAACCAGCTGGTCGATGAGATCAGGACCCGCTGGACGCGGTTGGATGGCCGAAGGCCCTCGGCGACTTTGCTGTCCGTCACATCGTCCTCGCGCGGTTCGGGATGAAGCCTTTCGCGCCACCGCAGGATCACGCAGGCAAAGCGTGGTGGTGTCCCGGGCCAGGCCCAGGACACCGATGACGCCTTAGCAGACGACCTGGAGGCCGCCGCTGTTACAGAGGATGAGCACCTGGTCGCCGACGACGAACATGTGGAAGCCGCGACGGCGCACCTCGGCTTCGAGCTGCTCCATGGACGCGAGGAAGTTGACCCAGCCGATATTGCGGCGAACGAGCCCGCCGTTGCGAGCTTGGCGGGATTGGAAAATGCGTTGAATAAATGGATTTATCACTGTATATAGACCTTATTGCTTTCAGTTCATTTTGTTTCTTTCTCAGTCGTCGGTTTTAAGTGGCGCTGAAAACGGGTTGGAAGAATTCCAATCCTACTTCTATACTACCACAAAACTTGCCCGTTGTCAAGCTTGGTTAACGCTGTTCGCTGAGCGATAGGGCGTGGACATCGGCCAGGCGGGCGCCGCCCGGCGCTTCCGCGCCAGGCTTTGCCCCAAGATCGAGACCGTCCGGCGGTCACGCTCGGTCCCGCGGCTTTCGCCGCTCCCTCGGGCGCGACCTTGCAGGCAAGCTTTGGCTTGCCGCCGGACGCTCGACGCCGCCTCCCGCCACGCCCTTCGGGCGGGCTCCTGTGCAGGCTTCATTGTCATGAGCGCCCGCTGACGCGGGCGCGCGGGCTTAGGGCTCCGCCCTCGGCGCGCGCCGGATCGTCTTCCGCCCAGCTTCGGACGGCCTTGCCGTCCTGCAGCCGGGTCCCCGCGAAGACGCCCCTCTGCTTGCACACCCGGTCTCGCCGACGGGCGTCGGGGTCAGGCGCGCCTTGCGCCCTGACCCCGAGCACCGAGGAGAATATTCCTATGACCGAGCAAGACCATTCCGCCGCGATCGCGGTCCTGAACGACGCCTGCCGCGCCGAGCCCGGCGCGGGCTGGGTGATGACCCAGGGCGTCTGGGCGCTGCCCGAGGCCGACAGGCTCAAGGCCTTCGCGGCCGTGACCGCGTTCTCGGACTTCTCCGAAGACAACGACCCGCACGGCGAACGCGACTTCGGCGCCTTCGAGATCGCCAGCGCCAAGCTCCTCTGGAAGATCGACTACTACGACCTCGACCTGGACAAGGGATCGCCGGACCCGGCCGACCCCGCCGTCACCAAGCGCATCCTGACCCTGATGTTGGCCGAGGAATACTGACGCTGAAGGCCCCCGCCGCCCTCGGGCGGCGGGGGCTGGTGTCGGCGACGCAATTGCCCGTGCGGCCGATCCTTCGGGATCGGCCGTTTTCGTGTCGCCGGGTCAGCGTCTCCATCAAGGCCGCAGGGCAGGCGAGGGACCATCCCTGCGGCGGCCAGACCTTCGGCGCGTGGTCAAGGGCGTCTTATCGAGCGCTGTCTGACGTGCGCCAGCGTCCGAGGCGGAGATCAGGCGGCCTGCTGGGTGATCGCCTTCAAGGCCCGACAGGCGTCCAGGCAGGCCTTGGCGGCTTCACGGCCCTTGTTCTCCTCATCCTCACGGCTGCGCGCCTGGGCCTGTTCCTCGTCATAGGTGGTCAGGACGCCGAAGGTGATCGGGCGCTGGGCGTTCAGCCCCGCCGTCATCAGGCCATGGGCGACGGCCTGGCTGATGTATTCGAAGTGGGCGGTGTCACCCTTGATGACGCAGCCCAGACAGATCACCCCGTCGAACCGTCCGGTTTGGGCCAGGGTCTGGGCGATCAGCGGGAGTTCATAGGCGCCAGGCGCTTCGACGATGGCCTCGGGGGGCAGCACGACGCCCTCGGCGTCGAGGACCGCGCGGGCGCCCTCCATCAGGCCATCGACGATCTCGCGATTGAAGCGGCTGACGACCAGGGCGATGCGGGGAAGGTCGGTTGACATAGGGGGCCTTTCAGGCGGCGTGGCCAAGGTCGTGGCCCAAGCGGTCGCGCTTGGTGGTGAGATAGGCGGCGTTGTCGTCGGTCTGCCGGACCAGGACCGGCACGCGCTCGACGACCTCCAGGCCAGCAGCGGTCATCGCCTCGACCTTGCGCGGGTTGTTGGTCATCAGCCGGACACGCCCCACGCCCAGGGCCTGCAGAATCTGGCCGGCGGCCCCATAGTCGCGGGCGTCGTCCACGAAGCCCAAGGCGTGGTTGGCCGACACCGTGTCCAGCCCCTGGTCCTGCAGGGCGTAGGCGGCGATCTTGTTGGCCAGGCCCAGGCCGCGACCTTCATGGCCGCCGACATAGACCAGCACGCCGCCATCCTGTCCGATCCGGTCCAGCGACGCCCGCAACTGCTCGCCGCAATCGCAACGCCGCGAGCCCAGGGCGTCGCCGGTCAGGCACTCGGAATGGACCCGCACTAGCGGCGCGGCGCCATCACGGGGGGCGGCGATCAGGGCCAGATGCTCGGCGTCCTGCGTGCGGAACGCCACGACCTCGAAGGTCCCGTGTTCGGTGGGCAGGTTGGCGCGCGCCACCTCGGTCACCGCGCGCCGGTGTTCCACCAGCTCGGCGATCGAGACCACCGGCAGGCCATGACGGGCGGCGAAGGCGTCGAGCGAGGGCCCTCGCGCCATCGCCCCGTCGGGGTTCATGATCTCGCAGATCACCGCCGCCGGGCGCAGGCCGGCCAGCGTCACCAGGTCGATCGAGGCCTCGGTGTGGCCGCGCCGGACCAGGACGCCGCCGGGGGCCGCGCGCAGCGGGAAGACATGTCCCGGCGAGACCAGGTCGGCGGCCGTCGCGTCCGGCGCCGTGGCCGCCGCGATGGTCATGGCCCGGTCGTGGGCCGAGATGCCGGTGTCGATGCCGACCGCCGCCTCGATCGACACGGTGAAGGCCGTGCCGCGCCGGGTGCGGTTGTCGGCGACCATCGGCGCCAGGTTCAGCCGCTCGACGGCCTGGGCCTCCAGCGACAGGCAGATGAGGCCGCTGCCTTCCTTGGCCATGAAGGCGATGGCGGCGGCGTCGACATGCTCGGCGGCCATGACCAGGTCGCCTTCGTTCTCCCGGTCGATGTCGTCGACCACGATGATCATGCCGCCCGCCTTCAGGCGTTCGAGCGCTTCAGATAGGCGTGACATAGCCGCTCCGCATATTTGGCCAGCACGTCGACTTCGACATTGACGAGATCGCCGAGGCGCGCGTGCTGCAGGGTGGTGTGGGTCCAGGTGTGGGGAATGAGCGCCACACCGACGGTGAAGGGGGCGCCGGGCTCGGCCGCGGCGACATCGGTCAGGGTCATGCTAACGCCGTTCAGCGCGATCGAGCCCTTCTCGACGCAGTAGGGCCAAAGCGCGCCGGGCAGGGCAAGGCGCATGCGCCGGTCGTCGTCGCCGCCGGTGATGGCCACGATCCGCGCCAGGCCGTCGACATGGCCCTGCACCAGATGGCCCGACAGCCGCATCGAAAGCCGCAAGGCCCGCTCGAGATTGACGGCGGCCCCGACGCTCAGGTGCGGGAAGGTGCTGCGCGAAAGGGTTTCGGCGCTCAGGAAGAAGCTCGCCTCACCGCTGGCGTCCCGGTCGGTCACGGTCAGGCAGACGCCATTGACCGCGACGCTTTCGCCAAGGTCGAGATCGGCAAAGCCGGTGGCGAGGCCGATCCGCAAGGCGCCGTCGGCCTCGGGCCGCACCCAGCGGGTCTCGCCGACGGTTTCGATGATTCCGGAAAACATCAGGCGGCGATCTCCAGGTCTTGGGCCAGCAGGGTCTCGACCCGATCCACGCCGCCGCTCGGGTCAGCGGCCCGGATCAGCACGTGTTCGTCCCAGAGGCCGCTGGCCAGCACCGCGCCGCTCAGGGTCGGGCCGGCCTCGACCAGCACCTCCAGCGCGCCGTCTGCAGCCAGCTCGGTCAGCAGGCCCGGCCAGTCGGGGTGGACCGATGGGACAAGGCCCCGTTCGCGGGCCTGGACGAGATAGGACGCCGGCACCCGGCCGCGCCGATCGAGAATGGCCAGGCGGCGCCGGGTCGTGCGGGGGTCGGCCACCCGCCGGACGGTGAACCAGGGATTGTCGGCCAGGATCGTGCCCGAGCCCGTGACGATCGCGTCGGCCCGGCGGCGCAGGCTGTGCGCTAGATCCAGCGAGGCCTCGCTGGTGAAGGTCTTGGACCCGGCCGGCGGGATCATCGCGCCGTCGGCGCGCAGCGCCTGCTTGACCGTTACCCAGGGGCGTCCGGTTCGCACCCGGCGGGAAAACGGGGCGATCAGTCGGGCGCAGCGCCGGGCCAGGGCCGATGCGTCGGGATGGGGAAGGTCGGCTGCGAAGCCGATGATGAGGCCAGCATCGCCCAGCGCCTGGGCGCCGCCGCCGGCGACAGCGGGGTTGGGGTCGCGCGCGCCGATCCACACCGCGCGAACCGGGCTGGCCAGGATCGCCGCGACGCAGGGCGGGGTGCGGCCCTGGTGGTTGCAGGGCTCCAGCGTGACCACCAGCGCCGCGATCGCGTCCAGGCGGCCGGCCTGGCGGCACACGTCCAGCACGGCGGCCTCGGCGTGGGCCAGGCCCGCGCCGTGATGGGCCCCGACCGCCAGGATCTCGCCATCGGCGGCCAGCGCGGCGCACCCGACGGGCGGATTGGGCGCGGTGGCGCCGGCCAGGGCCGCGCCGGCCAGGAGGGCCTGGTCGAAGGCGGCGGCGACGGCACCGGGGAAGGGGAGGGACAACGACATGGCGGCGACTTAGGGCGTCGCGTGGCGCCGGGCCAAGCGCTCGTCGCCGATTGAAAACCTTACATTTTAGAGCCCATCACAAATGACGCCGCCGCGTTTTGTCCCTAGGAACTTGGCCATGAAGTCGTCGATCGCGCCCCGCCCATGAAGGGGCCCCTCAATAGCGTCGCGCCGCACGGCGCCTGGTCGCCCGGTCTCCAGAAGACCCGGCTCTACGACCTCCTCCTGCAGGACATCATCCTGGGTGACCTGCCGCCCATGCAGGTCCTGGAGGAGAAGGCCCTGGCCGCGCGCTATGCCGGCGGGGTGGCGGGGATCCGCGACGCGCTCGGCCGCCTCGCCATCGAGGGCCTGGTCGTGCGCCGGCCGCGCGTCGGCACCATCGTCGCCCCGCTCGACGTCGCCGAGATCGAGCACGCCTTCCAGGTCCGGCGCATGCTGGAAGGCCGGACGGCCGCCCTGGCGGCGCGCAATCGCCGTCCCGCCGACATCCTGGCCATCGTCGACGCGTTCGACGGCGCCGAGGCGGCGATCGCGGCGGGGGACTTTCGCGCCATGCTGGCCATGGACCTGGCCTTCCACCGCGCCGTCGCCGTCGCCGCCCAGAACCCGACCCTGGCGCGGTTCGTGATCGCGCTGCAGAACGTGGCGACCCGGTTCTGGATCTGGCAGATGGAAAAGCAGTCGCCCGAAAGCCAGCTCGAAGACGTCGCCCTGCATCGCGGGCTTGGCCAGGCGATCGCCGAGGGCGATGCGGCCCTGGCCGAGCGCCTGTGCGAGCAGCTGATCGGCAATCCGCCCAGCGGCGAGTCGAGCTGACCCGCCGGGCGGATCGTTGTCCTGATGGCTTCGAGCCGTCCTCGGGACGGGCTTCAGCTGCAACTTAATCGGGCCAGCCTTTCGCGTCTGGGCTGAAATCGAGCCCCGCGCGACCGCCGGCTGCTGGCCAGACCGCGCGAACACCGCTCAACCCAATTTGTCCTTCGAGCAGATTTCCACTACGGAGCGTCGCCGTGACATCCGAACCATCGCCCCACTATGTCGACCTGCACGTCGGCGCGCGTCTGCGCCTGCGCCGTAAGGCGATGGGTCTCAGCCAGTCCGCCGTCGCCGACGCCGTCGGCCTGACCTTCCAGCAGCTGCAGAAGTACGAGCGCGGCGCCAATCGGATCAGCGCCTCGAAGCTTCACGCCCTGGCCCACGTGCTGACGACGTCGGTGAGCTGGTTCTTCGACGGCTTGCCTGACCCGGTGACTCCCGACAGCGCGCTGAACGAAGAGGGGCAGCGGGCCTCGCGCGTGGTCCAGGCGTTCCTGATGTCGTCGGAAGGCCTCGAACTGGCCCAGCAATGGCCGACCCTGCGCGGACCTGCGCGCCGTCAGATCCTGGGGCTGATCCGGGCGATGGCCGAGGTGGACGATGCGGGCGAGGACGCCGCCGCCTAGTCCGGGTCGATGACCGTCGCCAATACGCTCACGGGCGACTTGAACCCTCCGCCCAGGCGCCGCTCCATGACGCCATGGGCTCGATGATTCACCTCACCCTTGGCCGGATCACCCTGGATTGGGGCAAGAACGAGGGGTTCACAAACCATAGCGCCCTGTTCCGGCCAGGCGACCTGACCCAGGTGCCCTACTACTACGCGGCCGATGAGGACGATCCGAAACGCACGCACCTGCCGCTCGTCACGACCTCGGACGACTTCAGCTACCGGCTGATCACGAAGATGCAGGAGGGCTACTCGGCCCCGCTGAGCGTCGTGGCCCGACGCCTGCTTCTCCTAGGCCATACGGACGCCTTCTGTCGCGACGAGTTCGAGGCGCTGGGCGAAATGGTGTCCTGTCGCCACGACTTCACGTTCGACGAGCTGACGGCGATGCTCTCGACAGCGGACTTCAGCACGGCGGCCTTCGCGCCCGATAAGGGTTCGGAAGAGTTCACCGAGTTCTTTTTCGACCATGTCCTGCCGATCGCGGGGCCTGATGGCGCCGGTCGGATGTTCTCTCAAAGCCGTCGAGACAGCGATATCGACGGCTTGACGCCCTACACGATCATCCGGCTGCTAGCCGCCAACCCGACGGCTCAGCAACTACCCGTGACGTGGCAGTTCGCCGATGTCGCCGAAGGGGGCTGGGCGCCGCGCGCGTCGTTTGACGCCCCCTTGAAGCAAAGCCGCCGGTTCCTGGTGGTGACCGAGGGGTCATCCGACGTGAACATCCTCAGGCACGGCCTGAACCTGCTCTATCCGGACTTGGCCGACTTCTTCGATTTCGTCGACATGCAGGAGGGCTACCCGTTCTCCGGCACCGGCAATCTCTACAATTTCATCCGTGGCCTGATCAGCATCAAGATCCAGAACAACATCGTGGTCGTCTTCGACAACGACAACGAAGGCGTGTTCAACTGGGAGCGATCGTCGCGCCTGAACGCGCCGCCGAACATGCGCATCGTCAAGCTGCCCGATCTCGAGCGCTTCAAGGCGTTCCGGACCCTGGGGCCTTCCGGCGAGCATGTCGGCGACATCAACGGCACGGCCGCCGCGATAGAGTGCTACCTCGATGTGGGGCCCGCGCCGACGATCCGCTGGACAAGCTATGACCACAAGCGCGAGCGCTACCAGGGCGTGATCGTGGGCAAGGAAGAACTTCAGAAGGCCTTTCTGGCCCAGAAGCAGGTCGATCCCGACTACGACTACTCTGGCCTGGAAGCGATCTTGGCCATGTTGACGGCTGAATGCATCGCGATCACGGAGCAAGAGGCCAAGGCCGTGTTGGCCGCCGAGCGCTTCGACGCCTGACAGCCTGAGCAATGACCGGGCGGACTAGACGTCACGCGCATTGCGCAGGCGCACCTCTCGGTCTTCTCGCTCGGCGTCATGGCGCCAGGTCGCCTCCATGGCTTTCAGCAGCCTTTGCGTCCGAGGCCATGACTTGGCCGCCGCCGCCCAGGCAGCATACTGGTCGGCCAGATCGCGCTCCTGCTGGCCGCCATCATCCATACCGCGTGTGGTGACGCCGCGCTTGTTGAAGCGCTCGATCCGAACCCCGGTCTCCACGTCCTCCGATTTCGCCCGCTCGATTTCGGCGGCGACGACCGGTCCCGGCCAGAATGGCTCTACCTGGGTCGAGTGGGCCAGGGCGTGGCCGACATATTGGTCGGTGATCGGCGCGCGGCCGTTCTCGCGCCCCAGAGCGCGGACGGTGTCGACCCAGGCCGAAAGGACGTCGCTGTCGACTCCTTCGTCCGTTGCGCCGGGCAGGGTGTCGAAGTTCATCAACAGGCGGAACGACTGGGTCGCCGACGAGATTTCCGCTTCCGACGCATTCTCGGAAGGGGCCTCTCCCTCGGCCCTGAACACCGTCTTGATCAGTTGGAAGAAGAACTCTGGGCTCTCGGCCATGTAGCGGTAGATCGTCAGGCTTCGCTCGCCGTGCTCGATCAAGGGCAGCAGCGCGAACTCGCGCGCGGCCACCACGTCCACCGAAGCGTCGGGCCGTGGGTCCAGCGCCCCCAGGGCGCCTTCGACGTAGAACGCCGTCATAGTGTCGGCCTGGACCCGCCCGTCATTGACCTCGGAGACGAGAGCGTCGAGCATCCGCAGGATCACGCTCGTCGGAAACTCGTCCCATTGATCATAGGCGGCGCGAAGAGCGGCGCTGGCCCGGCCGACCACCAGATAGAAAAGGGCGCCTTCCAGGACGTCGCCGGCGGCCAGACGCATCCCGGGCTTGTTGCGCCAATAGGCGATGGCGACATCGTCACCCAGCTCGCCGACGAAGGCCCAGGTCTCCGGCGTGTCCGGCCAGTGTAGGCAAAGATCAGCGACCGCCTCAGGCGTGGCGCCACTGCCCTGGACCTGGAGGATGACCTCCTTCCAGGCGGCCTGGCTTTGCGGTTGGTCCCGAAACTGATGATAGCTCACCCCGCTCAGCATCCGCGCGAACGTGAGCAGGCCGGGATCCTTCAGCGCTGTCTGGAAGAGGGCGAAGACATCCTGCGGATCTTTCAAAATGTCGGTAATGGCGATGGCGACGTCATAGCCCGTCTCCGGAGCGCCGCGAACGACACTGAGCACACCCGCTGGGCCTAGGGCCTCGTACAAGGCCGCCAAGGCCTTTTGCCGCTGCGCCTTGAGATCGGCCATCGCCTGCTCGTAGTCGCGCATCGCCATCGGCATGTCGGTGAACAGCGTGCGGGTGGTCACCACCAGGTCTTCCGTTCCGAACCGGCTGGTCACGGCCTGGTAGGCCCGCAATTCGTCAGCCTGGATCGCCCACGCGGTGGATGCGAACGCTTCGTGGCGCTTCAGCTCCTTGCGCAGGGCGTGCCAGACCTCGGTCCGGTCCTCGGTCGACATCGCCGCGCGGACCATATCCAGCCGCTCGAAGGCGAGCGCGCGATGGTCCGGCGGCAAATCGACCAGTCGCCGGATCAGGGCGACCCAGCGTTCGGCGCTCGCGCCGGCCTGGTCGATCAGCGTGGCCGTGACATACCGGGTGCATTGCGCCAGCAGGCCGTGCGTCATGGTCTCGCGATCACCGCCCCCGTCGCGCAGCCTGGGCCGGACCGTGGCGAGGGAGGTGTCCTGACGGCCGGGCAGGATATCCAGGAGCAGTTGCCATCCAACGTTCGGAGAGGTCGCCAACAAATCCTCGAGCACATCGCGGCGGTCTTCCCAGGATGCGTTAGTCCCGGGGTTCCAGAGCAGGAAGATCGATCGCAACGTGCTCTTGGGCCTGTTGGCGTAGCGGCCGCCCGGATCGATCTCGGCCAGGCGCGTCAGGGCCAAGGCCACCCGCCCGAACAGGTCGGGCGACCAGGCCAGGGCTTCCAGCGCCCAGAGGACATTCGTGTAAGCGCCCGATCGGCCGAAGGTGTCTCCGCTTTCGGCAAACAGGGCCAGGGCCTTAGGCTGTTCCCCCTCGAGCAAATGCTCGAGGGCTTCCAGGAAAGGGTCGGGTGCGGCCTCCGCCAGGACGATCAGCTCGTCGCGCAAGCTGGCCATCAGGCTGGCGTCAGCCTTCAGGCCGGGGAGGTTGGAGATCAGATCGTCGACATAGGCCTGCGGTGTCTTGTGCGGGACGTCGAGGTGGGCTTCCTCGTGGAGCAGGGCGATTTGCAGGAGAGTCTGGGCCATCCCCTTACGGAGAAACCGACTGTGGCTGTAGCTGTCCTCGACCGGCGCAAAGGCATCGTCGGACGGCGCGGCCACCTCTGAGAAGACCGCGGTGGCGACCTTCTCGAACCGTTCGAGATCGTCCTGGGTGAGCCACTTTCCAAGCTGGACGAACGCATCGACGGGCGCGCGCGTCAGCCAGATTGGATGCTCGCGCTCAATGAACGGGTCCTGTTCGGCCAGAAGCGGCTGCAGCGTCCGCATCAGGTCGATGTAGCTTCCCGGCTCATTGAGGTCGCCGAGCCGATCCCGGTCCGACTCCTGGTCGGTGTTCCAGCTGCCGGCCAGCATGGCCGGCAACAACTCGCGCCCCTTCTGGGCCCAGCGCGGGGGCTCGATGTTCTCCGCCGGTTTGCGCCGCGCCAGGATCGTCACGCTGCGGCTGATCGTGCGTGCCAGGTCTCGACCTTGCTGGCCTTCGAAACCCATTGTCTTAAGGGCCGTGGCCATCTCCTGGACCGTGGGTCTGGGCAGGACCGCTTCACGACGACCGGGCTGGTCCTGGCCCAGCGCGATCACCGTCGGACCGGCGCTGGCCAGGGCGCCGCTCATGGGCATGGCCGCCTCCGTCGGGAGGAAGACGAGATCCTTGTAGGCGAGGAGCTGGCGGGCGGCGTCATCGGTGCGCGGCACCAAGGTGCGCGCTTCCAGGTGCTGGCGCTTGTCGTCGGGGGCGCGACGGATGGCTGCGACAGCGAAGGCGATCACTTCGCTCGGGGAATCGGCGATCAGGGGGTAGCGGCTAGGATCACCCAGAAGCGCCTGGATCAGGGTTTCGGCCGCGCGCTCACGCCCGGCGAGGATCACGTCCTCGGTCAGCGGGGGATCGAACCGGCGTGAATAGAACTCCCAGTATTCGTCCGTGCTCAGCGCCCCGTCCTTGGGGTAGTTGCCGATGACCTGGCGCGCCCATTTCGACGCCACGGCCGGGCGCTCTTCGAGCCAGGTTTCCAGCTGGACGCCGTCGATGAGCCGCACGTCCTTCCACACGTACTCGGCCTTCAGCGCGTCGACGAAATCGTGCAGCTTTACGGTCGGGGTGTCCCAGGTCTGCGGAGTAACGAAGACGAAGGTCATCGTCTTGCGCTTGTCCTCGTCGATCTCCTTGGAGCGTGTCTCGAAATCCTTGCGGGCCTTGGTTGAGATCGCCTTCTCGGCGCCGAATTCCCAGATCGAACGCCCGTCGGGCACGAACGGGCTGGTCACCGCTGTCTCGACCACGCCGTCGAAACCACGGACCCGGCCCTTGTCGCCTTCGGGGAACCGGTAGTGGCTGATATCGGACACCGTAGCGCGGATCAGCGCCCCGACGAGGCCAGGTAGGCTGGACGGTCCCTGCGTGGTCCCGGCCCAGGTTTCCAGATGCCGCGCGGTGATCCATTTCATCGGACGCTTCTCCACAATCTGAGCGTGGCAATAGCAGGCCTGTCGCTCGTCGGTCGAGGGCAGCGTAAGCGATGAAGGTAGACTGACGCTGGCGATAGAGCGCGGTCGAACAGGCGCGTGTTAGGGCGACGACGGATGATCGTGCACCTGCGCGAGCCGCACCGTCGCCTTGACCGAGCCCGGCCGGACCCACCGGAAGGGTTTTTTCGGGCGCTCCGCGCCCGTGGGCTTAGGGCTCCGCCCCCAGCGCGCTTCGGATCGCCTTCCGCCCAGCTTCGGTCGCGATGGCAAGGATCGCCTCGCTGGCAGCGACGACCTGCAGCCGGGTCCCCGCGAAGGCGCCCCTCCGCTTCACCCCCGACCTCGCCGGTGGGCAGGGTTTCAGGCGCGCTTTGCGCCTGCACCCCTGTCCCAAGGAGGCAGATCATGACTACCCCTCACAGCCCAGCGGCCCCGCAAGAGCCGACCCCGGCGCCCAAGATCGGCGGTCTCGTCGTCCAGTTCGGCGAGGTGCGGGATATCCCGCTCAATCGCCTGAAGGCCTCGCCCAAGAACGTCCGCAAGGTCAGTCACACCCCGACCGCCATCGAGTCCCGCGCCGCCTCGATCTCCTACAAGGGCGTTCTCCAGCCCCTGGTGGTCGAGCCCGAGATCAAGGACGGCCGCGAAACCGGCTACTATCTCGTCAGCGCCGGGGAGAGCCGCCGTCAGGCCCTGCGCCTGCTGGCCCAGCGCAAGGCCGTGGCCAAGGGCGCGCCGGTGCGGTGCGTGGTCGATACGACCAACGACCCGGCCGAGGTGTCGCTGGATGAGAACTTCAGCCGCGAGATGCTGCACCCGGCCGACCAGTACGAAGCATTCAAGGATCAGGCCGACCGCAAGGGTTACAGCGCCGAGGAGATCGCCGCGCGCTACGGCATCAAGCCCGACATCGTGCGTCAGCGCCTTCGCCTGGGCGCGGTCGCGCCCGAACTGCTGGACCTCTACCGCGAGGAAGTCCTGACGCTGGAGCAGGTGACGGCCTTCGCGGTGAACCCGGACACCGAGCGTCAGCTTCAGGTCTACAAGCAAATGTCGCCGCACGGCCTTCAGCCCTACGCGATCCGTCGCAGCATGACCGAAATGAAGGTTTCGGCCGACGACCGGCGCGTGGTGTTCCTGGGGCTGGACGCCTATGTCGCGGCGGGCGGGCCGGTGCTGCGCGACCTCTTCACCGAGAACAACGCCGGATGGATCGAGGACGTCGTTCTCCTCGATCGGCTGGTCGCTGAAAAGCTCGCGGCCCTGGCGCAGGACATCCGCGACCGCGAGGGCTGGAAGTGGGCCAGCGCTCATCTGGAAGTCCCGCACGGCCACGGGTTCGGGCGCATCTGGGAGCACCTGCTGACCATCGTCGGCAAGGACAGCGCGACCATGGCCGCACTGCAGGCCGAAGAAGCGGCGCTGACCGACGAATGGGCCGATGTCGAACCCCTGCCGCCGGAAGTCGTCGCCCGCTTCGAGGCGATCGCCGACGCCCTGGAAAGCTTCACCGACGTCTACGGCCATACGCCCGAAGAGAAGGCGCGGGCCGGGGTGATGGTGGTGCTGACGCCGTCCGGCGAGGCGCGGATCGACCGAGGCTTCGTGCGCCCCGAAGACGAGCCCGCGCCTGAGGAAGAGACGGCCGAGGAGGACGCGGACGAAGAGGCCGCCCATCTTACCCCCGAGCAGGATCGCTTCCTGGACGACGACCAGGACCAGGACCAGGAAGGCGACGGCGAGGTCGAGGCCGAGGCCGAGGAGCCCGCCGGGGACCCGGCCGCGCCCCTGCCCGAACGGGTGATCGCCGAACTGACCGCCCATCGCACCGCCGCCCTGCGCGACGCCTTGGCCCAGAGCCCCGATCTGGCGCAGCTGGCGATGGTCCACGCGCTGGTCAGCCGGGTGTTCGCCCTGGGCGCCCCGGCGACCTGCCTCGACATTCGGTGGGGCTCGCGCAACCTCAACGACTTCGGCGAGGGGATCGAGGACAGCCCGGCGGGACTGGCCATCGCCGAGCGCCACCAGCTTTGGGCGCGGCAGGTCCCGCGCGCGCCCGAGGACATCTGGACGTTCATCGTCGGCCTCGACGGCGACAGTCGCGCGGGCCTTCTGGCCCACTGCGTGAGCCTGACGGTGGATGGCGTGCGGTCGTGGGAGCGCAAGGACCGGACCGTCCTGGGCCATGTCGAAACCCTGGCCACGGCGCTCGATCTCGACATGCGCGCGTACTGGAAGCCGACCGCCGTCCGCTATCTCGACCGGGTGACCAAGGCCCAGATCACCGCCGCCGTCGCGGACGGCGTGTCGGGCGAGGCGGCCGAGCGCCTCTCCGGCATGAAGAAGCCCGCCATGGTCGAGACGGCCGAACCGCTGCTGGTCGAAGCAGGCTGGCTGCCGGTCCTGCTGCGCACGACCAGCGCACAGCCTGCCGAGGTCGGCGCCGAACCCGGCGGAGAGGTCGAGCCGCCTTCGCAAGCCGAGGCGACCATGACCGGCGAGGAGGACACCGCCGCGCCTTCGACCGGGTCTGAGCCGCATGGCGAGGGCGAGCCGCCGCTCTGCGATCTTGACGCGGTGTTGTCGGACGCGGTGGTCCTGCCCGACGACGACGAGGCCAGGGTGGAGGCCCTGCTGACGGCGGCGGAGTAGGGGATGGGCGGCCGAAAGGCCGCCCATCATCCTGTATGGACGGGGGCGGCCGATCCTTCGGGATCGGCCGCTCTGGTTCCAACGGGACAATGGATCAGGGGCGGAGGAGGGGGGCGAGGGTCCATCTCTGCGACGGCCCGGTTCGCGGGGAGCATCCTGTCAGCGACGATGACGCCGCAGCCACGCTGGCCAGGAGACTGAAAAGACAAAGCTGTGGATGTCGTTGGCGCGGGCCGGATCGCTCGGCGCCCCCTGGTTGGAATCGTCCTATCCCGGCCCGATGATCACCCAAGCCGAGATCGACGCGCTCCTGGCGGCCATGCAGGCCGAGTTCGACAAGACGGGCGACGATGGGGATCGGCCCGGACTGATCTCCTTCCAGCGAGACGACTGGGTTGGGATGGCGCTGCCGACCTGCTGCACCTCGCCAGCACGCGGGATCCGTTATCGCGGCATCCAGATCAAGGTCAGCAAGGAGCGCGAGACGCGGGTCTGGACGCGGGCCGAGGCCCTGGCCCTCGGCGAGATCGCGGAGTCGTTCGAAGACCTCAAGAGCATCGCGGACGCCAAGGTCTAGCGCGCCTTGCGTGGCGCGGCGCCCGGCGCCCAGGCGCCGCGCCCGGCCGCCTTGGCTTCGGCCTGGGCCTCCGTATAGGCGCCCTTGCTGTAGGCGCGCCACTCTGTGGCCAGGCCCGACCGGATCATGGCGGCGTTGAGATCGGGCGAGGCGCTCGACCAGCAGCGCGCCACCTGTCGGCCATAGCGGTCCTGGTCGACCACGCGACACCCCACGCGTTCGCGCGTGAGGCTGACGAGGAGGTCCCGCGCGTCGTAGGCCAGCGGTTCCGCCGGCGTCTTGCCGCGCCGGACCTCCGGGGCGTCGACACCGAACAGTCGGATGGAGGTCTTGCCACAGCGCAGGGTGTCGCCGTCATGCACATTGGGCGCGGTGCAGGCGATGATCCCGGCGGACAAGATGGCGAGCATGGTCATGCTGGCCGTCTAACCTGCGTCGCCCGTTCGCTCCAGGCGCCTGCCAGGCCGTCCGGTAACCTCGTCGTCAAGTTAATGGCCCGCCGCGCCCGCCCCGCCGAATCCGCGGGGCAGGGCCGGCCGCCTTAGTCTTCCCTGGAGCCATTGCTCGGCGACCAGATCATCGTCTCGACCTTGTCCATCTCGACTAGGGTCACGTCGACCACGCGGCCGAACGAAGGATTGTCCGGATCGACCGAGCGGTAGACCGGGCCTTCCTCGCTGGGCTTGAGCCAGGCCGCGCCCGGGTCGGCCCCGCCGCACGTGTGTGGAAGTCCGGGGGGCTGTCGCTCGCCTAGTCGACGACCGGGCGGATCGGGACCTTCTTGTTGAGGCCTAGGGTGTCGAAGCCGCCCGTCACCAAGCCTTCAGATCGGACGGTGAACACGCCGTCGGCGGACATGAAGGTCTCTCCAAAAGATCTTCGCCGGGCGCGTCGAGCGCGTTCTCTTCTGGCCTGATCTGACCGGGGATCGGTCCGTCCCCGCAACCTTGGCTCTGGCTTTTCTTCCCCTGGGGCCGCGCGCCCCATTCCTCGCGAGGCAAGAAACTTCGACGCCTTTGGTCCTCCGCCGAGGCTCCGGGAGCGCGCCCACAAACCTGCCATGAACGGGCAGGGCGCGCCCTGCGGGGCGGACTTCGACCCCGGTCCAGCGATCGCCATCGAGGCCGCGATCGGCGCGGCCCGGACAAGATCGGAGAGACCACCATGTCCACCATCGGCATCTTCACCGCCAATGCTGACGGCTCGTTCACGGGCGACATCGACACCCTGGCCCTCAAGCTCAAGAAGGTCCAAATCCGCCCGGTCGCCGACAAGGCCAGCGACAATCACCCGGACTACCGCATCACCTGCGGCAAGGCCAATCTGGGCGCGGCCTGGCTCAAGACCAGCAAGGAAGGCAAGGTCTATCGCTCGGTCCGCCTGGACGATCCCTCGTTCGGCCGCCCGATCGACGCCATCCTGATCGAGATGGACAAGGTCGAGACGATGATCTGGTCGCGCAGCAACGGCTCCAGGGAAGACTGTAC